>SVIS01000016.1 GCA_015069385.1 Clostridiales bacterium
TATATGTTGTATAACTTTCTCCATTTGCTTTGGCTAGGTTCTTTACTTGCCCTTCTATTTGTATCATACAATCATGCATGGTAAACCCTAGGTTACCTGTTACGTTTAGGCTTGCTGACATTGCTGCGTATATACCAAAACCCATTACACCTATGCATAAAGCAAGCATAGAAGCAAATAAAAACGTTTTAAATTTTCCTTTCATAATTTCTCCCTTTTTAATTATATATTTGTATTCTACCCCCCCCCAGCCGATTGTCAAGCAAATTTTTAATGTTTTTTATAATTTTTAAGATTGTTTGTAATAAAAAAAACAACGCATATTATATAGCGTTGTAAAAATCCCATTCTTTTTTATAATAATTTTTAAACGAATATACAATAAAAACCCTTATACTATATAAGAGTTTTTAAAAAACTAAATTGGTTTTACATAAGTTTTATGATTTTCATAAAATTCATTATTATGCAATTCCAATATTATTTCATCATAATAGTTTCCAGCATAAAAGACACGTTTTGTAATTCTACCAACCTGTTTAAATCCAACTTTTTGTGCAGAACGTAGTGATGCTATATTAAAACTATAAATTCTAGCAACTAAAGTTTGAAGATTTAAAACATTAAAACCAAAGTCGCATATCATAGTTAATGCTTCAGTGCCATACCCCTTACCTCTTTCAGATATTTCACCAATAAAACCACCAACCTCTGCATATCTATTATATGGTTGTACAAAATGCAAATCGTAAGTACCTAATAATTTATCATCTTTTTTAGTTATAACACTAAATTGATATCTCTGCATATCTTTTGCCGCTTTTTCCAAAAAGTCTTTTTCAGCAAGCTCTGAAATATTTAATGAAACATTTCCTAGTCCTCGAGTTAAAGTTTCATCATTAACCCATTTTGTAAAAAGTGGTAAATCATTTATATCTAATGGTGAAAAATATAAATTATCACCCTCAAATTTTTTGTATCTCATTTGTTTTCCCCTATTAAATATAGTTTATCTTTCTTTATCTTCGTTTAAATTTTCATTTAATTTTTCAGGCATTTCGGTTGATTTAAATTTTTTCCTTAAACTTATTCCATTGGAAAGTTTAACTTTAATTTTCACTTTACCATTTTTTAATTCTTCTATAAAATATGAAGCCTTATCAACATTTACAAGGTGAACACCTATACATACAAAATCTTTTGGGTGATTTTGTTTAATAATATTAGCAATTGCCTCAAACTTACGTACAACTTTAATTTCATCTATAGTACGAGTATTGTCAAATTCAAAAAATTGTCCATCTATACATGCAGCCACCCAATATTCCGGCATAATGCCGCCTTTTTTCTCTATACCTATAAATTCAACATCTTTTGTATCTATAATTCCGTTAATTGTTAATATTTTCATACATGTTACTCCTTGTTTAAATATATATCATAATATTTAAAAATATTCAAGTATAAAAAATTTCATTTGTTCCAAGTCGGTATTTTAAAAACTTTGTAAAACACAACGTTTATATTACTTAACTAAATTATATTCAATAATATTAATAAAAAACTCAGCAGAGTTGATTCTACTGAGTTTAACTTGGTGCCGAAGGAGGGACTCGAACCCTCATGTGATTGCTCACGGCGGATTTTGAGTCCGCTCCGTCTACCATTCCAGCACTTCGGCATTACATTACTAAAACCTTATTAATATAACACATCTTTAAGTTTGTTGCAAGTGTTTTAATTGATTTCATTTTGGATTTGTTACCTACATAAAAAAGTCACTATTAAAAGTGACTTCTATAACCTATTTTATGCACCAATTATAGGTAGTTTTCCCATTATGTTTAAAATATTAGGCATAATATCTTTACCCTCTAAAATCCCCAAACTTCCTTTTGCAAAATCTCTTTCACCAAATTTTGTTATATTATCATTTCGTATACCATTGCAGTAAAACATTACTGGTACAGAGTCTGCTGTATGTGCTTTTAATTCACATGCTGTGGAATGGTCAGCCGTAATTACAATTAAAGTTTCATTGTCAACCTTATTTAAAAGAGAAATATATTTGTCTATTTTTTCAATAAATTCACGCTTTTCTATTGGTTTTCCATCTTCAGCTAATGAATCGGTTGGTTTTATGTGAAGGAAAACAAAATCATATTCATTTAAAGCATTAATTGCTGCATTAAACTTACCTTCAAGATTTGTATTAACTTGAGCATTTGCGCCGTTTACATTTATTAGATCCATTCCTAAAAATGCACCAATACCTTTATATAGCCCACCACCTGCAATGCAGGCAGCATTCTTAAAGCCCCATTTTTGACTAAATTTTGGAAGAGTAACAAATTTACCCGCACCACGCAATAGCAAAAAATTGGCCTTCAGTTTTCCTTGCTCTTCTAATTTTTTATTTTCTGGCAACTTATCTAAAACTTCATAAGAATATTTCATAAACTTATTTAAAACATTTGCTGTATGCTTTGCTTCTTTAGTGTTATCTTTTGGTACTACTGCATGAATATTATCACCGGCATTATGACTATCTGCATCTGAAACATTGGCAGAAAGTCCTACTCCGCGCATAACAACACCAGCCCTATATGCTGAGCCAGGTTTTACAATGAATTCCACTCCATCAATAATAGTTCCATCTAAAGCCTTAGCAAATGGTGCAACATTAGTTATTCTACCAGCACGCCTGTCAATACAATTCCAACTAGAATCTACTGTGCCAAAATTACCCCTAAATGCAACATCTCCTGCTTTTAACTTAATACCAACACCTGCTGCCTCTATTGGCCCCCTGCCATTATAATATTCTTGTATTGGGTAACCCAAAATTGATAAATGAGCAGTATCACTACCCGGTCTTTTTCCTCTACCTAGCGTATACATTAAACCACATTGAGATTTTTTCACCAAGGCATCAAAATTTGGAGTATTTGCTGCTTCAAGTGGCGTTTTGCCACCCAAAACTTCAACTGGTCTATCACCTAAACCGTCCATAACTATTAATAAAACTTTTTTTATCATAAATTCACCTATAATAATTTTAAGTTAATAAAGACTTAATGTCAAAGTTTTTGTCATTATTTATTTTTATATAATAATGCTCGCAAACTATTTAATATTGCCAAAACAGTTACACCCACATCGGCTATAACCGCACTTAACATTCCAGTTACGCCTAATGCACCAAGAGTTAAGAATGTTATTTTTATAACTGCCGATAATATTATATTTTGCCAAACAATTTTACGAGTATATTTTGATAACCTTATTGCTTTATGAATTTTATTTGGATTATCATCAACAAGGACAATATCAGATGATTCTATACTCACCGAACTACCATTAATTCCCATGCTTATACCAACATCAGCAAGTGCCAGTGAAGGTGCATCATTAATTCCATCACCTACATATGCAATAATATTATTTTTTTCTTTTTTGTATTCTTCAATTTTTTCAAATTTTTGTTGAGGCAATAAATTTGAATAATATTCATTAATACCAATATGCTCTGCAACAGTTTTGACTATTTGTTCATTATCACCAGATAAAAGAATAGTTTTTATCTTATTATTAGATAAATTTTTACAAACTAAATTTGCATTATCTTTAATTTTATCAGACAAATATATTTCAGCAAGTAAAACATTATCTTTATATAATTCAACAATTGTACCACTTAAATTTTCGTTTTTTCGCCCTACAAAATATGTGTTTGCTTCATAATTAAAGTACACACCCTCTCCTGCAATCTCTTTTACATTTGTTACAGGCATTAATGTTATATTATTTGCTTTGACAATAGATTTTGCTAAAGGATGATTGGAAAATTGTTCCCCAAGTGATGCAAGCCAAAGTATTTGTTCTTGAGTATATTCATTATTTTTTATTTCAATTTTCTGTATTTCAAATTCTCCTGTAGTTAAGGTACCTGTTTTGTCAAATGCAACTAAATTTACCTTTGCAAGAGCATCTAAATAATTTGAACCTTTAATTAAAATACCATTTTTAGATGCGTTACCTATGCCTGAAAAATATGCTAGTGGTACAGATATTGCAAATGCACAAGGACAAGATACAACTAAAAATATTAATCCACGATATATAGCTACATTAACATTTTTTGTTAATAAGAAAATTATAAGAAAAATAAGCACAGATAAACCTAAAACAGCAAATGTGTACCATTTTGCTATTTTAGAAATAATTGTTTCAGTTTTAGACTTTTTATCAGTTGCGTTTTCAATTAAATTCATAATTTTACAAACTGTACTATCAGAATATATTTTTGTAACTTTTATTTTTACTACGCCATCTAACACAATAGAACCAGATATAATTTCATCATTTGGTTTAACTGTTTTAGGTAAACTTTCACCTGTTAGACTTTGCTGATTTAGAGTTACATTTCCTTCAACAATAATACCATCAAGCGCAACTATTTCGCCTGCTCTAACAACAATAATTTCATTAATATTTACATCTTCTGGCATAACAGAAATAAGTTGTCCATCTCGTTCAACATATACTACATCAACTTTCATGCTAGTTAATTCTTCAATTGATTTCTTTGACCTATTTAATGCTAAGTTTTCTAATACTTTTCCAATTGAATAAAGACCTATAACCATAAGACCTTCCATATGTTCACCAACACATACAGCACCAATAATAGAAAGAGTTACAAGCAAATTTTCATTTACTATAAATTTAGTTAATAACTTAAATGCTTTTATGTAAGTTTTATACCCCATAAAAAGAGCACTTAAAATAAATAAAAGCCAATAAGACCATGTTTTTAAATTTACAGTAAGCACAACAACTGCAAGCATTATACCAACTAATAATAATATTAAATTTGCTATTGAAGACTTGTTAAATAATTTTGTATTTGTTTTTATTTCAATAATTTTTGCCTCTGGTTCAATAACGTGTGCTATTTTAACTGCATCTTTAAATGCTTGTGTTTGATTATTGCTTTTAATAGTTAATGTTTGTTTAATAAAATTAAGTTCGGCAGAATCAACAGTATTTAATTTATTTATTTCATTTTCTAAAGTTTTAGCACAATTAGGACAATCTAATCCTGTTATTTTATACTTTTTAATCATAAATAATACCCTCTTTTATATGAATTAAACTTATCTCAAAAACTTGTCTAACATGGCTATCCGCAAGAGAATACCAAACTTGCTTACCCTTTTTACAATTTTTTACTAAATTCATTTCTCGCAAATTTTTTAACTGATGTGATACAGTTGATTTAGTTAAATTTAATATTGCAGATATATCGCAAACACAAAGTTCATGTTCTAATAACAAATTAATTATTTTTATTCTTGTGTTATCTGCTAGCGCCCTATAAAAATTTGCTATATCAATTAATATTTCATCTTTTAATAAATTCTTTTTTGCTTTTTCTACTAATTCATAATGAATTATATCGCAGTCACACGCTAATGCAGACTTTCGCATAAAACCTCCACATAGTTGAACACATATTCAACCATTCACATATTAGTTGAATATATAATCAACTGTCAAGCAATTTATTATATGTTTGTAAAAAAATTTGATACTTTTTCTTTAATTCTATTAATAAAATATTTTAAGGTAGGTTTATGTCATTTTTAATAAATTCAATATTAGTTGGAATTGGAGTTGCTATGGACGCTTTTACAATAGCAATGGCTGATGGATTAAAAGATTGTAAAATAAAAATAAGAAAGATGTTTTTGATTGCTTTTACTTTTGCAATATTCCAAGGAGTTATGCCATTAATTGGATATTTTGTAGGTCATGCAGTACTAAATTTGATTACTTCTTTTATTCCATATATTACCTTTACTATATTATTTATACTTGGAATAAAAATGATAATTGATTCTTTACAAAAAGATAAAACTAAGCATGACCAAATTAATTTAACATTCACTATTATTTTCTTTCAATCTATAGCAACATCATTAGATGCATTGTCGGTGGGTTTTACAATGGCAAATTATACTTTGCCAATGGCACTTATTAGCGTTTTCATCATTGCAATCATTACTTTTGTTTTATGCTTTTTAGGTGTTGCTATTGGAAAAAAATTCGGCACAAAGCTTGAAACTTTTGCCGAAGTATTTGGTGGAATAATTTTAATTATTATTGGTTTACAAAATTTATTTCTATAATGAAATTTTCTTTTCAAAATATTTAATTAGAAACTTTTTAGACAAATCATTATTAACATATGCAAGCCATTTTAATTCAGCAACATTAATAATATTATTATCGTTATCTCTATCATAAAAAATTGAAATTTGATCACCATCATTTAGTTTTGTATATGGTGGAAATTTGTTTTTATTTCTGTTTATTATTGCGTATTTAAAACCAAAACCAATTTCTCTATGTATTTTAAAAGCAAAATCTAGCGCTGTACTATCTTTGGGCATATACATAACTTCGCCAGAACGAGTTATTACTTTTATATATTCGGTTGCAATAGTATGAGTTATGTCATCATTAATAAAATTATTAATTTGACCATCTAAAGTACCTATTGTTTGTTTAATATACTCTTGCCTTGTCATAATATATAAATTAAATTTGTTTCTATAATTATCTTCTATAATAAAATATGCTTTTTTATTGATTTCATCTAACTTTGCATCAATAATTTTAGCAATACTTTGCATTTTATTTTGCATTTTTAATATAAAATCATTAACAATACTTTTTATATCTTTTTTATCATGGAATAAATATACTTTATAATTTGGAACTTTAATAATTTTTCCTTGTGATAAAAATCTAATATCTTTTATTTTTATTAAACTTGCAAGTTTGTTATATACATCATATTCCAAAATGTCATTGCAATATATTTCATTAATTCCATTGCCTGAAAACGCAATTTTTAAATTTGTAACAAAGTTTTCTACATTTAATTTATTTGCATTATGATATTCATCATAATGTTTAAAAAATAAACAATCACCGGTATTATATACAATTTTAAAACATTCATTTGTAAGTAATGTATAAAAATAACCAGCATTAATAATTTTTGCTATGGGTAATATCCACTGCTCTGTTTCCCTAACTTTTGCAAGTTGCTTTGATCGTTCAAAAATACCAATACTACGCAAATTATGTAATCTATCCGCAAATTTAATGCAAAAAGCAAGTGGATTTCTTTTACCAAAAGCAATTAGTTTATTAAATGTTTGTTCTTCAGCCGACACCTTAACAAAATCTTCGTTCTCAAATATAGCCTCAACATTGTATTTATACTTTTCGCTTTCAATAGCACTAACAGCATCTACAAGTTCAGCAATTTTATCATTAAAATTTTGCCTAATATCTTGAAGCGAATAACCACAATCTTCAATAACATCATGCAATAGTCCTGCACAAATTACATCATCATCAAAATTTAAATCAGTTAAAATGATTGCAACTTCTACTGGATGCGAAATATAAGGTTGACCATCTTTTCTTATTTGATTTTTATGCAATTCTTTAGCTAAAAGATAAGCACGCTCTACCTTTTTTGTATGTAATTTATTTTTTTTAAAACTTTGTTTTATATACTCAAATCGAGCATCAACTTTTTCAAACATCAATGCCCTCCTTTAGCAGTCTATAAACTGTATCATCATCATGATTGCTTATTTTGCCAATTCTAAACATATTTGCATCAATAATTTCATTAAATAAATATTTTAATTTATTCTCAATAATTGATGCCTTTTGTTCATCATTTAAAACATTAGATAATTCATTATTTTCCATATATAAACGTTTAAATAGTGGTACTAAATCGTTTACTTGAGTATCAAAATCTATATCAACACAATCTAAACTTAGAATATTATATAACTCACCATCTGGTTTATCTATCAATTTTCGAGAAAGAATAACATATTGCACACATGGATTATGCTCTCTACCACGAGAGACTGAATTTATTGTACCTAACCCACCTAAATACTCGTTTTTTAGTTGAGGATTATTTAATATTAAAAATGCCTCGTCATCTTTATTTTTATTTTCAAGCGAAATAAATATATTATATGGATTTGTATGTATTTCACCCACATAAGAATTAATATTATCTTTATACATTATAAGTAAGTCTGCATTAGATAATGTATTTACTTTTTTTAAAAGTTTAACTGCATCAGAACGTTCTTTTAACATTAATGCATAAACTACAACATTGCTTGATGTTTCAGATTCCGGCACGATACTAACAACACCATAACTGAGCGTATTTTTAATATTGCTATGAATTTCGCCTTTATATGATGCGTTGTTGTAATAATAAATTAAATAGTTGCCAACATACACATTTTTATTATCAACCACTTCTTCTTGATATTCTTTAAATAAAAAGTCATCTACACTAATTCCAAAAGCCTGTTTTAAGGCAATAAGAAACTGTATAGATGGCTCGCTAGTCTTACTAATATAATTATTAATACTTGATTGAGAAAAGCCGGTTTTAGCGGCAACATACTTTTGTGAATATTTATCTGTAAGTTGTTTTAAGTTACTAGAGAAAAAATTCATTGTATATTACTCCTTTGTATAAAGAAATAATATGTTTTTTTTTTGTAAAAGTCAACAACAATTTATGAGTATTTAAATAATTTATTCAAAATACTAATAATTTATATTTATTTTTATGAATTTGAATTTACTTTTTTATTCTGCCAACTTCGACGCTATCATATGACCTATTTTGCAGTGCCTTTATTGGGTGATCATCAACCTGATATCTATAATCTTTTCCATTCTTTTTTATAAATTTTTCTATTGTTGCATGGCTTGCAACATCTTTTTCATATCTATTAATTGAATTATTATATTTAAAAAATCTTGCATCATCTCGTAGTTTATTAATATCAATATATTCTTCTAAAACACTTGTTACGTTAGCAGTTAAAATTACTTTTCGTACATAAGCGATATTTTCACCAAACTTTAAAAGTTTTGGGAAATCCGGTTTAGGTATCACCTGTTTGCAATCTTTGCCTTCATATTTCTTTAAACACTCACAAGCCAGTTTTAGATGTGATACCTCCATTTCAAAGTGTTCTTTCCAAATATCCTTAATATATTCATCACTTTCATCTTCATACATTGAGTAATATAAATAACATTCGGTATATTCATGCATTACCCATTGTTCAAGCCAAGTACATGTTGGGTCTTTCAAACTTTCATACTGAGTAACATGCTCCTCTTCAACCATACCTATTTCAGCAAATAATCTTCTACCCAAATCATTTTTATACATTTGCGCCATATTCATATAAAAATTCATGGTTTGTTGCTCAGCAGCAGTAATTATATTGCCTACAAGTTTTGTATATAAATCTGCTTTTTCAGATATCATATGATTTCTTACATTATCTATTGGATGTCTATGGTGAGCAATTGTTGGTCGTGCTGGAATAATTTCGGTATACTCCCCAACCATTGTTTTTGCATCAACACCAAAATCCATTTTTAATAAATTAGAAAATCTATATAAGTGGTCAAAATCTTCAAGTAAAGCGAAATCTAAGGCAGCCTTTGTATTTTTATCTTTACAATTTTGAGCAAGAATTGCTGTTAGTTCAATTGCCAATTGTTCATATGCTATTGTTTCCTCAAGCATATTTTCATTAATTGGTTTTAAACAACTAATGCGTTTTTGCTGCTGTTGTTCTTGTAGTCTTACTCTTGCTATTTCTCTTTTTAAGTCCTGATTATTACAATTTCTAGCAAACTGGTGTAAAAACCAATTAAACTCAAACTCAGTACCATTCATTAATATAATTCTAACTTTTGTAAATGGCGAAACTTTGTTTTTATCATATGATTTTGGATACATTTGCTTCCAATTCATGTAATAAGTTTCTATATCTTTTGATTCAAATTTAAATGGGTTCATATTAATCTCCTTTATGTTTACAAGATTAATATAACCCATTTAATTTTTTTTAAACCAATCATAAAACATTTAAATTTATTAAACAAAATATAAAGCAACAAACAAAGCAATATTTATGACTAAAAAAAGCCAAGAAACAATATTATGCAATTTATAAAACTTAGGTTGTTGCATATCAGACTGAACTGATTTTTCACAAATTTTTTTGTAAATAATAGTCAAAGAAACAGATATAATTAATAAAATAAATGTTCCAATAAAAAATAATGGTAACAAGGCAATAATAGCCAAAGCATCTAAAGATTCACTCGTTAATAAACGAATACAATCAATACATGTTATTACACAAGCCACCTCAATAACACAAGCAATTATAAAAAGAACTATGCTAGTAGTTTTTAACTTTTTCATATAAAAACACCCCTATTTGAGTTATTTAGCATTATCTACTTTTGCCATATATGTTACTAAATCTACCACTTTATTTGAATATCCCCATTCGTTATCATACCATGCAACAAGTTTTACAAATTTAGGACTAAGCATTATACCTGCATTTTTATCAAACACACAAGTTCTTGGGTCCCCAATAAAATCTGATGAAACAACAGCATCATCTGTATAACCCAAAATACCTTTAAGTTGACCATTAGCAGCCTTTTTTACCGCAGCACATATTTTTTCATAAGTTGTTTCTTTTTGCAATTTAACAGTTAAATCTACCACAGAAACATCAAGTGTTGGCACACGCATGCTCATTCCAGTTAATTTACCATTTAACTCAGGAATTACAACACCAACTGCCTTTGCAGCACCTGTAGATGATGGAATTATGTTATATGAAGCAGCCCTACCACCTCGCCAATCTTTTTTGGTAGAACCGTCTACAGTTAATTGTGTTGCTGTAGTTGAGTGAACGGTTGTCATTAAGCCTTCTTCTATTCCAAATGCTTCATGAATAACTTTTGCTAAAGGTGCTAAGCAATTTGTTGTGCAACTAGCATTTGAAACAATGTTCATATCTTTAGTATAAGTGTTTTCATTTACACCCATAACAAACATAGGCATTTGTTTGCCCGGAGCAGAAACAATTACCTTTTTCGCACCAGCCTTTAAATGAGCCTCTGCCTTTTCGTAAGAAGTAAATACACCAGTAGATTCAACAATATATTCTGCACCACATTCTTTCCATGGAATTAAACTTGGGTCTTTTTGTGCATAAAATTTAATCCATTTATTGCCAACCTTAATAGCATTTTCTTCTAAACTAACAACAGTTTTTCCTTCAAATTTTCCATGAATGGAATCATGTACAAATAAATATCTTGCATAATCAACATCTAAAAATGGGTCATTAATTCCAACAACCTCAACATCATCACGCTGTGCAACGGCTCTTAAAACAAGCCTGCCAATTCTACCAAAACCATTAATACCAATTTTAATTTTTTTCATTTTTATCTCCTTTTAAAATTATGTTTGCCTTGTTGGTTATATTTTCCCCTAGTTGGCTTTTAATAAACCAACGAACTGAAAATACTCCAGCAAGAATTAAACCAAGTATTATTATTGCCCAAAACACAAATTTTGTTAAAAAATCAAAATTTGTTTTAAAAACAAAATTTGTTTTAAAAACAAAAAACAATGTACATAAAATTACAGAAATTCCTAGAGGAATAAATGTAAATAACACATTTTTAGTTTTATCATATTTTATTTTTTGCCTTGCACCACCATATGCTGGAATAAAAACCAACCCTTGCCAATTAAATGTTCGCATAGCATTTGAGGGTGAATCTAGTACTTTTAAAACATCAGATGCTTGTTTACCAAATGTAATACAACTATTATTAATTAATAATAAATTTTTATAAAATATTAACAAAGCCAATTTATGCAAAATAGTCCAAAAAAACATTCCAACTTTTGATAGTTTTTTTTCGAAATATATTATTTGATTGTTAGATTTAAGTTTATTAGTTTGCAGTTTAATATCTTCACACGATGTAAACTTTCTAATAACTACAATATTTTCTTTTTCACAAAAACAAGTAACAGCATTTAAAATCTTTTCGGAATGTTCATTTTGCTTAAACTGAAAAACTTTTACATTACCACTTGTTTTTTGTTCTTTACTGCAACAATAAATAATTTCATAATCTTCATATTCTTTTGCCAAATAACTATTAACAAACGCAACATCAACTTTATTTTCTAAATCTAAAACAATAAAGGAAAATGACATAAATTAAATCTCCTTTAATTTTTT
Organism: Clostridiales bacterium; assembly: GCA_015069385.1. Lineage (GTDB taxonomy): Bacteria > Bacillota > Clostridia > Christensenellales > UBA1242 > HGM11367. The sequence continues at coordinate 12,219 of SVIS01000016.1, forward strand.
AATACGCCTTGCATGCCTGCCACCTTCAAAAGTTGTAGTTAAAAATATTTTAATAATTCTTATTGCTTTTGCTTTATTAATATACCTACCAGGTAATACTAAAACATTAGCATTATTATGCTTTCTAGCCAAACTTGCAAAATTTGTTGTTGAACAAAGTGCCGCCCTAATTTTAGGATTTTTATTAGCCGCTATACACATGCCAATTCCAGTTCCGCAAATATATATTCCTACATTATTTGAATTTTCTAAAACTTTTTGGTTGCCAGCCTTTACATAGTCTGGATAATCTACACTTTCGGTTGAATAAGTGCCAACATCAATAGTAGTAATATTTTCTTTATTAAAAAATTCTTTAATTTGTTCTTTTAAAAGATAACCTGCATGGTCACAAGCAAGAATAATCATATAATCTCCTTATTATTAGATTATCACATTTACAAAAAATTTTAAAATAATTTTCACACTTTTATAAATTTTATCATAATGTAATATTGAAATTTACATATGGAGGTAAAATTATGTCTTTTTTCATTAACAACAATAATTCTAGCCGCCCGGGCCCACTTAACAACAACCCTACTGCTGGATTATGCGAAAAAGCAGTTATAGAAACAGATAAAGTGTTTGATGCAGCACTTTCTCAATCAACGGAAACTGGAGTTATTTTGAATGTAACCAATTATGACCCTGCAAACCCAGCAATGCCACTTACATTTGTATCTGCTGAGGGTGATGTAAACAACCCAGCAACTATTGACAACGTAGTTATATCACGTTTAACCGATAGACCAAATTTTGCAACAGTTACCGGTACAGTAACCATTCCAGTTATTGTAACATATAGAGATGCAAATGGTATTTTAGGTACAGCAACCTCTTCAGTTACTTACCCAATAAACGCTATACTTTATGTTCCTCAACCATCATTAAACCCTGTTAGAATAGAGGTAAATGCACAATTTAGAAGTCAAATTGGTTCTTATACAGCCGAAAATACATTTACAGTAACCGGTTGCCTACAAATTATAATTAAAGTAGTTGCTAGAGTAATGCTTCTTATTCCCTCTTATGGCTACCCTTGCATTCAACCTGTTCAAGTTGGCGAAGCAAACACATGCCCAGGAATATTTGACCAGCCGCTATTTCCAACCTCTATTAGGGGCAACGTTAATTTGAATAATAACTAAATAATATAAAAACACACCCTTTGTTAAGGGTATGTTTTTTAGTTATATTTATAGTGCTTGAATTTTAGTGCTATAATTCTTCCAACCGTCTGCGGCTTGATATGCGGAAACTGAGTCTGCTGGTACATAGATTGCTGTAAATGTAGTAACAGACATACCATTTCCCGCGATATTATCATTAATCGTTGGTGGAACAACCGCTAGACATTTTATTATTAAACTTCCAATATCAGAAAATGCAATATATTCTATAGTTGTTGTGGTGCTTGGTAATGTTATACTTTCTAAACTTAAACACCTCGCAAAAACTCTTTCTCCTAATTCAGCCACCCCTTCACTTAAAGTCACACTTGTTAAGTTTTCACATCTATTAAATGCATCATTTCCAATACTAATTACACTTGAAGGTATTACTATATTATCTAAACTATAGCAATATTGAAATGTCATTTCTGCTATACTTGTTAAATTTTCACTTAATGTTATTGTGATTAAACCTGAACCACTAAATGCTTCAGACCCAATTGTAGTTACACTATTTGGTATAACTATATTAGTTAACTTATCACAATCCTTAAATGCACTACTACCTATACTAGTCAAACCATCATTTAGTGTTACACTAACTAAATTAACACAATTTTTAAATGTACTATCACCAATAACTTTTACACTACCAGGAATTGTTATGTTGGTTAAATTATTATTAAATGAAAAATAATTATCAGGTATACTTGTAAATGTGTTTGGCATTTCTATACCTGTAATTTCTGTATCCTTAAAAGAATAATCAACAGGTACTACTTCAACTTCCGAACTAGAACCAGAACTATAAACAGTAGAAGTATAATTAACCCCTTCAGTTCCTACTAAAGCCAATGTTTCTTCTATTGTTAAATTAGTTTGTAGTAAAAGAGGAAATATAAGTACTATTTGAGTATCCGATAAGCCCCCCTCTCTTCCACCTGCAAGAAAATCATTAAAAGCCTGAGACTGCTCTGTGTCTGTTTTACATTCTATTATTGTATAAACTTTATTTGTGGCAGAAGTTGTTGGTGTTGCAATGATTCCCATTTCTGATAAGTTCCCCATTGATAAACTACCAAAAACATATGATTGTTCATCTGATGGTGTAAATGTTGCCTGTTCAGCTGCTGCTGCTTTAACTTCTGCCCATGCAGTTGCTGCATCATCCGATGTTGTAGTAACCGTAAATTCAGAGCAATCTATAATACTTGCGATTGCACCAACTTCAGCAAAGCCTGTAACTGGAATATTATTTACATATTGTGGTATGGTTATGTTGCCTGTTGCTGTTTCGGTATATGGGCCTACTGTCCAGCCTGTGCCTGTTTCATTTAAGTAATAATGAAAGTTATTTTCTTCATCTATTACTTCTTGTTCTATGTTGAATTTTTGACATAAAATTTGTATGTTTAAATCCATGTCTGTAAGGCTTGTATTTGTATCTAGCAATTTATATGTTAATGTTATTGTTGCTGTATCGTTTTTGTTTGTTATTTTTACTGCCTCTGATGATGTTGTTGATATTGCTATGCCTGTTAAGTCGTTATATATAACCGCTGCTGTAATTGGAAAATCTGACAAGTTTTTTATTGTAAAAGATAGAACAATATCTGGCACATAATCTAACACCATATCTGTAAACTGAAAATCACCTATTTCTTTTGTTTTTGATATATCAGCATCTGCAGTGCCACCTATTGTTACTTTATCCTCCCCACCAAAGGTTAATGTTGCTGGTTGTTCTTGATAGGTATATGTATTGCCTTCTAATATTCCATAGCCTTGTTTTGTACCTGTAATTTCAACCTGACATTGGTGTGCTGTAAAGCCAATTGTGCCGGTAGCAGTAAGGCTTGCTTGTTTTGCTGCATATATGCCTATAGTCATTGCACAAATGCAAAGGCAAATTACTGCTATATTTATAATATACTTTCCTCTTATTTTCATTTTTTCTCCTTTTTCTTTAAAATATTTTCTTTAAATTTGTTTGTTTTATACTTTTATTAAAATATTTCATAAACATAATATCATTATTTGGTTTATTTTGTAAAACTATTTGTGATATTATTTGTATATTTTTTTCAACAAAAACAACACAAATTAAAAATATTTATATTTGTATTCTACCCCCCCCCAGCCAATTGTCAACTAAATTTTTGTAATTTAAAAAAATTTTTTAATTGTTATTTATTTCTATTATAAATAACTATTTTTTAACTTATAGTTACAAAAAAATGACCTCAGTAAAACTGAAGTCATTTTTATATATTTATAATTAATTTCTAGGGTTTTTAATATTTGCTTGAGCAGCTGCCAAACGTGCAATAGGCACACGGAATGGAGAGCAAGAAACATATGTTAAACCAACTTTATGGCAGAATTCAATTGACGATGGGTCACCACCATGTTCACCACAAATACCAAGAGCAATGTCTGGTCTTGTTTGTTTACCAAGGCGAGAAGCCATATCTACAAGTTTGCCCACACCATTTGTATCTAAACGAGCAAATGGGTCAGATTCATAAATTTTATTTTCATAATAAGAATCTAAGAATTTACCCGCATCATCACGGCTAAAACCAAAAGTCATTTGAGTTAAATCGTTTGTACCAAATGAGAAATAATGTGCCTCTTTTGCAATTTCATCTGCAAGAAGTGCTGCACGTGGAATTTCTATCATTGTTCCAACTTCGTATTCTAATTCAATACCTGCTTCTTTAATTAAAGCATCTGCTGTTTCACAAACTACTTTTTTAACAAAAGCAAGTTCTTTTACTTCGCCAACAAGTGGAATCATAATTTCTGGAATAGTTTTAAATTCTGGATGACGTTTAGAAACGGCTATTGCTGCTTTAATAACAGCAGTAGTTTGCATTTTTGCAATTTCTGGGTAAGTAACTGCCAAGCGGCAACCACGATGTCCCATCATTGGGTTAAATTCATGCAGGTCGGCAATGATTTGTTTAATTTGTTCAACTGTTTTGCCTTGTGAGTTTGCAAGAAGTTTAATATCTTCTTCTAAAGTAGGAACAAACTCATGAAGAGGTGGATCTAAGAAACGAATGTTCACAGGCAAGCCTTTTGCTTCTTCATATAATTTTTCAAAGTCACCTTGTTGCATTGGCTCTAATTTTGCAAGAGCGGCTTCACGTTCTTCTACAGTATCAGAGCAAATCATTTCTCTTATTGCTGCAATACGATCTGGTTCAAAGAACATATGCTCTGTTCTACATAAGCCAATACCTTCTGCACCAAATTCAAATGCTTGATGAGCATCTTTTGGAGTATCAGCATTTGTTCTAACAGCAAGTGCTTTATATTTGTTAGCCCACGCCATAATCCTACCAAATTCACCATCGTTAGTATTTGCTGGAACAGTTGCAATTGCGCCATCATACACTTTACCTGTTGAACCATCTAGAGAAATAACATCGCCTTCTTTATATGTTTTACCATTTAAAGTAAAGCATTTGTTTTCTTCATCCATTTTAATAGCACCACAACCTGAAACACAGCAAGTGCCCATACCACGTGCCACAACTGCTGCGTGAGATGTCATACCACCACGTACAGTTAAAATACCTTGAGCATAGTGCATACCCTCGATATCTTCTGGAGAAGTTTCAAGACGAACTAAAACAACTTTTTCTTTGTTTTTTCCTGCTTCTACAGCATCTTCTGCTGTGAATACAATTTTACCACAAGCAGCACCAGGCGATGCAGCAAGTGCTTGTGCAATAGGTTGAGCATTTTTTAATGCTTTGCTATCAAATTGAGGGTGAAGTAAAGAGTCTAAACTTTTTGGGTCAATTTGCATTAATGCTTCTTTTTCAGTAATCATGCCCTCATCAACCAAATCGCTGGCAATTTTAATAGCAGCACGTGCTGTTCTTTTACCATTACGAGTTTGAAGCATATATAATTTTTTGTCTTCAATAGTAAATTCCATGTCTTGCATGTCTCTATAATGATTTTCTAGTTTTTTGCATATTCCTTGGAATTGTTCGTAAACTTCTGGCATTACTTCTGCCATTTTTGCAATAGGCATTGGAGTTCTTACACCGGCAACTACGTCTTCACCTTGTGCATTCATTAAGAACTCACCCATTAATTTCTTTTCACCAGTTGCAGGGTCACGGGTAAATGCAACACCTGTACCTGAAGTTTCACCCATATTACCAAAAGCCATCATTTGAACGTTAACTGCTGTTCCCCATGAGTAAGGAATATCATTTTGCATTCTGTAATAATTGGCTCTTGGATTATCCCATGAACGGAATACGGCTTTGATTGCACCAAATAATTGTTCTTTTGGATCATCAGGGAAATCTTCACCAATTTTTGCTTTATATTCTGCTTTAAATTCGTTAGCAAGTTCTGCTAAATCTTCTGCTGTAAGTTCAACGTCTTGTGTAACACCTTTACGTTCTTTCATTTCATCAATTAGTTGCTCGAAATATTTTTTACCAACTTCCATAACAACATCTGAATACATTTGAATAAAACGACGATAGCAGTCCCATGCCCAACGAGGATTACCAGATTTTTTTGCAATAACATTAACAACTTTTTCGTTTAAACCTAAGTTTAAAATAGTATCCATCATACCAGGCATAGATGCTCTTGCACCGCTACGAACAGAAACTAAAAGAGGATTTTCTTCATCACCAAATTTTTTACCGGTAATTTGCTCCATTTTAGAAATATATTCTAAAACTTGAGCTTGAATTTCTGGGTTAATTTGTTTTCCATCTTCATAATATTGAGTACATGCTTCTGTAGAAATTGTAAAACCTTGAGGAACTGGTAAACCTAAGTTAGTCATTTCTGCAAGGTTTGCACCCTTTCCGCCAAGAAGTTCACGCATTGAAGCATTACCTTCAGTAAATAAGTAAACATATTTTTTTGACATTATTTCTTTTCTCCTTTTTTACATACTTTTAAAGTTTACACATTTCACCAAACTATTGCAAATTATTTGCAAAAACTTTTCAATTATTTTTATAAAACGTATATGCTTATTATTTATTAAAAAAGCATAAGTTTACCTTATGCTAAATATTTTTACCTTTCATTTTGTGTTTTACACAAGTAATTATCAATTTCATGCTCAATTAACCAATTACAATCAAAATCATCAACATTAATTGCATACTCTGTTACCCATGTTGTTGCATAATCATAACCGCCAGCATCATATTTACCTCTACCCTTACATTTTTCTAATATTTTATTGGGTATATTAAATGTACAAATATAATAAGGTACTGGCTTAGTTTGATACTGCCTAATTCTATAAACGTCGCCTTTATTTTTAAAAAAATGCAAATATTTAACACCTTTTTTATATTTATGATTATTTGCAAGTTTACTTTTAGAACATTCTGTACCCAAATGACATTTTAATCCTGTTTTTATATTAAGAAACTCGCTTTTAGACAATCTTCTATAAACTAACATATTTATATTATATAACAAACTCCAATTCATTACAAGGGTTAATATAAATAAAAACGCACAGAAAATAAACTGTGCGTTAATTAAGTTATTCTAAAGATATAATATAGTAATATACAGGTTGGCCACCATAAATTGCAGTAACTTCTATATCTGGGTATTTTTCAGCAAGTTCTTGTTGAAGTAAATCTGCCTCAACAGGCTTAACATCTTCACCATAGAATAATGTGATAGATGCTGTTATATCAGTTTTTAGTTTAGAAATTAAATCTTTAGTAGTGTCGCCAATTGACGTACCTTTTGATAAAATTGATTTATCATCAAGACCTATAATTTCACCAACACTTAAATCAAAACCATCAACATGAGTAGCCCTTACTGCATATGTTACTGAAGCCGATTTAACAACAGATATTGCTTCTGTCATTGCTGCAGTATTATCTTCTACACTAGCTTCAGGATTAAACGCAAGTGCTGCCGAAATGCCTTCTGGCACACTTTTTGTTGGTATAACAATTAAATTTTTAGATGTTAAGTCGTTTGCTTGCTCGCTTGCTAAGATAATATTTTTATTGTTTGGGAAAACAAACACATTTTTAGCAGGAACTTTGTCAGCCGCTTGTGCAATATCGTTTGCACTAGGGTTCATAGTTTGACCACCTTCTATAATGTTATCTATTGTAAGATCGCGCATAAGGTCAGCAATACCTTTACCCGGAGCAACTGAAATCATACCGTTTTCTTTTATTTCTTGCGATTGTTGATTTTGTGCCTTTTTCTTAAGTTCGCGATTTTGTTCACGCATATTTTCTATTTTTAGATTATAAAGTTCACCAAGTTCTAGCGCATATCCTAAAGCAACATTAGGCGTGTTTGTATGAACGTGTACTTTAACTAAATTTAAATCACCAAGGCAAAGAACACTATCACCTATTTTCATTAAGCGTTCTCTTAATTTATCAATATCTGCCTCAGTAGTCTTTTTATTCATATTGATTATCATATATTCAGTACAATAACCAAACTCAATATCTGCTAAATTTGATATATCTGCAATAACATCATCTGCTGTTTGAACTGGTTTGCTATCATCAAAAACAAAGTCAAAATCTTCTCCAAGAAGTGCACGTAAAAAACCTGTAAAAACAACAATAAGCCCACGACCACCAGCATCAACAACGCCTGCTTTTTTAAGAACAGGTAACATTTCTGGAGTTTGTTGAAGAATGTCTTCACCTTTGTCAATTACTTGTTTTAAAAACTCTTCAATATCAGAAGTTTTTTTAGCAATGTCACCAGCACATTCACTCATTATTCTAATTACAGTTAAAATAGTACCTTCTTTAGGTACAGTAACCGCTTTGTATGCTATTTTACAACCTTCATTAATTGCCTTAGCAAAGGCTTTTGTATTAAGTTCTTTGCTTGTAGAAAGTACAGAACAAAGCCCTTTTACAATTTGAGATGTAATAACACCAGAGTTACCTCTTGCACCACGTAATGCACCTTTAGAAAAGGCTTCACATAGGTCAGAAATTTCATTTCCAATACAATTATTTACTTCAGTTACAGCAGATTTTAATGTTAAAAACATATTTGTTCCAGTATCGCCATCTGGCACTGGGAAAACGTTTAAAGCGTCAACTAGTTTTTTATTTTGGTCTAAGAGCGCAACACCCCCCACAAACATTTTGCGAAGAGATGCTCCGTTGATTGATTTATGCATTTATATACTCCTATACTCTTACACCGACAACGTGGACATTAACAGTATCCACAATCATACCAGTAAAGTCTTCTACAGTATACTTTACGGTTTTTTTAAGGCTTTCTGCAATTGCACTAATAGAAATGCCATATTTTAAAATACAATATATGTCGATGAAGATTCGATTATCTTTATTTATATTTACAATTATACCTTTGGTATAAGGTTGTTTTTTGAATAAGTTAGAAATACTATTTTTTAAACCTCTAGAAACGGTATCTACAACACCATAAGAATCAAGCGTAGCAAAACCAGCGACTGCAGCAATTGAGTCCCTTGAAATTTCAATATTTCCGTAATAGTTTTTAGTTGAAACTGCCACGAATTTTCCTCCAAAAATAGTATTTGCTATAATATATTAGCCTATAATTTGTTTTTTTTCAACTATTTTTTTGTTTTTTTTGAAAATCGTTTAAAAACTCTTGCAAAAGTAAAATTTTAATGTTATATTACATAAGTATTTTTTGAAATTTATGGCAAATCATCTAATTTTTTGCCTCATTCACTATAATATTTAGGAGGAATTTATGAGCAAAGTTTGTGAAATATGCGGAAAAAGCAAAATGGCTGGTTGTACAGTTAGCCACAGCAATAGAAAAGCTAATAGACAATATTCTGCCAACCTTCAATCAACTACTATGGTTATTGATGGTAAAGAAAAAAAAGTTACAGCTTGTACTAAATGTATTAAAACTGCTAAAAAAGCATAATAAAAATTTGCAAAAAAAAACAAGGCAAATGCCTTGTTTTTTATTTGTTTATATATGAACAAGTATTCATATAATATCGCCAAATGTGCTTTTATTTTAAATAAAATTTAACTATTCTTTTATATATCTTTTTTTAATAAGCAACATGAAATATTACTCATATATTCAAACTAAAATGCCGCTTGAATATGGGTTATTTCATCAGCCAAAATTTCAATTACATCAAATCTTATATATGCATCACTCATATGCTTAGATTTTAAATAAACACCAGCCACGTTTTTAATTTTTTGTTGTTTATAATAATTAACAGCCTCTCTTGGATAACCAAATCTAGCCGTTGCCCTTGCTTTTACTTCAATAAAAATTATCCTATTTTCATATTTTGCAATAATATCAATTTCACCAATTTTGTTTTTATAATTTCTTTCTAAAATTTCATATCCTTGCTCAATCAAATACTGAACCGCATAACTTTCACCTATTTTTCCTTTGATTGTATTTAATGTTTTATTACCTTTAATTATTTCCACAATGTTCCTTTAAATTTTTTAAAAATGACCTTCTATGAATTTTTGATATTCCATATTTTTCTAACATTTCATAATGCAATTTTGTACCATAACCTTTATGTTTATCAAATAAATATTGAGGATATTGAAAACTTATTTCTTTCATATATCTATCTCTTGCAACTTTTGCAAGTATTGATGCACATGCTATGCTATAACTTTTAGCATCGCCCTTTATAATGGTTTTATAGTTACATTCTAATTTCAAATTAGCGACATAATCAACCAAACAATAATCTGGCTTAATTTTAATATTTTTTAAACAATTTTGCATTCCAAGTTTTGTTGCTTGTAATATGTTAATTTCATCTATAACAGACTCTTCTATTGGACAAATTGTATATGCTATTGCAGCATTAATGATTTTTTCAAATAATTCCTCCCTTTTGCTTGTTGTTAATTTTTTTGAATCATTTACTCCGTCAATTATTTTTTCTTTTTCTAATGGCATAATTACCATTGCAGTATAAACTGGGCCAGCAAGAGGACCTCTACCAGCCTCATCCATTCCAGCAATAAGTTTATAGCCATCTTTTAATAAATCATTTTCAAATTGTAGCATAACATTCCTTTATTTATCTAAAACTATTTTACCAAGTTTTCCTTTTCTAAAATCATCTATAATAGAAAAACATGTACGATCATAGTCTAACTCTCCACCTTTTAAAAGATAATGCTTAAACTTTGCAACTTCTTCTATTATTTCTAATGCAGTTAAATTATAACTTGATAATAAATATTTTTCTTTAATATTTTGATAATAATATTTTTTGCAAAAATTTAAAAAGTCAACGCATAGTTCATTCATGTCTACAACTTCGTTGCGTACCGAACCAATAAATGCTAAATTAAGTGCAATTTGTTGATTACTTATTTTTGGATAAAGTGTCCCAGGAGTATCAAGAACCTCAAATCCATTTTTAAGTGATAACCATTGTTTTCCACGAGTTACACCTGCCTTATCACCAGTAATTGTCTTTTTTACACCACAAAGATTATTGATTAATGTACTTTTCCCTGAGTTTGGTACACCAATAACCATTGCCCTTAAATTCATTTTAAACCCCTTTTGACTATACTTATTTAATTTTTCTTTACACAGTTTTGTCATAAGAGGTTCGATTTGTTTAATTGCACCAGATTTTGTACTATCTAATGCTAAAATTTCAGTGTTATCTTTTTTAAAATAATTTACAAAAGTAAGCAAATCACTACTTTCAACCATATCGGCCTTATTTAACACATACAATATTGGTTTTTCGCCGATAATACCAATGAACTCTGGATTAACTGATGATTTAGGTGCTCTTGCATCAAGGACATATATTACCATATCAACTTTTTTAATTTCTTCTGCCATATCTCTAAGCGCTTTAGCCATATGTCCTGGAAACCATTGAATATTTGTTCTAGATATTATTTCATTAACCGACAATTTATTTCCCCTTTTTATATTTTTGTTATTTCTATTGCAACTACACCATATTTTGATTGCTCTTCTTTTGAATAATATTCTTCCATATCTTTTGCATTAGCGACTTGGTTAGGTTCGTAACCTAAAGAAATTTTATCAAATTTATTATATAACTGTTCAAAGTTGTCAAATTTATGTAAGTTTTTTATTTTTACATTAAGTTTTTCATTAGTAGACCTATTGGTAAACTCTATATAATCATTAACTTTAAGTAATTGACGTTTTTCATCAAACAACCTAAGTTCATAAATTTTTGTTCCATTTTTTATACTTGTAAATGGTCCATTCTTTAAATTCATGTAGTGTTTCATTTTTCCTCCTAATTTAAAAGATCAGGTCTATTTTTTTTTGTAATTTCTAAAGACTTTTCTTTACGCCATTTTTCAATATTTGCGTGATGCCCTGAAAGTAAAACAGATGGTACTTCTTTACCCATAAAGTTTTGCGGTCTTGTATATTGAGGATATTCTAAAAGCCCACAAGAAAAACTTTCTTCGTTTAAAGATTCAGTGGTTATAGCCCCATCTAATAATCTTATAATACTATCTGCTACTACCATAGCAGGAAGTTCTCCACCAGTTAAAACATAATCACCAATAGATAACTCTTCCATATTACAAAGTTCAATAATACGCTCATCTATTCCTTCATAATGACCACAAACTAAAATTATATGTTCAAGTTTACTCATTTCTTTTGCAGTTGCTTGTTTAAAAACCCTACCTCTAGGAGACATATATATTACCTTGGCATTTTGAGTTTTTAAAGCATTAATAGCATCATAAAGAGGTTGCGGAGTCATTACCATACCTGCCCCACCACCATATGGAATATCATCAGTTTTTTTATGTGCATCTTTAGAATAATCTCTTAAATTTACAATATTAATTTCAACGACCTGCTTTTGAACTGCCCGTTTGATAATGCTTTCTTTAAGTGGCTGAAACATATCTGGGAATATAGTTATAATATCTAATCGCATATTTTTGCCTCATTATATTTTTGTTTATTTACTACAATAATATTTGCCGCTGTGTTTATTTGTACAAAAATATCCTTTATAAAAGGAACCATATATTCTCGCTTATACTGTTCTATAATTAAAATATCACCGGCACCAAAATTTTGAACATCAACCAATTTACCAATTTCTTGCCCTTCTTCAGAATAAACTGTCATATCAATTAAATCAGAAATCATGTATTCATCTTTTGGTATGTTAATAAACTTTTTGTCAGCATATACTTTAAAATTACGAACAAGGTCGGCTTTTTCACGCGAGTTAACCATGCTTAAAGTTAAAAACAAATAGCCATTTCTAAATGCCTTGTTTATAACCCTAGTAGGAATTTGTTTATCGTTTAAATAAACTTCATTTACATTTTTAATGACATCATAATTATTATTCTCTAATTTACACTTAAGTTCACCATTTAAGCCTTGCGGACGTAAAATAGTTGCTATTAAAATTTTTTCCATAATACACCTATTAATATATTAACAAAATTTACTTTTTTTTTCAATAAAAAAGGCAAGCATTTAATAACTTGCCCCAACTTAACCATTTTTCCTTTGAGAATAAAATAAATATTGTTGCACATAGCCAGAGTTTGCGCCAAACGTTGTAAGTAAATTTTTACGTATTTTCACCCTATCATGCTCATCTTCAAAATATGAACAATACACTTTTTCTATCCACGTATCTACTGGAAAAACATCCCCCCGTGAAAAACCAAAAAGCATTATACAATCTGATACTTTTTGACCAACCCCCATTATGCTTAATAATTTTTTATTTAATTCTTTTGTAGATAACTGTTTATATTGAGTTAAATCCTCATTTTTAAGCATTTTACAAGCCTCTACTAAATATTTTGCCCTATAACCTGCCCCAAGAGATTTAAAGTCATCTATGGTGCCTTTAGAAAGTTGTTCAAGTGTTGGGAATGAATAATAGCTTAATATTTTTGTACCAAATTTTTGTCTAATAGCAAATAGAATTTTTTTAATTCTTTTTATATTATTATTAGCAGAAATAATAAAAGAAATAATTGTTTCAAAAATGTCTTGCTTTAAAATACGTATACCATTACCAAAATCAATTGCTTTTTTCAAATATGGATATGTTTTTATTAAATCTAATTTTAATTTTGCATAATCTGTATTTAAATCAAAAAAATTTATAAAATACTCTACATTATTTGTTTCAATTTCGTATGTTTGCCCAGTTTCAGTTATTTTAGCTAATTTATCCGCCGAATATACAATATATGTGTTTTCTATTTTTTCATAAGAAAATATTTGACCACATTCTAAAATATGCTCAGGAACAAATTCATCTTTAGAATAAATTATAATTTTATTTTCAGTTGCTGCATATTTCATTTTTTAAATCTTCTTTCTTAATATATCGTGTGCCTTTAATGGTATGTTAGTATATAAATAAAGTTTTTCTTGAACATTTTTAGCATCATTTATATTTTCACCATTTAAAGATACCATTTTTTCAATTTTAATTATTTTATTAAAAGTATTATTAGGAGACAAAACCTCTAATTCATCACCAACTTTAAAACGATTACGCATTTCTATTAAAACTTTTTCACCATCATAGTCACCAATTACCAAAGCCATAAATTCATGCGTTTGTACAGGATATGAACTCTCTAAACATTCTTTATCATCTGATCCAAAATAAAAACCAGTTGTATATTTGCGGTGACTTGTTTTTACAAGTTCTTGTTTTAATTCATTTAAAAGAACAGGTGTCATGTTTTCCATATTATCTATAGCACGTCTGTATGCATTCACTACATTTGCCACATAATATGGTGACTTCATTCTACCCTCTATTTTAAAACTAAATACACCCGCCTCTCTTAAATCTTTTAAATATTCAAGCATATTTAAATCTTTGCTATTTAAAATGTAAGTTCCACGTTCATCTTCTTGTATAGGATATTCATCTTCTCTGTTTTTTTCTCTTATGCAATATTCCCAACGACAAGCCTGAACGCACTGCCCACGATTAGAATCTCTACCCGTTAAATAGTTAGACAACAAGCATCTACCCGAATAAGAAATGCACATTGCACCATGAACAAAAGCCTCAAGTTCGATTTCCTTTGGAATATTTGCTCTAATTTGCTTAATTTCTTCTAAACTACATTCTCTTGCAAGTACAATTCTTTTTGCACCAAATTTTATAAGTGCTTTAATTGCATAACTATTTAATACACTTGCCTGAGTAGATACATGAAGGGTTAATTTTGGAGCATACTGCCTTATGAAATCCATAACGCCTATATCTGAAACAAGTACTGCATCTACATTAATTTTTTCTAAATATTGAACATAATCTTTTAGGTCAACAAAATCACCTTCATGTGCAAGGATATTTAAGGTAATATAAACCTTTTTTCCAAGGTTATGCGCATAATTTACCGCTTGTTCTAATTCTTCATTATCAAAATTACCAGCAAAAGCCCTTAAACCAAACTTTTTACCAGCCATATATACAGCATCTGCACCATATTTAAATGCAGTAACCATTTTCTCATAATTGCCCGCAGGGGCTAATAATTCTACCATAAAAAATTCTCCGAAAAGATTTTATCATAAAGATATTTTTTTTGCAATTATAGATTAATTAATAATAAAAAAATACACTTAATTAACTTAAATGTATTTTTTAAATTATTAAAGAAGAATACAAATTATTCCGCCTTTACCTTCATTTACTATGCGTCCAAGAGTTTTACGCATTTTTCGTTGAGCTTCTGTTGGCATTTGAAATACTTTTGAATGAATACCATCACATACCATGCTTTTTAAACTTTTACCGAACATATTTGTTTGCCAAATTGCACCTGGGTCCTTTTCACATTGTTCAGTTAAGTAATTAACCAACTCCTCGCTTTGTTGTTGAGTTCCAACAAGCGGACTAACCTCAGTTTCAACATCAACTGCCATAATATGCAAACTTGGAGCATTCGCCTTTAATTTTACACCAAAACGGCTTCCTTGTTTAACTATTTGTGGCTCATCTAGTTCTATTTCTTCGACTCTTGGTTCTACAATTCCATAACCGGTTTCTTTTACTTGCTCAAGCGCAGAAGCAATTTTATCATATTCTTGCTTTGCATAAGCCAAATCACGCAAATATGTTACAAGTTCGTAATCATCTTTAATGCAATATCCACATTCATTTGATAATACTTTGTAAAATAAATCTTGTTTAGGTTTAATATCAAAATATACCGTGCCTTCACCCATTTTTACGTTGTCAACAACTATTGGCTCAAAATCAGCATTTTCGGTAAATACTGTTGCAGATTTATCAATTTCACCTACTTTTGTTAATCCATCTGAAAACCTTTTCACCTCATCAATTATATTTTTGATAATAGTATCATCATAAGGAAGAGCCTGTAGCCAATCTGGCATTTTAGCTTTAATAGACTTAATAGGAAATTCTTGCAGTACTTTTGCAAAGATAAGTTCTATATCATTTACTTGCATTTCTTTAACATTAATTGCTAGTGCAGAACAATTATATTTTTCTGCCAAGGTTTTTGTTAAATTGATTGTTTCTGAATCATTTGGTTTTGTTGAATTTACAATTGTTACAAATGGTTTACCTTGATTAATTAGTTCACTTGCAACTCTTTCTTCGGCTTGTAAATAACTTGACCTTGGAATATCTGAAATAGTACCATCAGTTGTTAGTAAAATTCCTATTGTAGAATGGTCTTCAATAACCTTTTTTGTTCCTATTTCAGCTGCATCTTCAAAAGGTATTTCTTTAGTATCCCATGGCGTTTTAACAAGGCGAGGTTTATCATTTTCCTCATGACCAAGAGCACCATTTATCATATACCCAACACAATCGATAAGTCTAACTTTCATTTCCACATTATCCAAATTAATTCTTACTGCTTCGTTTGGCACAAACTTTGGTTGTGTTGTCATAATTGTTTTTCCTTCTGCACTTTGTGGCAACTCATCTACAGCCCTTTCTTTTGAAAATTTATTTACTATATTTGGTATAACCAAATTTTCCATAAACTTGGTTATAAACATACTTTTGCCAGTTCTTACAGGTCCAACTACGCCAACATATATATCGCCACCTGTACGTCTTGCAATTTCCTCGTAGATATCAAATTTTTCCATAAAACCTCCAAATCAAGATTGCTATATACTATGAAAAAATTTAACAAGTTATTACTAAATTTTAAAAATACTCTGTTAAATAAAAAAACATGCCATGATTGCATTGGCATGTTTAAAATTATTTGTTTGATTTTTTAGGAACATTCTTTTTTACAGCATTTGGCTTTTTAAGACTAGGTGCTACTTTTACAATTTTATGTGTTTGTTTTTTAGAAGATTCTTCTTGAGTGTTATTTTCAGTTAGTTTCTGAGTATCTTCTTTTTCAAAAATTTGCTCTTTTGCAATATCTTGATTTTGATCAATATTATCCCTATTACTCTCAGTTTCAGTTTTTTCAACTTCTTGTTGCTGAAAACATTGTTCTTTTAGTTTAATTAAATTTTTTTGCACAGAACCTTGTGTGTTTTCAATCCACTCATCAAAATATGCTTCTGGAGAAAGTTCATATAATTTTAAAGAGTTCATTAATATATTATATTCCTCTCTTTTTTTAGGTGGCAAATCAAAATTAGTTAAAATGTCTTTCCATAAATATTCTTTAACCGTTTGTTTATTTTCTGAGGGGGTTATATGATAAAAATACACCTTATTATATATTTCCATATGAGAGCCACTAAAGTCTTTTTGAATTGACTCATCAAAGAAAGACACTTTACCAGTAATAAGTTTTTTTTCTGTTTGAATTACAGCAACCTGCTCAATTAAACTGAAGCACTGCATTAAAACCAATAAACTTAATGGAAAGCAAACAAGAATAATCATTCCGGTAGAACTAGCACAAAAAGATACCGCCCTTCTTAATACTACTGGGGTATTTACATATTTACCAACAACTAAATCTCCTCTTGTTAGTGGAGTATCTGCACTATAGTTATTAGAACCTTTTGTCTTAAAAAACAAATTACCTTCTTCATCAACATATATTCCAATAACACGATGAAAATATACTTTTGCTTTTTTTTCTTGTGCCTTTGCTAAATATTCATCACTTTTGTCGTTTATTTTTTTTATATTAGATATATCTACACCATATTCTATTTTAGTGTAATCAACTTCTTTTCCGCCGTTATATTCATATTGAGCAACCATCTGTACTTTAGTTGATGATATTGTTGAAGATTGATAGTAAAAAGCAATAATATCTCCCAAACGAACATCACGCTCATTTAAATTTTTGGTAATAACAGTGTCGTTTTTTAAAAAGCCTTCATCAACCATACTTTCTGAAAGTACATTAACAAAAGAATATCCAAACACGGAAGTTATTTTATTTTGCTTTTTTTGTACAAGCATAAAAAAACTAGAAAACAAAGAAATAAGCATAACTGGCCATAGTAAAAAGTCGCCAATTTTGCCTATAACTGAATACAAAGTAACCTTTTTTCCGTTTTTATATTTAGACATAACTATATACTACAAAATTTAATCCAATTTTACAAATTATTTACGAGTTTTTACTAAAAATAAATTAGAAAACTTATTTGACAATATATAAATTTTATTTTCTTCTAATAATCCCCTATAAAAAATATTTACTGTTTTAAGCTCGCCATTTATTGTTTCGTATTCTATATTATAAAAACTATATCCCATTAAATTTAATAAAGGATTTATAAAATACATATCATTTTTTATATAAACCACACCTATTAAAAAAAGAATTATAAAAAATATTAATGCCATACTATACATTTCAATTTCGAAAGTAACAGCAAATAAAACAAATAAAGAAAAATATCCAAGGAAATGTTGATGAGTTAAATTTTCTTTTTTTATTAATTTTATTTTTTCACCATTAAAATCATTTAATTCTTTAATAGTTTTAACTAAAATTAAAACGCTACTAAATAGCATAAATATTAATATAATTAATAAAAAAGTATTTAAAAAATTAAAAGTCCAATTACAATTTAATATTTCGACCAATTCTTTTATAATTAATAAACAAAACAGTGGTACAAAAGATGATAAAAACAAACCAACTCTTTTTAATAACTTCATATATATTATTTTAATAAAACATTTATTATTTATACATTAAATAATAATTCTGCTTTTTCTTGAAACTTTAAATAAATTTTTCTATTTTTAAAACTTTGTTTAAGAATTGCACTTGAAAAACTTTCATCAATTAAATATTTCACAGTATTATAAAATGCATGAAATGAAGATTTTGCTAATGATAAATTGCTAAAAAATTGTGCCTCTAATGGGTAATAAACATTAGAATTAATGTTGATTTCTTTTTCATAACCTATTAACTCTATATATTTATATACGCCATTAATTCTAATATTAAATACAATAATTTTTATTTCATCTGGTAGTGGGTCGTCCTCTACCAAACCTTCAAGCCAAAAAGTAAATTGTTTTACCATATATTGCCTCTAATTAATACTGTTAAAATTATACATACAATGCTAACAACTAAAAATACAACAGCAAAATTAAAATATATACTTTTTATCCATGTAAGTTTTGAAACTGATATTATTTGTTTTGCCAAGTCATAATCCATGTTATCTGGTTTATAAATATTTGTAAAATTGTAATTTTTTTTTATTGCATCTATATAACCAATTTCATCATAATGCATAATGTCTTTGTAATATATTAAATTTACAATTTTTTTTATCTTTTTTTGCTTTACTTTTACATGCCTTGCAACTAAAGCCACAAAACTATAAAAAATTGCAATTAGCGCAAATATAATACTTGCTATAGCAAATAAATTTTGCGCTATGTTATCTCCAAAAAACGTTGTTGCAAAGGCAAGTACCGCACTAGAAATTGTTAAAATTAAAGTATGTTTACTTTCAGCAAATTTTAAATTTTCAAACACTACTCCATATATATACTTCAAAGTTTGTTTCATAAATAAAGTTTTTGTATTTATTAATTTTTAATACATGTTATTTGTTCCAAATTTAATGTTGGAGAATATTTTAATGCCAAATTGTTAATGTTATTTTCTGACAAAACTTTAACAGCGCCAGTATTAAATATTATATACACAATATTAAACTTAAACTTAGAGAACTTAGCCAATATTTTATATATAGGAACTTGACTACTTATAGCAAAAATTTTGACATTAGCTCCCTTTTTAAATAGTTTATTTCTATTAACATTAAGAGATAAATAATCATAGTTTGAATACTTTTTGGGATTAATTGTTCCTGTAAATAAAAATATGGCTATAAAAATATATGTAAAATTTATTTGATTAAATAAAGATATTATAAATAATATTATTAGTACAGAACATAACACATAATTACATAAATAAGAAATTTTTATCGCTTTTTCTCTATCAATTTTTTTTGAAAGCAAAGCGACAAAAACCCTTCCTCCGTCAAGCGGAAAACAAGGTAAAAAGTTAAAACTTGCCAAAAGTAAATTACAAAAACAAAAGTAATCTAAATAATAATAAGTTATAGGAAAAAGCCACCAAACTGTTACACACAAAATACAAAATAATACATTAACAAGCGGACCCGCTATTGATATATATATTTCATCGCTTCCACCAAATATATTATTTTCGTAATTAAGGCAAACACCATATGGCATAATATATAGTTTACCAAGTTTATAACCAAGTTTTTTTGCAATAAAAGCATGAGCTAACTCATGCATGCATACTACTATAAAATATATTATGAAATTAAGTATGCTATCAAAAAATAAAATACCAAGGCCCAATATGATAAATAGCAAACTAAATTTTATTTTAAAATTTTTTCTTTTCAATTATTCACCTATTTACAAACTTTTAATAAAATAGTAACTATATTTATAAAACACGCAAATGATACACCAAAAATAAATGCATCTTTTAATCTTTTAAAAAATTTTTTGTTGTTAATTTTGTACTTGTAACTAACTTGATTAATATTTTTTGAGTTAATTGAAATTATTTTTACACCAAAATATTTCATAATTTAAAATATGTTAGTTTTAGATAATATAGAATAAAAAACACACTCTTTATTATTTTTAAGAGTGTGTTTTTGTTTGGCTTATGCCAAAACTATTTAGAAGCAATATTTTTTAATTCTTTTTTTACAGCCTTTTCTGATTCATTTACCAACTGTTTTGCTTGGGGATTATGTTTATATAGCAAAGCACCGGCAACAATACCTAAAAGCATGCCGCAAATTAAGCCATCTTTCATAAAAATACCCTCCTACAACTAGATTGTGCAAGAAGGTATTTTTTATTCATTTATTCTTCAAAAAGTGCATCAAAAGCGGCTTTTGCAGCACTTACAGCCTTACGCTCGTTTGCCACAGCAACTATATCTTCTGTTTTTTCTGCATTTTTAATAGTTTGCTTTTTATCTACAGTTTTTTCTACAGTCTTACCTAATTTTTTTTGCTCTTTTTCTAACTTTTCATAATAGTTGTCAATAGCAAGTTTAACTGCTTGTATAGCAAAATTAATACTTTCAACTTTATCAGCAGGAAATTCGCCTGTAACTTCACAAATTCTATCAGCATCTACTTTTAATGCCTCATCAATTTTGCAATCAAGCAAGCAACTACAAATAGCACTACTAGCTACTATGGTTGCAACATTTCCCATTGCTTTAAAACGTGCTTCAGATATAACTTCATTTTCATCAATCTTTAGATAAATTTTAACATAATCGCCACAAGCTTCATCAATATATTTACCTGTGCCGTTTGCACCTTGTAATCCGCCTGCGTTTGTAGGATTTTTAAATAATTCTAAAATTCTGTTACTATACATTATTTAGCCCTCCCTGTTTTAGTTACTGGACTAATAGAGCGAAGTTTACCAACAATTTCTACTAATTTTTCTATAGTGTAATCGATATCTTCTTTTGAAATATTTTTACCAAAAGAAAATCTTATAGAACCTTTTAAGTACTCCTCAGGCACACGCATTGCTTTTAAAACATGCGATTTTTCAGCAACACCAGATGTACAAGCCGAGCCGGTTGAAACAGCAATACCTTCTAGGTCTAACATCATTAAAAGTGCTTCGCTATCTACCATTTCAAAACCAATATTAACAATACCTTGAACTTTTTGGTATTGATGACCATTTACTCTTGTATATGCAATTTTTTCTTGAATTTGTTTTACAAAATAGTCTCTAATAGTTTTAATTTTTTGTTGATTAACAATAACATCACGAGTTGCTGTTTCTATTGCCCTACCAAAACCAGCAATTGCTGGAACATTATGAGTTCCTGCTCTACGCTTTCTTTCTTGAGTACCACCATCGAGCAAATCCGCACATTTAATGCCATTTTTAATATATAAAGCACCACAACCTTTTGGACCATATAATTTATGGGCAGACATACTCATTAAATCTATTTCCATATCTTCAACATCAATTTTAACTGCACCTATTGCTTGAACAGCATCTGTATGAAATACAATGCCATTTTCGTGCGCAGTTTTTGCAATTGCTTTAATGTTTTGAATTGTTCCAACCTCATTGTTTACAGCCATTATAGATATTAAAATTGTATCTTTTTTAATATAATGAATAACATCTGCGAGACTAACCAAACCATTTTCATCAACATTTAAATAAGTAACTTCAAAACCCTCTGACTCAAGAGCTTTGCAACTTTCTAAAACAGAATCATGTTCAATTTTGCTAGTAATTATATGTTTACCTTTATGTTTATTTGCATAAGCAACGCCTTTAATTGCCCAGTTATTTGCCTCACTACCACCTGAAGTAAAATAAATTTCATTAGAGTGTGCATCAATTGCTTTTGCTACTCTATCACGAGCATGGTCAATCAAAGCAGCAGCATCACGGCCAAATGAGTGCAAACTATTTGGATTACCATATATTGCATTAAAAGCTGGCATCATTTCATTTAATACCTCGTTTGAACAAAAGGTTGTTGCTGCATTATCTAAATATACCTTTTTCATACACTAAAATCCTTTTAATAAATACTTATTTATTTTAACACAGCCGCATATAAAAATCAATACCAAATTTATGCAAAAAAACAGGTAAATTATTTTTTAATAAATTTACTTATTTATATTTATAATATTTAAATTGTTAGTTGGAAAGCAGGGCGCGCGCCACAATTTCCTTCGATGCTGCTTGCGGCAAAGTCTCCGTCAATATAAATTTTAAATGCATTATTAGAAGCAGAAGAAAAAGGCAAGCGAAGCCAGTAATCACTTATGGCCTCTACATCTCGAAATCTTGTTGTTGTAGCAACTGGATAATTGTTCCACATATTTGCCGTGCATTTTATTAAGTAAGAAAGTTCTGTTTGGTTTATTGCCCATAGTTTATCTGCTGTATCTTCTGTTACCAAATTTGTATATGCCAGCATTTCTTCTTTTGTATCAGCATTTTTTGTTGTTTCATATAATTCATCTAACACATT
>SVIS01000029.1 GCA_015069385.1 Clostridiales bacterium
ATACGCAGAAGTAAGTGGACAAACAAGTGGAGCAGCAGAAGAGGTAACATTTAATACAATAACAATAGACTCAACAAAAACAGGAAATCCATATACAGATACAACAACATGGTCGGGCAAGAATATAGATTTTAATGAAGAAGGAACACCAATAACCCTAACTTTTACAATAACTAACCTGTCAACCGGTAGACCCCTATATGCAAAAGTAACAAACACAAGTTCGGCAACAAACTTAAATGTTCAAGTTGATGGAGAAGATTTTTCAGCAACCGAATGGTTAGAATTACCAGCAAAAACAGAAGGCTCAACAGCAAATACAACAACAGTAGTAATATCACTAAGCGTAGCCGATGATAATGAGTCAGTAACAGGTAACTATGGTTTTAGTTTTGATTTAAAAAATGAACTTTCCGAAATGGACAATGCTAAAACTATTTCATATTATGAAAACCTTGAAGAAGGAGCAATTACATTTACAATATCAAATGGCGAAGCAAGTGTAAAAGGAATTAGTTCATCTCCAACAGGGTTTTATTTTGATACTGTTTGGAGTACAACGGGAAATGTTGTTATTCCATCTTACGTAAAAGATAATTCAGGTAATGTATATAAAGTTACAAGCGTGGCATATAATGCATTTGGCAATGATACTCTAGGTAGCCAAATTACAAGCATTTCATTACCAAATACAATTACAACAATAGGAGGTTATGCATTTGCGAATTGCAAACAAGTTACAAATGTAACTATACCTGCAAGTGTTACAAACATAGATGGTATGGCATTTGCTCATTCAGGAGTAACAAATGCAGTCTTTAGTGAGGGAGCAACTTATGTTGGTGGATTTCATATGTGTAATTCACTAACCAATGTGACTATACCAAGTAGTGTAAAAACAATAGGAAGTTGGGCATTTGATGGTTCTAATCTAACGCAAATTAATTTGCCAGAAGGTCTAGAAACAATATCGGATAATGCATTTGCTGGCAATGATTTTACTGAAATCTATATACCAAAAAATGTAAAAAATATTGGCGGTCAAGCATTTAGTAATTGTACAAGTCTTAACAATATTAGCATACCAGATAGCGTAAGTACAATTGGTATGCAGGCCTTCCAAGGTTGCACAAATTTACAAACAGTTGAAATTAAAGGCGCTGCAAGTATAGGAAATTTTTGTTTTTCAAGTTGCACTAAATTGGAACAAGTGAGTATGCCAAATGTTACAGGCATTGGTGAGAGTGCATTTAATGGTTGTACAAGCCTTAACAATATAAGTATACCAGATAGCATAAGTACAATTGGTACGCACGCCTTCCAAGGTTGCACTGGATTAACAAATTTAACAATAGGAACAGGTTTAAAAAGTTTTGGTTATGGTGCATTTGATGGTTGTACAGCGCTTGAAACTATTACAATAAAAGCAGTTACACCACCAACATTTACTTTAGGGACTGCTTTTTCTGGAGTTCCAACAACTTGTGTAGTATATGTACCAAGTGGTAGTGAATCTGCATATGAGGCTGCAACATATTGGACAGATTTTACAATCTCAACTATTAGTTAAAAATTTGTAAATAATAAATACCCACCAGAAAAAAACTGGTGGGATTTTTAAAATGTGTTTAAAAAATAATCAGTTGGGTACCCATTTTACCAATTTGTTGAATGGTTTTTTGTTTTCATGATGAATAAAAAAATTTTTTTGCACATACTAGCAATGAAATAAAAGGAGCAATTATGGAAACAAAGGTGCAGAAAAAATCATTCAAAAAATTTAAAAGAGTTTTTATTTTGTGTTTATGCTTAATGTTTACATTTGTGCTGGGTGGTACACTTTATGCTGTAAACTATAGTGCAGAAACTCAAGTTGCGGCAGTTGCCACTACATCAGAAAATAAGCAAGTGCAACAAAAATTAAAAGAACTTGGTTATTATAATGGTGCCATTGATGGCATTTTTGGTACACAAACAATTTCAGCAATTAAAAGATTTCAAAGAGATTATGGTTTAACTGTTGATGGCATTGTTGGTAAAAATACTCTTGCAAAACTTGGGCTTGGTACAACAAGCGGCAAATATTCTTCTAGTGATATTTATCTTCTTGCAAAATGTGTGCATGCCGAAGCAAGAGGGGAACCATACGTTGGGCAAGTTGCTGTTGCCGCAGTAATTTTAAACAGAGTTAAAGATCCTAATTTCCCTAATACAATTTCAGGTGTTATATATCAACCTTGGGCATTTACGGCAGTGAACGATGGACAAATTAATTTAGAACCAAATCAAAGTGCATACAATGCTGCAACCGATGCAATGAACGGCTGGGATCCAACTTATGGCTGTATATATTATTACAATCCGGTTACGGCAACTAGTCAATGGATATTTTCAAGACAAACAGTGATTACAATTGGCAAGCATGTGTTCGCAATTTAAAAGGAGGTAAAAATGTCTGCTACAGCAAAAATTAAAAAAAGAAATAAAGCCAACAGAGCATTAATTATTGCTCTTTGTATTGTAAGTGCTCTTTTAATTACTACAACAATTCTTTGGCTTACTAATATGTCAAAAAATAATTCAATGGGACTTACAATAGAGGGCGTATATTCTAGAAATTTTTATGATTTAGTTGATAATGTAAATAATACAGAGGTAAAACTTTCTAAAGTGCTTGCTTCTAGTTACGATAGTTATTCACGCAAACTTCTTGGTGAAATTAGTAAGAATGCCAATAGCGCTAGTTATAATTTAAGCAATTTGCCAGTATCTTTAAATGGTATTGATGAAACTAAAAAATTTATTAATCAAGTTGGCGGTTACACAAGTACTTTATGTGATAAACTAGATAGAGGGCAAACATTAACAAGTGCAGAATTAGATACATTAGAACAGATTTATGAAAGCATGTTAATTTTAAAAAATAATTTAAGTAATTTTAATGATGAATATATTATGCAAGGTTTTAACATTTTTAAAAATGGCAACATTTTAGATGGTGATTATAATAACTTTACATTAAAAATACAGGGCATTAAATCTAGTAGTGTTGAGTATCCAACAATGATATATGATGGACCATTTGCCGATGGACAGTTAAATCAAGAAGTAAAAGGGTTGGACGGCGATTTGGTTTCGGTTGATATTGCAAAACAAACAATTAAAAAAATATATAGTTATGTTGCTGATGAAGATATAACTTATAAATCGGAAACAACTGGTCGGTTTGATACTTTTGACTTTGAAGTAGAGTTAAATAATAATGTTATGCTTTATGTTCAAATAACTAAAACTGGTGGAAAACTTTTAACTGTTAGTGGCTATGGTGATTCTAACCAAAAGGCAACAACACTTTCTGATGCAATTACAAAAGCAAAGCAAATTGCAAAAGGGCAAACAGGGGTAACTTTTGATTGTGTTTGGAGCGATGTTGTTGGTGGCGATGCATATATAAATCTTGCTCCGGTTGAGAATAAAATTATTCTTTATCCAGATTTAATAAAGGTAAAAGTTGATTTAAATAGTGGTGAAATGGTTGGCTATTCGGCTTCAAGTTTTTATACAAATCACACCTCAAGAAGTCTACAAAGTGCAACATATGATAAGGCAAATGCCGATAATAAAGTGCCAAGTGGTTTTGTTGTTGAAATGTCAAGATTATGTCTTGCACCAATTGAATATGGAGAAGAAAAACTTTGTTATGAATATAAATGTTTAAAAAATGATATAACTTATTATATATATATTAACGCTCAAAATGGTGTAACAGAAAATATTTTAAGAGTAGTAGAAACTAACGATGGTAGCAAACTTATGTAAATAAACAAGCCACAAAAGCGCAAACTATGTTTGCAAAGCGGTTGAATTTTCAACCGCTTTTATTTAACTACTTTTGTGGCAAATAAAAAAATCCCTAAAAAACTATGGGAAATTTAAATAATTATAAAAAAATATCACACAATATTTTTAAGAGCAGTACTTTGTGAAGTTGGTAAAAGTTTTAAAATTTGTATTGCAATGTTTTGGTTATTTGCATCTAGTTTTCTAAAAACATTTAAAAGTTCTCGTTCTTGTTCAAATTGAATATCTATTTCGTTTTCGGCAAAAAATTGACTCAAAGTAACTCCAAGCCCCTTACAAATTGCTGTTAATGTATTTAGTGAGGGTAGGCTTTTTCTTACATATAAATTAGATATTGTAGAAAGTGGTAAATCGCATTCTTCTGCCAACTTATAAAATGTCCAATTTTTTTCAATTCTTAATTTATCAATCTTTTCTAAAATTTTCATACTAACATTGTATATCAAAAAAATGTCAAAATATATCGCAATTTAGTTGCAATTACAACTCAACTGAATTATAATTTGTAATAGTAAAACAAAAAAAGGAGAGTAAAATGAAAAAGAATTTTAAATGGCTAATAAACATAGCTGCAATCTGCTTATGTATATGCGCCATGGCAATAGGAATATATGCAGCAAAACAAGCAAGCCTAACCGCAACAGGTACAATAGGGTTTACAGCCCATAACTGCAAA
>SVIS01000001.1 GCA_015069385.1 Clostridiales bacterium
ACAACAATGGGAACAAACCCATACTCAGGATATAACGAACCATTAAAATGGTTGCCTTTTGCAGTAAAATCAACAGGAACAACTTCAGAATCTGCGATTGCAACAGATTTTGGATATTATAACAGAATGGATTCATCAGCAGCGCCAGTTGCAGGCAAGGCATATTACTTTATTTCAGAAGATGTACTAGATGTAAATGATACAACATATAATATGTGCTACAATTTTTATGAATCAACAGATTTTACATATGGAACATACTATAATGGCACTGATTGGGTAAAAACAACCTACAATGCAAACGATTATGCAACAAGTAATATACGAGCATATTTAACAGCACAAAGAACAGCATATAAGGAGAGTCAACAAGTAACATTATCAGACTCTACAACAGGCTATGGTGGAAAAACAGAATTAACTCCATTCATGGAACAATTTAATATTTCAACTTCTGACCTAGTGTATAGCCAAATTACAGCAAGGAATCAAACAAGTTTGTATTATGATATGGGGTGTGAAGACTACTCATCTACAACTTCAACAATAACACAATTTGCATTTGGCTCTACAAGAAGCCTTACAATAGATGGTAAAACAGTATCAATATCAAGTAGTACGCAAGATAAATTCTGGTTACCAAGCATATATGAAATATATAGGTTATATGGTAATGGTGCGGCAAACCGCTCAGAGGTATACATAGTTAATACGCTTAAGGGTGAAATTAGCAATTTTTGGTTACGCACGCCTGACTTTGATGACGCACGCAGTGCGTGGTATGTCAACTATACTGGCACCTTCCTCGTCAGCGGTGTCTATCGCATCAGCGGCGTGCGCCCTGCTTTCCAATTAAATGTTACAATTTAAATATTAATCAAAACCACTATGCTTTATAGTGGTTTTTGTCTTTTTTTGTACTAGAGAATATTTTTAAAAACATTACCAAAAATATACTCATGAGAACCAGTACAAAAATTTTAATGATTTTATATTTTATTACTTTAGTAGCAGTAATCTTAACTTCAAACTACTTTTTTTCTGCTATTGCATTAAGTGAACAGGGGATAATTATAACAGCAAATACAATGTTTTATATTTCTATTTGCATTGTAATAATCAACTCAATTTTTGGTTGGATATTATATATGCGTTTTTTAAAAAGCCAAAAAGTAAGTTCAATGCTATTTTTTAGTGTAGTACCTTTAACAATTACGTTTGCAACGGCTATGTATTTTTTAGCCACTATTAATAATTATCAAAATGAGGCTGTAACTCTTGTTAAGCAAGTATTACAAATAAACCAAACAAATATTAATAACTATTTATGGATTTTAGTTTTAACGCTTATATATTTAGTTGCGGTTTTTATTATTTTTAAAGTAATTACAAAACCATTAAAAAGATTAGAACAAGCAATTGAAAGGCTTTCTGATGGCAATGTTGGTGACAAAATAATAATTGGTGGTGGAAAGCAGTTTTTAAGAATGGAGTTTGGTTTAAATAAAATAAATGATAATTATAGAAAAAAAGAAAATATTTTAAAAGAAACTCATATAGAATATGAAAAATATATTCCAAAACAATTTATTAAGTTCTTAGGTAAAAATTCCATACTAGACTTAGTTGTAGGAACACAAGTAAAAAAAGAAGTAACAACACTATTTTGTGATATTAGGAATTCTAGTGAGGTCAGTACCTCTCTTTCATTAGAAGAAAACTTTAATTATATTAATTCGTATTTAAATATCGTTTCACCAATAATTAGAAAATATAATGGTTTTATAGATAAATATTTAGGCGATGGAATTATGGCTGTTTTTACACGTTCAAGGCAGGCATATGATTGTGCACATGCAATAATAAAGGCGATAAATGAAAAAAATTTGTCAAATGTTTCTATGCCTAATTTAGAAGTTGGTGTAGCAATGAATACCGGTGAAGTTGTTTTTGGCGTTGTTGGCGATGAAACCAGAAAATCGATTACAATTCTTTCTGAATCGGTTGAATTCACAACAAAAATTGGTGAAGTAAACAAACAATTTGGCAGTTTAATAACATTTTCTAAATCAACATTAAATGACTTGTCTTCTACTTTAGAAATTAATTATAGGTATATTGGTAATTTGAAATTTGATGATGGTGAATATATTTCTATTTTTGAATCATTAGATGCGTATGGTAGAACAAAACGTGAAAAGTTAATTAAAAATAAACTTGATTTTGAACAGGGGGTAAGAGCATATGTAAATGGTAAGTTTGCTCAAGCCAAAAAATTTTTTGAAAAAGTATATAAAAATGAAAAAGATGATAAAGTGTGCTATATGTTTTACAATAAAACAGTAGAAAAAATTAAAAATTAATTTACAACATTTTTAGATTTTGCTACTATAATATCAAAGGAGGATTATATGGCAAAATCTAAAAAGAAATCAAAATCTGCATTACAATATATAAAATATGGTTCTGTAATAATGGCCATTGTTGGTTTAATAATGACAGCATTTACTTTTGTTCATTACGGTGACACAGTTTTTTCTGGTTTTAATGTAATTTTTGGTTATACTGGTACAATTGGTAGTACTGTAACTGTAAGCACACAAATTTTATTGTTTAGTATATTAGCCTTACTCGCTATTTTACTTCCACTAATTGGTGCATTTAGCATACTATTCAAAAATAAAATTATAAGATTAGTTGGTGCTCTAATGATGCTGGCTGGAACAATTTTATGTTTTTTAATACCAAATTTTGTTGTATTTGCAGAAACTATTGCTGCCGGAGTTATTCAAGCAGCAGGTGCATCACTTGGCATAGGAGCAATACTTGCTGGAGTATTTTTTGGAATTGGCACACTATGCAGTTTATATGCAGTAATTGAAAAATAAATATTAAAAAATAAGTCATTTTTATGGCTTATTTTTTTATTATGTAACAAAAAAATAATTTAATTAATAATTATTATTATGCAAAATTATAAAATAATTAATAAAAATAATTTAATTAATAATGTCAATATTTGTCAAAAATATTGCAAAAACATATGTGTAATGTTAAAAGCAGAAGGCTATGGGCATGGAATAAATAATATTTTGAATTTGTTAAAAAATAATATAAAGTATTTCGGTGTTGCAAATAAAGAGGAAGCCTTAAAAGTGCGAAAATTTTGTAAAACATGTAAAATAATAGTTGTAGGTAAAACAAATAGTTATGTCGAACTAATTAAAAATAATATTTCTATAACCATTGATTGCTTAGATGAATTAATAACTATTCTAAATGTTTGTAAAAAACTAAATATGCCAGCAAATGTACATGTTGCTGTAAATACGGGCATGAATAGAATAGGAGTAAAAACTTTATTAGAGTTTAAAGACATTCTAAAGTTTATTGATGAAAACAATTTTATAATATTAGAAGGTGTTTTTACTCATTGTTTTGATGCCGATAAACTTCAATCCAACTTTTATAATCAAATGCACAAGTTTTATTGTTTTGTTAAAGAGTTAAAAGATAAGAAAATTTTAATTCACATTGGTGGAAGTTTTGTATTAAAACATAAAATTCCTAATTTTGTTAATATGGTACGAATTGGCTTTTTTATTTATGGCTATGGAATGGCAAAATTAAAACCTGTTATGAGTATTCAAAGTAAAATCATTAAAATAATAAATGCAAAAAAGGGTGAGTATATTGGTTATGGTACACATAAATTAAAATCAGATGCTATTATAGCGACTATTCCAATAGGTTATGCAGATGGTTTGACTAGGCAAGCATCAAATAAATATTTTGTAGAGATAAAACATCAAAAATGTCCAATAATTGGAAGTATTTGTATGGATATGTGCATGGTAGATATAAGTAAAATAGCTTGTAAGGTTGGTGATAGAGTAAATGTGTTCAATAATGCACTTTGTCTTGCAAAATGTATAAAAACATCTCCTTATGAAATTTTAACTAACTTTCAAAAATTAAGAGGAAAATGTTTGATTGTATAGAATGTTTAATATATAATAAACATTATGAGAGTAATAGCCGGTAAGTATAAAGGAAAACCATTAAGATCACCGCAAAGTGATAATATTAGACCAACTGGTGATAAAGTTAAACAAGCTTTATTTACAAAATTGCAATTTTTTGTTGTTGGTAGTAATGTTCTTGATTTATTTTGTGGCTCGGGTGCGCTTGGTATAGAGGCATTATCTCGTGGGGCAAATAAAGTCGTTTTTGTCGATAAAGACCGCCGTAGTATTATGCTAACTAAAGATAATTTAAAAAGTGTAAACGAAAATCAAGTTGTTTTAAATTGCAATTATGATGTTGCTTTAGCAAAATTAGATCAAAAGTTTGATTTAATATTGGTAGACCCTCCATATGCAAGTGGAGTATATAACAATGTTTTGTCATTAGTATATCAGCATAATTTGCTTTCAGATAATGGTTATATAGTTTGTGAACACCCTAATGATATGATAATTGATTCTAATTTCATTATAGTAGATCAAAAGAGATATGGAACTGTTACTTTATCTTATTTACAAAAAAATGAAAAAAATTAAAATTGGGTATTGAAATTTAAAAATCTATGTGTTAGAATAATGTCAGTTAAGTAAATTAAACTAATTTTAAGGAGTAAAAAAATGGTTTTAGAAGTTTTAAAATACATATTAATCGTTTTAGGTATTGTTGCTGTTGCAGTTTGTATTATTTCAGCACTTGCAAATCTTGTTCTTGCAATTTTTGATCCTCATTCAAAACAAAGCAAAAATGAACAACAAGTTGTTAATCAACAACAAATTATTTATGAACAACCAAAACTACTTGAAAATAAACCTGTAGAACAAAAAGAAGAAACAAGAGAAGATGTTAAAGATGTTGATTTAGAAAAAGCAAAAGAAGAAGAACTTGCTTTATCTCAAGCAAATTCATTTGCAACTCTATCTGAAGAAGAAGATGCTTTTATTAAAGAAAAACAAAAAAATATCGAAGAAAGATTGGCTGCTAAAAATGTTCAAGAAGAAACAGAAGATGAAATTAATCTTGATGAAATCTTTGTAGACAGCAATGACGAAAAAGTAGAAGAAGTAAAAGAAGAGCCTGTTGAAGATGACGAAGATGATGAGGATATTGAAGCATTAATCAACAGAATTTTAGCTGAAAGCGGTGAAGATGAGGATGAAGAAGCAAAAGTAGAAGAAATTGCCGAAGATGTTGCCGAAGAGCCTGTACAAGAAGAAGTAATCGAAGAACCTGTGCAAGAAGAATCTACTCAAGAATTAAATGCAGTTGAAGAAGAAACTGCACAAGAAATTGACCAAGTTGAAGAACAAATAGAAGAACAAGAAAACAACGAAGCAGAAGAACGTATTAAGGCCTTAGAAGAAGAACTTGCTCGTCAAAAAGAAGAATATGAAAACAGGCTTGCAATTGAAAAGCAAGAACAAGAAAATGTTACTAATGAACGTATTGAAGAACTTGAAAGACAACTTGCTGAAAAAGAGAAACAACTTGCAGATGCTGCTAATGTTCAATCTGGCGCTGCATTATCGCTTGAAGAATATGAAGCAAGGCTTGAAGTTTTAAAAGATAGACTTGCTGCTAATGATAAAGAATTAAGAGTTGTTAAAAAAGAATATTTACCACTTGCAAAAATTAAAAAATCTTGGGAAAAAGATAAAGTTAAACTACGTAGAAAAGAAGCACTTGTTGCAAAACAAAAGGTTGTTTTATATGGTGTAAATAACTATGTAGATATTGATGAAGAAAAAGCTAAAAAACTTGCTGAAGATTTAGACTTATTAGATGGTTTAAGGCTTTCTGTTCAACATTGCGAAGAAGTTATGAAAGCAAATGAAGAACGTTATCCAATTTTAGAAAACTCTTATAATATTTTACTTGCAAATAATGAAAATATTAAAGCTGATATTGCTGAATGTACTTCAAAAATTGAAGAACTCAAAGCATCAAAACAAGATGGAGAACAAGAATAATTAAAAAACAACACATAATGTGTTGTTTTTTTTATGTAGGGAAGATATTATGAATAAAATTTGGTTTGTTGTTAAATTTATTTTTAACTTTTTTAATATTGTGATAATCTAATAATATGAAATAATTTATTATAGGCATTGATGAGGGAATACTAACAAATATTCATTTTATTAAATTTTCCATGCATTTAAAAACTATAATAAAATCTATTAAAATTTATAATATAAATATTCACAAATTAGCGAGGTTTATTATATTCTGGCTAAAATTGTGCAGGAAAAAACAATTAGTAGGTGATTATGAAAAATTTTATAATAAAAATTATTCTTCACTTTTTATATAAGGGAATAAAAGTGTTAAATGGAAGAGATAGTGTTATTACTTCCGAAATAAAAGCCATTCCAAATAATTACAAAATTAAAATAGAAACAGATTTAAAAAAGCCTTTAGTTTTATGTATTCAAATAAAAGATAGAAAAGTAATTAAAATATCAAACGATGGCAACTTTGACCTTGTTATTCGCTTAAAAAATAGTGATTTGGCATTTAAGGTGTTTACAGGCCAATTAAGTATTTCAACCGCTTATGCTGAACATTATTTTCAATTATTTGGTAATATTTATCAAGCAATGGGAGTAACAAGAATACTAGAAAGGGTAGAGGGTTATTTATTTCCGAAATTTATTAACAAAAAGTGTGTAAAAAAACCATTTAGGCGAGAAATATCTATGCTTAAGACATATTTACTTTGTATTTTTTAAGGAGAAACATAATGAAATATTTTGAATTTTATAATCCAGTAAAAATATGCGCTGGAAAAAACGCCATTAATCATTTAGCCTACGAACTTGAATGTTTAAATGTAAAAAAGCCATTAATTTTGTCTGATGAAACTTTAAAAAAATTAGGTTTAGTAAAAAAAGTTTTGTCAATTTCAAAACTAGAAAACTATATACCTTACACTAATATACCGATAGATAGTGGGGTTGAAGTTGTAAATACTATTTTGCAATTAGTTGAAAAAGAACAATGCGATGGTATTGTGGCTATAGGTGGTGGAAGTGTAATAGATACTGCCAAAGGCGTTAAAATGGCTTATGGTAGAACAAACAACCTAAAAGATATAATGGGCTTAGAAGTAATAAATAGATTAAAAGATTTTCCTTTTATAGTTTTACCAACAACAGCAGGTACTGGTAGTGAAGTAACAAATGTAGCAGTTATAAAAGATGAAAAAACAGATGTTAAAATGGAATTTATTACTCCTTATTTAATGCCTAATGTTGCAATAATTGACCCATTATTAACACTTTCATTACCCCCTAAAGTCACTGCAAGCACAGGTTTTGATGCTCTTTGCCATGCTATTGAAGGCTATACATGTATGCAAAAAAATCCTTTATCAGATGCATATGCAATACTATCAATAAAACTTATTTTAGAAAACATTGAAATTGTTTGTAAAGAACCAAATAATATTGATGCTAGACTTAATATGGCAGTAGCATCAACTCTAGCTGGCTTATGTTTTGGAAATAGCATGGTAGGTGCAGTTCATGCAATAGGACATTCACTTGGCGGTGTTTGTCATATAGCACATGGAGATGCTATGGCAATTTTATTACCTCATGTTATGAAATTTAATAAAGAAAAAATGGCTTCATCATATGCAAGTCTTGCTCCACTTTTTGGGCAAACATTTAATGCAAATATGTCAGACCAAGTAAAAAGTGATTTTGTTATTAGTAAAATAGAAGCACTTAGAGAACAATTAAATGTATTAACCTCACTTCCTATTTCTTTGACACAAACTGGTAAATATGATAAATTAAAAGCAAGAGATGTTACCATTGGTGCTACAAATGATGGTGCAATGCTTTTAAACCCAGTTGCAATGAATGTTAATGACGTTTTAAGAATTTTAATCGAAGCTGAGTAGGAGTTATTTATGATATATGCTTTAATTGCTTGCGCAGTTCTACTTACTATTATCTTTATTGTAATTAGGTGTTTAAAAGGTGGTTTTTTTGCTCTTTTTACAAAAACCTTAGCAAGTATTGCTTTTGTACTTGTTGCGCTTATTAGTTCTTATTCAAAAGGTTTAAATCTAGTATTTGTATTTATAATTCTTGGATTAATTTTTGGGCTAATTGGTGATGTCGTACTAGATTTAAAGGTAATTTATAAGCAAGATAATGATGTTTATTTAAATGCAGGCTTTGCATCTTTTGCCATTGGTCATATCATGTATTTTATAGCAATTATTTTATATTCAAATAGTATTTTTTTGGCAGATGTTAAAACTTTTTATTTAATATGCGCTGGCATTGGTATTGCAGGTTTGGTTACTTTATTTATTGGTTTGTTTGGCGAAAAGTTGTTAAAATTGAGTTTTGGCAAGTTTAAATTGCAAGTTATTGGTTATACATTTATTTTATCTTTTATGTCAGCGTTTTCAATATTAGTATCAACTTATATTTCAATTTTCTTTATTTTTGCAATAGGAATAACTTTAATTTTTGTTAGTGATCTAGTTTTATCATTACAATATTTTGGAGGAAAACAAAACAGTAAACTATTAATTACGTTAAATCATGCCATTTATTATTTAGGGCAAATTGCTATTGCTACTTCAATATTTTTTATTTAAGGGTTTTATGAAAAAAGTAATTTTGTATACAGATGGTGCTTGTTCTGGCAATCCCGGCGCTGGTGGCTGGGGTTGTATTTTAGACTATAAAGGTGTTATAAAAGAACTCTCTGGTTATAATGAGTGTACAACAAATAACCAAATGGAAATCACGGCAGTAGTGGAAGGTTTAAAGGCTTTAAAAGAACCATGTGCTGTTGATGTTTTTAGTGACTCAGCTTATGTCGTAAATGCTTTTAAAGAATGCTGGATAGAATCTTGGATTAACAATGGTTGGAAAACTTCTTCCAAAAAGGAAGTTAAAAATATTGAATTATGGCAAGAGTTAATTGATTTATGCAATAAACATATAGTAACTTGGCATAAAGTTAAAGGGCATGCTGACAACGAACGAAATAATAGGTGTGATTTTTTAGCGACAACTGAAATAGCAAAAAATAAAAAGGTGCTTGATTGAAATAAAGTGCCTTTTTTCTTGCAATTTAAAGCAAAATGATTTAAAATTGTAACGGAGATTTTTTATGAAATTAATATTAGATGCTTTTGGCGGAGATAATTGCCCAGGCGCAATTATTGACGGAATAAAACTTGCTGAAAAAGATTTTTCAGATATAGAATATATTGTAACAGGCGATAAAAAAATTATAGAAGGTTACATAGTCTCAAAAGGTTATTCTTTTAAAAACCTGGAAATTGTAGATGCTCCAGATGTTATCACATGTGATGATGTACCAACGGTTGCAATAAGAAGCAAAAAAGATAGTTCCTTAGTTGTAGCACTAGATATGCTTAAAAAAGATGAAACTATTGATGCTTTAATTTCAACTGGCTCAACAGGAGCTATTCTTACTGGTGGCTTTTTAAAAATTGGTAGAATTAAAGGTGTTTCTCGTCCAGCACTTTGTCCTGCTTTACCTACAAAAAAAGGTACTAATGTTTTACTTATAGATTGTGGTGCAAATGCCGATTGTAAACCAATTAATCTTTGCCATTTTGCTATGATGGGTAGCATTTATTATAAAGAACTTTATGGTGCAGAAAACCCTCGTGTGGCATTATTAAACAACGGCACTGAGGATAGTAAAGGCAATGAACTTGTAAAAAACACTTTTCCACTTTTAAAAAAATTACCTATCAATTTTGTTGGTAATATTGAAGCAAGAGATGCTCTTTCAGGCGACTACGATGTATTAGTTTGTGATGGTTTTACAGGCAATGTGTTTCTAAAGGCAACCGAAGGCGCAGTTTCTCTTGTTATGGGTGAAATTAAAGGCGCTTTTAAATCTAGTTTAAAAGCAAAAATTGGAGCAATGTTCTCTCTTAAAGCTTTTAAAAAGGTAAAAGATAAATTAGATTACAACAAATATGGTGGTTCGCCATTTATCGGTTGTAGTAAAACAATAATTAAATCACATGGCTCAAGCAAAGCAGAAACAATCTATGCAACTATTGCTCAAGCATATAAATATCAATCTGCTAAAATTAACGAAAAAATATCAGAAGGTATAAATAATCTTCCAACTTTTGAGGATTTATCTGATGATTAATATTGGTGGCTACAGTTTTAAAACCAAGAAAATTGAAACTGCATTAACCCATTCATCTTGTAGTGAAAAAAACTATGAGCGTTATGAGTTTTTGGGTGATTCCATTTTAGATTTTTTAATTGCAGATATTTTATTTAAATCAGAGAAATATAAGGAAGCTGAATTAACAAGGGCTAGGGCTAATATTGTCAGCGAAGATAGTTTAAGTAGAGTTTTTGATAAATTATCAGTAGCTAATTTAGTTAAACTAGGCAAAAGTTGCCCTTGTGTTACAAAAGCAATTAAATGTGACATTGTTGAAAGCTTAGTGGCGGTAATTTATTTAGAAAGTGGACTAGAAGAATGTGAAAAATTTATTAAAAATAACTTCTATTTAGAACCAGATGAAAGAAAAGATTATAAAAGTTTATTTCAAGAATTTGCTCAGAAAATGAAATATTCTTTTAACTATGAGCTTGAAAAAACTCAAGGTCCCGCACATAATTTAACCTTTTTTATTAATTTAAATGTCAATGGAAAAATTGTTGCCTCTGCAAGTGCAAAAAGTAAAAGTGAGGCAGAAAAAGAATGTGCAAGACTTGCACTTGAAATTTACAAACAATAGGAATACATATGAATTTTAAAAAAATTGAACTAGCAGGCTTTAAATCGTTTGCTGATAAAATTGAAATCAAATTTGACTCAGGTGTTACAGCCATAGTTGGTCCAAATGGTTGCGGAAAAAGCAATGTAGCCGATGCAATTAGGTGGGTACTTGGTGAACAAAGTAGTAAAAACTTGCGTGGTACTTCTATGCAAGATGTCATTTTTAATGGAACAGAAAGGCGTAAAAGTCTTTCTTTTTGTGAAGTAACATTAACTTTTGACAATACAGATAGGTATTTTAATTATGACTTTGATGAAGTTGCAATAACAAGAAAACTTTATCGTTCTGGTGAAAGCGCATATCTTATAAATCGTAATGAGTGTAGACTTAAAGATATTATTAACCTACTTTATGATTCTGGTATTGGTAAAGATGGCTATTCAATAATAGGTCAAGGTAAGGTTGAACAAATTATTTCTTCTAAGCCAGAAGATAGACGATCAATTTTTGAAGATGCTGCTGGAATTTCTAAATTTAAATCTCGTAAAGTAGAAGCAGAGCGCAGGTTAGAAAGAACTCGAGATAATATTGCTAGAGTGAATGATATTGTACAAGAAATTGAAAGGCAAATGGGGCCTATGAAAAGGCAAGCGGAAAACGCTAAGGCGTATCTTGCTTTTAAAGACCAACTAAAAGATTTAGAAATAAATGCATATGTTTTTCAATATGAAAATGCTAAGAATGTAAAAGACCAAATTAATTTAAAAATTAAGGCAATATCAGAAGAACTTACTTTAGAAAGTAAAAGGTTAGAAGAAACTAACGCTAATTATACGCAAAGTATGGAACGTCTTAATATAATAGATAAAGAGATTGAAAATGTTCATAATGAAATTTTGCGTTTAACTGTAGAAATAGAGCAACAATCGGGTGAAATTAAAGTTATTCGTGAAAGATTAAATAATTTAAATTTGCAAAAAGATAAATTAAACTTAGATGTTTTAAATGCAAATAATGCCCTTGTTAAAGACAAAACAGAATTAGAGTTTAAAATTAATAAACAGGCTGAACTAGATGCTAAATTAGGTCAATTGCATTTATCATACGATGAAGTATCAAAAGAATATATTTCTCTTGTTGATGAACTTACCGAAAAAGAAGAAGAGGCTTCATCTTCTCAACAAAAAATGATTGATGCGATGGATAAATTATCTGATATAAAAGTTAATTTTTCTAAATATCAAGCAGAAAAGCAAATGCTTGAAGAAAATTTAAAAGACTTAACAATTAGAGCTCAAGAAGCAGAAAAAAATATTACGGAAAAAGAAGCACATTATAAAGAATTAGAAAAAAATTGTAAGTTGCTATTTGAAGAAAAAAATAAAACAGCAAAAATATATGCTGAGAGCAAATTTAAACAAGAAAGTCTTCTTTCAGAAATTCGTGAAACAGAAAGCCAAAAACATAATTTAAATATTAAACTTCAAGTATATGAAAATAAAAAAAATATGCTAGAGGGAATGCAAAATTCATTTGATGGCTATCAAGTGGCAGTAAAGCGGTTGCTTTTAGATTGTAAGAAAAATGAAGGCATAAAAAACAAAATGATGGGTGCACTTGCCACGTTAATTACAGTACCTCAAAAGTATGAAACTGCAATTGAGGTTGCTCTTGGTAACGCTGTTCAAAATATAGTTACATTTAACGAACAAGGTGCTAAAGATTTAATTAATTATTTAAAAACAAATCAATATGGTAGAGCAACTTTCTTACCAATTAGCACTATAAAACCTCGTAAAATATCTAATGATGATAAAAAAATATTATCTAAAACAGGTGTTTTTGGAGTTGCTAGTGAACTTATTTCGTATTCAAGTGATATAGATAATATTATAGCAAATTTACTTGGAACAACTATAATTGTTGACAATTTAGATACCGCTATTTCTGTTTCTCATAATACAACAATTTCATACAAAATTGTAACGTTAGATGGTGATGTTATTAATCCAGCAGGCTCAATGACTGGTGGTAGTCGTAAACAAGAGGCAGCAAATTTAATTTCCAGAGAGCGTGAAATTCAAACTCTTGGTGTTGAAATCCAAAAATTGCAAGCAGAACTACTTCAAAAAAACTCAAGATTAGAGGAGATGTTACACGAGCAGGAATTTTATAAAAATAATATTAATAAATTTTTAGATGAAAAAAATAATGCTGAAATTAATTTTGTAAAAGAAAATGAAAAATATCAACAAGCCAAAAGTATGCTCGAAGATATGCGTGATGAATTGGATTCAATTAGTGCATCAAACGCACATATTAAATCACGCATAAGTGTTATTACTGATGAGTTATCTAGCATAGATGAATTAGAAGAAAACGCCATAAGCAGTAAAGCAGAAACTTCTAAGTTCATGACAGAAAAGCAAAACCTATTTAACGAACTTAGACAAAAACGTGAAAAATTAAATGAACAAATGACATTAATTAAAATAGAAATTGCTTCTACAGAAACCGAAGTAAGTGCTATTGGCGAAGACATAATTAGAATAAATTATGATATAGATAAGCAAAATGAAATTTTAATTAATTTAAATCATGAAATAACTAGTATTGAAGAAACAATTGCTGAGGGTGAAAAAATAATTTCAAGTCAGTTTGAAAAAGCCGAAAATAGCGAGAAAAAACAATTATTGGATCAAATAAAACAAAAACAAATTGAACTTGATTCTGATAAACAACAAACTCAAAATTTAATTAAAGAATTAGATATAAAAAAGCAAGAATTGAATGAAAGCATTACAAAAATAAATGACAAAAAATATGCAGAAGAACTTCATTTAAGCAAAGTTGATACTGAACTTGAAAATATGCAAGAAAAAATTTATGAAGATTATTCTTTAACTTACGATACTTGTTTGCAATTTAAACGTCCAGATTTTGATATTTCAGTTGCTATGCCAGAAATATATAGAATTAAACGTGAAATTACTAAATTAGGTGCAGTAAACATAAATGCTATAGATGATATAAAAATTCTTCTTGAACGTTATGAAGAAAAATCTGCTCAAGTAGCAGACCTTTCAAAAGCAGAAAGCGAATTAACTGAAATTATAGCAGACCTTAGCAAGGAAATGACAATAAGGTTTGATACTGCTTTCCAAAAGGTAAGTGAAAACTTTAAAGTAACATTTAGAGAACTTTTTGGTGGTGGTAATGCTAAATTAGAATTAATAGAGTCAGAAAGTGGTGATCCATTAGAGGCTGGTGTTGATATAGTCGCAGAACCACCAGGCAAAAAACTTCAAAATATAACTTTATTATCTGGTGGAGAAAAGGCATTAACAGCAATTGCAATATTATTTAGTATTTTAAAACTTCGTCCAATGCCTTTCTGC
Source organism: Clostridiales bacterium (assembly GCA_015069385.1). Lineage (GTDB taxonomy): Bacteria > Bacillota > Clostridia > Christensenellales > UBA1242 > HGM11367. The sequence goes on from SVIS01000001.1 coordinate 14,176, forward strand.
TTATTAGATGAAATAGAGGCAGCGTTAGATGATTCTAATGTTGAACGTTTTGCTCAATATTTAAAACGTTTTTCAAAAGTTACACAATTTATTGTAATTACACATAGAAAACCAACCATGGAACTTGCCGACTCTTTATATGGTGTTACTATGGAAGAAAAAGGTGTATCTAGAACAGTTAGTGTTAAACTTGCTGATGCTATTAAAAACTTAGAAAAGGAGAATAAAGCAAATGGGGCTGTTTAAAAAAATTGGTGATGCACTAAAAAAAACAAGGGAAGCTCTTGCTCGTAAGTTTGATTCTCTTTTTAGCCATGGTGAACTTACAGATGATTTTTTTGAAGATTTAACTGATATATTGGTGTCAAGCGATGTCGGTTTTGAAGCAAGCGAAAAAATAGTAGACGAACTTAGAATTTATGCCAGAAAAAACAAAATTCGCAAGGCCGATGATGTTAAACAAGCATTAAAGACCATTATTAAAGAAATGTTAGATGAATTAGAATCAACAAAATTTAATTATCCTGCAGTTATAACTATTATTGGTGTTAATGGCGTTGGTAAAACAACTAGTATTGGTAAACTTACTAATTACTTTAAAAAGAATAAAAAAGAAGTAACATTAGTTGCAGGTGATACTTTTCGTGCCGCTGCCAGTGCACAACTAACAGAGTGGGCAAATAGAAACAAGGTAAGAATTGTTAAACATAGCGAAGGTGCTGATGCTGCTGCTGTTGTATATGATGGCATTTCTTCAGCAAAAGCAAAAAATACTGATGTATTAATTATAGATACCGCTGGCAGATTACACACAAAAGTAAATTTGATGGAAGAACTGCGAAAAATTGATAAAATTATAACTCGTGAGTATGAAAATGCTAATAGGTATAATTTAATTGTTTTAGATGCAACTACTGGTCAAAATGCTTTATCTCAAATAGAACATTTTAATGAATATATGCATATTGATGGCATAATTTTAACCAAGTTAGATGGTACAGCAAAGGGTGGAGTAGTTATTACGATTGCTGATAAATTAAACCTGCCTGTTGTGTTTGTTGGCACTGGAGAAACAATTGATGATTTAGAAGAGTTTAATTCTCAAGAATTTGTTAATAATTTGTTTTAGCAACAAAAAATACTTTACAAATGACTGGCAATGTGATAATATATTCAAGGTCTTTAAACAAAGGGATTCGAGTCCTCAACGGTCATCTTTGTTTTTAGCGTAAAATCCATAGGAGGTAAAATTAAATGGACAAAGTAAGAAAGCAAGAAATCATTAATCAATTTAAACAATCTGAAAATGATACAGGCTCTGCACAAGTTCAAGTTGCTCTTTTAACTGAAAGAATTAGAGAACTTACTGAACACTTGAAGAAAAATCATAACGATAATCATTCAAGACGCGGTCTTTCAATGCTTATTGGTCAACGTAAATCTTTCTTAAAATATTTAGAAGAAAGAGATATCGAGGCTTATCGTCAATTAAAAAAAGATTTACAAATAAGATAGTCTTTTCTCGGGGAAGGCAAGGCATACTAGCCTTTCTTCCTCGATTTTTTAAAATTAAACAATGTTTGTTGCCTAGTAAATTTAAGGAGAATTATGAGTAATTTAGGTAAAATTTTTAAAACACAAATAGGTGGAAAAGAAGTTGTAGTAGAAACCGGTAAATATTGTGAACAATCAAACGGATCTTGTATTGTTCGTTGTGGTGAAACTGCAGTTATGGTAAATGTAACAATGGCACAATCCCCACGTGATGGAATTGATTTTTTCCCTTTAAGTGTAGATTTTGAAGAAAAAATGTATTCTGTTGGTAAAATTCCTGGTGGGTATAAACGTCGTGAGGGTAGAGCAAGTGATAAAGCAATTTTAACTTCTAGGCTTATTGATCGCCCACTTCGTCCTCTTTTTCCAAAAGGTTTTTTTAATGATGTAACCGTTGTTGCAACTGCTTTATCTGTTGATCCAGATGTTGCAATTGAGCCACTTGCTATGCTTGGCTCATCTATTGCATTAACTATTTCAGATATTCCTTTTCAAGGCCCTACAGGTTCTGTTCAAGTGGCTTATGTCGATGGAAAATACATCTGTAATCCAAATGAACAAGAACGTGAAGCCAGTTTAATGCACTTAACTGTTAGTGGAACCAATGAAGCAATTTTAATGGTTGAAGCTGGTGCTAATGAGGTTACTGAAGATGAAATGCTAGATGCTATTATGTTTGCTCACGAAGAAATTAAAAAACAAGTTGCTTTTGAACTTGAAATAAAAAAGGAAATTGGTAAACCTCTTGCAGAGGTAGAAGTATATAAAGTACCAGAAAACATTGATGCTGATGTTAGGGCTTATGCAACAGATATGTTAAAAGAAACACTTTCTCATTTTAATCGTCAAGAACGCAGTGATGCTCAAGATAAAGTTGATGCCGATGTAAAAGCACATTTCGCAGAAATTTATCCAGAATGTGAACGTCAAATTGGTGATGTTTTATATAAAATGACAAAAGAAATTGTTAGGGCTAAAATTATTAACGATGGTGTTCGTCCAGATGGTAGGGCATTAACCGAAATTCGTCCAATTTGGTGTGAACATGGCATTCTTCCTCGTGTTCATGGCACTGGTGTGTTTACACGTGGTCAAACACAAGTTTTAACTACTTGTACTTTAGGTACCGTTGGTGATGCACAAAGTATTGAAGTGTTAGATGAACAAGAAGAAGAAAAACGTTATATTCACCATTATAACATGCCACCATATGCTACAGGTGAGGCTCGTCCATTAAAAGCCCCTGGTAGACGTGAAATTGGCCATGGTGCACTTGCTGAAAGAGCGTTAGTTCCAGTTATTCCTTCTGAAGATGAGTTCCCATATGTAATTCGCTTGGTTAGTGAAGTTATTTCTTCAAATGGGTCATCATCTATGGCTTCAACATGTGGTTCAACTCTTGCATTAATGGATGCTGGTGTTCCAATTAAGGCTCCTGTTGCAGGTATTGCTATGGGTTTAATTAAAGATGAAACTACTGGCAAAGTTGCAGTTATGAGTGATATACAAGGCTTAGAAGACTTTCTTGGTGATATGGACTTTAAAGTTACAGGTACATCAAAAGGTATTACAGCCATTCAAATGGATATCAAAATAAAAGGCATTGATAAAGCAATTTTAACAACAGCTTTAAATCAAGCTCGTGATGGAAGAATGTTCATTATGCAAAAAATGCTAGAATGTATTCCAGAACCTAATAAAGAACTTTCTAAATATGCTCCAAAAATTATTTCATTTAATATTAATCCAGAAAAAATTGGTGATGTTGTTGGAAAAAGTGGTAAGACAATTAATAAAATCATTGAGGAAACTGGTGTTAAAATAGATATTGATGATGATGGCAGAGTGTTTATTGCAACTCAAAATGCAGACATGGCTCAAAGAGCAAAAGAAATAATTTTAAATATTGTAACCGATATTGAAGTTGGTAAACAATACAAAGGTAGAGTTGTTAGAATAATGTCTTTTGGTGCTTTTGTTGATTTAGGCGCTGGCAAAGAAGGAATGATTCATATATCAAAACTTTGTGACAAAAGAGTTGAAAAAGTTGAAGATATATTAAACCTTGGCGATGATGTTTTAATTGAATGTATTAAAGTCGATGATAAGGGTAGATATGATTTTAAACTTATTTCTAAATGCTAATTATATAAAATAAAAATCACCTATTTAGGTGATTTTTATTTATTAAGCAAGACAATATAAGCGAAGAGAGTGTTTTCTTTAGGCACGCAAGAACAACAGGAACGAAGAGAGTGTTTTCTTATTTAGATTTGTCATTAAAAGATTGAATAGTTTTATCTAACTTTTTTAAAGCATTTAAATTTTCTTGTAAAATCTTTTTAAAGTCAACATTGTTATATTTAATTTCAGAAGATAAAACCAAATTTGGAAATCTAACTAAAGATTTTGCAAATTCGTTCCAATTAACACTGCCAGTATATGGTATTTTATGCAAATCAGCTTTACCATCATTATCATGTAAGTGTAATACAGTTACGAACTCACCATATTTATTCATAATATCAAGTGCCGGTGTTAAAAAATTTTTATGACCAATATCAAAACAAATTTTTAAATTAGGGTGATTAATATTTGTAAAAATGTAATCAATTTCATCTGCCGAATATAAATTTTCAATACATAAATTTATGTTGTTTTCCTCACAAACTTTTAATAAATTTTTGATTCTTCGTAAACCTACAATTGTTTGTTTGCTATTAAAACCACCATTTAAGTGCACAACAAAATTTTTAGATAAACCATTGCATAATTTTATTTGATTTATATAATTGTATTCAACTTTATCACCGGCTTCGCAGTCAAACCAAAAATTATTTAAGTCAGGTTCATAATAAGAACAATGTATCATTGTACAATCAAGACCTAAACTTTTTGCCAGTTGTATTTGTTCATTAAATTTTATTGTTTCTTTTGCGTCATATATTCCAGTAAAAAATTCATCGTAGCCTAAATTTTTAATTTCAAGCAATTTTTCTTTAGTGTCAGCAGTGTTAAAATATAAATTAACAGATTTTTTCATATTTTGCTCCTTATAAATTATTGTACATTAAAGTAATTTTTTTGTAAAACATTTCATAATTTACTTTATGAATAAAATAACTTATAAGTTTTTTCAAAAGTATATTGCAAACTTTATTATTATTCTTGCAATAATCTCTATAAGCATTTTAACTTATCAAGGTGGAGTTATTGGTGCATTTAGCAGCAATAACACTCAACCAATTTTTTGTGGAAAAGAACATAATAACACAATATCGTTGATGTTTAATGTTTATATGGGAAATGAATATGTTGAACAAATTATAAATGTTTTAGAAAAAAATAATGTAAAAGCAACATTTTTTGTTGGTGGTATATGGGTTGAAAAAAATAATGATTGTTTTATGAAAATATATAACAGCGGCAATGAAATTGCATCACACGGCTATTGGCATAAAGACCATAGTAAAATTACTGACCAGCAACAAATTAACGAAATTAATTTAACTCATGAACTAGTTCGTGATTTAACAGGAATAAATATGACATTATTTGCACCACCTAGTGGAGCATATAACAAAATGACAGCACAAATAGCCGAAAGTTTAGGTTATAAAACTATTATGTGGAGTAAAGATACAATTGATTGGCGTGACCAAGATGAAGAGTTACTTTATACAAGAGCAACAAATGCTGCACAGGCAGGTGATTTAATTTTAATGCATCCAACACAAGCCACTGCAAATTGTTTAGACAAAATTATCAAAAAATATATAGAACTAGGTTTAAATATTGATACAGTTAGCAAAAATATTAGTTAATTTCTGTCATTATTTTTAAGATTAATTTTACTTTATTGTTGCAGTGAAAAATAAATAATGATATACTAAACTGACAAAGGAATTTTATATGGCAATATATAATTTTGAAGAACAGAAACCAAAGAAAAAAAAGACCGACTATCAAAAAATTGTAGGCTGTATTTTAGTTGCTGTTTCAATAATTTGTCTCTTTTGCTTAATAACTCGGTTTGTTCCTTTCATGAAAAGTTTTTTATTAGGAACTGCTGGGCTTTTTTGCTATCCTCTTTTTATAACATTAATGGCAGTTGGCTTTGCCCTTGTTGGTCATAAAAAGTATGTAATGCCAAAAAAATATGGTGTTCTTCTTTGTTTGTCAGTAATATTTGTTTTAAGTATTTTACAATTAATTTTAGTTAAAAATGATGGTCTTAATTTTTGGCAATATATAACCACATGTTACACACAAAAAACAACTGCAGGTGGTATTATTTTAGGCATTGTTACGGCACCTGTTTTATATTTATTAAATCGATTGGGTGCATATATAATATTTATTGCACTTTCATTAATTTTTGTTGCTTTAACAATAGATTATATACACTACTTAAGTAAAAATGAAAATTTAAAAAAAGCAATAAAAGTTTTAAATTCTCCAGAACAAGTTTCTAGTATTCCTGCAAAAATTACTGTTAAAGAGTTAGAAAACAATTTAAAATCTTCTGTTTTAAATAATACACAAACAGAAAATAAAGAGCAGGTAAAAATAACACTTAATGCTAAACAAGAACAAGAAACGACTGAAGAAGCTGCTAAACGTAAGTTAGGTTTACTTGCATCTTCTAAACAAGATCTAGAAGATAATAGCCGCTATTTCAATACAGAGATTGAAAACGAAGTAAAAATCAAACCAGAAAATACTAGGGAATATTTGCTTTCTGGTAAAAATGATAAAATTGAACTTAGTAAATATAGTTCTAATCAGTTAAATAAAATACAAGCAAATTTTATGAATCTAAAGAACAAGAGTTTTGATGATGAAACTATAACCCCAACCATCAATTTAAATGACATGCCAAGCAAAGTTATTCATGAAGATATTTCAACAATTATTCCGTCCACTTCAATAACTAATGTTAAAAGCACAATTGGAAATACTGATAATGTTGAATCAAATATTAAACCTAAAGTGAATATTATAGAAGATAATTTAACTATTAATGAGCCAATAAAGATTCAACCAATTCCATCACAAATTATTGAAGAAAAACAACATGAAAACACTTTAGATGTAGAAAACTTTACTAATAATATTTTGGCATCATTAAATAAAGAAACAAAACAAGAAACTACAAATACTTCTAGTTATATTTCGTCAACAAATATGTTTAAAGAGGAACCATCACAAGTTTCCATGCCAATTGTTCCAAAAGAGCCAATTGTTTATGTTAAACCACCAATAGAACTTCTAACTACACAAAGTATGGATTTATCTCTTATGAATCAAGATGTTGTAATGAAGAGAGAAGAGTTAGAAATTGCCCTAGATACATTTGGCATTCCTGCAAAAGTAATTGGTGTAGTAATAGGTCCTGCTGTTACAAGATATGAACTTGAAATGCCAGCCGGTGTTAGTATTAAACGCTTACTTGCTCTTCAAGAAGATATTGCATATAATTTATCATCTAATGGTGATATTCGTATAGAAGCGCCAATTCCTGGAAGAAGAGCCGTTGGTATAGAAGTTCCTAATGAAAAAATTGCAACAGTTGGCTTAAGAGATATAATTTTATCACGTGAATTCATGGAGGCTAAGGCAAATTTGTCTATTGCTCTTGGTAAGGATATCTCGGGTGCGGTTAAAACTTTTAGTTTAATTAAAGTACCACATCTTTTAATTGCTGGTACAACAGGCTCTGGTAAATCTGTTTGTATAAATGCAATTATTTTAAGTTTAATTTATAGATATTCTCCAGATGAAGTTAAGTTTATTTTAGTTGACCCAAAACGTGTGGAATTTTCTATGTATAACAATCTTCCTCATTTATTAACACCAAATGTTATAACCGATAGCGAAAAAGCACTAAATGCACTTTCTTGGTGTGTTGATGAAATGGAAAGAAGATTTATTGTATTTGCAAACGCACGTGTAAAAAATTTAGAAGAATATAATCATAGCGAAGAGGTTTTAGAGGGTAGAGCAGAAAAAATGCCTTATATAATTTTCATCATTGATGAACTTGCAGACCTTTTAATGACTGCAAAAAAAGAGGCAGAAGAACATATTTGTAGAATATTACAAAAAGCAAGGGCTGCCGGCATTCATATGATTCTTGCAACTCAAAGACCTTCAGTAGATATTGTAACTGGAAAAATTAAAGCAAACTTAAGTGCCAGAATTTGTTTTGCTTTAATGACTTTTGCCGATTCAAAAACTGTTTTAGATCAAGGTGGGGCAGATAAACTTCTTGGCAAAGGTGATATGTTGTTTATGTCTAGTGATACAGGTGTTCCTAAACGTATTCAAGGTTGTTTTGTAACAACAAAAGAAATTGATGACATTGTTACTTATGTAAAAGAAAATAATGGTGATTACGAGTTTGATATGAAAACAGAACAATCTATTTTAAATCCACCTAAAAAAGATGTTGTAACACAAATAGATGGAGATAGAGCATCTAACGATGGCTTCGATGCTTTAATGCCACAAGTATTAAAGTCTGTAATAGAAAGCGGACATGCATCTATATCTATGATACAAAGAAAATTTTTAGTTGGTTTTCCAAGGGCTGCTAGAATTATTGACCAAATGGAAGAAGCAGGTTATATTTCACCATCAGATGGCAGTAAATCTCGATCGGTTTATATGACTATGGAAGAATATGACAAATTATATGGAGAAGGATAAAGTTTAAATATGACATTTGATGAACTAAAGACAAAAAAGGTTGGTGCTATTAGTTTAGGTTGTGATAAAAACAGAGTTGATCTTGAAAAAATGCTTTTTAATTTAAAAAACTTTGGTTTTAAAATATGTGCAGAAGTTGAAGACTGCGATATTATTATTGTGAATACTTGTGCATTTATTGCACCAGCTACAACCGAAGCTATTTCAACAATTTTAGAAATGGAAGAACTTAAACAAATAAAATGTGAAAAATTAATTGTTACTGGTTGTTTAAACAATCGTTATGGAATAGAAGTTCAACATTTTTTCAAAAATGTAGATGCTTTTGTTGATATTAAAGATAATAAAAATATTGTAAATATCATATTACGTCTTTATAATTTACAAGGAAATGTTGATTACAAAAACGGTAGATTTTTAACAAATTTACCTCATTATGCTTATTTAAAAATTGCTGATGGATGTGATAATGGTTGTGCTTATTGTACTATACCTAGAATTCGTGGAAGATATAAATCTGAGCCGTTTGATGAATTATTAAAAGAAGCAAAACAATTAGCAGAACAAGGTGTCAAAGAATTAATTCTTGTTGCGCAAGATATAACTAGATATGGTACAGATTTATATAATTCTAATAAATTAGTAGACTTAATAAAAGAGTTAAGTAAAATTAAAAAACTAAAATGGATACGTTTACATTATTGCTATCCAGAAACAATTACGGAAGAATTATTGCAAGAAATTAAAAACAATCCAAAAGTTTGTAAATATTTAGATATTCCACTTCAGCATATTGACAATAAAATATTAAAAGATATGAATAGACGTTCGTCAGAAGAAGATATACGAAATTTAATACAAAATATTAAAACAAATTATCCTGAAATTGCAATAAGGTCTACATTTATTGTTGGATTCCCGGGTGAAACAGGAAAACAATTTAAAAAGTTGTTAGAATTTTTAGAAAGTGCTAAACTAAATAATGTTGGTTTTTTTACATATTCAAAAGAAGAAAAAACAAAAGCATATTTTATGAAAAAACAAGTTCCTAACTTCATCAAAAATATACGCTTGAAAAAAGCTCAAAAAATTCAAGAAAAGGTTATGCATGCGTTAAATATTAATCAAATTGGTAATACAGTTGATGTATTAATTGATTTTTATGATGAGCAAGAACATGTCTTTGTTGGACGAACAGCACAAAATTCACCTGAAGTTGATTTTTTAGTAATATTTGATGAGAAACAACAAGTTCAAATAGGAGAAATACAAAAAGCCAAACTAATTGGCTATTATGAAGGTTTATTTAAAGGAGAAATAATATAATGAATTTACCAAACAAATTATCTTTACTTAGAATATTTTTAATACCTGTTATGCTATTTTTTTATTTAGCAGATTTTGTTCCATATGGAAAAGTAATTGCTTTAGCTGTATTTATAATCGCTGCTTTTACTGATTTTTTAGATGGAAAAATCGCAAGAAAACATAATCTTGTCACAAATCTTGGAAAATTATTAGATCCAATAGCAGACAAACTTTTAGTTATGTCAGGTCTTTTACTTGTTGTAATTGATTACACGATTCCACATCCTTATGGTGTTCTTATTGCAATTATTATTATTGGAAGAGAATTGCTAATATCAGCATTTAGACAAATCGCTGCTTCACATAATATTGTTATGGCCGCTGACATGTTTGGTAAAATTAAAACTTTCACACAAGATATTGCAATTCCTGTTCTTTTCCTAGTTTCATTTTTTACCTATAATGTAACAATTAATTCAACTGTTTTACTTGTTTTACAAATAATTGGATATGTTTCTATTGGTCTTGCAACATTATTTACTATTTTGTCAGGTGCAAACTATATTATTAAAAATAAACAAGTATTAAAAGGCTAAAATGGTTCATATATATACTTTTTGTGATAAAACTCTTCTTGGCAAAAAGTTTAATTTATCGGCTAAATTTTTGAGTGAAAACATGTATAAATTAAACTTTAAAATAGAAGAAGTATGTGTTTTTTGTAATAACTATGATTATGAGAATTTAACATTTAAAAATAATGACATTTATTTTTTGTTATTACAAAAATCTAATAGCAAATTAAATTCAGTTCTTGCAAATTTAAGTGGTTGTGAACTTACAACAAACGAATCTTTAAAAAACACAACTACAAATTATTATAAACAATTGAATTTACCTATGGATAAAACAAGTGAACTTGAATGTATAATTCCATCTAAGGCTGTGGCAATTACAAATCCAAATGGTAAAACACAAGGTTTTTATGTAAAAGTTGCTGAAAGTTACATATTTGTTTTACCAAATAATTTTAATGAATTTAAAAGTATTTATAACGATTGTTTGCTTGAATATATTGAAAATAATTTTGCTATAGAATATAAAAGTGAAACATATAAAACTTTTGGACTTAGTGAAGATTATATTTTCGAAGTGCTAAAAGAACAAATAAAAAATAAAGATAAAGTGCATATATCTATATTTTCAAGAGGGTTAGATAATGACATTGTAATAAAGGCAAAACAAGGTAATGAACTTTTTCAAACATATAGACAGGTTGTTTTTAATAAACTAGAAAAATACATTTATTCTGTACAAGATTTATCGTTAAATAACTATTTAGAAAATTTAATAAAAACAAGTAATGTAAAACTTTCTCTTATAGGTGATTTGTCGGTTAACAATATATTAAATAATGTGAATGTTAATATTAATAATATTTCAAGCATCATATGTTTACCAAATGTAAAATCAAAGTTAAAATTTGGCATTTCTAATGATTTAATACAGACCTACGGAGAGGCAAGTGCGGAAGTTGCATATGCTCTAGCAGTAAAATCATTAGAAAATAATGATTGTGATTTAGCATTAGCTGTTATTATGCATATTTCAAATAACGTAGCAACTTCATATATTGCATTAGGTAACAAATTAAAAATTGATATTTATAAAAACACCTTTCAAGGCGATAATAATTCAATTTTTGATAATGTGGCAAATGCGGCAAAATTTTACTTAATAAAAAAATTGAATGCAAGAGATTATAAAACTCTTTAAAGAAAATAGTACAAATGTTTGCTATTTGAAAAATGGTATGATATAATAGAAGAGTTATTAGGAGATTATATGGACGATAAGAAAAAAATTTTAGAACAAGCAATTTTAAACATTGAAAAACAGTTTGGTAAAGGCGCTATTATGAAATTAGGTGATGCACCTGATCAAAAAATTGAAGTTATACCAACTGGATGTTTACCATTAGATTTAGCACTTGGTTGTGGCGGTATGCCAAGAGGTAGAATAATTGAAATATATGGACCAGAATCATCTGGTAAAACAACACTCGCACTACATGTAGTTGCAGAGGCGCAAAAAATGGGTGGAACTGCTGCCTTTATTGATGCAGAACATGCACTTGACCCAGTTTATGCTGGCAAACTAGGTGTTGATATTGGTGAACTTTATGTTTCTCAGCCAGATAATGGTGAACAAGCACTTGATATTTGTGATTCATTAGTTAGAACAGGTGCTGTAGATGTTGTTGTAGTAGACTCTGTTGCTGCTTTAACTCCTAAGGCAGAAATTGATGGCGATATGGGTGACCAACATATGGGTCTTCAGGCAAGACTTATGAGTCAAGCCATGCGAAAAATTGCTGGTATAGCAAATAAAAGTAAAACTTGTATTATATTTATAAATCAACTTCGTGAAAAAATTGGTGTTATGTTTGGTAATCCTGAAACCACTGCTGGAGGTAAAGCACTTAAATTTTATGCTAGTATACGTATTGATATTAGAAGAGTTGATTCTATAAAAGATGGTGCAAATATTATTGGTAACAAAACAAAAGCAAAAATTGTAAAAAATAAACTTGCACCTCCATTTAAAACTGTTGAATTTGATATCATGTATGGTGAGGGTATTTCAAAAGTAGGCTCAACTCTTGACATGGCTATAGAGTTAAACATTGTTCAAAAAACTGGCTCTTGGTTCTCATATAATGATGAAAAAATTGCTCAAGGTAAGGAAAACTGCAAACAATACTTAAAAGACCATCCAGAAGTTTACGAAGAAATTGAAAGTAAAGTTCGCGAACAAATTACTGGTGGTAATTTAAATGCATTAATTGAAGAATAAAATTTGAAGGAAGATATTTAATTTTATCTTCCTTTTAATTGGGTATTGTTTTTTACAAGATTTTGTGATATATTACTCTTGTAAACATATTTTGTTGATTTTCTAGTTAAAGGGGTAATACAATGAAAACTATGTGTGTATTTGATAAAAATTCGTTATTAGATGTAGATGAATGAAAACTTGCAAATAAACTTGTAAAAGATGGTGGAGTTAACGATGCTCTGTATTTTAAACGCAAATCTTATACTGTATCCGGCAATTATACAGTATATTGTGGTATAGTTTGTTTTTTAGATTATGACGAAACAACTTATTTTACTAGACCATTACCTTATTATTTAATAGTTAATACAAAAACAAATCAATTAGTTGCTATAACCGATGCAAAAGATTATAGAGAAAACGAAACAATAATTTCACTAATTAACAAACCATTAAAAATGAAACAATACGTTTATGGTAAAGATATGAAATATAAAAATGCAATATTTAATTTGGAAACAGGTGATATCACCCCCATTGATAAGCATTTAGAATATGATGAAAAAGGTAATATTTGTGTAAAAGAAAAAATTGTTACAATTAAAAAAACAATATATAAAAATGGTAAACCTCAACAACCTGTATACGAATGTCAAAATAAAGATTTGTGTAAGCAATAAAAATAAAGAGATTGTATATATAAACAATCTCTTTATTTTTTATTGTTCGTTATAAAATAACTCAACTATATTACTTTTTTCACTTTCTAAAATATCGCCTGTTGAATAGTTCTTGGCTTTGGTTTTTACATAATATTTACAAACTGAATTAGGCTGTTGCAAAAAAGTGAACTTTGTTATACCTTTTTTATTTGAAACAGTTTGTAATAAAACTTCAGAATCATTTTTTATTTCATATAATTCGTATTCATAGTAAGCATTTGCATCAAAAGATATTGTTGTTACTCCATTTAAGACTTTTCCTTCAATTTTTACTGGCTGAATTGTGAGTGATGTATCATAGTTGATTTTTGGTAAGTTAAAGCGTGAAAAAAGTGCTTTTCTACGATATCTTTCAGGTAAAAAATTATTAGCTTTGTATATTATGTGTTCATTTTCAAGAGCAAGGCTATCTATTTCAACTTCAATTACAGAAGATGGTATTTCAAAGGTTTTAGGGGAGTGAGTTTTATATATTTCATTAAAATAATTTTTAACATAAGAAGTTGGTTTGCCGCCGCCTACAATATTTATTGGTGAATTATCAATATTGCCTATCCAACAACCAACAATATCTTCTGATGTATAACTAATATTATATGCATCTAGGTTTTGTTTTGAAATTGAAGATGTACCTGTTTTTGAAGCAACATAATATGGTAAATCACTTAATCGTTTGGCTGTTCCATTTTTTGCACCATCATGTAACATGTCTGTAAGCAAATATGCAGTATCTGTTCTATATATATTTTTTGGAATTGAATTATTTTTATATATTAGTTTGCCACTTTTATCAAAAATATAATCGATAAACTTTGATTCTATATATTTTCCTTCATTTGCCAATGTTTGATAACAATTAGTCAATTCTTTTAAAGTCATTCCATAAGTCATTCCGCCAAGCGCTAGGGCAAGATTATTATCTTCTTCTACAAATTGTATATTTTGTTTATGTAAATAATTTTTTGCTTTATCAATACCAACATAACTCAATATTTTAACTGCCGGAATATTCAATGAAGAAGATAATGCTTCTTTTGCACTTACATATCCATATTGTTTATTTCCTATGTTTTGAGGTTCATAGCCATTTATTGATATATGTTCATCTAAAATTACAGTACTTGGTGTAATTATGTTCTCATTAATAGCAGGAGCATATACAAGAATAGGTTTTATGGCCGATGCTGGCTGCCTTTTTACGTTAAATAGTGGTAAATCTGCTTTTTCAGTATATGCTTCTATAAAACCAGATTTTGCATTTATAGATATCATAGCATAATCTTCATTAATTGAAGTATCAACAGATTTTTCAAGTGACTCTTGTTTTTCTTTATTCATGTATGTAAATATTTTATATCCGCCAACAGCAATATTTTTTTCTGGCATTTTCAAAATTTTTTCAGCCTCTTTAATAGCCGCCTTAGAATAAGAATTCATTATGTTGCTATTGTTGCTTATATTTATTACTGTATTAATACTTTTTGCTTTTATAAATTCGTTTTCATTAATATTACCATCATTTTTCATTTCGTTTAAAACTATATTTCTACGTTTAATGCAATTCGTATATTCTTTTACTGGATGATACTTGTTGGGCGATTTAATTATTCCAGCCAAAACAGCACTTTCATCTAAACTAAGTTTGCTAACTGGTTTTGAAAAATAATGTTCACTGGCATTTTGTATACCATAACAGTTATCACCAAAGTATATAATATTTAAATAATATTCTAAAATTTCGTCTTTAGAAAATTGTTTTTCTAATTGCTTGGTTAATTTAATTTCGTTAATTTTACGTCCTATGGATTTTTCGTTTGTTAGGTGAGTGTTTTTAATTAATTGTTGAGATATAGTTGATGCTCCTTCTTTAAAACTTAATGACATTATGTTTTTCACTACTGCTCCCAAAATTCTTTTAACATTTATTCCTGAATGAGAATAAAACTTTTTATCTTCTATACTTATAAAACACTGTTTTGTATATTTAGGTATTTGGTTTAAGGTTACATAATCTCCATTAATAAAAGTATGTTTTAATGGTCGTTTTTCAGAGTCATATATATTAATAACTAAATTTGAATTTGTAATTTTTGTTTTATCAAACTGAACAGGAGAAGTAAAATATATAATAGCCATATATGTTAAAACAAATAAGCAGAAAATAATCCCACTAATCATTCCAACCTTTAATGCTTTTTTTAAAATTTTTCTCATTAAGTTTAGTATCTCAATACAAAAAAAAATTATACAATATATATTTGATTTAATGCTTTAATCATATGCTTATAAAGAATATAGTAATTATTTAAACTAAATAAAATTCCTAGCAATTTTCATATTTTTGTTGTATAATTCATATTGGAGAATTTTATGTTATATACTATAGTTACTTTTGGATGTCAAATGAATGTCCATGAATCAGAAAAAATTGCCGGTATGCTTGAAAATATTGGTTACAGCTATACAGATAGTAAAGAGGCTGCCGATATAATCGTATTTAATACATGTGCAATCCGTGAAGGTGCAGAAGACAGAGCATTAGGAAATATTGGTAATTTAAAAAGAATGAAAAAAGCAAATCCTAATAAAATAATAGCTGTTGCTGGTTGTATGACTCAACAAAAACAGATTGCAGAAAAATTATTTAAAACATTTCCTTTTATTGATATTATAGTTGGAACACATAATCTATATTCATTACCTATACTAATTAAAGAAAAACAAGAAAAGAATAAACGTATTTTTTCAAATGTAGAATCTGGTGAAGTTTGTGAAAATGTTCCAGTTAGTAGAACTAGTGGTGAAAATGCTTGGGTAAATATAATGTATGGTTGTAATAATTTTTGTACATATTGCATAGTTCCATATGTTAGAGGCCGAGAAATGAGCCGTAAAAAAGAAGATATATTAAATGAATGTAAAAATATTATATCTTGTGGGAAATATAAACAAATAACATTACTGGGGCAAAATGTAAATTCTTATCATGCACCTGATTATGAAAACGGCAATTTTGCTGATTTGTTAAAATCAATTTGTAGATTAGATGGTGATTTTAAACTAACTTTTATGACAAGTCATCCTAAAGATATTTCTGATGAAGTTATAGAAATTTTGGCATCGGAAGATAAAATTTTAAAGGAACTTCATTTACCTGTTCAAAGTGGTAGTACTAAAATATTAAAAGCAATGAACAGAAAATATACAAGAGAGCATTATTTATATATTGTTGATAAAATTAAGAACAAAATACCAAATATTAGACTAACAACAGATATTATTGTTGGATTTCCAGGTGAAACTGAAGAAGATTTTAATGATACTTGTTCATTAATTGAATATGTAAAGTATGATGGGATATTTGCCTTTATGTATTCAAAGCGTAGTGGAACTGTTGCCGAAAATATGCCAAACCAAATACCAGATGAAATTAAAAATTTCAGAGTAAATAAAATTTTAGAAATGGAAAAACAAATACAAAAGAAAAAAGGAATATAATTTATGGCTAAAAATCCTAAGGTTAAAGAACCTAGCGACATGATGAAACAATATTTGATTACCAAAGAGCAATATAAAGATTGCGTGCTTTTTTATAGGCTTGGTGATTTTTATGAACTATTTAATGAAGATGCTGTTTCCATGTCTAGAGTGTTAGATTTAACTTTAACAGGAAAAGATTGTGGCTTAGATGAACGTGCCCCAATGTGTGGCATTCCTTATCACGCAGCAGAAGGTTATATTAACAAACTAATTTCTTTAGGTTATAAAATTGCTATATGTGAACAATTAACAGCGCCTGAAAAAGGAAAAATAGTTAAACGAGATGTTGTCAGAGTTATTACACCTGGAACAGTTGTCGATACTGGAGTTTTAGATGAAAAACGAAATAATTATATCGTTTCGATTTTTCAGCGTAATAATCATATAGGTGTTTCACTTTGTGAACTTACTACAGGTGAATTTTCTATTGCAAATTATGACGGCGAAGATTGTTTTAATAACTTAAATGATTTTTTAATTAGAACAATGCCATCTGAAATTATTTGTAATGCTAATTATCAATTAAGTGATTTACTTACTTGTGTAAAAGTAAATATGATGCCAAAGTTTAGTGATTATGATGAAAAAAAGTATGCCAAAGTTACTTGTGATGAAATATTATCAAAGTATTTTGGAATAAATTATCAAACTGAGTTTGACATAAAAGATATGCCTTATGGGCAAATAGCCTCTGGTGCATTGCTTTCATATTTAGAAGAAACTCAAAAACGTTCGCTTTCCCATATTAAAGAAATTGTTAAGCAAAAATCAAGTGATTATATGCAAATTGATTTAAACACAAGGCGTAATTTAGAAATATTAGAAACATTAAAAGATAGGCGTAAAAAAGGTGCGTTAATCTCAGTTATAGATAAAACTCAAACAACTATGGGTTCTAGACTTATGAAAAACTGGATTCAAGAGCCATTATACAATGAAAAAGAAATTAACAATCGATTGAATGCAGTTGAAGAACTTGTCAAAAAATTAATAGCACGTGATGAACTAAGAGAAATTTTAAATAAAATTACCGATATTGAAAGAATATCGGGTAGAATTGCTTATGGTAATTTCACGCCAAGAGATGCAGTATCTTTAAGAGAATCATTAATTCTTTTGCCAAAATTAACAAATGTTTTACAAAAGTTTGAAAACGACAAAATTAAAAATTTTTGTAATAAAATTCCAGATTTTACAAAAGTTACAAAATTGTTATTTGATGCTTTTATTGATCAACCACCTGCAATACTTAGTAGTGGTGGGTATATAAGTAGTGGCTATAATGCTGAATTAGATGAATATAAGAACGCTAGTGTTAACGCACAAGAATGGATTAATCAGTTAGAAATTAGAGAGAAAGAAGAAACTGGTATAAAATCATTAAAAATAAGTTTTAATCGTGTATATGGCTATTTTATTGAAATTAATAAAATGTTTGCAGACCAAGTTCCTATGCGTTATGTAAGAAAACAAACAGTGGCAAATGCTGATAGATATATTACAGATGAACTTCATGAATTACAGGAAAAAATTGAACATGCAGATGAAAATTCAGTTAGGTTGGAACAAGCAATTTTTAAACAGATTAGAGAGATATTATTAGAAAATTGTTTGAATATTCAAACGGCATCAAAGGTTATAGCAGAACTTGATTGTTTGCTTTCATTTGCTGAGGTTGCAATAAAAAATAATTATGTAAAACCAAAAGTTAGTTCTAGAGTTAAACATATATTAATAGAAGAAGGTCGACATCCAGTTGTTGAAGATTTAAATAAAAATTCTTCATTTATACCAAATGATACATTGCTTGACTGTAATGAAAATAAAGTTATGATAATAACAGGTCCAAATATGGCTGGTAAAAGTACATATATGCGCCAAGTTGCTGTAATTACTTTACTAGCTCACATTGGTTGTTTTGTACCTGCAAAAAAAGCAGAAATAGCATTAACTGACAAAATATTCACTCGAGTTGGTGCAAGCGATGATTTAGCTATAGGGCAATCAACCTTTATGGTAGAAATGATGGAAGTTGCCAATATTTTAGATAATGCAACGGCAAATAGTCTTGTAGTTTTAGATGAAATTGGCAGAGGGACTTCTACGTATGATGGCCTTTCAATTGCTTGGGCTGTGGTTGAAGAAATAGCAAATAATATGCATTGCAAAACCTTATTTGCAACTCATTATCATGAATTAACTGAGTTGGAAAATTTTATGCTAGGCGTTAAAAATTATAGAATAGCAATAAAAGAAATAAATGGTCAACTTGTTTTTCTTCGTAAAATTCAACGTGGCGGTGCTAACAGAAGTTATGGTATAGAGGTAGCGGAACTTGCGGGAGTTATAAAACCTGTAATAGAACGAGCAAAAGTAATTTCTGCTGAACTTGAAAAAAATGATATGTCAAACCATATCGTAAAATCTGTTTCTACAACACCACATGAAGTAGAAAAAAAAGAGAAATCTTACACTAATATTGTTGGCATTTTAAAAGATATAGACATAAACAAAGTGACACCTCTTGGTGCATTTGAAACACTTTGTGATTTAGTTGAAAAGGTAAAAGGATAAGTATGAGCATAAAACTTCTAGATAAACAGGTTATTAATCAAATAGCAGCAGGTGAAGTTGTAGAGAAACCGGCATCAATTGTTAAAGAGTTAGTAGAAAATTCTATTGATGCCGGAGCTACAGAAATTACCATCGAAATAAAAAACGGAGGAATAGATTATATATCTATAACCGATAACGGTTGTGGAATTAATAAAGATGAAGTTGTCTTAGCTTTTACTCCACATGCAACTAGTAAATTAGAAAAAATTAATGACTTAAATTCATTAACCACAATGGGCTTTCGTGGGGAAGCGCTTGCATCTATTTCTGCAATCAGTAAAGTGACAATGGTAACTAAAACTAATCAACAAGATACAGGAATTAAAGTAGAATTAGAGGGTGGTGAAATATTACATTCTAATGAAGTAGCTTGTGTTACTGGGACAAAAATTGAAGTTAAAGAAATTTTTTATAATACACCGCCTCGTCTAAAATTTTTACGTAAACCAAAGACCGAAGAAAATGATATAACAAGTTATGTAGAGAAGTTAATTTTATGCAATGAGCATATTTCTTTTAAATATATAATTAATGATAAAATAATATATAATACCATATCTGGTAATATTATGAATAATCTATACTCAATATATGGTAAAGAGTTGGCAGAAAATATGTTGCCAGTAAAGTATAATATTGGTGAGTATTTTGTTTCTGGCTTTGTATCCAAACCAGAATTCTCAAAGGCAAATAGGTCATATCAAAACCTATTTGTTAACAATAGATTTTGCAATAATGCACTAATAAGTACTGCAGTTTCTAATGCATATGAAAACTTTACTATGAAAGGGAAATTTCCAGTCTATACCTTATTCTTACATTTACCACAAGACCAATTAGACGTTAACGTTCATCCCAACAAACTAGAAGTTAAGTTTGAAAATACTCAATTGGTTTATCGTGTTTTTAATGATGCTGTTTTTAAAACATTATCAGATTTTAATCATGTACGAACAATTAATGAAAAAGAAGTTCATGAATCAACTTTTGTACCACCTTTAATAAAAGAGCCTATTACTAACATAAATAAAAATGAGGGAATTAGTTTTTCACATAATAATATTGCTGAAGATGCGGTATTAGAAAAATATCAAAAGCATATTGTTGATACAAACAAAAATCGTGGTTCTTTTCATTTTGAATTAACTGATAATATTTTACCTCAAGTCGATATTGTTGAATCTGACATAAAACTGGTTGAAACTAAAAATAATACTCCAATTAAAAAATTTGAACAAACCGACTTTAAAAAGGTTCTTAATATAGAATATAATTATATTGGTAAAGTATTTAATACATATTTAATAATAGAGCATGACGATAAACTATTTTTAATTGACCAACATGCCGCTCACGAACGACAGAATTATGATTCTATAATGAAACAGTTAAATGATAACAATTTAAAAATACAAGATTTACTTATTCCTTATACATTTAAAACAAGCCAAGCCGAAGCCGCTTTTTTAGATAACAATTTATCAATATTGCGTGAATTTGGAATTGAAATTTCAGAGTTTGGATATAATTCATTTAGAGTTTCATCTGTTCCTTTGTTAATTGCAGATATTGATTTAAAAATATTTTTTGATGAAATATTAGACAACCTTTCTTCTATGGTAAAATCCCCACAAGGAATTTTAAAAAATAGATTTATGCAAATGGCATGTAAAGCAGCAGTAAAAGGTGGAGATTCTTTAAGTGATTCCGAAATCAAAAATCTACTTAATAAATTAAAAAATGAAACCGATGTTTTACTATGCCCGCATGGTCGTCCCATTATAGTTGAAATTACCAAAAAGCAAATTGAAAAATGGTTTAAAAGGATTGTATAATGGTTGATGTTATAATAATTTATGGACCAACAGCCGTTGGAAAATCCGCAATTGCTGTTCAACTCGCAAAAGCCATTAACGGAGAAATTATATCGGCAGATTCTAAGCAGATATATAAAAAACTTGATATCGGTTCTGCTAAAGTAACAAAAGAAGAAATGGATGGTATAAAACATTATTTAATTGATATTAAACAACCATGGGAAGATTATAGTGTAAGTGATTTTTGCATTGATGCAAATAAAGCAATTAAAAATATTTTATCTCGCAATAAAACACCTATTATAGTAGGTGGTACTGGTTTATATATAAAAGGACTTATAGAAGGTTATTCTTTTGGAAACACTGCCAAAGATATTGATTTTAGAAGTAAGTTACAAAACTATACTAATAGCGAAATATATCAGCAAATATTAAGTATAAACCCAAACGAAATCATAGATAAAGAAAATAGACATAGATTAATAAGAAGGTTAGAATGTTTAACATTAGGGACTCAGAATATTAATAATGATTTTAAATATACTTATAAACTTTTTGTTATATCTGATGAAAGGCAAAAAATTTATGACAGAATAAATAACAGAGTAGACAAAATGTTAAAAGATGGTTTGCTTGATGAGGCTAAAATGTTACAAAGCGAATGTACATTTAAAGATTGTTTAGCCATGAAGGCAATTGGTTATAAAGAATTATTTCCATTTTTAAATAATGAAAAAAGTCTTGAAGAATGTACGGAAATTCTTAAGCAAAAATCTAGAAATTATGCTAAAAGACAGTTTACCTTTTTAAATCAATTTAAATCTTATACGAAAGTCGATTTTATAGGGGTAAAAGAAACAACTATTAAAATAAAACAAATTTTAGAGGAACAAAATGGATAAATTACAATTTTTAAAAGAATGTGAAAATGATTTAAAAGATAGATATGAAGAACTAGATGATATTGCATATATAAATCAAAAGAAAATTTTAGATGCTTTTCAAGAAAATAAAGTAGCACTTAGAAATTTTTATGGCTCAACAGGCTATGGTTACGATGATGCAGGTAAAGAAGTTTTAAACAAAATTTATGCTAAAGTATTTGGCACTGAAGCTGCAGTTGTTTCACCATTAATCACATGTGGTACACACGCTTTAAATTTGGCGCTTTGTGCTGTTTTAAGACCTAATGATATTATATTATCTATAACTGGTGCTCCTTATGATACAATTGTTGATTGTATTAAGGGGGTTGAAAATAAAGATATAGGCAGTTTAAAAGATTTTGGGGTTAAATATGAGCAAATAGAATTAAAAAATGATATTATTGATGAGGAACTTGTTTTACAAAAAATCAAAACTTTAAAACCAAAACTTGTTTATATGCAACGTTCTCGTGGATATGGTTGGAGAAAACCATTATCTATTAATGACTTTAAAGAAATAATTAAAAAAATTCGAATTATTAACAAAGATTGTTTTATCTTTATTGATAATTGTTATGGCGAATTTGTTGAAACTGCTGAACCAAGCAGTGTGGGCGCAGATTTAGTTGTTGGATCATTATGTAAAAATCCTGGTGGAGGAATTGTTCCAACCGGAGGATATATTGTTGGAACCAAAAGGGCAATTGACCTTGTTGAAAAAAGGCTTACCGCCCCATCAATTGGTATTGAAGTTGGTAGTTATGAAATGGGGTATAGGCTTTATTTTCAAGGTTTATTTATGGCTCCACAAACAGTTAAAAATGCAATTAAAGGTGCATATCTTATTGGTAGAGTAATGGAAAAACTTGGCTATACAGTTTTACCATCTTCAAATGAAAAAAGTTATGATATAATAAAATCTATAAAATTTAATACTAGTGAAGAACTTATAAAATTTGTTCAATTAATTCAGAGTTTAAGTCCTGTAGATAGCGATGCGACCCCTCTTCCATGGGAAATGCCAGGCTATACAGATCCTGTTATCATGGCTGCTGGCACTTTTGTTCAGGGCGCCTCGATAGAACTTTCATGTGATAGTCCTATTAGAAAACCATATGTTGCATATTTTCAAGGTGGCTTAACATATGAACATATTAAAATTGTGGCAGAGAAGTTGCTTGATATGTATAGTAATATATAAAAAAGAAGAGTAAAGAGTTATCCCTTTTGAAACTAGTGAAATAATAAGGTAAATCTTTTATGATTTGCCTTGTTTAATGAATTTTTAAATTTGGTATTGTAATCTTCTTTTAAATGTGCTATACTGCTTATACTTTTAAGGAGGATTTAAATGGAATATTTAACTGAAGAATTATATATCGCGTGTTTTCATGGTAAAAGTTATAATGACCATCATGATAAATTTTTAATAGGCATTTTAAATGGTGAGAAGAAGAAATTAAAAGATGTTATAACTGGAGAAATAGTTGAAAGTTTTCACTTTACACCTATAACTAGACTTAAATGGTTTAGAGATGGCGGGAATAATATGGCATTAGGATACATGACGGGATTGGCAGCTGCCGATGCTTCTATTCGTCAACATATATTAGCGGAAAGGATAAATTCAATTTTAACTAAAGATGTATTAGAAGAAAAAGATATTATAAAAATAAAAAAAATTATGAATAAAGAAATTATAAGAAATTATGAAAAAAAATTGCAAAAAAACAATCTTTTAAATGAAAAAGAAAAAAAATTGCAAAAATATTCAATTGATGAATCAGAAAGAAATTTTTAATAATTTTAAAGCACTCAAATAAATAAAAATATTTGGGTGTTTTTAATGGCATTTAGGCGTGTGCTTGTCATATACAAGAGTCTTTAAAATGAGTTTTTCTTTTGCTGGTTAAAACAGAGAAACTAAAATTGTGCTTATGGCTTTATTTTTCGTTTCTCTGCCTCTTGATATCGTGTTTTCATTTCTTCTCTTGTCAAGTACCTTTCACGGCATAAAGTAGCCAATAAAAAGAGAACTAGATATTTTCTAATTCTCTTAATTATAATACTAGTTTCAAAATTGACTGTCTAACCCTTCTTTTTTTAAAACCTTTTAATACAACCAATAACTTTACCCAGAATAGTACAATCTTTTGTTATAATTGGTTTATAAAATTCATTTTGAGGTTGAAGTCTAATACTATCACCAGTTTTGTAAAAATTTTTAACAGTAGCATAACCATCTAAATAAGCAACAACAATATCACCATTTTCAGCATTGTTTTGTTTTTTTACAACAACATAATCACCATCTTCTATGCCTATATTTATCATACTATCACCAGATATTTTTAACATAAATAAATCTTGATTTGTGTTAAATAATGATTTAGATATAATAAGTTCATCTTCAACATTTTCGAATGCCAAAATAGGATTACCTGCAGCAACTTTACCAATAAGAGGTATAGAAATAACCTCCTGTTCGCTTTCTTCTTTTGTTTGTGTATAGTTTAAACAGCGAGCTTTATTATCATGTCTTACTAATAATTTTTTTTCTACAAGTCTATCAACATATTTTTTTATTGAATTGGTAGATTTAATATTAACGGCAATTGCAATTTCTCTATAAGAAGGAGGAAACCCTTTTTCTTTTGTATAAGATTTAATAAATTCAAAAATTTCTGCCTCTTTAATATCACCTTTTTTCATATGCACCTCATCTTTTTTAAAATTATACTATAAAAAAAACCAAAAGTCAAACATTTGTTTACTTCCGGTTCTTTTATATTAATATATGCTTTTTGATTTTAAGATAATCTTAGTAAAAAGAAAATATATAAAATATGTTAAAGATAACATAATAGGATATAGTGTAATTAAACAATAAGATTTAAAATTTACAAAGGTAAAACCACATAAAAGATTAATAGCAAAAATTACTGGTATTAATAATATACTTATTAGACACAATTTCCAATTAAATTTAAACTTAGAAGTATCTAAAGCAATTCTTTTTTGTGGTGTACGAACATATGTAATATATGTACAAATAAAATAAATAAGGAAAAGTATAGGAAATAAAAGATAAGACGTAACATTGTGTAATTTTACATTTGGAATAAAACTACAAATTATTCCAAACGTAATTGATAATAGTGAAATATATACAAATAACATTAAAGATGATAGCATATTAAATTTTGTAATACGAATCATATTATAGTCTTTTTCTGTTTTTCTTAAAGATTTTTGAAAAGGTTTAAATTTAATATTTTGTTCAGAATAAAATTCCTGCAAATCTTTATAACTAGGAAATTTTATTTTATTATCAATTAATTCCAACTCTTGATTTTCAGCATTTGCAATACTTTTTTCGTATAAATCTTTTACCCTATCTTCATAAGTGACTTTTTTTGCCTTTTTAAGGTCAGGAGCAACACTATTACCAGCAACATAAACTTCAAATCTTCTATTATCCCATTTAGTTGGTTTTGGCATATCTTCGGGGTTTAATCGTTCTGTAATAATAACACCATCATCCTTATTTGTAATAACCTCATCATCTTTATTTTCAACCAATTCAGGTTTTAAATTTTCCAATTCTTTTAAATCATTAGATACTTCTTTTTTTCCTATGTAGCCAGGAAGAACATTTACATCAATTTTAGAAATGGTTTTATCTGTTGGTGACTCAGTTTTAATTTCTTGTTCTTTTATAACAACGTTTTCTATTTCTTGCTTTTCTGAAATAAGAATATTAGTCTGTGATACATATTTTTTTTCATAACTATCGTTATTTTTTAAACAATCAGAAAAACTTTTATTAGTTTTTTTAATATAGTCAAAAGAGTATGTTTTTGGTTCTTGTATTAATTTAGTTTCTATTGGTTTTTGATTTGTTAGATTAAGCGAATCTTGACTAGGTGGAGTAATAATAGGCGAGTTAGAAAACAAGTCAAATTGAATAAAAGAATTATCTTTTTGGGGTTGTTCTAATTCATTATTATTTTTAGCATTTTCGGTAGTAGTAGACGTTAAATTAAATAAGTTTTCTTGTTGTAAAACTTTTGTAGTTTTTACTGTATTATTTTCTTTAAAAGACAAAGGAATATCAGCTTGCCATTTTTCTAAATGTTTTTTACCAAGATCTGTTAAATGGTAATAATGACGCCTTCCACCAATTTCACTATCGCGCCAATATGATGAAATAAGAGATTGTTCCTCCATACGTTTTAAACTAGAATATAAACTAGGCTGTTTTATACTAACTTTTCCATTAGTCTTAGAAAGAACTTCCTCTATAATTTCATAGCCATATTTATCTTTATCGAGTAGTGTATTTAATATTATAGTTGATAATTGACCTCTAGGAATTTCATCTTTTATAATCATATTTTTATCCTTTTGTAATTAAAAACATTTTAATATATTATTATATAAATTGTCAAATGGGTATTATGCAAAATATAAAATGAGTTGAAAAATACTATATTTTGTGGTACTATTTGCATATGGAATACAAATTGATAAGGTCACAGCGAAAAACTATTGCTATAAAAATAATACCAACATGTGAAATTATAGTACTTGCTCCAAAAAAATGTTCACTTAATTTCATAAATGAATTTCTTAAATCTAAAACAATTTGGATACAAAAGACTATTCAAAACATACAACAAAAAAATCATCAATTAAACAAATTTAATCAATTAGAAAAAACAATTTTATTCGGACAAGAATTTGATATTATCGATTGCATAAATCATTATGAAATAGCCAACTATTATATAAAGCACACTAAAGCTTCTAATAAGCAAAAAATTATTAAACAATTTTATATAAAACTTGCAAATGAATATTTAATCAATAAAACCCAAAAACTCGCAAACTCTTTAAACTTAAATTATAAAAACATAAAAATAATATCAGCGAGAAAAAAGTGGGGTAGTTGTAATAATTTAAAGGAAATAAAATTAAACTTTAGGTTAATAATGTTACCAGAAAATCTTATAAATTATGTAATTTGCCATGAACTTTGTCATTTAAAACAAATGAATCATAGTAAACAGTTTTGGTCTTTATTAGAATCTTTAGGTTATAAAAAAACAATTGTAAAACAAAACTTTATAAACTATAATTTTGTTTTACAACTGCTTTAATTTAAATAGAAATAGGTAGGTTAAATATTTTTTTAAAATCATTTGGTAAATCAATTCCTATTTCAATCTTTTTATTTGTTAGTGGATTAATTATTGTCATTTTAGCACAAACAAGTGCAGCATGTGATATTAATTCGCTTTTTTTTCCATATAATTCATCACCAACAAGAGCATGTGATATGTTTGATAAATGCACTCTTATTTGATGCGTTCTTCCATATTCTAAATTGATTTTGCAAAATGAGTTATTACCATCAAACATAAGAGGAGTTACAAAAGTTCTTGCCGGTTTGCCTAATTCAGAAATTTCACGCTTTTGATTGTTAATTCCTAACTCATTTGTAGTTGTAATAATTGGTTTATCTATCAATAAATTATCTTTTATAAAACCCGTACAAATAGCATAATATGTTTTTTGTATATAATTACCAGAATTAAGTAAATTGCTTATTAAACTATGTTTTGCTATGCATACTAAACCTGCAGTATCTTTATCTAATCTATTAATAATTCTTACTATAAACTCTTTATCCTTTTTACTCATGTAATATGAAATCATACTAGATAAATTATCAATAAAATGTGACCTTGATGGTGTAGTTGGTATTCCACTGGGTTTGTTTACAATTAAAACATCATCATCTTCATATACTATATCTAGTGGAGTTGTATTATAGGCAACCATGTTTGTTGTTGCTGGATTTTTATATAATTCTAATAAATCTCCGTTATTTATTAATTTATTTGTAAAGGCTGTTTGTCCGTTTAATTTAATATAACCTTCTCTTTTACGCAAATGTCTTATATAATTTTCGCTAAAACCATTTTTCTTTAAAAACTTATATATGGTTTCGTTTTGTTCACATTGCTTTATAATAATTTTATTATAACTCATAATTTTCTAAAAAGTTATGGATAGGTACGCTATCCATAACTTCATTAACCTTTTAATTTTAAACCTATTTGTTCCATATGTTGTAACATACGCATATTAAAAATATCAATATCTTTTGATGAAAGAGTTTTATCAAGTGAACAAATATTGTATTTTATTGTCCAACTTACATAATCACCTAACGTTTCGCTTTCATAAATATCTGTTAATTTATAAGACCAAATTAATTTTGCTTTAAATGTTTCCATATGCTTTTCAAGTTGAGCATATTTCATTGTTTTTGGCACAAGAAATGTGTAATCAATATTTACATCTTGAAATTTACTAACTTTTTTAACTTGTAAATTAAGTTTTTGAGCAGTGAGCAAAGAATTAATATCAACTTCTAATATTGCAATATTAAAACGTTTATCAATTTCAAGTTTAACACTTGGATGCAAAATTCCAAAATAACCAATATTAGTTTCATTAGCAAAAATATTTGTGCTATTAACAGGATGCATATAAGTTGGCATACAATCATTTGCTCCAATTTCTATTTTAGTTCCATATATGTTTTCTGTTATATCTAAAAGAACTTCTTTTAATTTAAAATATAAATCAGAATTAGATAATGTTTGACTAGCCAAACAAATTGATAGGTGAGGTCTTTCTAGGGCAAGATTATTATCATCTAGGCCAGTAATAACTCTACCAACTTCAAAAATTTGAATATCTTGGTAACTATTACGATTTTCTTCCATAACTTTAAGCATAGTTGGTGCAAGAGCAGACCTAATACCAGATTGTCCAGCGTTAGAATCATCTACAAGCGAAACATATGATTTTTGATTAATTCCCACTCGTTTATTGAAATCAATATAATTCCAAAGATATGAATGAACTTCATTCATACCATATTTTTCAGCAAGAAGATATTTTGTTTGATATTCGTATATATGTTCATAGTTTTGTTCTACAGATTTAACTTCCATTGCAATAGGTTTTGCTTCAATATTATCATAGCCGTAAGAGCGAGCAATTTCCTCAACTAAATCTTCACGAAGAGAAATGTCTTTTGTTGCTCTATATGATGGAACTACAACTCTTAATTCGTTATTTACCTTTTCAACAATAAAACCAAGTTTTGTTAAAATGTTTATTATGTCATTATCACTTATATTTAAACCAATTCTTTTAGATACAAAATCACTTGTAATGTTAATAACAATTGTAGGATATTTTTTTGTATATACATCTGTTAAACAAGAAGTTACTTTAACAGCAGCATCTCTTAATTTAAGCAATTTAACTAAGCGAGCGATAGCTAAAGTTGTCATTTCTGGATCTAAAGATTTTTCATATCTTTGACTAGCATCTGTTTTTAGTCCTATTGCTGTTGAGGCAACTCTTATTGCTTTACAATCAAAACAAGCACTTTCAAGAAGCAACGATGTTGTTTGATCTGATATACCAGATAATTTACCTCCTTTAATACCAGCAATAGCAACTGGGGTGTTGTTTTGGTCGCAAATAATTGTAGCGCCTTCTGGTACTTCGTGTTCTTCTCCTTCTAATGTTAATATTTTAGTTTCTTTACTAGCCATATTAACATTAATTCCTTTTACAATTTCATGGTCAAAAGCATGCATTGGTTGTCCAATTTCTAACATTAAATAATTTGTTAAATCTGTAAGAAGGTTAATGTCTCGCATACCGCAATAATTTAACCTAATTTTCATTGTTTGATCACTATATTTTTCTGTAACATTGTCAACAGAAAGAGCAGAATAACGAAAACAATCTGGTGAATTGTTACTTACACTCAAAGATGGCAAGTTTTCATAATCTTTTAAATTATCAACTTCAAGAATTTTTAATTCTCTATTAAACATTGCAGCAAATTCTCTTGCAATTCCATAATGTCCCCAAAGGTCGGGTCTATTAGTAAGTGATTTGTTATCAACCTCAAAAACAATATCGTCAATAGGAAAAACAGTTTTAATATTGGCTCCTAAAGCAACAGGGAAGTTTATGTCCATAATACCAGTATTGTCTGAACCAATACCTAATTCTTCTTCACTACAACACATGCCAAAACTTTCAACACCTGCAAGTTTTGCTTTAGTCATTTTATGTCCACCAACCATACTGCCAATTGGAGCAAGACAAACTGTCATGTTTTCTCTTACATTTGGTGCTCCACAAACTATTTGTAAAATTTCTGTACCAGTATTTACAGCCAAAACATGTAAATGGTCAGAATTTGGATGCATATCAACTTTTTCAATGCGTGCAAAAATAACTCCTTGAGTATCTTTACCTTTATGTTCATATCCTTCAATTTCGGCAGTAGTAAGGTTAAATTTTCTAATTAATTCTTCTGTTTCAATTCCATCTAAATTTACGAAATCTTTAATCCAATTCATTGAAATATACATTTTTACCTCCTTAAGCCTTAACACCAAATTGGCTTAGTACTTTTAAATTTCCACTATTTAAATAACGAATATCATCTAGACCAGTTTTTAACATAACAAGCCTGTCAAAACCAAGTCCAAAAGCAAATCCACTATATTCATTAGGATTAATTCCTGCAAGAGAAAGTACGTTAGGGTGAATCATTCCACAAGGACAAAGTTCTAGCCACCCAGAATTTTTACATGTCGAACAACCTTTTCCTCCACAAAATGTACAAGTGGCATCCATTTCAAAACCCGGTTCTACAAAAGGGAAAAACCCCGGTCTCAAACGAATATTTATATCAGTTTTAAAAACCTCTGACAACATTTTTTTCATAAAATAAATTAAATTAGACACTGAAACATTCTTATCAACAAGCATACCTTCTATTTGAAAAAAAGTGTTTTCATGGCTATGATCAAGGGCTTCATTTCTAAAACATCTGCCAGGGAATATGGCTTTAAGAGGACCATTATATTTCCTTAAAATTCGGTTTTGAGCAGCAGAGGTTTGTGTCTTTAATAATTGCCCATTATCAAGCCAAAAAGTATCTTGCATATCACGTGCTGGGTGGTTTTTAGGAACATTAACTGCATCAAAGTTATTGTATTCTGTTTCAACTTCATATCCATCTTCAACACTAAAACCCATAGAAACAAAAACGTCTTCTATTTCTTTTTGAAGGGAAGTACGCGGATGCAGTGAGCCTTTTTTAATATTTAAAGGCAGTGTAATATCAATAGGTTGTTCATTAGCAATTTCATTTAAAATTTTTTCATTTTCTAATTTTTCTTTCAATTCTTGTAAATTAGTTTCAATTAAATTCTTAACTGAGTTAATTGTTTGCCCAAATTCTTTTCTTTGTTCAACAGGCATTTCTTTAATTTTAGGCATTAATAATGTTAATTTACCTTTTTTACCAATGTAGGCAACTCTTAATGCTTCTAAATTATGAATATCATTTATTTCTGCAATTTCGTTTTCAAAATCTTTTTTTATTTGTTTTAATTCTTCCATTAATAATTCTCCTTTTTTAATATAAAAAAACCTATTGCAATAGCAATAGGGCATTAAATAACGCTGTACCACCTATTTTCACTTGAAAATCAAGCCTTATTTGTATTTATACGGTTTAATCCGGCTTTTCTTTTTACCGAAAAGCAACTCCAATGCTGAAATTCGTTAAACTAACTGAACATAAGTGGCTCTCAGCCGGTGGCACACTCTTCCTTTATGAAATTAGTTTACTACTGTACACATCTTCATAGTTTTTACAAAACAAAATTGACTTTAACATTTTTATATTATTTTGTCAACTATTTAAACTAATCTTACAGCAACTTTGTTGACTTTTTTAATATAAAGTGGTAACTTTGAATGTATGATTTATCTAGATAATGCAGCAACAACCCCGTTAGATAAAGAAGCTGGTGAAATATATCTAAATTTTGCCAGCAATGATTTTTTCAATCCATCTGCTATCTATTCAAAAAGTATTAATATTTTTAATGAAATAGAAATCACAAAAGAATGTATTGCAAAACATTTAGGAACAAATTTCGATAATAACATAATTTTTACTGCCAGCGCTACAGAAGCAAACAATTTGGCAATTAGAGGAGCATATAGAAAAAATTTTGGAAAAATGCTTTTTTCAATTGGCGAACACCCATCTGTTTATAATGTTGCAATGGAATTAAAAAAACAAGGTGCAAATATTGATTTTATTAATTTACAGCCTTCTGGAGAAATTGATTATTTAGATTTAGAAAACAAATTGTCTAATGATGTTTCATTCATTTCTGTTATGTTTTGTAGCAACGAAACTGGTGCAATAAATGATTTAAAACGAATCTCTGATTTAAAAAATAAGTATTGTCCTAAAGCAATTTTACATAGCGATGGAGTCCAGGCATTTGGTAAATTAAAAATTAACGTCGAATATTTTGGCATTGATTTATTCACAATAAGTGCACATAAAACTTTTGGTCCAAAAGGAATAGGGGCACTTTATGTTAAGAATAAAAATATAATAAATCCCATCATTTTTGGTGGAGGACAAGAATATAATTTACGCTCAGGAACAGAAAATGTTCCAGCAATTTTAGCTTTTAAAAAAGCAATTTTAAACGTTGGTAATTTAAAACAAAACTATAAACATGTACAAGAATGTTGTGATATTTTTAAGAAAGAAATAAATGTCACTGGTTGCAAAATCAACTCTAGTGGTAGTCCGTATGTTTTAAGTTTAAGTTTTCCAGGTGTAAATGGTGAAACACTTGTGCATATGATGGAGTCTAAAAATATATTAATTTCACGAGGAAGTGCTTGCTCTTCTAAAAAGTCTGGAAATAGAATATTGGAAGCCATGGGGTTATCTAAAGAAGATATTTTAGGAAGTATTAGAATAAGTTTTAGTAAAAATACTACATTAGAAGAGACAAGGCTTGCCGGACAAATTTTATCTAATTGTTATACTGAATTAAAGGAAAAACTTAAATGAAAAAAGTAATTTTACTTCGCTTTGGCGAAATTTATTTAAAAGGTAAAAATAAAGGGTATTTTGAAAGGGTTTTATTAAGAAATATTAAAACAGCATTAAGCAACATTGATTGCATAGTGAATAAAACTTCTGGTAGATATATTGTATCAGATTTTGATGATATGGACTATAATAATATTGTATCAAAATTAACAAAAGTTTTTGGATTAACATCTTTAAGTGTGGCAACAGAATTTGATACAAGTAGAAATAATATAGAGAACTTTTTGGCAAATTTTAAAACCAATGTAAAAACTTTTAGAGTATCGGTTAAAAGAGCAGATAAAACATTTAACATAGCATCAAATGAATATGAAAAAATTTTGGGTGAAATAGTTTTAAATGCAAACCCTAATTTAAAAGTAAAATTAAAAGAACCAGAACTTGAACTTGTTGTTGAAATTAGAGAAAACAAAAAAACATATGTACTAACAGAAAGTATTAATTGTGCTGGAGGAATGCCAGTTGGTACTGCAGGAAAGGGATTAGTGCTTTTAAGTGGGGGAATAGATAGTCCAGTTTCTGCTTATATGATGTCAAAAAGAGGCTTAGAACTTGTTGCTCTACATTTTCATAGTTTTCCATATACAAGTTTGCAAGCAAAAGAAAAAGTAATTAAACTAGCCAAAATTTTGTCAAATTATACTGGTCATATTCAACTAATTTGTTGTCCTTTTACTGAAATTCAAGAAGAAATTCATAAACATTGTTCACCAGAGTTTATGATAACTATAATGCGTAGAATTATGATGCGTATTTCAAAAATTGTATGCGACAAATTTAATGCCAAAGCAATAATAACTGGTGAAAGTTTGGCACAAGTAGCAAGTCAAACCCTCGAAAGCATTAATGTTACTAATGAAGCACAAACAACTTATCCAGTATTTAGACCTTGTATTGGCATGGATAAAAGTGAAATAATTGATATCTCTCAAAAAATAGGTACTTTTGAAACATCAATTTTACCATATGAAGATTGTTGTACTGTTTTTTTACCTAAAAATCCAGTAATAAAACCTCACTTAAATAAAGTAAAACGCGAAGAAAATAAATTAGATGTTGAAATATTAATTGAACAAGCGATTACAAAATTGGAAATAACAGAAATTTAAAATATAAATCAGTCAAATAAAAAGCATATTTATTTGACTTTATTTTTTATATAGGTTAAACTAATTTTGTATGTTAGGGGTGCATACAATTTGAAAAGAACAATTCTCCTTTAGCCAACTATTAATAATTTTAAAGGGGAATATTTATGAACATTAGCATTATGTGTGCTAGCGTTGTAGTTACAATTTGTATTTCTCTCGGTGCTCTAATAGTAGGTGCTATTGCAGGATATTTTATATTTAATTATCTTGCTTCAAAACGCACAAGTAAAAATAAAGCCACTGCTTTAAAAATTATTGAAGATGCTTATGCCGAGGCAAAAACAATAAAAAAAGAAGCTACAATCGAAGCAAAAGATGAAGTTCAAAAACTTAAAGATGAGGCAAATAAGGAAATCTCATTTAAAAGGGAAGAACTTAAAAAAACAGAAGATAGAATTTCTCAAAAAGAAGATTTTATTGATAAAAAAGACTTATACTTAGACAAAAAACAACAAGAACTTGATGAAAAATTCAAAAAAATCGATGAAAAGAATATTGAACTTACTAATGAATTAGAACAACAAACTAAAATAAAAAATAATATGCTTTCTGAACTTGAAAAAATTTCTTTAATGAGCAAGGATGAGGCAAAGCAAGTACTAGTTAATTCAATGACAGAAGATGCCCGAAAAGAAGCAGCAAAAATAGTAAAACAAATAGAGGAAGATGCTAAAGAAAGCGCTCGAAAAGAAGCACAAAATATTGTTAGTCTAGCAATTCAAAAATGTGCTACCGATATGGTTGCAGAAGCAACAATTTCTAACGTTACAATCCCAAACGAAGAAATGAAAGGTAGAATAATTGGTCGTGAAGGTCGTAATATTCGTGCTATTGAAAGTGCAACTGGTGTTGATTTAATCGTTGATGATACTCCAGAAACTATTACTCTTTCGTGCTTTGACCCTATAAGACGTGAAATTGCAAGATTATCTTTAGAAAAACTTATTCTAGATGGAAGAATTCATCCAACCCGAATTGAAGAAATAGTAGAAAAAGTTAAAAGAGACATTGATGTGCAAATAAAAGAAGCTGGCGATCAAGCAGTAAATGATGCTGGCGTTTATGGATTGCATCCAGAACTTATAAAAACTTTAGGTCGTTTAAAATATAGAACAAGTTACGGACAAAATGTTTTAAAACATAGCCTTGAAACTTGTTATATAGCAGGTTTGCTTGCTGCTGAAATTGGCGCAGATGTAAAAACAGCAAAACGTGGTGGTTTATTACATGATATAGGTAAAGCACTTGACCACGAAGTTGAAGGTACTCATGTTCAAATAGGAGTCGATTTAGCAAAAAAATATAAAGAAAGTCCAGCAGTTATTCATTGTATAGAGGCTCATCATTTTAATGTTGAATTTAATAGTGTTGAGGCCATTTTAGTCCAAGTTGCTGATGCTATTTCAAGTGCAAGACCTGGTGCTAGACGTGAAACTATGGAGACATATGTTAAACGTTTAGAACAATTAGAAGGTATTGCAAATGAGTTTAAAGGTGTAGATAAATCATTTGCTGTTCAGGCCGGTAGAGAAGTGCGAATAATTGTTAAACCTGAACAAATTTCAGATGAAGACGCAATGTTTATGGCAAAAGATATTGCTAAAAAGATTGAAGACCAAATGGAATATCCAGGTCAAATTAAAGTTAACGTTATTAGAGAATCAAGGTTTGTTGAAACAGCTAAATAATAAGAAAAGTCCTAATTTATAGGACTTTTTTATATTCATAAGCAAATGTCGAATATTGTCGAATTTATAAACAAAAATTAAAGAAAGCACCTAAACACTTTAAATTAATATTGGTTGACCTTTTGATAATAAGTTTGTATACTAAAAAAACAAACAAATAAATAAATTTTTGCATAAACTATAAATTACACTAAAGGAGGTCAAGTGGACTGGTATATTAACGCATTATCTCAAACATCTCAAACAACACAAGTTATTGTTTCTATAGCAATTATGCTCACATTTGGCTTTCTTTTAACAAGATTAACAAAACTAATCAAATTACCAAATGTTACAGGTTATATTTTAGCAGGTATTATAATTGGTCCCTATTGTTTAAATTTAATTCCTCTTAATATAATTAGTGGACTAGATTTCATCTCTGATATAGCACTTGCTTTTATTGCTTTTAGTGTTGGCGAGTATTTTAAATTTTCAAGTATTAAAAAAAATGGTTTTAAAGTTTTTGCGCTAACACTTTTTGAAGGATTAATAGCTTCATTGCTCGTTTTTGTTGTAATGTATTTTGCATTAGGCTTAAGTTTAACTTTTTCAATCATTTTAGCAGCATTGGCTTCTGCAACAGCCCCAGCCTCAACAATTATGACAATTAAGCAAAAAAAGGCCAAGGGCGAATTTGTTGATACATTATTGCAAGTAATCACTTATGACAATTTTGTTAGTTTAATTTTATTTAGTGTTGCACTATCATTAACTTTAGCAACAAGTTCAACAGAGGCAGTAAGTTTTGGTGTAATTATGTTACCAATACTTAAAAATATTGGTGCAATTGCTATTGGGGTCGCTTTAGGATTTATATTAAAATTACTTATGCAATTTAAACACGGCTCCGATAACAGATTAATTATTATTTTATGTATTTTATTTTTATTCTGTGGAATTTGTTCTCTTTTAGATGTATCACCACTACTTGGTTGTATAGCTATTGGTATGATATATACAAATTTTGCAAAAGAAGAAAAATTATTTTTACAAGTAAATTATTTTACTCCACCAATTATGTTACTATTTTTTGTAACATCAGGATTATCTTTTAATTTTTCAGCACTTTTTACCTCATCTAGCATTATTGGCAACATACCATTAGTAGTTATTGGGCTTGTTTATTTAATTATAAGATTTATAGGCAAATATGCTGGTTCTTACTTAGGTGCAACAACACTTAA
Organism: Clostridiales bacterium; assembly: GCA_015069385.1. Classification (GTDB taxonomy): domain Bacteria; phylum Bacillota; class Clostridia; order Christensenellales; family UBA1242; genus HGM11367. The sequence continues at coordinate 51,317 of SVIS01000001.1, forward strand.
ATGTTCAAAAAATATAAGGAATTATTTAGGTCTTGGTTTAATACCTCAAGCAGGGGTTGCAATAGGTCTTGCCGCTTTAGGTGCAAGAACAATTGGGGGAGAAATAGGCGATGCTTTAGTAACGGTAATTTTAACAGCAAGTATTTTGTATGAAATTATTGGACCAATATGTGCCAACATCTCTTTATATCTATCTAAATCTTATCCAAGTAAACTAGAAGAACTAGTGCCAACAAATGAAATAACTAGCAAAGAAGAAAAAACAGAGGTTCAACTTTTAATAGAGCGTATACAAATGATTGAACAACAAAATAAAAACAAATTGAATGAATTATCACAAGAAGAAGCGGCTTTTAACGAAGCAAGTGAAGAATATTTAGAAGCATTTTATAACGAAATAAAAATAAAAAGAAATCGCCGTAACAGGTTTTAAAGGAGAATTTTATGAATATTATAGACCCTATTGCAAAATTATTAGGAGAGTGGTCAGCAACAATTTCTGTTGGTGCAATATTTTTACGAATATTTTTGGCATTAACACTTTCTGCAATGCTTGGTTGCGAAAGAGCACGTAAAAGACATTCGGCAGGTCTTAGAACATTTATGGTAGTTGCTCTTGCTTGTACTCTTGCTGGTATGATTGATATGTTTTTGATAGAAACATTAGGATTATCATTTGCTTTCGTTTCTGTCGGAGTTGTAATTGCTGTAGCATCTTTAAGTAATAATTCTATTTTATTTACTTCTAAAAATCAAATTAAAGGATTAACTACTTCTGTTAGTTTATGGGCATGTGGACTAATTGGTCTATGTCTTGGAGTAGGTTTTTATACAATAGCAATTGTTGGCTCTATAATTCTTTTATGTAGCCTTTCAATATTTCCTAAAATAGAAAGGTATTTAAAAAACCGTTCTAATCACTTTGAAATTCATTTAGAATTAGATAATAAAAATAATCTTCCAAGATTTATGTCAACCATACGTGAACTTGGGCTAAGAATTGATGAAATTGAGGTTAATTCTGCATATTTAAATTCGGGTTTGAGTGTTTATACTGTTTCGCTAACTATTTTAAGTGAAGAATTAAAAAAATATAAAACGCATGCAGAAATAATAGCGGCAATTAACTCTTTAGAATATGTTAAATATATAGAGGAAATGCGATAAAATAAAAAGGCGAGTGGTTCCCCCCCCATTCGCTTTTATTATTCAGCAGCCATTAATGATTTACGCATTTTTTCTATTATTTTATTTTCAAGTCTACTAACTTGTACTTGTGATACACCTAAAATTTTTGCTATTTCACTTTGAGTTTTATCTCTAAAAAATCTAAGAATAATAATTTGTTTATCACGTTCATCTAAGTTTTTTAAAACTTCTTTTAAAACAATATTATCAACCATATCATCACTTGTATCATCAGTATACTTGTCTAATAAAAAATTTGTTTTTGAATCTTCATCATCAGATGGTGTATATATTGATATTGGCATTTTTGCTGAATCCATAGTAAAAATAACTTCAGTTGGTTCTATATTGAAATGCTTTCCAATTTCTTCATAGGTTGGCTTTCTATATTCCTTTTTTATAAATTCTTCAACATATCGGTTAATTTTAATATTTTGAGCCTTAATTGCTCTAGAAACTTTAATCGCTCCATCATCACGCATAAATCTTTTAATTTCACCTATAACCATTGGAACAACATAAGTAGAGAATTTGGTTTGAAAACTTTCATCAAAATTATAAATGGCTTTTATAAAACCAAGACATCCTAACTGATAAAGGTCATCATATTCTATTCCTTTATTTATATATCTTTTAATCAAACATTTTATAAGAGGAGAGTTTGCTTTTACAAGTTCTTCTTTTGCTAAATTATCACCTTGCTTTGCTCGCTTGATTAATTCAAGCGTTTCCTCTTGTGTAAACATCAAACACCTGCTACAGTTTGCGAATAATTATCTTTAAAAATTTTCTCCATTTTAACTAAAACGCCAGTTTTACCATTTTTTTGTAAACTAACAGAATCCATAAAACTCTCCATAACTGTAAACCCCATTCCCGAACGTTCTTCATTAGGTTTTGTTGTATAAAAAGGCTCTCTAGCTTTATCAAAATCATCTATTCCTATTCCATTGTCACTTATTTCTATTACAACACCAGTATTATATAATTTAACCCTAATGGTTATATCTCCATCTTTTAAAGGATAAGCATGTACTACAGCATTAGTAACAGCTTCGCTTACAGCAGTTTTAATATCTGTTATTTCATCAACAGAAGGATTTGCCTGAATACAAAAAGCAGCAATAGCAGAACGAGCAAAACCTTCATTGATTGATATAGCTTTAAACTTTATTTCCATTTCATTAATAGTTCTCATAAATTACTCCTTAAGATATTTTTGGCATAATGTCATATAAACCAGTCATTTTGAATATTCTTTCTGCATGGCTTGATGGATTACATATAAATATAGGAATATTTTTATCCTTAAGTTTTTTATATCTGCCTACAAGAACCCCAATGCCAGTGCTATCCATAAAATCTAATTCAGATAAATCAATTATTACTTGATTAAAATTTGGTTTACTAAATATCTCATCTAAGTTTATTCTTGTTTGATAAGCGCTATGCTCATCTAATTCTCCGCTTAAAATTACATAAAGTGTTCTTTCATATATTCTATTTTTTATTTGCATATCTTCCTCCTATTAAAAACATTTAAATTTTAACATCTTGTTTTTGTATTAATTTGACAAAGAGAGAAGAATAAATAAAAATATTGTCAAAAATTAAAAATGTAATTCTATATTTAAAATTAAAAAAAATATTTTAAAAAACTTTTAAAAAAACGTTGACAAGTTTTTAAAATTATAATATTATATCTGAGTCAGTATCAGACGGGGTGTAGCGCAGTTGGTAGCGCACGTGGTTTGGGACCATGGGGCCGGGAGTTCGAGTCTCTTCACCCCGACCATAATTTTTGGGTCTTTAGCTCAGTTGGTTAGAGCTACCGGCTCATAACCGGTTGGTCCGGGGTTCGAGTCCCTGAAGACCCACCAAAAATTACTTTGGTGAAGTTATGGTACTAGAAATAAAATTTTGTGGTTCGGTAGTTCAGCTGGTTAGAACGCTAGCCTGTCACGCTAGAGGTCGTGGGTTCGATCCCCATCCGAATCGCCAATTTGCCTCGGTAGCTCAGTCGGTAGAGCAAGGGACTGAAAATCCCTGTGTCGGTGGTTCGATTCCGCCCCGCGGCACCACGCTTAAGCGGTTAAATACTGCTTTAGGCATATTGTTAGCCAGTTTGTTGGCATTAAAAATAACACACCCTCCCCTTTTAATATATTTTTTGTGGTTTAGATTTTTGGTGTTATTTTTATCTAGTAAATACCACTTTATGCTGGTGTAGCTCAATTGGCAGAGCAACTGACTTGTAATCAGTAGGTTGTTGGTTCGATTCCGATCACCAGCTCCAACCTTGGGTAGGTTGCAGAGCGGCCAAATGCTACGGACTGTAAATCCGTCGACTTACGTCTTCGGTGGTTCGAATCCACCCCTGCCCACCATTAGGAAAGTGCCTCAATACCTTTATTTAAAAGGAATTGAGGTTTTTTTATTTCATTTTAAAATTTTATGCACACATTTACCTTAAGCCGTAAAAAATGTGCCAATTTATTAAAAAAGTTGTACCAAAAGTTGTACCAAATTTTTTTTAAAAAATACAGAATAAATTGTTATACAATTTAAGTTTTTATATCATTAAAAAGCCTCAACTAACAAAACAGTAGTTGAGGTTTATTAATTAAAATTTAATTGTATAAACTATACATCTTCCATTTTCACAATCTTTTGTTTCAATATCAATTATTGGAAGATTATGTTCTAATTCTTCTAAAGTAACAGTTTTATTATCAGAAATTTCTTCCAAGTTTGATTCTATTTGTTTATCTACAAACTGGTCTTCTGAATCATTGTCATTGTGAATAGGCTTACTATTTTTCTCTATATTTGATTCATCATTTTTTTCTAGCAAAGGTTTTGGTCTTGGATATGGTCTAGGCAATGGCTCTGGTCGATCATTCCAAGTATTTATTATCTCATCATTTTGCTGTTCATCATTGATATTGATTTGTTCTTTATCCAAATCTTTACGTGAACGATAAGTATCAACATTCTTGTATGTTCCAAAAGAATTTATATTAGGGTAGATATAGCCTTGCCTAAATGGCATCATACCGTAACCATACATATTTCCAGCATATCCCATAGGTCCATAACCTCCCATACCGTAACCATTATATCCATAATTATTCATACCGTATTGATTAGCATAGTCCATACCATAGCCTGGGTTATAATTACGTAAATAATTATCCTTGTTATACACCGGATTATTTCTTATATCACCATATATATTTGTTCCGGCATTTTCATAAGTATCTATATTTTTCATAATCCCTGTTTTTTGTATATCATTATCAATAGTCTTATATTCTTTACATAAAACATTTTCTATATTTTGCAAACTACTCATAATACTTGAATAATAAGTTAACCTTGTATTTAAACCTGTTTGCAATTTTAAATATTTAAAATTCAATTGTTCTGGTTTTGAACTATATTCATCTTTTAAACTTTGAACACTCTTGTAATAATTAGAAATTTCATTACGTGTTAAACTAATTCGAGTATTATTTGCCATAATAGAACTATTTAATTCATTTAAAGTATTTATTTGTTCATCAGACAAGTTAGTATTATCATCAATATTTTGTTTGCATAATTCTTTTATTTGAGTACTTTTTGCATATATTTGTTTTTTTGTATTATTAAGTGAATCATTCAAGTTTATTGTAGCTAAAATATTGTTGTTTAACATAGTTAATTTAGTTATATAAGCATTCATTGAAGTATTTTCTAACAGGTTTATAGTCTCAATATCTATATCAGTTAAATCATTTGCGTCCATAAAATCGCTTAGAAATAACGTTGAATTATCAATATTTTGTACCTTGTCTAATGTATTAGTAATTTTCGACATGTTATTTGATATCATGCTAAGAGTAGTATTAGAATTATTTTCTGTACACCCCATTATAAAAATAGCACAAAAGATAAAACTTGAAATAATTAATACTTTTATTATTTTATTTTTCATAATATAATCTCCCTTTATATAGTTTGCGTAACAATTTATTTTTTATTCACATAATGTTTAAAAAAAAATTGTCAGGGAATAATATTCAAAAAGTAATGGAGCATAGTATGACAGAATTAGAAAGAAATGAAAGATATAATCAATATGTAGAAGCAAAAATTGCAAAAACCCATGCATGGCCAAGTTTATTTAATGCCTTTTGGATAGGCGGATTAATTTGTGTTATTGGTCAACTATTTAACGATATGTTAATTGCTGTTTTTCCCACATTACAAACAGAAAGTGCTTGGTCATACACATTAATCTTTATTATTTTTATAGCCTCATTTTTAACAGGTTTAGGTGTGTTTGATAAAATTGCAGTACATGCTGGTGCAGGAACAATTATTCCTATTACTGGATTTTCTAATTCTATTGTAAGTCCAGCAATGGAGTTTAGAAATGAAGGAATCGTATTTGGTATGTGCGCTAAAATGTTTGTTATCGCCGGTCCAGTGATTGTTTTTGGTACAGTAGCAAGCACTATTGTAGGTTTAATTTATCTATTTATTTAAAAGGAATATTTTATGTTTAACGTACAAAATCAAACAATTTTTTTTAAACAAAAGCCACATATTATAGGCAATTATGCAATAGTTGGACCAAAAGAAGGTCTTGGGAGTCTAAAAAACTATTTTGATTATATTATGAAAGATGATTTATATGGAGAAAAAACATATGAAAAAGCAGAAAGAAAGATGGTAGAACAGGCAGTAATTGGAGCAGTAACAAAAGCCAATTTGACCCCAAAAGATTTACAACTCTTCGTATCTGGAGACCTTTTAAATCAAATTGTAACATCATCTTTTGCCGCACGTGCATTTGATGTACCTTATGTAGGATTATTTGGTGCTTGTTCAACAATGGCCGAAAGTTTAGCAATAGGTGCCAGTCTTGTTAACGCAGGTTATTTTGACAATGTTGCATGCGCAACCGCATCACATTTTTCTACAGCAGAAAGGCAGTTTAGATATCCATTAGAATTAGGTAATCAAAGACCGCCAACATCTCAATGGACTGTAACTGGAGCTGGCTGTAGTATTCTTAGTAGTAAAGGTAATGGTCCAATTATAACCAGTGCCACCTTCGGCAAGGTTACCGATTTTGGAATAAATGATGTAAATAATATGGGAAGTGTAATGGCTCCAGGTTGCGCATCAACAATGATTTCACACTTTAAAGACACAAATACTAAACCAGATGATTACGACCTTATTGTTACTGGTGATTTAGGCAAATTAGGAAGTGAAATTTTAATAGATTTACTAGAAGATCATGGGTATAAACTAGGTACCAATTATAATGATTGTGGACAAATTATTTTTAATGGCAAACAGAGTGTTTTAATGGGTGGTAGTGGTTGTGGTTGCTCGGCAAGTGTTTTGAACTCTTATATATTAGAAAAAGTACGAAAAAAAGAATATAATAAGGTCTTATTTGTTGCAACAGGTGCTTTACTCTCATCAACATCAACACAACAAGGCGATACTATACCGGGTATAGCACATGCTGTAGTTATTGAATCGTATGAAGAAGAAAAAAGTCCAAAAAAAGAAAAAAAGGGGAGTAAGAATTAATATGTTACCATGGTATGAATATTTTATTGTTTTTGGAATTGGTGGACTAATATGTATGATAGGTCAAATACTAGTTATAACAACAAAAATTACCACAGCAAGAATACTTGTGTTATTTGAAATGATAGGCGTAGCATTAGCTGCAATAGGTATATATGAACCTATTTCTAATTTTGCAAAAGCGGGTATAAATGTTCCAATCGTAGGTTTTGGAGCTAGCCTTGCTAAAGGAGCAATTGAAGCGGTACAAACAGATGGTCTGCTTGGAGCTTTTAGTGGAGGATTAGCGGCAGTTGCAGGCGGAATCGCCGCAGCAATCGTATTTGGTTCATTAATTGGTAGCATATTTAAAGCACGCACAAAAAAGTATTAACATTTAGTAAAATTTTTAATTGCTATAACATATAATTATAACAATGAAAAATAAAACAAATAAAAGTTTTATTAAAAGATTAAAACGCAAGATATTAATATGTCTTGCGGTTTTATCTTGTTTAATAGTTACTATTATATGTTATTTAAACTATGTAGTTAATCCTGTTATTATTTCTACAAGTGCTGCTAAAGTTCGTTCGCTAAGCCAAAGAGCAGTTGAAAATGTTGTTAGGCAAGTAATACACGAAAATGTGATGTATGATACATTAGTGCTTATAATGAGAGATGAAAGCGGAAAGATAGTAACAATAAGTTCGAACTCAGCAACAATTAATATGCTTGCGTTAGAAGTTACCGAAAAAGCCCAAAACGCATTATCTCAAATGGGTGCAAATGGAATTGATATTCCTATTGGCTCTTTTAGTGGCATGCCAATTTTTACGGGTAGAGGTCCAGCTGTAAATATCAAAATGCTACCAATTGGAACGATATTTTGCAAATTTGAATCAACCTTTACAGAAGCAGGAATTAACCAAACAAATCATAGAATTTATTTAAAAGTATACTCATCAGTTAGTGTAATTTTACCAACAGCAAATCAAACTATACAAACGGAAACTCAGTTAATGATTTGTGAAAGCATTATTGTAGGTGAAATACCTGATACATATTTACATTCAGATAGTCTTGATGAAATGATGAACTTAATTCCATAATTCCATGTAAAAATAAAACTGCCAAAATTTATTGGCAGTTTTTTTATTAGGGTAGTATTTTTAATAGAAAAAAACTTATAACATTTATTCGCAAAATACAGGTTTTGCGAATAAATATTGTAATATAAACAAAAAATTATTGTATTTTTAATATATTAACAAACTTTATTGCCATTTCATATTTAATTGTATTAAGGGGTTCTTTAAATAAAGAAATGTTTGTATTACAAATACTTTTTTTATTTTGCATAGTACTATTTTTTAAATAATTTATTATGTTTATAGTTGTAATTGTTTCATCTTGAGCAAAAAGTTCATTTGGACAATCAAATAATAAAGACTCAATAAAAATTTGATTTGGTTTTTGCTGAAAAAGATTCCAATATAAATTATTAAAAATTTTAATTTGTTGCTTAAAATAGCCTTGAGTTTTTATATCTTTAATTTCTATATTATCAAAACGTTCATAAAAATCAATTATTATCTTTTTAGAAGTGCTTGTATTATATAAACAAAAAGAATTCGTATCTGTTATAAATACAGGATAAATATTAATATCTACTCCAAACTCTTCTTTGCCAACAATACTAATTTTTTTTGTATCAATATATAATTTAGATTCTTTATATAATAACTTTGTTAATTCTGAGAATAAATCATAAAGCAAAACCTCTATATCATAATCTTGTAAATTTAAAACTTTTTTATTAGTTTGCTTTATAACCTGCTCACCTTTTTTCTTTCTCGATGAAAATAGTTTAAAATTAGCTTTAAAATAGTTCCAATATTGTATTAAATTATTTTTAAATTTACTATGTCTTTTGTTTACAAAATTTAACTCAATTTGCGGAGCATCAACTAGCAAAAATAAATCTAATGAAGAATTAAAATATTCTACTCCAGTAAATACTTCATTTGCAACGTATAGTTCATAGTTTATAATATAAGGATTTCTCTGTTTGATTGTATTTATAACTTCATCAATATACTGAGAAATAACATTATATGCATGATTAAATGCATTTAAATTAGTATCTTTTGAAAATTCTTTAATTAAACTTTTCATCATATTCATACTTATATTCTACAATTAGTCAAATAATTTTGTAAAGCAAATTTATTATCAAAAATAATTGATTTATTCGCAAAATACTAATATAATATTGATATGAGTAATTATTTTTTTGAACGAAATAAAAAAAGCAATGAAAAACTACGACAAATTGTAAATACATTACCCGATTTTACTATTGATTATTTTATTGGAATAGAACAAAATACTTCACCACTTACACGACTTAACTATGCAACCGATTTAGCCATTTTTTTCTATTTTCTAAGCGGAGAAATCTTGCATAAACCAATAAAATCTATTAATTTATATGACTTGAATAATATAAGATCTCGTGATATCGAATTATTTTTAAGTTTTGTTACCAATTTTAGCAAAGATGGTATTGAATATCAAAATGGCGAGCGAGGCAAGGCAAGAAAATTATCTGCTATTAAATCACTTTTTAAATATTTGTATAAAAACGACTATATTTCACAAGATGAAACAAGTAAAGTTAAATCACCTAAAATTCATTCTAAGCCCATTATACATTTAGATGCTAATGAAGTTTCAAAACTATTAAATGAATCTGAAAACCCAACCGAACTTAACAATCGTGAGATGGCTTTTAATAAAATTACATGTATAAGAGATACTGCTCTTTTAAGTTTGTTTCTTGGTACAGGAATTCGTGTTAGTGAATGCGTTGGATTAAATGTTAAAGATATTGATTTCGAAAATAATGCATTTAAAATAACTAGAAAAGGTGGCAACCAAACAATTTTATATTTTAGCGAAGAAGTAAGTGCACCACTAAAAGCATGGCTAGAAGAACGCAGTTTTTGGCTTAAAGACAAAGAACAAGAAACAGCCTTGTTTATATCGCTTCAAAAAAAACGAATTAGTGTAAGGGCTGTTGAAAAATTAGTTAAAAAATATAGTTTAACTGCCTCTCCTTTAAAAAAAATCACCCCACATAAACTAAGAAGTACATATGGTACTTCTTTATATCAAGAAACTGGTGATATTTACATAGTGGCTGAAGTTCTTGGTCATAAAGATGTTAACACTACAAAAAAACACTATGCTTCAATTAGCGAAGATATAAAACGTTCTGTAGTTAATAAAGTAAAATTAAGATAAAAAAAGCATACAATGTATGCTTTTTTTAATTTTCACCTAATTCATTTTTTATGCTTTCTATACGCTCTACTACTTTTTTCATTTCAAGTTTTCTGTTTAACTCATCTAATTGCTTTTTTAACATAAGTTCATCATCATAATTAGGTACTTCAGCAATGGGATCAATTGTTATTGTTGTGCTTTTATATAACTTTGTTAATTTAAAACTAACTACAAACATTATAAGTGATAACACATGACTAACAAGCAAAATACCAATTGTTAAGTAATAACCAATATCAAGTATGAATTTAGTATAGTAAACAACAAATATTCCTGCAATTATTGCTGAAAATGTAATGAACAATAACAAAAATAAATACTTAGCCAATCCAAATAAATTTTTAATCTTTTTTGTTTTTGAAAGTATAGTAAACAAGTAACTTAAAAGTAATAATTCTTCTGTCAACAAAGCTATATTCAGCCATAAAATACCAGTTTGTTGAATTAAATTATTTATACTATAGTAACAAACCCAAGCAATTGCGGCTAAAATAAACAATGTTAATGCCTTATATACCGCAGATAAAATTTGTTTTTTTTGCTTATTATCCATAACCCACCCCACTAATTAATTTTATTATACAATATATATATTGCTTTGTCAAATCTTGTAGATTTAAATATGTACACACTCATTTTAAATTTGTTTGCTCTTTTTATAAAACATGTTATACTTAGTTCATATGGAAAATCAAGTTGTATTAATTACCGGCGCAGCAAATGGAATAGGTGCAGCAATGGCAAAGTTATTTGCTTTAAATAACTATAAAGTTATTATTAATTATAATAATTCTGAAGTAAATGCCAAAAACCTAGTTAAAGACTTATCTTACGTTAAATTTGAGCCTTATGCTTGTAAGGCAGATGTTCAAAATGAAGATGAAATAAAAAACATGATTAAAGATATTATTAATAATTTTGGGCATATTGACATACTTATTAATAATGCCGGGATTGCAAGTAGTAACCTTTTAATTGATGAAAATTTAGATTCAATTCAAAAAGTAATAAACACCAACCTTGTCGGCACAATAAACTGTACTAAACATGTTTGTAAACATATGATATCGCAAGGTTATGGTAAAATAATAAACATATCTTCAATTTGGGGCAAATATGGTGCATGTATGGAGAGTATTTATTCTGCAAGCAAAGGCGGTATTATTACTTTTACAAAAGCCATGGCAAAAGAACTTGCTTCTGCAAACATTACAGTCAATTGTATTGCACCTGGTATAGTTGAAACAAACATGATGAATGTTTATTCTTTAGAAGAAAAAAACGAATTAAAAGAACAAATTCCTTTAAATCGTTTTGCTAAACCAGAAGAAATTGCTAACCTTGCACTTTTTTTAGCAAGTGAAAAAGCTGATTATATAACTGGACAAACCATTATAATTGATGGTGGTTTTACATTGTAATTATAAGAAACCTTGTAATAAAAAATCTTTTAAAAAAGAAGATTTTTTTATATTATGGAGCTACTGGGCGGGCTTGAACCGCCGACCTATTGATTACGAATCAATTGCTCTACCAACTGAGCTACAATAGCAAATGGTGCCAAAGCACCCATTTTAATAAAGCCAAAAGTTCACTTTTGTATTATCATCAGAAATTGATTTAACACCCACCTTTACTTTATCATTAAGTTTAACTATTTCATATATGCGTTTATCATTTTTCTGTGTAGCATCAGAAACATGTAATAAACCTTGTGCTCCATTTTCTAATAATATAATGGCACCAAAAGGTAAAATTTTAATAACCTCTCCTTCATAAACTTCACTAAATTTTAAAGATTTAATTGCAGTTATTTTTGGGTCTTCATTATTTTGCTTTAAACCAACCGAAACTTTTTTTGTGGCTTGATCTAGTTTAATAATTCTAAATTCATATTCATTACCAACACATAGCACTTCATTTGGATTTTTTATTCTTTTATAACTAACATCACTAATATGAATAAATGCATCAACTCCATTCAAGTCAACAAAAGCACCATATGGCATAATTTTTACTACTTTTCCAACTACCTTTTTACCTAAAAAAGCAGCATTCCAAAATAAATTTTCGGCATTTTCTTTTATTTGTTCTTTTAACATTCTTACAGAGGCAACAATTTCTTTTTTGTCTTTATTTATTTCTAAAACTATAGCTTCTAATTGTTTAGTTTTATAATAACCCATATGATGTATTTTAGTATCAATTTGTTCTTTTGGAATAAATATTTTATATGCCCCTAATTTACTAATAAGACCATAATCGTTATAACTGTTAACAACGAATATAAATGTTGAACCAACTTTAAGAGCCTCAGCTTTAATAGATCCCGAAATTATATCTTCTGCATCAGATTTAGATACTTCAATCATTCCATCTTCCGTTTTAGTGCCAAGAACTAACGCTTTAAATCTGTCACCAATTTTTATATCATTATAATTTTTAAAATCTTCTTTTCTTATAAAAGCGTCTGATTTTCCACCAATATTAAAAATCACACCATCTTCTCTTTTTGCGATAACAACACCATCATATATGCTGTTTTTTTTGTAATCGGCTAATGTTTGTTCTATAGCATTTAAATTAAATTTTATATTATCTTCCATAATTTTTTTAACTCCATCTAACAAATATTGTAACAAAATATTTTATATTTTGTCTATTAAAATAAAACTTATATTTTTAATAAAAAGCAAAGAATTAACTCTTTGCTTTTTTATCTTAATTTTTTACAAACATTATATAAATTTTTAGGATTGTGCGAATCTTGTTTTTTATAGATGTCTGATTGCCTTTTGTTAAGATTGTTTATATCATCATCAATTGGTTTGAAACAAATAGTTAAACAACCTGTTTTATAAGCCCATTCATCGTTATAGCCATTTCCTATAAAAACAATATTATCCTTAGTATAACCTTGCTCTTTTAATAATTCAATAAACTTTGCCTTGCCTTCATAGTCATAATCAGTAAGAATTAATTTTTGAAGTTTGCCATTTGAGTCAAAAACACACTTATTTGCCTCGATTGCTTCAAAATATTTAACATAATCTCCCAAAACAAGTTCTATTGTATCAATAATACTACCACTCACAATAAATAGTTTATAACCACTATTATATAACTTTAATATTAGTTCTTTGGCTCTATCTGTTAACTCGATGCTTTTCGATACAGAATATAATTGACTATAACTAAGATTTTTGTTTTTAAAAGCCTCACAAGTTAAATTAAAACATTCTTCTCTTGTTATTTTTTTATTAACAACAAATCCAACATACAATTTAGAATAAAGCGAACTTTTATCTGTTTCATATCCGCATATCTCCCATAACATTTTCCAAATGTTTTGATTCTTTTTTGTAAGAGTACCCTCAAAATCAAAAATAATTGCTTTTTGCATATTGTTCTCCATATATTCAGTATATCATAAACTTTTTCAATTTTCAATATATAAACATTTTATAAATTGTTCTGGTGGAATTATTATTTAAAAATGAGTAGAAAAATTTCTACTCATTTTTAACTACTAATATAATTAGGAACATTCAATCTGTTTTAGTTTAAATTTTTTAATTCTAACATTTTTTCTCTAATTATTTTATTTGCTTTGACAGCACCCTCCTCACCTTTATATGAATTGTCAAAGTAAATTGGTTCACCTACAACAATTTTATTAATGCCAAAAACATGAGGTTTCTTTTTAATATATAAAGGTACTATAGGTGCATTGGATTTTACGGAAAATACACTTGCACCTGCCTTAAACTCTAAAAGTGGTTCTTGTGTTTTATTTCTAGTTCCTTCTGGAAAAATTGTTAATATTTTATCTTTTTTTAAAACAGATAAACAATCTTTTATTGTGGTTAAACCTATATTTTCTCTATCAACCGCAATTCCACCACAACATTTAAAAAACCAAGCAACAAACTTATTTTTAAAAAGTTCTTTTTTTGCTAATACATATTGTTTACGCCACATACAATTAAATAAATATATATAATCAATATTGCTTTTATGATTGCATACAAAGATTACCTTTCCTTTTGGAATTTTCTTTTTTCCAATCATTCTACAAGGAAATAAAATTGTAAAAGGTATTGCAGTTATTAATTTAATAAGCCAAAAAATCATATCTACACCTCTAATTATACGAGTTTAATATATTTAATTATTTCATTAACGCTTTGCTCTATAGTATTATGCGAAGTATCAATATCTATAGCATCATCTGCCCTTTTTAAGGGACTAAACTTTCTTGTTGTATCAAGAATATCTCTATTTTTTAATGATTCAACAACTTCTTTTAAAGTAATTTGTTGTCCGTTAGATATTAAATCTGCCATACGTCTTTGAGCCCGAATATGAATGTCACATGTAATAAAAAATTTATAGTCGGCATCAGGAAACACATGAGTACCAATATCCCTACCTTCAACAACAACATTGTTGCACAAAGCAAACTCTCTTTGAATACTAGTAACCCTTTCTCTTAATGGTAATATTTGGGAATATAACGAAACATTTTGTTGAACAGCAATACTAGAAACATATGGCGTGCAATTAACATTATTTATAATTACAAACTGTTTTTCTTCTTCAAATAAAATTTGAATATGTATTTTTGATAGCGAATTAACAATAGCAATTTCATTATCAGGAAATATACTTTGCTGATACAGATAATAAGATATCGCTCTATATACCATACCAGTATTTAAGCATTTAAATCCAAGCTTTTTAGCCACCTTATTTGCAAGAGTGCTTTTTCCAGTGCCTGATTGCCCATCTAATGTTATTATCATAAAATAATACCTCTAACCTTTTAATCCACGTGCTTGCCTTTCCATGTTTTCAATAACAATATCATTTATTTCGCCAAGAGATGCACAATACTTTAAAACATCCCATGGCTCATTAGTATGAAAATGAATTTTTATTAATTCGCTATCCCCAACCGCAATAAGACAATCTTCTTTAAAATTAGATAAAAAATAATCTCTAATTTTATCTTCATCTAAACCTTTTCCTTCAATAAGAAGTTGAGTATCATAAATATATTCCATGTAAATCCCCCTTAATATATTATCATAACATAAGAAATAATTAAAAATTATTTAACACTGTTTCCAGCAACATAACCTGTAGAAAATGCAATTTGCAAATTAAAACCACCCGTTAAAGCATCGACATCTAACACTTCACCTGCAAAATACAATCTTTTTACAAGTTTGCTTTCCATTGTTTTTGGATTAATTTCCTTTATATTAACACCACCACTTGTTATGATACCGAAATCAAGTTTGTCCAATCCATCAAATGTAAGTGGGAACTGTTTTAATAGAGTTATAATATTGGTAAGATGAATTGCATTAAGAGTTTTAACTTTATAAGTTTTTTCAATATTTAACTTATACAAAAATGGCTCAATAAATGCTTTTGGTAATAAGCCAGCAAGCAAAGAACTAATTTGCATTTGCTTATTGTTATCAATGTCTCGCTTTAATCTTGCAAGCAATTTCTCATAAGATAAAGCCGGTTTAAAATCAATATATAAATCAACATTACTTTGTCTATTAATAAATGAACTCATAGACAAAACTATTGGTCCGCTAATACCTTTTGAGGTGAATAGCATTTCACCGAATAATTCTTTATATAACTTTTTATTTACATATGCTTTTAAAGCAACATTTTTTAAACTAAGTCCCTCTATATTTTTAACAAAAGTATCTTTTAATAATATAGGAACTAACCCTGCTTTTAAATCAATAATTGTATGACCAAAATTTTTTGCAAAATTATAACCATCACCTGTAGAACCAGTTGCTGAATATGTTAACCCACCAGTACAACATATTGTAGCATCATAATTATTATATGTGCCACAATTTGTTATTATGGTAAACATATTTTCTTTGTTTGTAATATGAGTAACTTTATTATCAAGTAAAATATTAACTCTATTTATAGATAAAAACTTTGTTAAAGCTTTTATAATATCACTTGATTTATCAGACATTGGAAAAGCCCTTTCACCTCTTTCAACCTTTATTGGTGTGCCTAAATCCTCAAAAAAACTAATGGTATCATAACTACCAAAAGCATTTAACGCACTATATAAAAACTTTGAATTATTTACAACGTTATTTAAAATATTTTCATTACTAGAACAATTAGTAACATTACAACGCCCTTTTCCAGTTATAAAAATTTTTTTACCTAGTTTGTTATTTGCTTCAAATAAATCAACTTCATTACCATTTTTTGCACATATTCCAGCAGCCATCATTCCACTTGCACCACCACCAATAATAGCAACTCTCATTTACGTACCTCAAATATACTATAAAGTTCTTTTTCTGTTAAAGGACGATATTTTCCTCTATCCAATCCTCCAAGTTTTAATCCACCAATACTTACACGTTTTAGCAAAACAACATTTTTTCCAATTGCCTCAAACATTCTTCTTATTTGCCTATTCTGACCTTCATCAATAATAACAGACATTTTAGAAATTTTATCCTTTACTCCTAATAACTCAACCTTAGCACTTGGCATACGTATGCCATTTTCAACCACACCCGCACGCAAAACCGCAAGTTCGCCTTCTGTCATAACACCTTCAACCGTTACAATGTATTCTTTTTCTACATGGTTAGAAGGATGCATTAATTTATTTGCAAAATCACCATCATTAGTTAACAGTAGTAATCCCTCACTATTATAATCTAATCTACCAATTGAAAATACACGTTCTGGCACTTTTACCAAGTCATATATAGTTTTTCTATTTTTTTCATCTTTTGCAGAACAAATATAGCCCTTTGGTTTGTTAAATTTATAATAAACGTATTTATTTGGCAAAGATACCTCATTACCATTAAATAATACCTTATCTTTTTTTATATTAATATCAGTAGAAAGGTCAACAACCACTTTGCCGTTGACCTTAATTTCACCATTTAAAATATGTTGTTCTACTTTCCTTCTAGATGCAACCCCACAAAGTGCAAGAAATTTATTTATCCTCATTTTACCACTCTGAAATAATATCTTGTATACTACTCCATACTCCTATTTTTTTTACACTATTCATTGTATAGATTTTTTCAGAAAATAGCAAGTTATTATCTAAATATATTTCTAGAGTACCAACCACTATATCTTTTAAAACTGGTGCATCAATTGAAGTTGGTAAGTTATATTTGTAAATTAATCTATCTTTTTCTTCTTTTGTTAAAGGGTACTCAAATCCTTTTTTAGTATAAGTTTTTACACTTGTTTCTTTTCCTTCATTTACTGTTAATCTTCTAATAATTTTGTAACTAGGCAGAAGTGTAAACTTTTCATAATCATTATATGATCTAATTAATAAATCATTACTTTCTTCAAACATAGGTCCACAATTTAATACTACACAAACAGTTCTAAATCCCTTTCTTTCACAAGCAGATACTAAACACCTACCTGCATCGTCAGTATATCCTGTTTTTACACCAATGCAACCATCAAGCGTATTTAAAAGTCTATTTTTATTTTTTAAGTACCTATATGTACCTTGAGTTGCACCTCTTATTCTAGTGCTTTTAGTAGTTACAATTTCTTTAAAGGTTTCATTTTCTAATGCTTTTGCAGTAATTAAAGCTAAATCATGAGCGGTTGTGTAATGATTATTTTCATCAAGCCCATGAGGATTTTGAAAAGAAGAATTATAAGCACCACAAATATTTGCTGTTTTTTGCATAAGGTCACAAAACGCTGGAATATCTTTTGCAATATAATATGCAAGTGCTGTTGCAGCATCGTTTCCAGATGGCAACATCATTCCATATAACAATTCTCTAACTGTTATAACTTCATCGTTTTTTAAATATATACTTGTTCCAGGAACACCTACAGCACGATTATCAATTTTAATTTCCTTGTCTAAATCATTGCAATTATTTAAAACTGTTAATGCCGTTACTATTTTAGTCGTTGATGCCATTGCTACTTTATTATCTTCATTTTTAGCATATAACTTTCTTGAAGAGTCAGTCTCGATAACACACATAGATTTAGCTGAAGTTAAGGTGTCTGCCTTCACCTCATAATCAGGTGTTCGAAAAGAAACTAAAAATAACAAAAAAATAACTAATAGTAAAATTGTAATTTTATTTCTTTTCATCTTTTTCCTCTTTATTATTTGACTTCAACTTATCCACAATACTATTAACAAGATTTAAAATTGTTTGATAGGTTGTTTTATTTTCAATATCAACAAATTTTACCTCATCTTGTTGTATTACAATAAAACCAACAGGAGTAACACTCATTCCACAACCGCTTCCACCAGCCATAGGAAAATGATTAGCAACTCTTCTTGTAGATTTATCAGCGTATTCTCCACCGCCTACAACAAATCCCACACTTGCTTTAGATATGGGAATAACTGATGTTATGTCATCTATTCTAATTGCTTCTCCAACTATTGTATTCGTCTCCATTAAGGTTTTAACCTTATCTAAAGAAGTTTTCATAAGTTCATCTATACTTGAATTTTTACTATACTCTTTCATATTTTTCGCTCCTTTTTATAATTAAAAACGACATAACAAACGCATAAATAATATCAAATAAAGTTATAAAACATGTAACATGTGCTGCTATTGCAAAATATTGTCCATTAAACTCAGGAATATTTATCACTTGCATTCTTGCTGATTTTTTTGTGTTTTTTACATATCCCATTATCATAGAAACTAATACATTAATAAACCCTGTACCCAATGCTGTTAGATATGCATCATTTAAACCAATTCTAGAGTAAAAAACGGCTCTTTTTAATAAAATTTTTTCTTTTAATTGAACTGATAGTTGTTTTAAAAATCTTAATTGTTTTTTAGACACCTTTAATTGTACTTCTTTTTTATCTTTTTCTGTAAATAGTATTATTTCTTTACCCTCTCGTTTAATTTTATAAGCAAAAATTTTTATAAACAATACATATATTGATAGAACTCCAATATTATTAAGGATATCAAAAGTAACATAAACTTTACTAAATATTGGAACTATTAATAACAACAAAAAAAACACTACAATAACTGGCAATACTATTTGCATATTATTATTGTGTTTTATTTTTGATTTTTTATTACATATAAAATAAATTAATCAACTGCTTCTATTTCATCTGCCTCTATAGTTTGAATATCTTCACCTTTTAAAAACTCAGGAACTATTTCTTCTTGTGAAATTTCATGGTCGCGATATAAACTATCCGTATTTTGTTGAACTTCCGTTTCGGCACGAATAAGTTTTATTCTTTCTAATAAATCTTCATATGCCGGTAATTCATCGATATCTTTCAAATTAAAGCGCTTTAAAAATTCATCAGTAGTGCCATATAAAAATGGTTTACCAACCGCATCTTTTCTTCCAACTACTTCTATTAATTTATTATCTAATAACATTTGAATCGCATAATCAGCCGAGCGAGTATTTCTTATTTCTTCAATTTCTAATTTGGTTATAGGTTGTTTATAAGCAACAATTGCTACAGTTTCAAGAGTTGCTTTTGTTAATGCCTTCTCTCTTATAGGATTTAAAATATCACTTACCTTATCGACATATTTCTGATTTGTACATAATTGTATTTTTTCTTTAAATTCAATTAGAATAATTCCATTATCACCAGAAAGTTCTTCTTTTAACTGATTTATAATTTTTGTAAACTCTTTTTCAGAAAGTTCTAATTTTTCACGTATTGCTTTTTTTTCTACACCTTCACCGGCCACAAAAAGTGTGGCTTTGATTATTTCTTTAATTTCATTCATTTATTGCTTTTTCCTCATTCTCATATATATCTATTTCGCCGAACAATTCACTTTGTTTTGCTTTTACAAATTGCAATTTTAATAATTCTAATAAAGCCAAAAATATGTTTAACATTTCACTTTTTGTATTATCAACTTCAAACAAATCTGTGAATTTAATATGTTTTTTTTCTCTAATGGTGCTTTTAATAGCAACAATTTTTTCTGCAACTGTAAATCTATCTTTAACTATTTTTTTAGGTTCGGCAGATTCTTGCTTCCGCTCAACTCTACACAATAAATTTGCAAACGCATCTAGCAAGTTTTCTAACACCATATCTTTAAGTACAATTTTTACATTACCAGCGAGTTTATCTGGATCTTTATACAACTTATTTATATCTTCTAAACGCTGTAGTTCTTGACTAGCATCTTGAAAGATAGCATACTCTTTCATTTTAGCCTTAAGATATGTTTCAGGATCAATTTCATCATTAGTGTCTTCTGGCATTTCGACTGGTAATATTGCCTTAGATTTTATTTCTATTAACATTGAAGCAACTTGAATAAATTCACTTGCACTTTCTAAATCTAAATCTTCTACATCTTTAATATAATCTAAATATTGTTCGGTAATGTCAGCCAAATGAATTTCATCAATATCCATTTTAGATTCTTTTACTAAATGTAATAAAAGAGCAATTGGTCCTTCAAAGTTTTCTAATTTTATACCATAACTATCAGCATAAATTTCTTCCAAATTTTCTTTTTTCATTAAACAAAAAGCCCCCAAAAACTAAAGAATGTTTCAGTAATAAAGCCAGTAACAATATTATAAAAAGCATCAAAAAATGGCAAACATATAACAACAATTAAAATTAGATTACCCCAACGATACATAAAATTTAAAAATTTATTATTAAGTCTAAAAATAGATTTAACAGCATTAAAACCATCTAAAGGATATATTGGTATTAAATTAAATACAAAAAGCGCTATGTTTAAAACAATTGAATATTCCAAGAAATAATGTATTAAATAAAGCAAATCATTGCTATATGTAAAATTACCCGATATATCAAACTGAGCTACATTTACAAAGAAGAAATAAAAAATACCACTTAAAATAAACGCCAATAGTAAATTTGTTAAAACGCCAGCAACACTAACAAAAAACATATCTCTTCTATATTTTTTAAAATGAAGTGGATTAACCTCAACTGGTTTTGCCCAACCAAAACCAACAACCAAAAAACCAATTAAACCATATGGGTCAATATGTTTTAAAGGATTTACTGTTAAACGACCTAACGCTTTTGGTGTTGGATCACCTAATTTATAAGCAGTCAAAGCATGTGCATATTCATGTAAACCAAATGCTAACACAATTGCAAAAAGATAGCCCACTCCAAAAGCGAGCATACGGGAAAAAGACATTCCTTGTTGTACCATACTTTGTATTAAATAAAACATAAAATTATTATAACAAACAATTTTAATTTAATCAACAATTAAAAAGACTTTTACTATCAGTAAAAGCCTTTAAATAAATTACCAATTAGAAATTACATTTCGTATATTATCAATATAAGAAAGCGGAACTATATCTTCTTTAACAGTCAAATTTATAATCTTTATAACATTACCTTCTTTAGAAATAATTACTTCTCCTATCTTTTCCCCCGCACTACAATGAGTAATTTCATCTGGAAGTTGGTATGAAACTTCATAATTAGACGTCTTTCCTTTTTTATCAAAAGCGAAAAAATCTTCTGTAGCAACAATCTCTGCAACTTTTTGTTTACATCTTTTTGTACCAATTTCTTTAAGCACAATGTCTTTATTAATTAGTTGTTTGTTTTGATAATTAGCAAAACCATAATTAAATAAATTAGTTGTTTCTTTAAAGCGGTCATTGCCCGTTTTTGCGCCTATAATTACAGAGATTAATCGCATATTATTTTTACAAGCAGATGCTGTTAAACAATAACCAGCTTCACTAGTGGATCCAGTTTTTCCAGAATCACAACCATCATAATATCTTATTAATTTGTTTGTATTTACTAATTCGGTTTTTCTACCAGAAGGATGTATAAGATTATCCATCCAAATTGTACTATATTTTTTATATTCGTTATATTTTAAAATATTTGACAATAAAATTGCACAATCTTCTGCCGTAGAATATTGTTCCGGCGCAGGAAGTCCAGTTGAATTACAATATAAAGTATTTTTCATTCCTAAATTTTTAGCAGTTGAATTCATTAAATCAACAAAAGAACTTTCACTACCACAAATACCTTCTGCTAGAGCTACGCTTGCATCATTTGCTGATGCCATAATTACACTTTTTAATAAATCTTCTACTGAATAATTCACAAATGGATCAATGAAAACCTGTGATCCACCCATACTAGATGAATTTTCTGTAGTAGTAAATTCTTGATTTAAACTTATTTTTCCAGATTCTAAACCATTTAAAGTTATGTATATAGTCATTAATTTTACCATACTCGCAATAGGTAATTTTTTATCCTTCTCTTTTTCAAAAATTATTGTGCCAGAATTATAGTCTATAAGTAGTGCAGATTTTGCTGTGGTAATAATTTGAGATTCGGCAAGCAATAATGGTTTATTTTGCATAATACCACAAAATGTAGATAATAGTATTGTAAGCATAATACCATAAATTGACATTTTAAACTTTTTCATATTTAGTTTCTCCCTTTAAAAGTATTGTTTACTAAATATAAAAAAATATTACAAATTTTAAAAACTTACATAATCAATATCGTTGTAGGTTTAAAAATAATCAATAATCCCCCTTCTAACAAATTAGCAATTAATAATACAATTGAAAAAATCAATATTTTTTTAAAATGAGAGTTATCTATAAAACCACACCTTTTCTTTTCTTTTTTCACATTTAAAAATATCATAAATATTACACATTGCAGCATTAAACTAAGCAATTGACATGGCAATATTATTATAAGACACCCAATAATACCACCCAAACCAATACTTATAATAACAAAAGTACAATTCAATGTTATCAAAAATGCCCTATATATTAAAAGCATATATCCAAATAATGATAAAAAACCATTTAATGAGAAAATAAATAATAAACCTACCATCACAACAGATGATAACATTCTCAACAAACAATGCCTAAAAGTATAAATTGAACCATCGATTATGGAGTACATACTAAATTTCTCTAACTCTATATCATTATCTAAGTTATATAATTTTATAGAAGTAAAAATACCAGTTAACAACGCCACAATCAAAAATAATCCCAAAATAATGATTAATATTTTGTTTTTATTATAAAATTCTAAACAAGCATATTTTAAATTTAAAAGTCGGCTTTCTTTATTATAATTAATCATATCATATTATATGAACATTTTATATAATTATGCCGCTTGCTCAAGCATCCAATCAATATACACACCATACCCCTTTGTTGCATCATTAAGAAATACGTGTGTTACAGCCCCAATTATTTTACCATTTTGCAATATAGGAGAACCACTCATACCCTGCACAATTCCACCTGTAAGATCTATCAATCTCGAATCTATAACTCTAAAAACAAAACTTTTATCACTAGATTTTGGTTGAAAATTCGCCTTAATTATTTCTATATCATATTCTTCCCTTATTCCACTAACCGAACTAATTATTTTTGCCCTTCCTAATTTTACCAACATCCTATTTCCAACCGGAGCAATTAAATTTGAATCAATCAAACTTTGCACATCTTCACTTATTCCAAACACACCACATTTTGTATTTTTCAAAATATCACCATTAGGTTCTTTAGTTTGCGAAAATAAACACCTAATCTCACCAGTCTTTCCCTTTTCCGCTTTATTTATTCCAACCAAATTGCATAAATAAACACCACCATCTTGCACCGGAATTTCCACACCAGTTTCATAGTCACAAATACTATGTCCAAGTGCACCAAATTTACCATCTTTTGTAACAAATGTTAATGTGCCTATACCCTGTGCATCATCTCGAACCCAAAGCCCAATTTTATACTCCTGATTAATCTCATCATACTGTGGCAAAACAACAATCTCTCGTTCTTCGCCTTTTCGAATAATACTCACACTTAACGGTTCGTTAGTCACACCCTCCAGCATACTATATATATCATTAGGCTTTTCTATTTTTTGATTATTAATTTTAGTTATAATATCACCAGTTTTAAAAGGTGATTTCGCCTTACTATTTCCTGATACCCTATTTTCACCAACAACAATAAGACCTTTAGTATTTATTGAAAACCCAAGCGGTATTCCCCCCAAATATACCTCCTTATCATCTTCTATAACAGCATCAACCCTTTTTATTGGTATTATACCAAACAACTTTATTAACAAACTGGTATTATGCCTCCGCTCACCGCCAACAGTAAAAATATTCTCGCTTAATTCGGCTGTAGCATATCTTCCAAAAGTGCTTTCTTGATTTAATGAATTTAAATCCTCTAGTGTCATACGAACGCTATTTGGCAAATCAAAAATTGCAGAATAATTAATATTGATACACAACAAAACAAATCCAAAAGCAAACATTATTCCAAAAATTTTTAAAAATATTTTTTTTAACATACATACACCTTAAAAAAGACTATCATGTGATAGTCTTTGTAAATATTTACATTTTATACTCTTAAATTAGTTAACTTTAAAAGCATTTGCTTTAGTTTTAAGTTCTTCAGCAAATTGCATTGCAACTTCCGTTGGCTGAGCCCCAGATGATATGGCTAAATATTTTATTATTTCATTATCTTGCAAGTAAGATATCTTTGTAAATGTTTTGTCAGATACTACTTCTTTTGAAACATAAATGTAATTATCCGCCATAGCAGCAACCTGACATAAATGTGTAATACAAATTAATTGACAACTTTTAGAAAGAACCGCTAAACGCTCAGCAACCTTTTGACCTATTTCACCACTAATTCCGGTATCCACCTCATCAAAAACTAAAGTTGATGTTTTAAAACATCTTGCAAAAACATTTTTAATTGCCAACATAAACCTGCTCATTTCTCCACCAGAAATTGTTTTAGATAAACTTTTAAGCCCCTCACCAGCATTTGCTGAAAGCAAAAATTCTATTTCATCTAAACCATCTTTAGTAAACAATGCTAATTCTTTTTCAGGAAGAGGTTTAAAGTCTACTTTAAAAATAGCATTTTTAAACCCTAACAATTTTAATTCTTTAATTACCTCTATCTCTACTTTTTTTGCAACCTCACGCCTAATATTAGATAAATTTTGACTTTCTTGGTATAAACAAAAACCTATTTTCTCATATTCTTCAGAAAGTTTGATCAATTTTTCTTCACCAAAAAGTAAATTATCGTAGTCGTTTTTAATTTTAGTTAAATATAATAATATCTCTTCAATAGTAGCACCATATTTTTTCTTTAAAGACTTTATTTCATCTTCTCTTGCCATCAACACATCTAGTTCACTTTGATCAAAATCACTATTAGATAAAACAGAATTAACAGATTCCGCAATATCATACAAATCAATTTTAACCGAATTAAGCCTATCATTTAATTCTTTAACTTCAGAGTTAAACCTAGCCGCTACCGAAAGAGCACTCTCAACAATATTAACACCATTTTCTATTGTATCAAATTCACTTTGAGCATTTTTTAAACTATCGAAAATTTTTTCATAGTTTACAAGCACACTTATTTTATTTTTTAATTCATCATCTTCACCCAAATAAAGATTAGCCGTTTCAATATCATTAATTTGATAAGATAAAAGTTCAAGTTCACGTTCTCTATTTTGCCTATTGCCACCAAAATCAGCCATTTGCTGTTTTATATTTTTATATTGTTGCAACAATTCATTAATTTTATTCTTAGACTCAAGAACATTTACAGCAGCATAAGAATCTAAAATAGACAAATGATTTTTTATTTTAAGAAGTTGTATATTTTCATTTTGACCACACGTGTCAACCATATAAGAAGCCAAAGTTTTAACAATAGATGCTGGCACTATTGTTCCGTTTATACGACTCTCTGTTTTACCATCAACATTTTGAGTTCTAGTAATAATTAAGGATTCATCAACTTCAATTCCGCTATCTTCGAGCAATGTATCAATCTCTGGCATAGAGTCATCAAAAATAGCCTGCACCATTAATTTACTTTCACCATTTCGAAGGTTTAACTTATTTGCTTTATCTCCCAAAACAAAAGACAAAGCATCCAAAATAAGGCTTTTACCAGCACCAGTTTCACCAACCAGAACATTAAAGCCTTCAGAAAAGTCTATAGTTTGCTCAGCAATTAAAGCAAAATTCTTTATTTTTAAAGTACGTAACATATTTTAACCCAAAATTTCAATTATTGTATTCATTGCCTCAATAGCCCTAAATTCATCAGGAAAGTACACAACAACAGAATCGTCCCCACAAGAAGAGCCAAGAACCTCAACTAAATTTAACTTATCTATCAAAGAACAAATTCCGCAAGCAAATTGTTTAATTGTTTTAATAATACAAACATTTGAAACTGCCTTAACAGATATAACACACATTTTAAATAAATTTACATTTTTATTGCTAACACCTTGCTCGCCAGAATCAACCAAAGCATATTTATAACGCCCCTCAGATCCAAGAACTTTTATTAAACCCAGCTCTTTAATATCACGAGAAATTGTTGCCTGAGTTACGTCAAAATTAGCACTTCTAAGCTGTGCTACTAAATCATCTTGAGTTTCAACCTCTTTAGTTGAAATAATCTCTAATATTTTTGATTGCCTTAACGAACGTGCCAACTTTTCCTCCTGTAAACACCTCACCCCCTTTATTTTAAAGGGATTGGAGCATTTGTGAATAATTATAAATTCATAATTATTCATACTTTTTTGAATATTATACAATACAATTTATAATTATGCAAGTGTTTTATGCATATTTATTCACCCGTTTTTTATTAAAATTTAACCTTTTGCATTTTTATCAAAATGAAATTTATAAATATAAATACGTTATACATAGTTATAGATCAAACAAAAAAAGAAGTCCCTGTTCAACAAGACTTCTTTTTTTATTTTATTTTTTTGTTTTTATCAATAGATTTTTGCTTTGTAAACAAACTTAAAAACTTACCCACTTTTAAAATAATAGAATTACAATTTTCCATTGCCTTACGCTTTCCTAGCGCTTTACCAAATATAGTTACACCCGCAATTAATGCCGTTATTAACGAAGCAACCAAAATTGTCAAATTTGCATTTTGAAAATCTATTGTAATTTTTGCCACAATACTTGCACCCGCTGCACCACTTAAAATTCCGCACACATCACCTAAAACGTCTGCACAAAGCGATGCTACCTTATCCGCATTGCGAATAAGCATTAACCCCTCCTTTGCACCCCTAATCTTTTTAGAACTCATTGCCATAAAAGGCTCTTTTGTACACGCGGTCACCGCCACACCAATCATATCTGTAATAATCGCTATAAGAACAAATACAACTATCACAATTATTGCAACAATTATTCCAGTTGCCCCCATTAAAAATTCAGACAAAATACTAAAACTTAATGACAACGCAACTGCCATCACAAATATTTTTAATGGCCAATAATTAGTAGAGTTTTGCTTTTTTACTTTTTTATTTTTCCGCTTGGGTACTTCTTCCATAACTTCCCTTTTTTATTTATTATATGTTTTTTATATTTACTTAATTACAATATATAATTAAAAAGTAAAGCATACTTTACTTTTTTTAAATCATATTGAGAAGGCAATATTTTAAGTAAACCTTGCGACATAGGTTCGGTTGGATTTCCCACTTACAAGACTTTTCGTCACCAAAAAGCAGTTTCCTTTTAACTATAAGCAATCACCGAATCGCCACTAAGAACGCACTATAATCCCTAAAATATCTGATATATTTTTTATATCAACAGCCTAGAGGTTTTCCCAAGCACCATAGTTTGACCTTAGCCTATTTTGCAAATGTTGTTTCAATAATATAGCCTATTTATACTAAGCGCTTAAAGCATAAATAAACTTTAAAACACTATATCCCCAAACACTCACTCAAGGCAGGCTACGCTGCACACAATGTTTGTCGTATGCAGGTTCATGCCTAAGTAGTAAAAACAATTTCAGTTTTCACCAAGATAGGTCTCCGCGATAATTGGGTTTAAACTGTATGCCATTACAGCCCTCCCAAAAATCTTAACTCTCAGCATCTACCCCAGTTTGGGCAACCAAAGCAAACACCAAAAACTTCACAGGTGTGCCCGTCGGCGCTATTAAATCGCCTTCCAGCCAAATTTTGATGACTAGGATACTGCACCTTCATAAATATATTAACATAAATATATAAAAAAATCAAGAAGTTCACCACTTCTTGACATTTAATATTAAATTAAAACTTTTGCTCATTAATATATTTAATCAAATATGAAACAATTTCATCATATTTAACCATTTTCTTTTCACCAGTTGACCTAAACGCAACCTCTACTTCACCACTCGACAAACTTCTTGGGCTTACAACAACTCTTACCGGAATCCCCATAAGTTCACTGTCAGCAAATTTTACGCCAGCAGAAACATTATCCCTATCATCAAAAAGAACATCAACTCCCTTGTTTTTAAGTTCCAAATAAAGACTATTAGCCTTATCACAAACTACTTCATCATCAATACGAAGTGGGCAAATAACAACTTCCCATGGGGCAACATTCATATTCCAAATAAGACCCTTTTCGTCCGAACCCTCCTCAGCAATACAAGCCAAATTGCGACCAACCCCAATACCATAACAACCCATAATTGGATTTATCTCTTCACCATTTTGTGCATGAACAGTCATATTCATTGGTTTTGTATATTTAGTACCAAGTTGAAAAATATTACCAATTTCAACACCGCGAGAAATTTTTAACACACCTTTACCACATTCAACACAAATTTCTCCATCTTTTACTTTAGAAATATCATGAAACTCAACTCCAACTAAATCACGAGAAATGTTTAATCCCTTAATATGATATTCTTCTTTATTAGCACCACAAATAAGATTGTTTTCATCTTTTAAGGATTCATCATAAACAATAATAAGGTTATCGTTATTTAAATTTAATGGTCCAATATTACCTTTTACTAATATAGAATTATCTAAATCTTTAGGTGCTACATCTCTTCCAATTAAGGCTTTAAGTTTTGCCTCATTAACCTCTAAGTCGCCACGCACAAAAGCAAGTAAAGATTTTTCCTGCTCACCCTCCATGGCATAACATACCGCTTTACATGTTTGATTTGGCTGTATATTAAAGAATTGACAAATTTCATCAATAGATTTTGCATTACCAGTATATACTTCCTCTAATGGTTGTTCGTTATTAAATGATTTGTCTAAAATTCCCTTAGCAACCTCCACATTAGCCCTATAAGAACACTCAGGACAAATTGCAATACTATCCTCACCAATATCAGTTAACAACATATATTCATGAGCAATTTTACCACCCATCATTCCAGAGTCACTTGCAACAGAGATTACATTTTTCAAACCCAACCTATTGTATATATTAAAGTATGCATCATACACTTTGTTGTAGTATTCTTCCAAATCTTTTTGACTTGCATGAAAAGAATAGGCATCTTTCATTGTAAACTCTCTTACTCTAATTAAACCAGCACGAGACCTTGCCTCATCTCTAAATTTTGTTTGTATTTGATAAATCATAAATGGTAATTGCTCATATGATTTCACCAAATTTCTTGCTAAATGAACAGCCGCCTCCTCATGAGTCATGCCAAGTAACATATCATGACCAGACCTATCTTTAAATCTAACCATTTCAGAACCAATCGAAGAATATCTTCCACTCTCGTCCCACATTTCACGCGGCATTACAACAGGCATTAATACTTCCTGTCCATCAATTTTATTCATTTCTTCTCTTATTATATTTTGTATTTTATAACTTACTTTTTGTCCTGGTGTCAAAAGCGAATAAATTCCATTACTCACCTGTTTAATATAACCTGCCCTCATCAAAAATGCCTGACTTTTAACAGTTGCAGATGATGGCACCTCTTTTGTTCTTTCACCAACTAATTTTGATAATTTCATATTTTTTCTCCTTACATATCTTCTTCTTTCAAAATACCCATTAGATCTTCCCTAATAACAGTAATTTTTCCTCTTGCTTCTTCAAAACTATTATACAGCAACTTACTAAGTTCAGCACCACGTTCAAATAAGTTCGTGGCTTCATCGAATTTTACATCACCACTTTCTAATTTTTGAATAATCGCTTCCAACTCTTTCATATTTTTATCATAATCCATATTTACTTTACCCCTATTACCTTTGCTACAATTTGACCATCTTTTAATATAATATCAATATTATCATTTACTACTACTTCATTTTTACTTAACAAATATCCCTTATTTGACTTAACACATGCGTAACCAAGTTTTAAAACCTCCAAAGGATTTAATTTGGTCAACAAACCCTTTTTATTTTTCAAATCATACTCTTTTAAGTCAATAAAATTTTTTATCGTTTTAACAAAAGTCATTATATTGTTCTTAAAAAGAATTTTTGAATTTTGTCTAACATAATCATATTCTTCAATCAACGCATTGATATTATGTTGTAAATTATCTAATTGTTTACCCAAATAATATCGAACATTATTATCTAAACGCATTATTAACTTCAATACATTATTTTTTATATCTTGAATATTTTCACATAAAAGTTCTGCAGCAGCACTCGGTGTTGGCGCCCGCATATCACTACAAAAATCTATAATTGTATAATCCGTTTCATGACCAACAGCCGACACAATAGGCTTAACACAATGAAATGTCGCCTCAGCAACAACTTCCGTATTAAAAGGTTGCAAATCTTCCATGCTGCCACCACCACGTGCAACTATAATTACATCTACATTATAATTGTCAAGAACTTTTATTCCGTTCGCTATCTCATATTCAGCATTCTCACCCTGCACTTTAACCGGATATAAAACAATATCTATGTTGGGATTACGCCTTGTTCTAACATTAATAATATCTTGAATAACGGCACCATCTTCACTAGAAACAACCCCTATTCGCTTTATATTTGTCGGCATAGAAACTTTATGTTCTGCCGAAAAATACCCACTTTCTTCCAATTTTGCTTTCAATTGCAAAAAACGCTCATATAATACACTTTGTCCATAACGCTGTATAGATACAACATTAAAGTTTAATTTGCCACCTTTGGTATAATATTTAGGAGTACCAATAATTAAAACACTATCGCCATTTTTAAACTCGCAAAAATCATTTGCATTAAAGCATACACAAGAAAGGGTACTGTATTCATCTTTTAAAGTGAAATATGCAGTACCCCTTACATTTGAATAGCCTGAAATTTCTCCAACAACACTTATATTATACAACAACTCTTCGCTGTCAAAAATTTGTTTTAAGTAAGTGTTTAATTGCGTAACCGTTACTGGTTTATATGCCATTATTCTCCTCTAATAAAGCCTTTAATATACCATTTACAAACGAATAACTCTTTTCTGTTGAATATTTTTTAGCCATTTCAATCGCTTCATTAATAACAACTTTTTGCGGAGTTTGTTTGTAAAATTTTATTTCAGTTAATGCCAATGCAAGAATTGCCCTATCAATTCTATACACCCTTTCGGGAACATAACCAACAAGTTTTGAATTGATTAATGAATTAATCGTTTCTTTATTTTCAGCGTACATAGAAACAAGAGCAGTTACAAATTGCTTGTCTTGCTCATAGTCTTTATCTTGTTCTTCAGTTATGCCATCTTCTTGCATAAGTTCTTCACACGATATTTCATTACCAGTAAATAAACTCATATAAATGATTTTAAAAGCAGTTTCTCTTGCTAGACTACGCATTATATTGCTCCTTCTTCCTTTTCCTGCACAAAATTAACACCAACTATATGAACATTAATTTTTCCTGTTTTTAAGTCAACCATAGAGGCAATATTATTTTTAATATTTTCTTGAACTCTAAAGCATATATCAGGAACATTCACACCGGAAAAAACCTTAATATAAACGTCTACTGTAATTTTTCCGTTTGGCGAAATTTTTACTTTAACTCCCTTGCTATCTTTATTTTTAAACATACGTTTTAAAACAATAGACGGAGTATCAACAAGTTCACTTACACCACTTATTTCTTTAGTAGCCAAACTAATAACAGAAAGTAAAATATTTCTGTTACAAGTTGTTTTACCTTTATTTGCACTTAAACCATCATCTATGATTGCCATAAAAAAACCTCACTATATGTAATTTAGTATATCATATAGCAAGGTCATTTGCAATTATTTTTTTTACATTCCAAACAAATATATTATTTAGAATACTTTTTCTGTATATGTTTGATTAG
Source organism: Clostridiales bacterium (assembly GCA_015069385.1). Classification (GTDB taxonomy): domain Bacteria; phylum Bacillota; class Clostridia; order Christensenellales; family UBA1242; genus HGM11367. The sequence continues at coordinate 83,700 of SVIS01000001.1, forward strand.
CAGCAATAATTTTACTTGTTTTCTCTTTATTTAAATTATCTAAATACTCTGTTTTATATTTACCTGCAAGTTCTTTATTATTCCTTTTTAAACATACATAAATATACTTTGCCCATAACTTTGTCAATTTAACATCTTCTGTTAAGTTATAACCAAATTCATGACACCCCTTAAATGTATATAATCTCCATGTTTCTTCCAATACACCACATTTATCTGAAACACATGTATATACTCTTAACTCTTCATCTTTTCTATATATAATATCTGATTCTACAATACTTTCACCATTACAATTATTATTTTTATGGTAACTTACGTAATATTTAATAAAACTTTTTATTTGTTCATCAGACAACGTAGTTAAATAATTCATTCTCCACCTCACAAAACATGTATATTACACTTAAATTGTGTTGTCAATATCGCAACGCATTGTTCTACCATCAGTAGACAAATTTATAAAAAAGCATCTCATTACAAGATGCTTTTATATTATTCAACGGGAGTAATTTGAATATTATCGATATCTACCGCCGTCTGTTCTTTAACTATTGATACTATTTGTGCCACCTCACTAGAGGTTAATGTTGCATCCACACACTTTACTACTACTTTTACATTAGGATCAACATTTGTTACTATGCAATCTTCAAATCCTTTTGCCTTAATTAAACCTTCAATTACAAGTTCGGTTTCCATTTGAGCAACTATAGCAAGTTTTTTTGCTTCAGCATTTTTTACCGCTTCATCCGAAGATGATTCACTGGTTATAATTGCATCGTAGTATAAAAGTTCTTGATCACGAGTAGATTGCCTATCTTCCCTATATGTAGAAAAGTAGTTTGCAGTAGTTACAGTACTTGTAGATGTTTGTGTTACTCTATTATTTAAAGCAATATTCAGATAACCAGTAACACCCAATAATAAAACCATTGCAACCAAAATAAAAACTTTTGTCTTTTTCTTTAACATAAATAATCTCCTTTTTTGTTGTTATCATAATATATTAATCTATGAACAATTTTATTACTTTTTTCATATAATATTTTTTAACTATTTCCGACTAAAATTTCGATATTATTTTCCTCAACATTTAACAATGCAACCGTTGCCCTCATTATATTAAGTTTCACTTGAGCATTCACAGCACCACTGGCAACTATTACAACTCCTATTATTTTAGGGTAACTTTCTTTTATTATAAGTGGCGTAGACTTACCATTTATAGTAACTATTACAACTTCCTCATTTATTGTTGTTTTAGTATTTGTACTCCCTCCAACATCCGTAGTTGTTGTTACCTCCTCTTTTTCTGTTGCATATTCATAATTCATACCACCATCTAATGTAATCATAACATTAACTTTTCCGGCACCAGATATTCCACTTAAAATATTAGACAATTTGTCCTCTAAGTATATAGAATAGTCTTCTGTTGAAAATTCGGAATTAGATATTTCAACAGAAGAAGTACTTTTTGTTGATGAATATACAATAACCAATATTATTGCAAAAATACAAACAAGTATAAGTTCTATATGTTTTATGCCTTTTAACTTTTGTAACAATGAAAATTTATCCAAAATTGATTTTTTTTCTTTCTTATCACTCATAAAAAACCACCTGCGATTTTTCTATATTCAAATAACACTTCACTACATTAACCACCTCCGTTTTTATATTAATATTCTTTAAATTTTCAGTTATAACAACATTATATAAATCGACATAAACGGCATTTATTTCCATATTAATTTCAAAGATATTAGCAGATATTGAAACAACCGCACCATGTATTCCTTTTGTTTCTAAATCATGATTAATTGCCTCAGTCCATTTATCTAATTTAGCTTGATTTACATTATATATATATTCATCCTGTATCTCAAACTCAAGTTCCGATAATACATTGTCTAGATTATACTCACCCTTAACTAACCCAGGCAGTGGCATTAAAACTACAAGAACTATTACAAATGAAAATATATGCTTAATAGTCGCATTAACTTTTCCATCAGGCAAAATTAAATCTACCAAGACAGATAACAAACAAACTCCGGCAATTGATAACACCCACGTTGACACACCCGACATTTTACCTCCTTAAAAAATATTAGTACTACACATAACAAGCGCTATTATTAAAAAGTACATAAACACCACACCCAATATAAGAGCAACAAGCATTTGAATAGATTTTGCAATAGCACTCACAAACCCCGTCACCCTACTATCCGCAATTGGCTCTAAAATTGCACTAGCAAGTTTCATTAAAAAAGAAAAAACTATTATTTTTAACACCGGCATTAACATAGTACAAAATAATATAAGAAGCCCACCAACCCCCACGGCATTTTTAATTAATACACTAGATACCATAATCAAACTTACACCATCAGATAAAAAGCCACCAATAATTGGCACAGCACTCTTTATGGTATACTTTGCCGTCCTTAAAGATATAGTGTCTATACTGCCAGCCATTAATCCTTGAATAGAAACAAAAGCCGAAAATAGCGTAAGTACAATACCCATAATCCATTTAAAAGCCGAACCAAAAAAATCTGCAAACTTATTAAATTTTATATTCGTAGTTAAATTTGAAATTATTATAAACACAAGCATAAAAGTAAAAATGGGCATTAAAATGCTTGTAAATATAGATATTGCTGTGCCAGACAACATTGCCATTGCTGGTTGATAAACACTTGCTGAAACCGACCCACCAAGTGCTGTTAAAATGGTAAGCAATATAGGAAAAAGTAAATCCATCTGCGTTTTAATACTTTGTAATGATGAAGATACAAGAGTAAGCAATTTGGAAGCCCAAACCACCACTATAATTACAATGGCACCATAACAAACAAAATGAATTATGTCTTGTAAACTTTTCTTTTTGTTGCTACTTGCTGTACTAACCATACTATATAGAACACTAATGGCTATAATTAAACAAACATATGGTAAAAACGCAACAATATCATCAACAAACAAGGTTGCAACATATGACAAAAAGGAAGATGCATCAATTGTCAATTTACCACTTATTATATCTTTTATTTTTTCAGAAAAACTACTGCCTTCAATAAGTGCATTATCATTAACTATTTCTTGCAAAATTTTATCTAATTCACTTGTATCTAAATTATTTATCTGTTCATTAATATTTTCATTTAGTTCTGTTTCTATCTCAGTCGTCTCAGCAAAAATATAACCCTTTTTTATACAAAACGGACTACTTAATAGTACAAACACAATCATAAAAAAACAAAAAATTTTTTTCACAAAACTTTTCCTATAACTAAGGCAATATTTGAATAATAACATTCATTAAATTTGTTACTATAGGCAAACTAAGTACCAAAATTGTAACCTTTCCTGCAAGAGAGAGCATGTCCGCTATTGCAGTATTACCTGAATTAATACATATATTTGCACCAAATTCAGTTATATAACCTATACCAATAATTTTTAATACACATGAAAATAACTCACTACTTATTCCTGTTTTTTCAACAAAGGTTGTCATAGTAGTTATTACCTCCATTAATCCATCTATGCACGCCAACAAAATAATACAACTACCCACCAAACTTACAAAAATTGCAAGTTCTGGCTTTAGCGGTTTTATTATTAGATATGCAATTAAGGTTAATAAGCCCATTCCGATAATTTTATATAACTCTGAAACAACCATTTTTCTCCTTAAAGCCCAAACATTGTTTTTACCGTTTCAAACAATTGAGATACAACATCTAGTACCATCATAAGCACAACAACTACCCCCGCTAGTGTTGCAAACGTAGCCATATCGTCTTTGCCCGAATGCTTTAATACTTGTGTTATGACTGCTGTTAACAAACCTATTCCTGCAATTTTTATTATCAAATCTACACCCATAATAAAATCTCCTAAACAATTATTAATGCAATAAATAAACCAAAAAGCACACCAAGTTTTGTATATAAAGAACAGTATTTATCACAATCTTTTTTAGTCTGTAACAAAAATTCTGAACAAATATTTTGCATATTACTTATACTATCAGTTTGGTTATAAACATCTGTCTTTCCCAATTCTTTAAAAAATATAAAAATAGTTTCTTTTTCCTGCTGTTTTAAAAAATTAATTCCACTAAAAAGATTTACGTTATCAAAATCATGACCGTTTTGGATTAATACACTATAATTATCTAAAAGAGTATTTAGTTCTTTACTTTTTATAGTGTTTTTCGCATGTTCTATAATTTTTAGTAATCTATTTGAGGTAAAATTAATTTCAGTTTTGAATGATTGAAGAAAAAAGTTTAGTGCCTGAAAAAACTTTTGTCTTTGTTTATAATTTGAAGATATTTTAAACCCCACACAACCACATAAAGCAACCAATACTAATATTAAAATTAACTTCATATAGCACCTCCATATATTCTTGTAAGGTTTTCTCTATAAATACCTTCAATGGTGCCAACTTTATTTTGTTTTGATAAAACAACAATTCTTTTAAAATATTTCTTTTGCAACATATCCTGAAATTCATTTTTACTTTTTAGTTCTTCTATATTCTTTGCATGCATTGTTGCAATTACTGTTACACCACAATTAAACGCATATTCTAATGCTTCAAAGTCACATTTTGCACCAAGCTCATCTGTTACAATAATGTCTGGAGACATACTTCTAATACCAAATAAAATTGAATCTTTTTTATTTAAAAAACTAATGCTATCAAAGAAATGTCCAAGCCCAAAACTATATTTATTGCCACCGACTATTTCCCCTCTTTCATCTGCAATAAAAATATTATATGAATAATTATGATTCGAAAATTGTTCTATTAAATCACGTAGCATTGTTGTTTTACCCGCACCTGGTGGAGATATAATTAATGTGTTATTTAGTTCACCATTGTTTAAAACTTGATTAAAAATTGGTAACGCAGCATTTTTAATTAAATGTGGAATTCTAATACATAACGAAGAAAAATTTTTTATCGTTTTTATGCTTTCATCTTTAACTACTTCGCCACATATTCCCAATCTAATTCCACCATCAACCATCAAAAAGCCTTGTTTTAATTGTTCATTTACAGAATAAATTGAATAATCACATGCTTTAAATACAATATCATTAATTAGTTCAGCACTAGCAAATATTGCTTGGTTAGGATTAGCACCTATACCATTTTCACTCAAAAAATACGATTTATTATTGCAGGTTACAACAATTGGTTTATTAACCCTAATACGAACCTCATTAATCTCTTGTTCTAAACATTTTTTAACAAGAGAAGTATATAAAGCCTCTGGCAAAATATCTTTAAGCACTCTAGTCTCCTTTTTGTATGAGTATTTAGGATATTAGGATAAAATACATTTTCAACAAAAAGGCATAAAAAAAGACACACCTTCGATGTGCCTTTTTTATTAAATTATTTAACACGTTCCATATATGAACCATCACGAGTGTCAACTCTAATCATGTCACCCTGGTTTACAAAAAGAGGAACTTTAATTTCATAACCTGTTTCAAGTTTTGCTGGTTTGTAGCCTGCTTTTGAAGTATCACCTTGAATTCCTGGTTCGGTTTCTGTAACTTCTAATTCAACAAAAGTTGGTGGCAAAACACTAAAAGCACTACCTTTATAAAACTGAATAGTTGCATTCATGTTTTCTTTCATGAAATTCATAGCACCTTCTACTTGGTTTTTATTTAAAGGAATTTGGTCGTAAGATTCCATATCCATAAAATAATACAAATCACTTTCATTATAAAGATATTGCATTTCTTTTCTTTCAATTACTGCTGCTTGAAATTTATCTGTTGGGTTAAAAGTTCTTTCTAAAACTTGACCAGTAACAACATTTTTAATTGTAGTTCTAACAAATGGTGAACCTTTACCAGGTTTAACATGTAAAAAATCAACTACAACAAAAACATTACCTTCATATTCAAAAGTTACGCCTTTTCTAAAATCGCCTGCTGTTATCATTTAATTTTCTCCTTAAAATGTGTTTTAATCTTAGACATAGTATCACAATATAAAAATATTGTCTAGTCTTTTTTTTGCAAAAAATTTAGCAAATAAAATTTAATAATCATGTCCACAAAACAAAGTATAGCCTTTTTTTATATATGTTTTCAACAATTCAATACTCATTAAAATTTCTTTAAAATTGCCGCCAGGCAAATCAGTTCGACCATGTCCATTATAAAACAATGTATCACCAGAAAATATATTATTACCAATAATATAAGCAAGTCCGCCTTTTGTGTGACCAGGAACATGTAAAATATTAATTTTTAAATCATCAAACGATATTATATGTTGATTATTTTCTATTATATAATCAGGCACAAACTCTTCTAAACAACACCCATAGGATAAAGCAAAACTTGCATCTTCACACATAAACGCATCATTCCGAGCTACATATACTTTGTAACCAAGTTTTTGTAATTTTGCGCATGACATTATATGGTCAAAATGCCCATGCGTTAGCAAAACCGCTTTTATATTTAATCCTTGAATAGTATTTAAAATTTTTTCAATATCGGAACCTGGGTCAATAATTACTCCTGTTTTTGAAATGTTAGAATAAACAACGTAACAATTTTCATCAAACAAAGTACATTTAATTTTATTAACAATTAACATATATTTCCTTTAATACAAGAGCATCTTCCATCATGCGTTCTTTAGATTCGCAAATAATAGTAGGAGTTAAAGAATACTCTTTTATTACTTTTGCAAGAGGCTCGAATTCCGGTCCATAAATATTATCATCTAAATTCAAATGCTTAACTTCGCCTTTTTGAGTATACTCTATTTTGCTAAAATGAATATGACAATTTTTCGTTTTATATTCACCTAATTTTTCAAAAGAATAATCAAAAATCTTTTTAAAGTCATCAGTAGTTTTTAAACCACCTTGCATTATACAATTAATATGCCCAAAATCGAACGTAGGAATCAAAATTTTATCTTTAGTGCAAAAATTTATAACTTCTTCATATGTACCAATTTGCAAGTATTTACCCATAGTTTCCGGACAAATAAATCCAGCATCATTTAATCTATTATTATAAATAATATCTAAACATTTATCTAATCGCTTATCAGTTAAATATAATGCATCTTTTCTAGGTAATTTTCCGCATGACGCTAAATGCACAACATAATCTTTAGCACTCATTATAGAACAATATTCCATGCCCTTACGAACATATTCAAAAGATTTTTCTGCCATTTCATCACTTTCATTAGCAAAATTAATATAATATGGTGCGTGTAAGCTTAACAATATATTATTTTCTTTTGCTGCATCACCAATCTTTTTGGCAGTATCACTAGATAAAGTAAAACCTCTACCAAAAGAATATTCGTATGCATCTAAATTATGTTCTCTACACCAACGGGGTGCATCAATACTATGTTTAAATCCACTATCATAAAAAATTTTACTATTCCCAGATGGACCAAATCTTATCATTTCTTCCAAATTAAACCTCTACAAAACTTATTTTTCCATTTTGAATATCTTGTAATGTACACGAACTTTCTATGCATAGTACACCACATTTGGTACGTATAATACTTACCATAGTACCATATGTTGATAATTTGTAAGCAATATCTCTACATAAACTTCTTATATATGTACCACTAGAGCAAGTTATTTCAAATTGAAAATTATTATTACCAAATGAGCGAAGTAACTTTAAATCATATATTTCTATTTCTTTTGGCTTTAATTCTACAACACTCCCCATTCTTGCTAAATCACATGCTTTTTGACCATTAATTTTTTTAGCTGAAAATTGCGGAGGCATTTGTGCTTGTTTCCCAATAAAAGCATTTAATACACCAATAATTTGCTGACAGTTTATTTCCACATTATTTTTATTAATAATTTTACCCTCACTATCTAGAGTGTCTGTTTCGTAACCAAAATGAAAAACTGCCACATATGTTTTAACTTTTTTTAAGTATTCATCAAATAATTTGGTGCCTTTATTTACACCAACCAGCAACACTCCTGTCCCATAAGGGTCCAAAGTACCCATATGCCCCGCTTTTTTAACCCCAAGAAGTCGTGCAACTTTTTTCACAGCCAAAAAAGAGGACATGCCTGTTGGTTTATTTAAATTAATAATTGCATTTTTATCAAACATATTAATCCTTTATTTGTTTTAAACACTCTTCACAAATTAGTTTTGCATGTTTTACAGGTGCACCCGTAAAAGCAAAACCCGCTGCTTGAATATGACCACCGCCACCAAATATATTAGCAACCCTAGCAGCATTATACCCTTCTTTACACCTAATTGATACAGTATAAGTATTTTTTTCTTTTTGCTTTATTGCAAATGCAAAAACATTATCTTCTAAATTTAATAATTCAGTAACAAAATACGGATAATCGGTTGCACCTGTTTCTTTAAACATTTTGCTTGTAAAAATAATATAACCTATTCTATCCTTTATTACCATATTTTGATAACCAAGTTTTTTTAGTTCAAATTCTGCTCTAGATTGATGTTTTTTAAATAAATATACAATCCTGTTTTTATCCGCCCCATATTTTATGCATTCAGCAGCAGTTTTAAAAGTATCCTCATTAATGTTATCGTTTTCAAAACAATTTGTATCACCAACAATTCCTGCAAAAATTAAACTTGCAAGCCTTGGTGTGATTTCTGCTTTCATTTGTTTGGCAAGTTCAAAAATAATTTCACTACAACTTGACTTATTAGCATCTACATATTTACATTCAATTGGTAAATCACGTGATAAATGATGGTCAATAGATAATGAATTTTTAAAACTCAATATTATTTTTCCATACTTGCCAAGTTGTCTTATACTAGGGACATCAACCGTTACAATTAAATCAAATTCTTCCGGATTTAAATCTTTACTAAGTTGCCTAGTGTCTGTATTATAAAATTCAATAAAATCTCTAGTTTTATCCGCATCTACAAACATTTTTGTTTGCTTACCAAATTGATTTAAAATATAACAAAGAGCAGTCATGCTACTCATACAATCAGGGTCTGGTGATATGTGTGCAACGACTGCTATATTTTTTGCCTGTTTTAATTTTTTTATAATTTGTTTCATTTTAATCTCTTAAAAATCTAAATTTCTTCTGGGTCTTGCTGGGTTTCTTTTGGAATATCTAAGTCTTTTAATATTTCATTAACCCTTAAACTATTATCTTCTCCATGGTCAGCAACAAACTCTAATGCTGGAGCAAAAGGTAATTTTACCATACTAATTAATTCACGCTTTATGAAACCTTCTATTTTTTGAAGAAGTTTTCGTACTTCATTTTTATTTCCATTAAGCACACTAAAACCAACCTTACAATGACGAAAATCAACTGAGGTTTTAACATAAGTTAAAGTAATAAATTGCCTTTTTATTCTTGGGTCATTTACCTTTTCGCGCAATATTACAGAAAGTGCCTTTATTATTTCTGCATTTGCACGCTCTTGCCTAATGTTTTCCATAATTACACCCTTTTAATTTCTACTTTTTCATAAATTTCAAAAATATCACCAACTTGAATGTTAGCACTATCTTTCAATTTAATACCACATTCGTAACCATAGTTAACTTCTGCTTTATCATCTTTTTGAATTTTTAATGCTTCTACTTGAGTAGATAATATTTTTTCATCGCCACGGAATACGTTGACATAAGAATTACGTGTTACTTTACCATCTTTAATGTAAGAGCCGCAAACAATACCCGCCGTTGATAATTTAAACATTGCCCTAACTTCGCTATGTCCAATAACTTTATCTTCATATTTAACAGAAAGCATACCATTTAATGCTCTTGTTATTTCATCTACACATTCATATATTACTTTATATGACTTTATTTGAACTTTTTGATTTTCAGCAAATTGCTCAATTTTTCCAGCAAGTTTTAAGTTAAAGTTAATAATAACCGCATCACTAGCACTTGCTAAAATAACATCGGACTCAGTAACGGCACCAGCACCACTATGAATACAAACAACTTTTGCCTCTTCATTTTTAATAACAGTTAAGGTTTGCTTCAATGCCTCAACAGAGCCTTGAACATCGGCCTTAATTATAATATTTAAGGTTTTCAATTTGCCTTCGTTTACTCTGTCCATAAAGTCATCTAACGAAACGCCAGAAGTTGCGTTCGCACGCTCATCTTTTATTTTATTAATTCTTTCTTGAATAACTTGTTTTGACAGTTTTTCTGAAATTGCATAAACTTGGTCACCAGCATTTGGAACAGCATCTAAACCAAGTACTGCAACAGGAGTGCTTGGTGGTGCAGATTTTAATTGTTTACCATATTCATCATACATTGCTCTTACTTTACCAAAGGTAATACCACTCATTACACTATCACCAATTTTTAGTGTACCATTTTGAACAAGAACAGTTGCAATAGGACCTTTAGTTTTATCTAATTCAGCCTCAATTACTACACCTACGGCAGTTTGATTTGCATCGGCTTTTAATTCTTGCATTTCAGCAACCAAAAGCACAGTTTCAAGAAGTTTATCTATACCTACGCCTTGTTTTGCAGAAATTGGCACTAAAATTGTATCACCGCCCCATTCTTCAGGAAGAACACCATTTTCAGCAAGTTGTTGTTTAACCCTATCAGGATTTGCTTCTGGTTTATCCATTTTATTAATAGCAACAATCATTGGGCAATTTGCTGCCTGAATATGGCTTATTGCTTCTTTTGTTTGTGGCATAATTCCGTCATCAGCAGCAACAACTAAAATTGCAATATCTGTTACTTTTGCACCCCTAGCACGCATTGCTGTAAAAGCAGCGTGACCCGGAGTATCTATAAAGGTAATTTTTTCACCACTCCAAGAAACTTGATATGCACCTATTTTTTGAGTGATACCACCCGCTTCACCACTTACAACGTTTGTTTTTCTAATAGCATCTAGAAGTGATGTTTTACCATGGTCAACGTGACCCATAACGGTAACAACAGGGGCACGTTTTGTTGCATTCTCACCAATTTCTTTAGATTGCTCTTCTAATTTTTCTTCATATGTTTTTTCTAGTTTTTGCTCTAATTTAACCCCAAGCTCTTCAGCAACAAGTTCGGCTGTAGTAAAATCAATTGAACTATTAATTGTTGCCATTATGCCAAGAAGCATAAGTTTTTTAATGATTTCTGCAACAGGTTTACCTGTTTTTTCTGATAATGTTTTAACCATAACATTTTCTGTTGTAATTACAGCATTTTCTACTGCTGGTGCTACAAAAGTATTGTTATCTTTTTTCTTGGTTTTAACAAGTTTTCGTGAACCCATTATTACACCATCGATATCCTCGTTATATGAATCATCAACGATATAACCACGCCTTATTAATGCCTTTTTATTCATTTGCTTCTTTTCGTCATATTGTGCTTTTGCTGGTGACTTTTTATTTGCAAATGTTTTTTCTGGTGTTGCAAGTACTTTGCTACTTTCTAGTGGTACAAAACTTTTGAAAGAATTTGCACGACTAGAAGCAAAACCATTAGTTGATGGCTTTTGACCAAAAGGTCTTTGATTGTTTTGGTTATTAAATGGACGTCTTTCACCATTTTGTTGGCGTTGAGAATTATTAAAATTGCCGAACTGACGTCCATTTGCATAATTTTTATTGCCATTTTGGGCATTTTGGTTAAACTGACGATTAAAAGGCTTACGTTCAGTGTTTTGGTCGTTATATTGACGTTTATCACCATTTTCTTGCCTATAAGAATTAGTTTTATATTGCTTATTTTCTATAGTTTTTGCAGGCTCTTGTTGTTGAACCGGCTTTGGCGTTTCTATTTCTACCGGTTTTGGTTGTTCAACCACTTTAGGAGCAACTTTTTCCGCCTCTTCTTTATTTTTAGCCGTAATTAAACGAGAGGTGTTTTTTAACAACATCTCTAATTGACTTTTAGAAGAACGCATATCTCGCAATAATTCTTGCAAAATGCCATCTTTTTGAATTTGGTGTATTGTTTTTAAATTATTTAATCCGTTTGTTTTTTCGTTAGCCACTAAAATTCGCTCCTTATATTATTAATAATTTGCTCGCTGAGCCCTTTATTTTTAATTGCAAGTAGTTTGCAATTATTTGTATCTGCAATATAATTAAATTCTTCAATACTTAATTTTATAATTGGAAGATTTCTTGAAGATAATTCATTTAACACTTTCTGAATTGTATTACTAACATCTTCTCTATATAAAACCAAATATAATTTATGAGTATAGCCTTTTAGGTTATCGGCACCAAACACCACATATTTTGCGCGTTTTGCTATACCAACATAGCCTTTTATTTTATCTAATTTATTTTTTATCAATTAATTCCTCACATAACTTTTGATACACAGTTGCTGGAAATTCACACTTAAAGGCACGAGATAAAACTTTTTGTTTTTTTATTTGTTCAATACATTTGCTACTATTGCAAATATATGCTCCTCTACCATTTGCTTTTCCAGTTTTATCTATTAAAATTTCACCGCTAGAGGTTTTTACAATCCTAAGTAAATTACTTTTATTATATGTGTTTCTACATATAAAACACATACGAGACACTTCGTTTTTCAAAAATTTACTCCTCTGTAATATCTTCTAAGCCAGCAAAGTTATCATCATCGTCAAGTTCTGTAATTTCATATTCTGGCATAACCTCGGCCTGAGTTTCTACTTTACTCTTAGATTTAACATCTATTTTCCAGCCAGTAAGTCTTGCAGCAAGCCTTACATTTTGCCCTTGTTTACCTATTGCGAGTGAAAGTTTATCATCTGGCACAATAACTTGTGATGCCTTTAAACTTTCGTTAATTTCAACTGAAATAACCTCGGCTGGAGCAAGTGCATGTGCAATATACTCAAGCGGATCTTCTGAAAACATTACGAGGTCAATTTTTTCACCATTTAATTCACCCATAATAGTATTAATTCTTACACCACGATTACCCACGCATGCACCAAGAGCATCTATATGTGGTTTTGTAGTATAAATTGCCACTTTTGTACGATTACCAGCATCACGAGCAATGCTTTTTATTTCAACATCACCACTTGATATTTCTGGAACTTCTATTTCAAAGAGTTTTTTTACAAAGCCATTATTAGCACGTGAAACTTGGATTTGTGGACCTTTATAAGAATCCTTAATTTTTTTAACGTAAACTTTAATTCTTTGACCAATAGAATAATGTTCGCCAGGAATTTGGTCATTTTCAAGCATAACACCTTCCATATTAGAGCCAGCAAGTTGAACATAAACAGTACCGTTTTCTACACGTTTAACAATTGTAGTTATTAGTTCATCTTCTTTTTCAGAAATTTCGCTAAGTGCTTTTTCACGTTCTAGTTCTTTAAGTTTTTGCATAACTACTTGTTTTGCAGTTTGCGCTGCTATACGACCAAAGTCTTTTGTACTTACTTCTTCCGTTACAACATCCCCCAATGCATAAGATTTTTTAATTAATTTTGCATCAGCAAGACTAATTTGCTTATCGGCATCTTCTACTTCTTCAACTACAGTTTTATAACTATATATTTTAATTGTAGCTTTTTCTGGATTAAGTTTAACCATGGCAGATTTTGCCTCACCATACATTTTTTTATAAGCCGAGGTTAAAGCTGCTTCTAACGACTCAATAAATTGCCCCGGATTAATGTTTTTTTCACGTTCAAGGTCTTCTAATGCTTGAAAAAAATCTTTATTTGTCATTTTATAATTCTCCTTAAAATTCTATAACTGGCGAGCAAATAGCAACTTGAGTTTTGCTAAATGTTAATTCATCACCGGTTGCTGTTTTAATAGTGTAACCATTTTCATCAAAACCAACTAAAGCACCAACAAAAACTTTTTGTTTGTTTTCTGGAACATATAATTTAATTTCTACCTGTTTATTTTTATTACGAATAAAATCTTTATGATTTTTAATTGGTCTATCCAACCCGGCAGAACTTACATTCAAAATATAAGGTGCATCATCAGAAACATTTATTTCATCTAAAATGTCGGTTATTGCGTTATTTACCTTTTCACAATCATCTATAGTAATGCCATCTGTTTTATCGATATAAAAAGTTAAATTCATTCCATCAACCTTTTTAGCATATTCAACTTCTAAAACATCGTAACCCAAATTTTCTATTATTGGAACAATGTGTTCGTTGCATCTGTCTATTACTTTGCTTGCCACGTTTCCTCCTAAAATTTATTTTTGCTTAAATAAGCGAGGGCAAATTTGCCCTCGCCTAACCTTGTATGCTTTTGTATTTTAACACTATTTATGAAATAAATCAATGCTTTTTTTAAAAAATTATTAATAAATTATAATAAACTTAAATGCAAAAATGCTTCAGCAGTTGCTGTGGCATCAAAAAGTGCCCTATGAGCATTATTTAAGTTGATTCCTAAATGATTTACGACGGTTCCTAGTTTATAATTAGGTAAAAACAATTTTGACTTTGCATCACCCATACAATCTCTAAATTCATTATTAAAATTTCTTTCAATTTTTTTTGCTGCATATTGAATAAACTGATAGTCAAAATCTACATTATAACCCACCATAATGCTATTACCAGCAAATAGTAAAAAGTCCTCAATTATTTCTTCAGGTGCATGTTCATTTGCAACCATTTCATTTGTAATTCCTGTAAGTTTAGTAATTTGTTCAGAAATTATATAATTTGGTTTACATAACGACTGAAATGTTTCTACTATTTCGCCATTAACTATTTTTACTGCACCTATTTCTGTAATATCATTTCTATCAGGTTTAAGCCCTGTTGTTTCAACATCGAAAACTACAAATGTGTTATTCATGATCCAATCTGGATAATCTTTTTTAACAGCAAAAAGATTATCTTGAACCATTTTAGTATAAGGCAATGGCTTGACATATTTATATGTAGCAATTTCTTCCAACCCAGACTCTTTTGCTAATACAGGCTCATCGGCACATGGCGAACACAAAGAAATTGCTTTTATGTTATATTGCATTTCACCATTTAAACGTTTTATGTAATCGCCAAGACATAAAATCTGCTTCCCCTCTTCAACTAAAACAAAATGCTTTTGTGAGGTTTTTGAACAAAAATGAATACACGAAACGCTTCCATCAGCATCACTCAATTTAAACTTGTACATTTTTCGCTTCTCGTCTATGCCTTTAACTTTATTTCGCTTAGGTAAAAATTCTTTTTCTTCTAAGTTGGACACAATTCCAGCCAAAATAACAGAAGTTTTTTCTCCTGTAATATTTTTTATATATTCTGGCATTGGCATAATTTCGCTACCAAAAACAATATTTACATTTGAAACTTTATATCTTGGTGTTTTTGCTTGAATTTCTATTTTAGACTGAATTTCAATTGCCCTTTGCTCTAACAAATCCTCATCAAAATCTTCCGAGTTGTCAATTTCAGCCCCAACAACAAATTCGCCACAAAAATTTTGATTTAAAAAATTTTTTAATTTATCACAAACTGAATTTTCTATAAAATAATTATGAAGAGTATCGTTTACATAAAATGTTAGTTCTACCACGAAGTTGTTTCGTTTGTATAATATCAAGTCTTTATTTACACATGAACTTATACTATCAAATTCTGTTTTTAAAAATTCCTCAACTTTATTTTTTACAATTTTTTCATCCAAATAACTTTTATTAAATTTACACTCTAACTTACCATTTATGCCCAAAACTTCTAAAACTGCAAGACGAATTTCTTCTTTTTGGCCATCAGACAAAACAGGCATGCTTTCTGGATATATAAAATTTATTTTGCATAACGAAAAGGTGGTATTATATACCACCTTCAAAACTTTTAAATAATCATACTTCCCATTTAACTTTTTTGAAAGTAAATCTGAAAAAGTCATATTTTCTCCTTATGCCGTAATTAAATGTATTATATCAATAATTATAACAAAAGCAAATAAAAGTATTATTCCCCAACCATGAATTGCATTCTCTACACTTCGCTTAATTGGTTTGCCACGTATCCATTCAATAGTTGTAAAAATAACATGTGCACCATCTAATCCGGGTATTGGTAATATATTAAATATAGCCAAATTGGCAGCCAGCAATGGTAGTAAATACAAGAAATTTGCAACACCATATGAAGCAACTACTGTCATTTGAGATATTGTTGAAATTGGGCCACCTAATTGATTAAATGCAATTTGACCCGTTATAATTTGCCAAAAGGCCTTTAATATAAGAACTGAAATGTTTAATGTAAAAGGTATAAAATCTCTTAAAACATCACCAAAATTATAGTCAATTCTATATGAACTATAATTAACACCAAAAATTAGATTACCATCGGCATCTGTTAAAGTTCTTAAAATTTTAACATCAGTTTTTACACCATTAATATCAATTGTTAATACAATGCTTTCTGCATCTGTTGCAACTAGTGATGTAAAAACATTACCCCTTGCATAATTAATTTCTGTACCATTAATTGCATAAACAATAGTATTATCTTGAAGTTCACCAAGCGCTTGAGTTGTTTCTACACTATAATATTGAACAGCATAACCTTCTGTTGGCGACATTACATAACCATCATAGCCACCCACACAAAGGAATATAATTGCAAATAAAAATGCCGAAATAAAATTAAATGTAACACCTGCAAAATAAACAATAATGCGTTTCCATGGTTTTTGGTCATTAAATTTTCCAGTATTTTCGTTTGATTTTTCTTGTACTTTTTCTTGCACAATCACCTGTTCTGCCGGCTTTAAGTCTTCTACTTTAACTGGTTCAACATCAACAATACTGTCATCTTTATTGTCTTTATGTTCTTTGTTTTTATCATCATCTTCATCATCGTTTTCTCCTAAGAAAGCACAAAAACCACCCAAAGGAAAAATACGAAGTGATATTTTTTCACCACGTTTATTAGTTGTTTGCCAAATGGCTTTACCAAAACCAATTGAAAACTCAACAATTTTAAAACCTAAAATTCTTCCAGCAACATAATGCCCTAATTCATGAATAAGAACCATTGTTAAAAGAACAACTATGGCAATTATTACATACAAAATATTCATCATAATTGAGCCAAAAGTAGCACAAAGCATGCAAACCCTCCTACAAATATTTAATGCCTTTAAAAAAAGGCATTATGACTAAATGTTTACAATAAAATTAACATAAATACGAATGTAATTACAATATTAATAATGTGACTATCTATTCTATCTAAAACTCCACCATGGCCTGGCAAAATATCACCACTATCTTTAATATTTGCCTTGCGTTTTAAGAAACTTTCAAACAGGTCACCAATTTGGCACAATATAGAAGAAATAATACCAACAATTAATACCATCCACCAAGTTAAATTAATATCTATAAATATTAATCTAAATTTATCGATTGAATTAAATAAAAAGAATAAAGCAACGGCACAAGCAGTACCCCATATTAAACCACCAATAGCACCTGATATTGTTTTTTTAGGACTCAATTTTTCACATAATTTTTTGCCTTTAAATAGTGCACCTGTAAGCATTGCAAAAGTGTCTACAAACATTGGAACTACAAAAGCATAAATTAAAAGGAAAAGCGAAACAGAATAAGCTGCATTAAGTTCTGTAAAAATATAATTTAAACTTTCTAAATTATTTACATATAGCAATAATAAAATTAAAAATGCTGGATATACAAGTGCAAAAAGAGTTTGAACACCTTTAAAAAGCGAAAACTGCTCAATTGTACAAGTAATTTTACGTGTTTTAATTTCATTATCTGATTTCTTTTTAGCAAGCAAACAAATAAGTGCCACAATACCCGCAATTAAAATTATAAGTGCAATTTGTAAAACAATTACAAGATAAATTGATAATTGTTTATAAACACTAAACTTGAACAATGCATAAGCAAAAATTGGATATGCAATTACTGCAGGTTTGCTATTATACAGCCCCATTTTAGATAACATGTCAGCCATTTCAATACCAGCAACGACTGCCAAATATACAATAAAAGCATCAAATACATATGTGGTTACAGATTTAGTAAAAAATAATAATACTAAAAATGCAACTAATGCCGCCCCTGTAAATACTCTTTGTTTCATTATTTTCTCCTTAAGCCTTTAAAGCCCACCAAAACGTCTATGACGTTTGCTATAAACCTTTATGGCTTTTTGTATAACTTTTTTATTAAAATCTGGCCAGTGAACTTTTGGAAAATAAAATTCACTATAAGCACATTGATATAACATAAAATTGGAAAGCCTATTTTCACCACTTGCTCTTATAATTAAATCCGGATCAGGTAAACCAGAAGTATATAATTGGCTTTCAAATTCTTTTTCGGTACATTCTTTAATCCCACTAGACAATAAATTATTAACAGCCCTAATTATTTCGGCTCTGGCGCCATAATTAATTGCTATATTTAACACTAATTTTGAATTATTTTTTGTTTTATCTACCACTTTATACAAAGTTTGTTCTAATTTATCAGGCAATCGAGATATATCACCCATTGTTAAAACTTTTACACCTTTGTTTATAATAGTTTGTAAATCGTTATCACAAAACTGGTTTGCTATATTCATTATTCCGTTAACTTCTTCTTGTGGCCTTGACCAATTTTCAGTGGAAAAAGCAAATATAGTTAAATATTTTATATTAAAATCTAAACAAGCATCAATTGTTCGCTTTAAACTTTCTATACCTGCCTTATGACCAAAAAGTCGTGGTTTTTTACGTTTAATAGCCCAACGACCATTACCATCCATAATTATTGCAAGATGTTCTAGTTTGTTATTTTTATTCATTACTTTTGTTCCTTACATCAAAAATAAAATCACCTGTGATTATAACAACAGTATTATCTTTTGCAATAATGTTTGTAACAAGTTTTTGATCACCCTTAACATTAAAATTATTGTCTATAATTTCATATTTAAGACCTAATAAATTTAACTTTTCAACCACAATTTCCAGTTTTTCGCCAATATATTCTTGCATTTAAATTTCCATTATTTCTTTTTCTTTATCTACCGATGCCTTATCCGCTTTTGCACACATAGCATCTAACTCTTTTTGTACATCTACTTCTAACCCTGCATATTCATCTTCAGAAATTTTACTATCTTTTTTGAAAGATTTATATTTTTCTAAAATATCACGCCTTGCATTACGCATTACAATTTTTGTTTCTTCTAATAATTTTTTAACTTGTTTAGCAAGTTCACGCCTTCTATCTTCGGTTAATGGTGGAAATACAAGCCTAATAACTTTACCATCATCGGTTGGATTAACACCAAGGTCTGCCATAGAAATTGCTTTAGATATGTTTTTTAATTGAGATGAATCCCACACACTAACAACTATCATTCTTGCTTCAGGAACTTGAATGTTTGCCATTTGATTAATTGGAGTCATAACACCATAGTATTCAACCATAACCCTATCTAAAATATGAGGGTTTGCCCTACCTGCCCTTATTATTTGGTATTCATCTAATAAATGATTATACGCTTTTTCTAATTGTTCTGAATAATCTAATTGTAGTTCTTCAATTTGTTCTTCGTTTTGCATAAAGTCTCCTATTTTTATCTTGCTTAGTATACACTACGCTTACACATTAAAGCAAATATTTTTTTAAACCATTTTATTTTTTAAAAAATTTTTTAAATAATTTTGTCGTTTAATCATCAATCGGCATAACTAAATCATTTTCTATTATGCTTAATATTAAATCTTTGTTAAAATGTGTTTCACTACTATATGGAATAATATTGTCTTTTCCAAGCCCTAGAGTGTTTGCTATTGTTTGAATATATGCACTTATTTTACTTTTAGGAAGTTTGTCTACCTTAGTAGCAATTACTGTTGTTGGAATACCATAATAAAACAAAAATTTACCCATTTTAATATCGAGTTCTGTAGGTTTAATTCGGCAATCTACTAGCATAAAAACTCGTTTTAGGCATTTGGTATTTAATAAGTAATCTTCCATAATATTAGCCCAAATAATTTTGTTCTCCTTGCCTGCCTTTGCAAAACCATAACCCGGTAAATCTACAAATCTAAATTCTTTATTTACTAAAAAATAGTTTATCATTCTTGTTCTGCCAGGAAGAGAACTTGTTTTACACAACTTTTTTTGCCCAACCAAACTATTTATTAAACTACTTTTACCAACATTACTTCTACCCACAAAAGCAAATTCGATGCCGTCTTTTAATATATTATTTTTATTAACAACACTTGTTAAATATTCTGCTTGTATTATTTTCATAGCAATATGTTAACAAATATATTTAAATTTTGTCAAATGTTGCTATTTTTAATCTTTAACTAAAAAAACTAAGAGAATATCTTAGTTTTTTAATATTAACCAACTGTAAAAATTTCTTTTACTTTTTTAGTCTTTTTATCCGCCATAAATGCTTGCATTATTCCATCTTGTGAAATTTTAACTGCAACACCATATTTTGCAAGTGTATTTGTTGCTGCAAGCCTACCTCCACCAGCACTACCTGCTTCTATACGAACAATTGCACCACAAGCAATAATTGTGCCATCATAGTCTACAATTGTTGCACCATCTACACTAGCAAGTTCCTCACGCAATTTTCTATTAAGTTCATGAAATTTTCTACCAGCTATAGTTTGTTTTAGGGCCGCCGTTTTGGGCTTTTCATAATTATTTACATATTCTTGATAAGTTATATTGGCATAATCAATTATAGAAGCATTTTTTCCTCTTTTTTTAGTTGTTTCAGCCAATTGTGTACGTTTCATTTCAAAATGCTTTTCAGTTAAAATGTCATCTAAATCTATATGTGAAAGTGCTTGTTCAGTTGATAATTTGTTTAAATATGCCAAACAACCACCTGTATTTGCAAAAGAAACATCAAGCGATGTAAAATAAATAGATTTACGAATTTCTTTCATAGATTGCGATGTTCTATTAGATAGTAAAGTTATAATTTCATCATGACAATAACTATTCCATACTCCACGCTTTTTAGAATAAATCATACTTCTATTTTTAAATATTAAAATATCGCCATTTGTGTCAAGCACAACACCTATACGATTAGAATCACAATATCTGGCAAAACTAATATAATCGTATGAACAGATTGTTGGTCTAAAACGTAACTTTTCAAGAGACATATGCCCCAAGAAGTAACCATCTTTATCAAATTCAACACAAGATTGTACACCATTTGAAAGAACAGCAAAAAAATCGCTATTAAACAATTTTTTATAGTGTAAATTTTCCTTTTTTTCTTCAATATCTATACTTTCATTAATTATGATACCAAAATCTATTCTTTTACCTTCGTAAGTACGACTAGAATAAGAATCTAACAAAGTTACAATATTTAATAAAGTTTGACTTGCTGTTTCTGTAACTGCTTCACATATTGCTTTTTCGATTGCTGTCATATTTAAACGGCTTAAATAACTTTTATCTACAAGCAGTAACCCCAAATTTGACACATTACTTATTTCAGCAATAATAGATTTAAGCAAAGCAACTTCGTTAGTTTTAAATGCAAGATTACGTTTTAAAATTAAACGATATTCATCGTTTTTACTTGGTTTAATTAAAACTGTTCCACCCGCACCCAAAGCAACTTCGCTATCACGAGCGCTACTTTCCTCTTCACCAGCTATAGTTGAACCTGTAAATAAAGGAAGAATTATACTCTCTACATAACCTATAAATGTTGCCTTTTCCATAATTCCCCCTTATAAAAACTTATCCTAACTACTAATTATTTTAAGTTTAAAATAAATTTAATTTTTTTGCAACATATTTATGAGAAAATTTGAATAAATATGCATATTTTTTTTTATTTATTTTGTCAAAATTCGTCATTTTGTTTCATATATATACACAAATACCAAAAAAGGAAGTAGTTATGGTAATTGAAAATTTTCTAATATTTATGAACAAAATTTTACTTTTTTCTTCATTTATAAACAATGCACAAGGATTCCCCAAACCACTAAAAGAAAATGAAGAAAAAGAATACTTTGCAAAATTTAAAGCTGGTGATAATTCTGCTAAAGATATTTTAATCAATCATAATTTAAGACTTGTTGCACACATAGTAAAAAAATATGCCGGAACAAGCGAAGCTGATGACTTAATTTCAGTTGGTACTATAGGCCTAATAAAAGCAATAAATACATATGAATATGGCAAAGGAACACAACTCTCAACTTATGCTGCCAGATGTATAGAAAATGAAATTTTAATGTTACTTAGAGTTTCTAAAAAACATAAAAATGTTATGTCACTTGAAGAAAGTTTAGGACAAGATAAAGATGGAAACGATATAGAACTTTCTGACATTATTCCTTCTGATGAAGAAGAAATTTTATCTACAGTTGAAAATAATGTTATAACTTCAAAAATAAATCATTTAATAAATACAAAATTAGATGAGCGTGAGGCCGAGATAATAAAAATGCGCTATGGTATAGGTGGAAAAACGGCACTAACTCAACGTGAGGTTGCAAGCAAACTTGGAATATCTAGATCATATATTTCTAGACTTGAAACAAAAGCAATTGAAACAATAAAAAAAGAAGTTGCTAAAGACAACTTCTTTGATTAAAACTTTTAAACATCATCACGTTTTTTTAATATGCTATCCATTAATAGCATTTTTAGTTCAGGTGATAAATCTTTAATTTGCTGAGCAATAGGTTTTTTATTTAATTTTTTACCTCTAACCCTGCCTCTGAATATATTATCAAAATTATCTGTTTTTATTTCTGTGCCACCAAATCTTTGTGGAATTGATTGATTTAAAGTTTCCGAAGAAACCATGAAATCATCTTCATCATCAATAGCAAATAGTTCTTCTAATGAAGCATCTCGAACAGAATCATCATATTGATTTTTTAATGGAATAAATTCTTCTATTTTTTGTTCAACAGATTTTTCTTGTTTTAAAGGTTCACCCTGTGGAACAGTTTTACTTTTTTTGCTAAAAATCTTTTTAAAATAAGCCTTAATATTATCAGAAAAAATAAAACAAAGGGCTACAAGAAATGCTACAACTGCTACTGCAATTATTATATATAACATATACTCTCCTCCCTTTGTTTATTTTAACTAAAAGTCGTTATTATTGTTATTGTCTTCGTTATTGTCACCAGCAATTGCTTTGCGCATGCTAGTATCGGCATTTAAGTTTTGAATTTTATAATAATCCATTACGCCAAGTTTACCCTCTTTAATTGCTTCAGCCATTGCTTTAGGAACTTCTGCTTCAGCGGCAATTAATACTGCTTGCATTTGTTGAGTTTTAGCCTTCATTTCTTGTTCATGAGCTTCAGCCATTGCTCTGCGCTCTTCGGCTTCTGCCTGAGCAACAACTTTTCTTGCCTCTGCATCACGTTTTCTTAGTTCAGCACCTATGTTTTGACCAACGTCGATATCAGCAATATCTATTGATAAAATTTTGTAACTTGTACCTATATCCAAACCTTTATCTATAACTTTTTGAGAAATAAAATCAGGGTTTTCAAGCACTTCACCATGAGTTTCAGCGGAACCAACGGTTGTAACAATACCTTCACCAACACGTGCTAAAATTGTTTCATCGCCAGCACCACCTACGAATTTAGCAATATTTGCTCTAACAGTAATTCTTACTTTAACTTTAAGTTCAATACCATCTTTTGCAACTGCTGAAATAAAATCAGTTGTAATTACTTTAGGTGTAACAGATTGACGAACTGCTTGGTCAACATCACGACCAGCAAGGTCAATTGCTTTTGCCTCTTCAATTCCTAAATCAATTTTTGCACTATGTGCTGCAATTAAGGCATTAATAACTTTTCTAACATCACCGCCTGCCAAATGATGTGTTTCTAATGCTACAACATCTACATTAATACCAGCTTTTTTTGCCATAATATATGCATCAATAATAATAGCAACTGGAATACGACGCATTTTCATACCAATGAGCCTTGTCATAGATACGTGTGCCCCAGACACAAGTGCAATAAACCAAGTTTTGATTGGTACTAATGCAAAAAGCAAAACTAATAAAACGGCTAAAATGCCAATAGCAACATATAAAATTATGTTACCAGTGCTAACAAGCAATAATTCTTTCATAACTCCTCCTAATAATTTATTACTAATATGTTAATTTATCAATCATTATTCTAGCATCTTCAATGGCTACTACTTTAATAACTTCACCCTTTTCAATAACAGTGCTTACAGATTGAGCCTCATAACTTTCTTGACCTATTCTTATTTTACCAACTGGCCTACATTCAGTTAGGGTTAAGCCTTCTTTGCCAATAAGTGATTTTAACTCATCTTTAGCTTTTTCTTTATAATCAGTAGGTAATGATGTTTTGTTTTCTACCAAAGCACTTTTTGCAAGCAAGCCATATTTGGCTGAGCGCACAAAAATTAAGAAAATTAACAAAACCACCAAAACCACCAAAAGTATTAAAAAGAATACTTGAGCAGCCGAGCCAGACAACACTGCATGAACAACAACAGCACCTACTTCACACAAAATACCGATTATCCCAAAAAAACCAAAGCCAGGAATGGTTGCTTCTACTATGCAAAAGATAAGCCCAAGACTTAGCAATAGTATTACAACCCAATGCATTTGAGTGAACAAGTTGCAAAATTCTGTCCACAAATTTGCAAGCATCATAATGTATTTTCCCCCTTAAACAACAATATTGTACCACACCTTTGAATAAATTGCAATATGCAACCTTTCATTTTTTAGTATAATTTTCAAATTTATGTTAACCAATTAAAAATTTATTGACAAATATTAAAAAAAAGAATAAATTAGTTATGTGCGATGAAAAAGGTGGCGACTTTGGAGCATGCAAAAGAAATTTTGCCGTTATTACTTTAACGTTATTAAAGTTTAAAGAGAGTGTTTATACACTAAGTGGGGTGGAACCGCGGTTTAAAAAATAATCGTCCCCATATCAAGCAATTTTGTTTGATATGGTTTTTTTATATTATAAAGGAGATATTTTATGAATAATAATGTAACTATGGAAAAAATAGTAAACTTATGTAAAAACAGAGGTATAATTTTTCAAGGAAGCGAAATTTACGGAGGCATGGGTAACACTTGGGACTATGGTCCTATTGGTGTAGAAATTAAAAATAATATTAAAAAAGCATGGTGGAAACGCTTTGTGCAAGAAAGCGAAAATTCGTTTGGTGTAGATGCTGCAATATTAATGAACGCAAGAGTGTGGGACGCAAGTGGTCATACAACCTCTTTCTCTGACCCTAAAATGGATTGTAGAGAATGCAAAACAAGACACAGAGCCGACAATTTAATAGAAAACTACTGCTCTAAACATAAAATTGATGGAATAGTTCCTGACAAAATGAGTAATGAAGAAATGGAAGTTTTTATTAATGAACATAAAATTGCATGCCCTGTTTGTGGCAAACATAATTTTACAAATATTAGGCAATTTAAACTTATGTTCGAAACATCTAGAGGTGTAACTGATGACAATACAGATAAAATATATTTACGCCCAGAAACCGCCCAAGGTGAATTTGTAAACTTTTTAAATGTTCAAAGAAGTATGCGTGCAAAAATTCCTTTTGGTATTGCACAAATTGGTAAAGCTTTTAGAAATGAAATAACACCAGGAAATTTCATATTTAGAACAATTGAATTTGAACAAATGGAACATCAATGGTTTTGCAAAGAAGGGACTGATGAAAAATATTATGAAGAATTTAAACAAAAAGCTTTTGAGTTTTTAACAAGCATTGGTTTTAATTCAGAACATTTGCGTTTTAAAGACCATGACAAACTTGCTTTTTATGCCCGAGCCGCTTGTGATATTCAATATCTTTACCCTATGGGCTGGCAAGAATTAAATGGTATTCATAACAGAACAAATCATGATTTATCACATCATCAAGAATTTTCTGGCAAAAATATGCTGTACATGGACCCAGTTACAAATGAAAAATATATACCATATGTTGTTGAATATTCTATTGGTGCTGACAGGCTAATGCTTGCTGTTCTTTGCGAAGCATATGATGAAGAAACTTTAGAAAATGGCGAAGTTAGAACCATAATGCACCTTGCTCCATGTCTTGCTCCATACAAAGCATGTGTATTACCTCTTATGAAGAAAAATCATTCTGAAAAAGCAAAAGAATTACACAAACAATTATGTAAAGACTTTATGTGTGATTATGATGAAAGTGGTTCTATTGGCAAACGTTATCGCCGTCAAGATGAAATTGGAACACCATATTGCATTACTATTGATGAAGATACTCTAGAAAAAGGAACAGTAACTATTAGAGAACGTGATAGCATGGAACAAGTTACAATCAAAGCCGAAGATGTAAAACAATATATTAATGACAGAATTAAATATTAAAACTAAAAAATGTACCAAACAGGGTACATTTTTTAATATTACTTTTACGTTACCAAGATAACATTTGCATTTGGAAACAGCATTGTTCCAGCAGGTGGAAGTTGTTGTTTTATAACTCCACCCTCACCATCTATTTCATATGTTAAACCAAGATTAATTAAATTATTTACACTTTCAGTCAAACTTTTGCCAACAAGATCCGGCATTTTAATAGTTGCTTCAACCCTTTTTAAATCGTCTTCCAAATTAATTGGTTGAACATTTAAATATTCAAACATTCCACTAAAAATTTCTTTACCATATGGTGCGGCAACAACACTACCATAATACGCACCAGCACTAGGTTCATCTACGCAAAACAAAAGCACATATTCTGGATCACTTGCAGGATACGTTCCAATAAAACTTGAAATATATTTTCCTCTAGCAATTGTTCCATTTTCATACTTTTGAGCCGTACCTGTTTTACCACCAATGTCATAACCGGGCACAAACGAATACATTGCTGTTTTATTTACAACTAATTTCATCATTTCATTTATAGAGTTTGAAGTACTTTGAGAAATAACTTTTTGACCTTGTTTAAAGTTTTGTTGTTTTAAAATTGTTGGAGTTATTTTATTTCCACCATTTACAATACTGCATACAGCAGAAATTAATTGTATAGGCGTTACTGCAATAGTTTGTCCAAAACCTATACGTGCAAGGTCTACTGTTTTCACATTTTTTTCATTTAACATTATTCCACTACTTTCTCCAGATATTTCAATACCAGTTTTAGAGCCAATGCCAAAATTTTTAAGATAATTATAAAAGTTTGATGTCCCCATACGTTCTGCAAGCGTCATAAACACACAGTTACATGAATTTGCAAAACCTTCTGTTAATTTTTGAGAACCATGCCCTATTGATTTCCAGCACTTAATTTTTTGACCATCAACCAATTTGCTACCACCACAATAAAAACAATCTGTTTCACTTGTAATACCATTTTCTAATGCAGCAGCAGTTGTTAAAATTTTAAAAGTTGACCCAGGCTCATAAACGTCTACAACGCACTTATTTTTCATAATATCCATTAGACTTGCTACATTATCTCTTGGAACTTCATTTAAATCAAAACTAGGTTTATTGCTCATTGCAACTATTTCACCTGTTTTAGCCTTCATAATAATACCGGTTATTCCTTTTGCTTGTTGATCTATGTAGGCTTTTTCCATTACTTGCTCTAAAATTAGTTGAATGTTTGCATCAATCGATAATGTTACGTTTTCCCCAGCAGTACTTTTTACATATGTTCTTAATGTATTATCAATTTCTTTGCCCTGAAGGTCACTTTGCACCATATAATAACCATCAATACCTGATAATGTTTCATTAAAATATGCTTCTAAGCCCGCTTGTCCTACATTATCTATTGATGTAAATCCTAATACTTGAGTTAATAAATTACCATAAGGATAATATCTTGTCACATTTTCTGATAAAAATATTCCTGAAATATCACTAATTAATATTTCTTCTGCAAGTTTTTGTTCTATTTTTAGTTTTATTAATACTTCACTAACACTTGAGTTGGAGACTTTTTCGAACACAGAATTAAATGACATATTAAGTTTTTTAGCTAAAAATAATGCAACCTCGTTAATATCTTTAATTTCTCTATAACGTGTATATACGTTATATGTTGTATAAGACACCGCAAGAGCAACTCCATTTGCATCATATATTTTACCACGCTCAGCAGTTATGGGTAAATCTCTGGTCCATTGACTTTCGGCTTTAGATTGTAATTCACTTGCTGAAAAAAACTGTAAATAAAATAATCTCGTAATCAATAGTAAAAAAATAAGGGATATTGCACAAACACTTGCGAATATCCTCTTTCGTAACGAATATAAATTATACTCGAATTTCATTAATTTCCCCCAAATAGTTTAGAGAGCCAGTTACAAAAAACATCAAACCAATTTGATTCTTGCTGATATTCATTTGGCTCAGTAGTTTCCTCTGGAATGACTGGTAATATTTCAGTAGTCATTTCAACTAAAAGTGAATCATCATTAGGATTTTCAGTAACATTATCGTACTTTTTAATTTCTAAAATGATTTTTGCTATATTAACATTTAATTCATTATTAGTAGTTGTAGCCTGATATATATTGCTATTTGTTTGTGCAATATCGATTGAATTTCCTATTACCCAGCCACCAAATAAAGCAACTAATATACAATATACACCAGCAACAAGTTTTATTCTAAATGAATAATTTTTTTTAGGTGAAGGAGTGGCATTTTTTAACTCTTTTTTTATTTGTTTGTCATCAACCTTTATTTCGTTTGCTTCTTCTATTAAGTTATCAAAATTAACTTCTACTTTAGGGGGTTGTTCTTGTATGATTTGTTCAATTTTTTCCTCATTATTGATAACTTCTTGTTGATAGTTTGTTTCGGCTTCTCCAACAGTCATTGTGTTAGAAAAAGATTGTAAATATTTAGAACTTGGCAAATTTGAAACATTTATATTTTCATGACGAGGCAAAATAGGCTCTTGTTTTTTTTTCTTATTTTGCACAGCAAAAAGTTTCTTTTGTGCTTCGGTCATATTTTGAGTTTTTTCATTTTTTTCTATTAAAAGTTGAGTTCTAGCATTTGAATCTAATTTTTTAAAATCATAATTTTTAGACCTATCTTCAAACATAGCCTTTTCTCCTTTGTTTATATTCTTTCTAATACCCTTAGCTTAGCACAAGATGAACGAGAGTTGTTTTTTAACTCTTCTTGCGTAGCAAGAATTGGTTTTTTATTAACTAGTTTTACAACTGCCCTATGATTACATATGCAAACAGGTGTTTTAGGTGGACATATACAGTTTGTTGCTAAATCTTTAAAAGCATTTTTTACAATTCTATCCTCCAATGAATGAAATGTCAAGATAGCCATTCTACCACCCTTTTTAAGGTTTTTAGCTAAAAACTGAATAACATCGTATAAATTTTCAAGTTCATGATTAACTTCTATTCTAATCGCCTGAAAAGCCTTTTTATACGCACCACCACGAGAATAAATTACCTTTTGTGGTATTGAATGTTCTATTATGTCAGCAAGTTCTTTTGTTGTATTTATTGGTTTTTGCTGTCTTGCAGTAATTATATTTTTAGAAATCTGCTTTGCAAACTCCTCCTCTCCATATTCAAAAAGAATTTTGCACAATTGCTCATATGCGTATTCGTTAACTACATTATAGGCAGAAAATTTTTGAGTTCTATCCATACGCATATCTAGTGGCCCATCTAATCTAAAACTAAAGCCTCTGCTTGCTGTATCTATTTGATATGAACTTACACCTAAATCAATTAAAACACCATCTAATTTGTTATATAACTGCAAATAATCAACAACTTCGGCTGCATTTTTAAAATCGGTATGATAAGAACTAAAATTAGTAAATTTTTGCCGAAATCTATTAGTTGTAAAATTGATAGCATCTTCATCTTTATCTAGACCAATCAGCATACCTTGAGAACTTAGTTTTTCTAATATTTTTTCACTATGACCACCGCCACCTAGCGTGCAGTCAATATAAATGCCATCAGGATTAATACTTAACCCCGATAGCACTTCATTTAACATTACTGGTTTATGTTCAAAATTTATTTCCATTTTCTCCTGCTGTATTAAGCCATAATAAGGCTTTCCCAATCAATAATTCCATCTGTAGCATAATTTTCATAAATATAATCAGAACTTATATCATTAGCCAATGCTATATGTTCAAGCAATGAATTGTAACTTTCATTAAATACACTATCTGCTTTTTTAGTATTAGTTTGAAGTGCGTTCATAATATTAACCGCACCTTGTTTTTGATCGGTTGACATTTCATCTAATTTAAATGAGCAATTTTCAAACAAAGGGACAACATCTAATGCAATGTCAGTTACATTTTTAACATCATCTGCTTGAGCAGTTAAATCTTTAATTTCTGTTATTACTGTATTTGAAACATTAATTAATTTATTAATGCTTTCTATAACAACATTTGCAAGCTTATTGTTAAGTGCATTATAGGTTGCACGAGTATAATCAGTTGAATTTAAAGCATCTAAGAACGAAGATAATGTTTCACTTGAAATATCTTCCAAACTTCCACCTTCTGGCACGGCTTTAAAAGCATTAACACCACATTCTACTATTTCTCTTAAGTAGTTATATCTTGCTGTAACATTTATATTACCTGTGTATGTTTCTATTTGTGTGCTAAGTTCACTTCCTACATAATTTGCAACTTCGCCATTTACCGTATTAATCATATATACAAGAATTGCATTATATGTTTCAGCAAATATTCCATCAGCAATTTCAGTATTTTGTTTGAAGATATCTATTAAATTAAATAAAGATGTAACATTTATATCTTGCAATTTTGCCGCTTTTAATGATGAAACAGTATCTAAGGCTTGATTTAAAATTGCTATTATGTTTTGACCATCCTCAATTGCATCTATATATTGAGTTACGCTAACAATTTTATTGCCAGCACTATCGCCTACAAATGATTTTATGTTTTCGTTAATCATGTCAGCAACTTTAATTAATAAAGCATTGTACGACTCTTTAAACACACCATTTGCTTCAGCATTTACTTCTAGTTTTGCTAAAAGATTGTTTATTGTAGTTTTATCGATTTTATCTAAATCGCTTTGAGCAAAATCAACATCTAATGCTGCTGCAATAACATCAGCAATTTGTTGAGATTGACTTGTGAGGTCTAAATATGAACTAATTTGTGTAATATTAACCCCTATGTCTTCACCAACAAAATCTTTTATTAACGAATTAATAGTATTAACTACATTTGCTGCAATAGGTCTAACAATTGATATTTCAAATAAAGGTTTTAAATTTTGTACATCTTCTGATGTCAAAATGTCTAAAGCTTTGTTAAAATCGCCGTCTTTTATCATATATTTTACTAGTCCTTCACCATCAATTGTGATTTGATTTAAATCATTTATCATATTGTCAAGACTAGTTAGAGTTGTATTCCAACTAAATGTTAAACTTTTTGCTGGTTCAAAATAGATATATGAGCCAAGAGAGGTTTTATCTAATGCCGTAATTATATCGTTATAAACGCCACTATTTGTTCCATCTGATGAAAATAAATTAGAAAATTTAATTGAATCTAATGCGATACCTAATTTTTTAAGTTCGCTATCTAAAATTGTGTCAATTAGTTTATCTTCTGATAAATCTTGAAGATTAATATCTTTTACGTAATCAACAACTTGATTAACAATGTTTATAAGTTGTAAGTTATCTGTTTCTGACATAAAATTTGTTGTATTAAAATCAGAAATAGTTACTGTTTCACCTTCTTTAACCATACCAGAAAGTATTGATTCTATAATTGCTTTAACTTCATCTAAAGCATATAATGCTGTATTTTTTAATATGCTGCACGAAAGCACAGGAGCAACAATTCTAGTAGCCAAAGTTGTGTTGGTTTGATTTTTTGCTGCCAATTCATCAATTATTAAATTTAAATCATCTTGCTTTGTTTCTTGGGTAGAGTTTTTTAAAATTGTAATAACTTCTGAATTTTTTAATTCTTCAATAACACCAGCAAGTGTTGTAAGTTGAGTTTTGATATTACCAGATTTTGCAAGTTCATTAAAACTTAAATATTTTGAATATTCAGAATTGCTCATTGCGTCACAAATGCTTGTAAATAATCCAGACTCTTTAAACAAATTCATATTAGTTATATTTTCAATTT
This sequence comes from Clostridiales bacterium, assembly GCA_015069385.1. Classification (GTDB taxonomy): domain Bacteria; phylum Bacillota; class Clostridia; order Christensenellales; family UBA1242; genus HGM11367. The sequence goes on from SVIS01000001.1 coordinate 115,941, forward strand.
CTTCACCAGCAAGTGTTAATATATTGTATGTGTTATAATCAAATACTTTGTATACATCATTGATTATTTCTTCAAATTCAATATCCTTAACTTGTGTATAAATATCGTAAGCACATGAAATTAAGTTTGTAAGTTCAGTTGATGTTACTTTTATATTTTTTGTACCATCTAACTTAGGTAAAACAACTTTTGAATTATTATTAAATTCAATATTTTCGTTCATTAAATCTTGCAAATAAGTTGCACCATAATTGTTTGCTTCAATTAATAACTTTTGAAGTAAATTTGATGAACATATTTTGCCTGTGATTTTTGTTAAAACTTCATCTTTAATATGTGTTGCAGTCTGTTGGTTTAAAAGAATTTTTGCAATATTGTCAATATTAAACTCTTCTTTAACAATTTGTTTTAAAAGCCCACTCTTGGCTGATATTTCAAATGTGCCAACAAGAGCTTTTATATCATCTTTTAATGAATAACCACATGCCTTATAATTTTCAAAGGCTACTTTTAAATGATTAAATAAAGGAACAAGGCGCTCATCGGTTTGAGAATTTGAAATTAAATCTACTGCAGTGATTAATCCATCGGCACCAAGAGAACATAATAATTTTGAATTAAACAAATTATCACATAAAGTATATAATTTGTTAAAATCATAATTGTTTGGATTTTCCATTAAGTCATCAAAAATTACGTTTAAATCTGAAGTTCCTAAACTTGTTGTCATCTGTGTTGCAAAATCAACAAATTCATCATATACCCCAACAATGGTTCTGATTTCTTCACCAAGTTTTACCGTATAACCATTAATCTCACATCTTGCAACCAAATTTAATGTTGCCTCAGATAAATTACCCACCTTTCCTATTTTTGCAAGTATGGAATTATCTAAAGCCTTTGCATAATCATAAAATTCTTTTGGTAAATACTCTATTAACAATTCTTTAGAAGATTTTAATTCAAAATTGGAATTTTCATCGTTAGCAGTTAAAACAGTTACATAACCAGATTCGGCATTTACTATACCCGTTCCGGCTATATCATTTACAATATTAATCAAACCAATAATTGGCATAAATGTTACAACAGTGAGTAAGAACCCATGAACCATTCCTACCACACCACCCCAAAACCTATGTTTTTTAGGTGCTATTGTACGTTTTGTCATTTGAGGAACTGAATTAACTATTTCAACTTCTTCAACTACCTTGGCTTTTTCTTTACCAAAAATAAGCCTATAAATTATGTTAGAAATAATTTTTAAAATTGCACCAATTATTAAAATAAGCAACCAACAAACAACAATTGCAACAAGCATAAGAGGAACGCCTTTTACAACACTTGCAACAACCTCGTTAGCGGCGAGTTCGGGCCCAAGTAATGAATTAATAGCATCCCCAATTATAACTTGTAGAGATGTGCCACCAAAATTCAACCCAAGAACCCAATTTGAAACAGGCATAACAAGTAAAAATACAACAATAGTAGTTACTATAAAACTAATTAAACTGGTTGTTGCTTTTTTTAAACCTCTTAAACCAAACAAAAAGCCAAAGAGTAAAAATACTCCTAGCACAATGTTTAAGATTAATGTAATTAATTGTGGTGACATATTGTTTCCTTTTTATTTAACAAGTGCAGATTTATAACAAATTAAAAAATTTGTACAAGTTTATTATTTAATTTGTCACAACTTGTTAAAAAGTATTCTATATCGTTTTTATTTACATTTAAGTTTGCTCTACAAGCCTTGCCATGCAAGTGCCCATATACAACTTTATTTACTGCATATTTTTCAAAAAGTTTAGTAAACTCACTATCTTCTAAAGCAGAATTAAAAGGTGGAAAATGAAGCATTGCAATTATTTTTTCATTATTTGTTCTTAATTTTTTTGCAAACTCTAAAGATAATTCAAGCCTTAAAACTTCTCTTGAATATAATTTTTGATCTTCTTCTGTAAAAGGTTTGTTTTTTTCTGGAACAACCCAGCCACGCGTACCGGCTATTATATAATTACCTATTTTAATAGCATCGTTTTGTAACGGGTAAATTGTATTTGGAAGTTGTTTTCTTAATGATGAAATACTTTTCCACCAATAATCGTGATTGCCTCGAATTATAATTTTATGTCCCTTTAAACTATTTAAATATTCTAAATCAGATGTTGCCTCTTCTAGTTTTAATGCCCAAGACATATCACCCGCCATTAAAACATAATCATCATCTGACACACGATTATTCCAATCTTTCTTAATTTCATCTAAATAGTTTTCCCAAGATGCACCAAAAATGTCCATTGGTTTTGCACCACTTAAGCACAAATGCAAATCAGAAATGGCAAATATTTTCATGTTTTACCTACTATAATGTTTTTAATACCGCTTGCACATCTGACATGTTTACTTGACCTGCAAAATTTGCTTTAAAATGTTTCATGACTGATGGAATAGATTTATCTTCTAAAGCAAAAATTATATTTTTAATTTCATCAACACTCATCATTTTTGGTAAAAAACCTTGGCAAAATAAAATTTGTTCTTCCAACATTTTAATTTCATCTTGGTTATTTACTTTTTTATAGTTTTCAGCAGCTTCTTGCAATTCTTTAATTAATTTTTGCAATAAATTAACCATATCGGCATCGGTCACTGTTTCGCCTTTTGTACGTTTATCTACCTCTAAAAGTTTTGCACGGCTTTTAATAACACTAACTACATCTTTAACTACAACATTTTTATCCTTAAATGCCTGAACATTTGCTTTATTAATATTTTCTAAAATCATATAAGCCCCCTAATATACTCTCATTTTATCACTAGTTAAAAATATTTGCAATAAAAATATACAAAACACTTTGTGTATCAAAAAAAGCAGACATACTTTCTGCTTTTATCTTTCTTTTTCTGGCATATTTTCTATTTGAAAACCCTGAATGTTTGATTCTATTTGTTGTTTTATAAAATCATGGTCTAAAGATTTTGATAAATATGTTTCGTATCCATCTTTAAAAATTACATAATCGTGTTTATCATAAAAGGCTTTTGCATATTCATTTTCTGGAAAATATTTTGCCTCAATATGGTCAAAACGATTTTGTATTGCTATATATTCCATAGCATACATAATTGCGCTAGAATACCCTTTATGTTGATATAATTCATCGGTTGATATTTTATATAACCATACATGTCTTGTTGGATATGTACTTAACTTAAAAGTAGCTCGAGCTACTTCTTCTTTTTTTGAATTATATGCACAAACTTTATAATATTTATTATATTCATCAAAAAAGACTCTTAAATTAAACTCTTCTTTTTCGAGCATATTTCTTTTAGAAGGGATTTTAATTTTCATTATAAACTCCATTATTTAATTTATTTAATGCCTTTTGAAAATCATCGGATAGGGGGACTTCAAAGATTAAAGGTTGTCCTGTTGTAGGTTGTGTAAATTGAATTTTATAAGCATGAAGAAGTTGCCCTATTGTTTTAAAATTTTTGTCATGACTGCCATACAATTCATCACCAACAATTGGATGTCCGATATGTTTTGAATGAACTCTTATTTGGTGCGTACGCCCAGTTTGCAACACAAACTCTACAAGTGTATATTTACCATAACGACAAATTACATTATAATGAGTTTCTGCTATTTTACCTTCGTTTAAAGGATAAACAGCCATTTGTTTGCGGTCTTTTAAACTTCTACCAAAACCTGTTTTTATAACACCACTATCTTGTTTAAAATTGCCATAACAAAGTGCCTTATAAAATCTATGACAAGATTTAGTTTCTATTTGTTTAGCAAGGTTAGTATGTGATTTATCGTTTTTTGCAACAATTAAAAGCCCAGAAGTATCTTTATCTAATCTATGAACAATGCCTGGACGAATAACACCATTTATGCCACTTAAATTTTTTAAATGATAAAGAAGTGCATTTACAAGTGTTCCGTTTTCATTTCCATTTGCTGGATGAACAACAAGCCCTTTTGTTTTATTAATTACTGCCAAATCATCATCTTCATAAACAATGTTAAGTGGAATATTTTCCGGTTTAATACTAAGTTCTTTAGGTTCATTCACCTCAACCAACACATCATCGTTTTGCTTTACCTTATAACCGGCTTTTAATAACTTACCGCCAACAGTAATTTTCCCATCATCAATTAAATTTTTTATATGAGAGCGCGAAAGTTGTGGCATATTAGACAAAACAAAAGCATCTAACCTTTGCCCCACAGATTCGGGCGTTACAACAAAATTACTTTGCATTTTTTACCTTTTTGTTAGTCTTTTTTACTTTTGTTTGGTCAGTGTCTTTTTCTTTAGAAAAAATATTTTTTGAATTAACGATATAAGCATCTACAAATTTTTTAGATAGTGCATGCGCTTGTATATTATTTTTTTCTTCAATTTTTGGCATAATAAAAAGCAAATAAATTGCAAGAAGAAATACTCCCACACAAATTGCAATATCGGCTATATTAAATATTGGAAAATTAATAAATTCTAGATTAATAAAATCTCTTACGTAGCCAAAGGCAATACGGTCATACAAATTACAAAAAGCCCCACTAATTAACAATCCCATAGAAATAGCATAAAAATAGTTTTTTGTATTTAAATACATATTAAAAATTAATAATGCTAATATAAAAATGATTGAGAAAGTAATTAACACTCCTGTTGCATCAGAAAAAATACTCCATGCACCGCCTGTATTATGAGTAGAAAATATGCTAAATATGCCATTTAAGGCTGGCATTGTTTTACCATCTAATAAATATTTTAAAGTAAAATCCCAAAAAGCAACAATTAAGCCAATTAAAAGCATAACTGTTACATAACGAAAACTAAAGAAAAAGTCTTGTATTTTAATTTTTAATTTAGACATATCCCCCCCCTATTGAATTATATATATTGCAGTATCGACTTTTTGCATTGTTTTATCTAGTGCAAAAACTGCACCAGTTAAAAAATCAAGCGAGCGAGTTAAATCTTGCCCAGTAAGTGCCGACATATTGATAATTACTTGTTCACCATTTTTTATTTTTGTAATTACGTTTTGCACTTCTACCTGATTCTGCACTTTTATTATATTTAATGACAATGATGTTGTGGTTTCAGAAGTTTGAGACTCAGGTTGTTGTAGTGGTTGTTGCGTATTTTGTGCAACTTCCTCCTGCTCTTCTTTTAAATCAAATGTTGCAAAAACAGGTTTATTTTTTACTTTTTTTTCTTTTACCTTTTTAGGCTTTGTTTCATGTTCTTCTTCCTCTTCAAAACCAAGACCTTTTAAAATTTTATTAAAAAAACCCATATATATCACCTATAATACATATGAGTTTAATATTTTTTTATTATTGTGTCAAATATTTTTGCCTTTGCTTAATCAGCAAGATAAATAATACGACGACAATGTTCGCATTCTAAAACACCTTTTGTTTTAAGTGTTGATAAATTAGCAGATGGAAGTTCCATACGGCAACCCCCACAGGCTTTATCTATGCATGGCACAAAAACAGGAAAAATTCTATCTTGCCTGCGTTGTTTATATTTTGTAAGAAGTGCTGCATCTATTCCAGCTTCTAATTTTTTTACTGCTTTTGTTTTTTCTGCAATTGTTGGCTCTAGTTCTTTATTTTCCGCATCAAACAATTGTTTATGTTTATTGTATTTATCTTTAGCCATATTATATTGCTCTTTGGTTTGTTTAAAACCATTTAACACGCTATTAACTTTTTCTGCCTCTGCTAACAACTTCTTTTCTAAGATACTTAAATTATTAATTATTGTTTTTGCAATCTCTTCGATTGTTTCTAAATCTGCTATAGAAGCTGTTTCTAACTTTTTATTGCTAACAATGTTTGCTGATTTAATATTATCTTCGTAAGTTTTTTTAAGTTGTTCATAACTTTTTAAAAGTTCGCCTGCCTGTTTCTCAAGTTGGTTACTTTTATTTTGGGCATCTTTTGCAACCGTCAACATTTGTGTGAATATTTTTTTATTTTTATTATTGTTTAACTCGTTTTCTAATTTAATAAGTTCAGCATCTTGTTTTTGATATTCTAAAATTGTTTTAAGTTCCATTTATATTCTCCTTTTTAGTCTTCCATAAAGCCTTGTAATTTTTTACTACGAGTTGGATTTCTTAATTTTCTGAGTGCTTTTGCTTCAATTTGACGTATACGTTCACGGGTAACGTTAAACTCTCTACCAACCTCCTCTAAAGTTCTTGGATGAGAGTCATCTAAACCATAACGAAGCCTAATAACTTTTTGTTCTCTTGGAGTTAGAGTATCAATAACTGCAATAAGTTGTTCACGAAGTAATTTTTGCGCTGCAATTTCGGCTGGAGATTTAATTGTATCATCTTCTATAAAATCGGCAATTTTTGAATCTTCTTCTTCACCAACAGGATTTTCTAAACTAATTGGGTCTTGAGCAATTTTTTGAATTTCGGCAACTTTTTCCTCCGAGATTTCCATTGCCGTTGCAATTTCGGCTGAAGTTGGATCACGACCAAGTTCTTGAAGTAATTGGCGCTTTACTCTTGTTAATTTATGAATGGTTTCAACCATATGAACCGGTATTCTTATAGTGCGGGCTTGATCTGCCATTGCTCTTGTTATTGATTGACGAATCCACCAAGTTGCATAAGTTGAAAACCTAAACCCTTTATTTGGGTCAAACTTTTCTACCGCTTTAATTAAGCCTATATTACCCTCTTGAATTAAGTCCAAAAATGCCATGTTGGTTCTACCAGAGTAACGTTTAGCAATAGAAACTACAAGCCTTAAGTTAGATTCAGATAGTTTTGCTTTAGCATATTCATCACCTGCAAGGGCCTTGCGTGATAAATCGACCTCTTCATCCGCTGATAAAAGAGGTACTTTACCAATTTCTTTTAAATAGATTTTAACAGGGTCATCAATATTTGCACTGGCTACTAAGTCAGCAAAATCTTCTTTAGAAATATCGGCTGTACTTGGTTGAATAACTTTAATGCCACTTTCTTCCATTTGTTTTATTATGCCGTTAATTTCATCAGCAGAGGCTTCATATTTTAACAGTTTGTAATAAATATCTTCCTCATTAATTGAGCCCTTTTTAGTTGCAATTTCAAACAGTTTTTTGCACTCTTGCTCTATTTTCTTTTCCACAAACTAATCCTCCATATCTTTTTTCTTAAGTTTTTTTGTGATTTCTGATATTTTCATAAGTATTTCTTTACGTGCCATGCCATCAGTTTCTTTTTGAAACTGCTCATTAAGCACAGTTTGTTTATTTTTTAAATCTTTTTCAACTATGTTCCAAAGACACTCTTTGTAATATTTTTCATTATTCCCATTATTTTCAAAATTATAGTTTACTATATCAACAAGGTTTGGTTCTTGATCAAAATCAAAATCATCGTATAAAGAACTTATTGTGAACGTTTGATTTTGCTCTCTTTTTTTGTTTATAAGGTTATAAAGCGCAATATATGTATTATTATTTAAGTATTTAAGCAAATTGAAATTATAGTTTACATAATCTTTTTTGTAAAGCATAGATGCTAAAATAAATTTGATTGCTTTATTTGTGCCATCTTCTATATTAATTATATCTTTTTGCGCTTCTTCCTCTTTTTTTGTAACATTATTTGACCTATTTATAATATCTTGCCTTAAAACATCTACCGGCACACCGCTTTTTTCTTTTATATGCCTTAAATATATTTGTTTTTCACTATCTGAACCAAGTTTATCTAATAGCGCAAGCGATTGCCTAACGAACATTGCTTTTTCATCTGATTTAGAAAAATCAACACCTTTAGCAAGTAATTCAATTTGAAAATCTATATGGTTAATTGCACTATCTAGTAGATTTTGCATTGCTTGGCTACCATTATTTTTTATATATTCATCAGGGTCTTGCCCAAAAGGAATAGTTACTGCTTTAACAATAAAGCCCTCTTGTGCTAAAACATCTACTACTCGGTTTGCTGCTTTTAAACCAGCATTATCGCCATCTAAACAAACAACAGCATTTGCTGCAATTAATTTTAGTTGTTTGGCATGTTGAGAAGTAAAAGCAGTTCCTAAACAAGCAACAGTATTTTTTAAGCCTGCTTTATGCATTGCAATTACGTCCATTTGACCTTCTACAATAACCACCCTGTCTACTGCTTGTTTTTGTTTTAAAAGCCTAACTAAATTTAATCCAAAAATTGTTTTACTTTTATCAAAAACAAGTGTGTTTGAAGAATTTCTATATTTTGCTTTTGTTTTATCATTAACTAAAATTCTTCCTGAAAAGCCAATGCACTCATTATACATATTAAAAAGCGGAAACATTAATCTATAAGCAAATACATCATAATAGCCATTATTTCCTTTTTCTACAAGCCCTGCCTTTTGCATAATTTCATATGAATAACCTTTAGATTTTAAGTGCTGAGGCAAATCATAATAGTTCATAGAATAACCTAAACCAAAATCATCTAATTCTCGTTTTGTAAGCAATCGCTTTTTTATGTAATCTTGGGCTGGTTTTGCATTATTTGAATATAAGTTTTGTATGTAATGATTTTTTGCCTCAGCAAGGACAGCCAAGACTTCATCTTTTTCTTTTTTTCGTTTTTGAATGTCATCTGTAGCGGTCGTAGAAAAACTAGGAATTTCCATTCCTACACTTTTTGCCAAGATTTCCACTGCTTGCATAAAGTCACATGACTCAATTTTTTGAACAAATTTAACAACATCGCCATGTTCCTTACAGCCATAGCAATGAAAAGTTTGTTCGTAGTCATAAATGCAGAGTGATGGCGTTTTTTCTATATGAAACGGACAACATGTCCAATAATTTCTACCCTTTTGCACTAAGTGGCAATAGCGCGACATAACCGAAACAATATCGCATTTGCCCTTGAGTGAAGAGAGCCATGTTTTAAAATCATTTGCCAAAACTACTCACCCTAAAAAAACCATAACTTTAAATCTTACAACATTATTATTAGCCATATTTTCATTTTTTCCTCTTTTTTTGCTATAATTTTTTTTATTTAATTAAAAAAAGCAGGCATTATTTTTGCCTGCTAAAGATTTATTTAATACATAAATTTTTTGTAGCCACTTCCGCCACCGCCAGATTTCTTTTTGCGGATTATTATTATAATTACCACAACAACGGCTACAACACCTACTGCCGCTAGTGTTATCCAAAGCCACAAAAGATTTGCTCCATTGTTATCATCGGCTTTTGTGAAAACTGCGGAGATTACAACTGTGTCGGTGTTTCCATCATCTAAGATTTCAAAACTACCAGCATACTCATCACCAGTTACACCAGCCAACCTTGTATTTAAATACCAGCCTTCAAAAGTATATTCGGTTGAGAGTTGGCGTAATGTTATTGTATGAAGTTTTGTACTATAACGTATTTTAGTTGTATAATAGCCATTTACGTAAGTTAACGATACTGCGCCGTTATCGATAATTACATCAGCAATGCGATCTAAAATTTGCTCTTCGTTATCGAATTTGAAACGAATTTCTATATCTTTAACATCTTTTGTAAATACAACATAAACATTAAACAAATTTGTTTCTTCGTTATAACTTGCAATATCTATATATGTGTTTTCATCGCCCTCCTCACCAGAGCCGAATAGAGAACAACTTTCATTAAATGTCCATTCTAAATAACGTTTTTCGGTAAAACTTGTTCTTGCAGTTGTAAAATCAAATTCAACTTGTTCTTGAGCAGTTAAATCTATATAACCCAAATACCAATCAGCCTCTCTAGCATAATCTGAATTAACGTCGTAAGTTTCATAGGTATATTTAACACCATATTGCATATCTACTGTAAGTTGGGTATTACCATCACTTGCCATATTATTTTTTATTTTGCCAGGAAGAAGTTTATCACCATTTACATCAAGTTCTAAAACTTGAATATTTAATTTATATGTTTTACGAGCAAGTTGAACAGAATATGTTCCTAAATTATTTGCAGTGAAATTATTTATTACAAATTTAATTTTATCATCGCCAACTAAGTTTTCGCAAACAACTGAATAACCTTCGGCACATGTTTGAGATTGTATATCATAAATTTTTGTGCCATTTAATAGTAAACCTGTAATATAGAAAAATTTATTAAAGTTTTTTAACGAAGAAACCCAAGTTGTTAAATACATACTACTGCCAAAAGGTACTGAAAGCGATGTGTTAGTAAGTTCATCGGTATTAGTTAAAGACAAACTTGCCTCTATTACATTGTTATCTGCAAGTGTTGGTAAATTTTCAATACTTAAAGATTTTACGCTATCTATTGAACTAAAAGTAATATTATATGTTTCAAAATATTGTAAACTTGGCAAAATAGCTGAGGCTGTTAAATGCCATATATTATTTTGGTTCCAAGTATAGACATCGTTCCAAATACCATTATTAGTTATGCGAGAAATTATTACATTTTCAGTATCTATTTTAGATATGTTTGCATAAGTGCTTGTTACAATTTCATTTTGTAAATTGCCTATATATTTGCCCTCAAATGTTGTAATAAAACCATTAATATCTTGTGAATTTAATGCGGTTTCCATATTTCCAAGCATTATACCTGCAACAACATTTGGATTTTCTGAAGTCATTGACAAAATATTATCATAATTAACATTAACGATGTTGCTATAAAGTGAAACAATGTTGCTTGTAGTTTTACCTACTAAATAACCAAAATTTAATGGCATTTCTTCAGATTGAAAATAAACATTAACCAATGCCTTAGAAGTGTTTGAAAAGTCTAATATATTATTGGTTATGTAACCTGATTCAAAAGTGCCAACCAAGCCGCCAATGTTATAGTTAGATGCTTCGGTTTTTGCAATATATACTTCAACACCTAAAGATTTTGTTGTGCCACGAGTTGATGAAATTAGGTTGTTTTGCAAATATGTGCCGCTAGAAGCTTTACCTGCAATAAAGCCGATATTTAAATTTGACCTTATGTTATTATATTCAATTTCATCTTCAACTACCGTATAGTAAGATAATATTTTACAATCGGTTATTTTAATTTGATTTATTTTACTGCCCGACACTTGACCTGCAAGAAAACCAACATTAAGTTCAGAAATTGCTATTAAGTTAGGATTATCAAAAATGTTAATTGCAAGATTTGAAAATTCAATACCATAAATTGTTGCCCCTGAAATTGTGTTAGCAAGTAAACCATAAGAAGTTTTTAAATCTGCCTCTTTTGTAGTTCCAAAATAATAATTTTGAATGAAATTGTTTTTAGGCGTAAATTTAAGGTTATAAACAACAGCATTAGACCCTATGTTTTCAAACAATGCTTGAGTGCCTACAAAGTTTAACGACTCACTTGCCGAGAACATAATTTCAGAGCCATTGCCATCTAAAGTGCCTTTAAATGTGCCACTAATGCTTTTAGTAAATGTATATGGCTCATCTTGTTTAGCAAGCCTATATTTACCTTGCATATCTGTAATGGCATCAAGCGATGTTATGGTTATAAAAGAATCTTCTGCCATAACTTTGTTGCTTGGCGTATACAGCATACAAAAAGATGCTAAACAAACAAACATTATAAATAGATAGGTTAAAATATTTAATTTTTTCAATTTTAAATCCTCACTCTTTATTTGTGCATAGTATATGCAATTTTAATAATATTTTAGCATGTAAATTATTTTTAGCCAAGTTTTCTTGCAACATTTATTATATAAATTTTTAAAATAAATTAAATTAATTAAAAATACCACTATAAATGTGGCATTTTTAATAATTAATTTTAATTGATTATGTCGAATTTTTATTATTAGGTGTAATTATCGGGCAAATCATTTTCAAACAAAATTATATCACCGCTTTTTGCAATGTTTCCAAGCATGGCTGTTGCATCTTTTAAATTTGCTGCTTCAAAAATATTTTCTTCATTATAACCCTCATTTAAAAGACCTTGTTTTATTGATTCTAAGTTTATTTTATTTACAATAATTACTTTGTTTGCCACTTTGGCTATTTTTTCTCCAAACTCAATATTAACCTGTTGCTCTTTTTCCCCCATTTCTACCAAGCCCGGGGTTACAACGATTTTGTTATTATTATCAAATAACTTTAAAGTTTCTAGTGCAGCCGTGCTACTCTCTACCGAACTATTATAAGCATTATCTATAATTGTTAAACCGTTGCTATTTATTACTTCCATACGGTGAGACATTGGTTTTAATGTAGCAATAGCTGTTTGTAATTCTTTTAATCTAACACCAAGATTATATGCCATTGCACACGATATTGCAATATCTTCAAGCAAATGTCTACCAATTAATTTACAAGAACATTCCACTTCTTCATTTTCAATACACAAAGTAAATGTGCTGCCTTTGCTATTTACTTTTATGTTTTTAATATTACAAAAAGCATCTTCATTTTCAAGCGCTGCCAAATACTTTTGTTTTTGACAATTGTTATATAACTGTTGTGCACCATTACTATTTCCATTAAACACTACATAACCATTTGTTATTGATTGAACAAGTTCATTTTTTGTTTTTGCTATGTTTTCTTCTGTTCCAAATGTAGCAAGATGCTGACTGCCAACAGCGGTAATTATGCCATGTTTAGGTGATATTAAATTACATAATTCTTTTATATCTCCGACATTTCTAGCACCCATTTCAGCAATTAATACTTGATGGTGTTTTTTTAAATACTTTAATACAACTTTAGTTAAACCCATAGGAGTATTAAAACTATGTGGTGTCATGCAAACTGAATATTTTGTTGATAGTAAAACATTTAAAATATGTTTTGTAGTTGTTTTTCCATAACTTCCTGTAATGCCAATTTTAATTAAGTTTGGCATTTTTACAAGTTTTGCTTTGGCACCACGAATATATTTTAACCTTATTAATTTTTCAATAGGAATTAAAATAACATGTGCTACGGGTACAATGAATGTTAAAAACAATGGTGTTAATACTATTACCCCATATTTTAAAAATGGCACATATTCTGTTGCTAAAATAATTAAACCAAAAGAAATTAAAGTAATTAAAACAAATACAGTTGCAATTAATCTATTCATTCTTCTTGTTTGTTTAAGCGGAGTTTTTTGAGGCATTTTTGTCATGTTGATGATAAACACAACAGAAAAATATAAATAAAATATTAAGCCCAAATAGCAATAATAACCACCAAAACCATTAAGTAAAGCATTGGTTACTAATATAGAAATAAGCGACAAGAACGCAAGCATAAAAAGCCTGCCTACAAATTTTATTTTTGTATCTTTAAGCCATGCGTTGTAGCCCGAAAGTTTGTAGCCAGATAATTGAAGCATTTGAAATAATTTGCCAGCCACAAAGCATAATAGAACGCCATTTAAAATAGATATGGCAATTGCAATATAAAAATGTGGGTTTGTTTGTTGTAAAATTTCCATAAAATTCCTTTAGTTTACTACAAAATAGTTTAACACGTTTAAAAAGGTATTAAAATCATTTATATATGAAAAATGTCCTGCTTTTTTTACTATAACAAGTTGACTATTTTTTATAAGTTTATTAAAACGTTTAGCCATATACACAGGAGTTTCTTTGTCCTGTTTGCCCCAAAAAATTAATGTTGGAACATTTATATTTATAACATATTTGTCTAAAAAAGTGGTAACGATATTCACAAAAGTTTTTTTCATATTATTACTTAGTGCTATATAATCTTTAGAACCTAATTGTTTTTTTATATGTAATTTTTTATAAACTTTGTTTTTTATTACACGAAAATAATATTTTAGATTACGTTTTGGCTTTAATCCAGCACTATTAACTAAAACAAGTTTTTTAGCATAATTACCAGCAGCAAGAATAATTGCAACCCTTCCACCAAAAGAATGTCCAACTATAATTGGCTTATTAAAATTGTTTTCTCGCATAATTGCTAATGTGAGTTCAGCATAATCAAAAATAGTATAATCTTGTTTTGGAGACTCACTATTTCCAAAAGGAGGAAAATCTATAAAAAGTGCTGTAAAATTTATATTTAAATATTTGCAAATAAAATCAAAACTTTTAACACTTCCTCCCCAACCATGTAAAAAAACAAATTGCACCTCACCATTGCCTATAATATTATAATTTACCTTAGAACCTTTATATTCATAAAACACATATTATTATATGAAAATTTAATGTTAAGGTTTATTAATAATAACATTTTGTTTGTTTCTATTATTCATAAAGAAAAAACACTATTAATTATATAATTCCTTCATTTATAAATAAAAGCAGACTTTAATAGTCTGCTAAATTATTATATTAAAATTTTTATGCTATTACTAGTTTGAAAGCTGGACGCACGCCATATACATATTTACCATCGCCCAATGCTAAAGCACCTACAGCAAGAACTGCACGTGCACCAGCAGAGTCATTGTATTCGTATATTGCATGTGGAGAACGAAGCCACCAACTACAAGTTGATGAATCTCCAGCAACAATGTCTACTGTTTTGTTATTTGTTATAGCACTACTTGTTCCGTGCAATTGTAATAATGTATTTGCTTCATTAAATGAAAGTGCCCATAAAGTTTGATTTATGCTTGAATTAGTTGTTGGCAAATCTGTTGTTATCATATTCTTATTTTCATCTTCTATGTAATTCAATTTTTCGCACGCTAAGGTACGTGCTGATATTTGTGAATATATGTCTGATTCATTTATTTTATATGTACTATTTGTTGCAAGTGTATTTATTGCTGTTTGTAAAGTTGAGCCATTGTATTGCACGTCATCTAACACACCTG
>SVIS01000030.1 GCA_015069385.1 Clostridiales bacterium
GTTGGGTCTGCACTGGTTACTGCTTGACCATCTTTGGTTGTTGCATGGCCATACATCTCTCCTGTTATGCTTAGATCTAAACCATGGGCTTTAAAACCTATTGTGCCGGTGGCGTTTAAACTTGCTTGTTTGGCTGCGTACACGCCTATGGCTAGTGCACACAAGCACAAACATATTGTTGCTACATTTATTAGCCATTTAAAATTCTTTTTCATTTTTTTCTCCTTTTTAATGATATATTTGTATTCTACCCCCCCCCAGCCGATTGTCAAGCAATTTTAAATAGGTTTTTAATTTTTTTTGAAATAAAAACAATAAATAAACCAGTAAATTTTTTTTATAAAAATTTATGTTGCAAAAATAAAATAATTAGCATATAATAATATGGCTGTGCTAGGTGGGGAGTTAGTAGTTCCTTCATTGCCCGCAATCTACTATACGCGGGGCTGAGTTAAAGTTTTTAAGGGCTAGTCGGCATTTGTGAATTTTTGCCTTGGTATGTTGAAATCAAGGTCTTATGCAACAGAGTCTTTTTGAACCATGTGAGGACCTGACGGTAGCAACATTAAAATTAGAATCTGTGTGCCATAAGGTAGCTTTGGTGGAGTATTTAGACATTTAGGCGCAAATGTTTTGGCTTGTTCAAAATTACTTGCACAGCAAATTAAAAAACAATGCCCTCTTGTAAAAGAGGGCTTTTATATTAATAATAAAAAAACAAGGTTAGTCCCTTGTTTTTTAATATTTATTTTTCTGCACTATTATTTATATAATTTTTAAGTTCATTAGAAAGTGGACGTTTTGCAAATTGATATAAAACATCATAACAAAAACTTTGTGAATCAACATCTAAACTATTATAATTTTTCATAATGTTTTCGGCAAGAGTAAATGCATTTTCACTTGAACAAGTATATAAAGTATTTAAATTACTTCTAATCTTTTTATTAACTTTTTTTATTTTTAATGTATCTTCAAAAAGTATTTCGTCTGGTACACAATCAACTGCTTTTAGCATATCTATATATTTTTGCATTTTTACATTATTATAAAATTTTGCAAATTTATATATAACATCTGTGCCATAAAACCTTACAATATATGCTGCAAGTTTTACATATTTATGGTTTAAATAGTTTTGCTTATATTCTTGATATGCTTTTAAATGAATATCTTGACTTTTAAAAGCCTTATTCTTAACATTTCTATACATTCCAATCATGCCATTTTGCAAGATTTGAATTGTTTTATAATCCTCACAATAAACTTCAGCAAGTTTTACAAGTGCTGCCTCGAAACCATCTCTATAACTTATTTCTGACAATTGCTCCTTAACTTTTGGTGAAATTGTAGATGAGTTCATGTTTTTAAAATTTAAAAGGTATGCAATTAAAGCATCTTTATGCCCCATTTCCGCAAGGGCTGTTAATGGTTTTTCGATATAACGAATGTCTTTATTCATTAAAAATTTAGACATTATAGTATAATAATCTTCATTTAAACATGGTCGTGCTTGATTAATACAATTAAAGTTATTTAGCATAATTTAACCTCTTATTTGCTTAAATCTTGGTCTTTTTCAACAAAAATTGTGTTACCTTTTACTTGGTAGTTTTGTTTTGAGGCAGTTGTTTCTGGAACATATTCTTCTACTATATACTCTTGATTTTCTGCATATTCTGAATCAATATATTCTTTTTCAATTTGTTTGGCTGTTTTTTTATAATCTGCAACACCAGTAATTGTTAATGCGGCAATGCCAGCAACTCCAAAAGTGCATAAGAAAACTTGTATTGCAGTAATTCCTGTCATAAATGCAGGAATTCCGCCACCAACTAAAAATAAACCAAAAATACCAGCGGCTTTAAGAGTTTTTATAATTGCGTTCTTTTTTGCTAATTTTTTTCTTTCATTTTTTAACTCAAAATTTGTCATAATTATCTCCTTAATTTACAAATTTATGGTATAACATTTTTTATTGATTGTCAATAGTGAAATTTTTAATATTAACCAAGTTTATATATATTTTAAATAAAAAAATGCCCACATAATGTGGACACCTTTTTTACCCATTCACCAATTACATTTGTGCTGGTGGTGGGTATTTGCAACAGCAAGCAACGTTATTGTGTTGGTCAAGTGCATTTAACACTTCTTCTTGATACACTAATCTCATACCATTACCTCCTATTAATTTATATATAGTCTCAAAATATCTGCTATAATAAATTTTTCTAGTTGACATTTTGAAGAACTACCACTTTTATTTGCCCTTATTGGGCAGCCACCTTGGCATATTGGTAAAAACTTACATTCTTTACATTCGCCTGAAAGTTCTCTATTTTTAATTGCAATATTTACACCGGTAAACACATCGCCTACCTTGCAAGTTTCATCATCTACCTTTTCATTACATTTATATAAATTACCATTAGCACCAATAACATAGTTATATTCACTTTCCGCCAAACAATGGGCAAACCTATATTTTAAGTTTAATTGTTTAAAAGATTTTGCCAAATTGCCATTTTTTAACTTTGTTAAAATTTTAAAATAGTTTATATCTGCATTTGTATTACAAATGGAGCACGCTTGGTTGTCTTCTAATTTTGCAGGATAAACTTTTATATATTGTTTTTGCTGTTCTGTAAATTTTTGACATAAATAATCTACTAATTTTAGTATTGAGTTAAAATTATTATGGTCGTAGTTAAGCCTTATGCTTACATATATTCGATTATTACTTAATTGTTGTATTATATCAATAATTTTTTCAAAAGCATTTTTTTCGTTTACATATGCTTTTCGCTTTTCATACTCTTCGCCATAACCATCTAAAGTAATTTGAACTGTATCTATTTTCCATGTCTTAAAATTTTCTATTACATTATTGTCAATTAATATTCCATTTGTGGTTATTTTTGCATTAATATTTATTTTTTCAGTTAGTTTTTTATTAGTTAATATTTTGTTTGTAATATAACCCATAATATCTTGATTAAGCAAAGGTTCCCCACCAAACCAAGAAAGACATATGTTTTTTGCGTTAGAATTTAAAACATCTTGCTCTATAAAGTTTACAGTTGCATCGGCAATTTCTTTTGTCATTACAAAATGTTTGCGATTGTTTTCAAAACAATAAAAGCATTTTGCATTACAACAAGTAGTAGGACATATTGTGTAAATTTTATTATCTTGTTTTTCAATATTTTCTTTATTTTTTGTTAGCACTCTTTCAAGTTCGTTGCAGTTATCATCTACTAAAATGCCCATATTATACAAAACGACACTTTGCTCTTTGGGACAAGTATCGTTTTTAAGATTATTCAAAAAAGAGGGGTCAACACATACAACAGCGCCAGAAACGGTGTTGAATATAATAAAATCTTCATTATTTTTTACTACATAATTATAAATTGAAAATTTCACTAAATACTCCCAATTGTTCTTATGTTAAACGATTATTTACTTTTTGTCAATATGTATTTTATTAAAAAGAACTAGATTAAATCTAGTTCTTTTTAATTAACAAATATGTTCTATTTTTTATTTTCAGATTTTTTATCACCTTTAGTCACATTTGAATTTTTTGGCGGAACTTTTGGCATTGCCTGCGTACTTGTTTCTATTGTTTTTGTATTTGTTTCATTTTGTGACTTTTTGTTAGTTTTCAATTCATTTAACTGTTCTTGTCTTTTTGAATTTTCTTTCAACATATTCATTATTTTTTCATCTTTTTGGGCTATTTCTGTTCTTGTTTTTTTATCTCTTACTAA
>SVIS01000002.1 GCA_015069385.1 Clostridiales bacterium
ATGGCCATACATCTCTCCTGTTATGCTTAGATCTAAACCATGGGCTTTAAAACCTATTGTGCCGGTGGCGGTAAGTGAGGCTTGTTTGGCTGCATACACGCCTATGGCTAGAGCACATACGCAAAGTACTAATGTTGCAATGTTTATTAACCATTTATAGTTTTTCTTCATTTTTTTCTCCTTTTTAATGATATATATGTATTCTACCCCCCCCCAGCCGATTGTCAAGCAAATTGACATAAAATTTATACAAATATTTTATTAAAGAAAAACCCAACTATAAGGTTGAGTTAAAAGGAGAAATATTATTTAAATTACTTGTTTAAATCATCATCATTTAAATAACTTTTATATTTTTCATTTTCTATATATTTTATAAATTTTTGAACTTGTTCTTCTGAATTTAAGCAAAAATCTATATTTTGCGCAAACCCTAAAGAGTTCATACTCATAACTTTTTCTATTGTTTCTAACAAAAACCATTCTAATCTTGCTTTTCGAGTATTAGAAGTTCTTTGCATATTATCATCTTTAATGTTTTTAGAACAAAGTTTTAAATATCTTTTTAAAGCATTTTGCTCTAATGATACTACCTCTTGCAAGGTAACCCCACCCGGAAATGCTTTATAAAAATAACTATGTGCATGCTTAAATATGCCTCTTACCTCGGTTTCAGAAAAAGTCATTAATTAATACCTCTTATCTATGTTCTCTTAATTTTCTTAAATATGGTGGAATATCGTTATCTTCAACCTGTAATCTAGATGCAGGCACACCATCATTTTTAACAAAGTCTGCCTTTGGCTCAATATGTGTATTTAATGTTTCAGGTTGTGAAACTTGTTGAACTTGTGTGTTTAATGCACTTCTTCCAATAGGGAAACCTTCGTAACGGCGATTTGCAAAATTATTTGCAGCTTCTACGCCTTGTTTTACTTTATTTAAGTTTTTATCTTCAAGAACTGGACTATCTGATTGGAAACCAGTTGCAATAATAGTAATTTCAACTTCATCATTCATAGATTCATCAATACCTGAACCAAAAATAATGTTACATGTTGGGTCAACAACTTCTTTAACAAGATCAGCTGCCTCATAAACCTCATCAAGAGGCAAATCAAGACCACCTTTTACATTAATAATAACACCAGTAGCACCTTCAATAGTTGTTTCAAGAAGTGGACTAGAAACGGCTTGACGAACAGCCTCTATTGTTTTATTTTCACCCTTAGAATGACCAATACCCATGTGGGCAAGACCACGATTTTTCATTACAGAACGAACATCGGCAAAGTCAAGATTAATAAGGCTTGGAGTAACAATAAGGTCTGAAATGCCTTGAATACCTTGGCGCAAAACATCATCAGCGTACATAAAAGCCTCAATAATTGGGGTGCCTTTTGGAACTAATTTTAGCAATTTATCGTTAGGAATTATAACTAAAGTATCAACATATTTACGTAAATTTTCTAAACCTTTTTCGCAATTCTCAATACGAGTTCTACCTTCAAAACCAAATGGTTTTGTAACAACTGCTATTGTTAAAATGCCCATTTCTTTTGCAATTTGAGCAACAACTGGTGCTGCACCAGTTCCAGTGCCACCACCCATGCCGGCAGTAATAAATACAAGGTCACAATCTTTGAGCATTTCTGATATACTTGCTTTAGATTCTTCTGCTGCTTTTTGACCAACTTCTGGATCAGCACCAGCCCCAAGACCGCGGGTTAATTTTTCACCAATTTGTAATCTATGTTCTGCCTTAGAAAGTAATAATGCTTGTTTATCTGTATTAATAGCAACAAATTGTGCGCTTGTAATATTTGCATCAATCATTCTATTAACGGCATTATTTCCACCGCCACCAACACCAATAACCTTAATATTAGCAACTGCGCCTACGTTTAAATTATTATACATAAAAATTTTACTCCTTTATCTTTTTGTTATTTTTTTTAAAAAACTTAAAAATTTATTTGTTTTATGTTTTTGTTCTTGGTTTATTGCCGAATTCAAAAGCCCAAGCACTGCTGAGTAATTAGGTTTTGAAAGTTGCAAATTTGGTGGAGAAAGAATTTCTACATTCACACCAAAGTATTTGGCTAAATAATCCTTCGCTCCCTTTATAAAACAAATCCCGCCACCTGTCAAGTAAAAAGGCATTTTATATAAATCTTTTTTTTGAGTAGAGGTTAAACATTTGTTTATAAGCGAACAAATCATCTCTAATCTTGCAGCGACAACCTCATTTGCTTCGGTCATTGAAATAATGCTAGGTTTGTTTTGTTTTGATATTTCGTAGCCATCTGAAAGTTCTGGCACTACTGAAAGAATTATTTGTTTTTTTAATTCTTCTGCTTCTTTATAACTTATTTTTAAACATTCGCTCAAATCACTTGTAACTTGCCCACCACCAACAGAAAAACTATTAAGTGATAATAGGCCATTACCTTTTGTAATTGAAACCGAAGTAGAAAGATAGCCACAATCAACAATTATGGATGGTACTTCCCTATTTTTTTCAGAAAGTAAATACATATTTTCAGATAATGTTGATGATAAATATTCAACAGAACTTAAACCAAACTTTCTTAGTGCAACATTAATTTTTGATATAAATGCTTTTTCTGCGTATATGTAACTTATTTCACCGCTAAGCCGGCAAGTTTTTTCTCCTATTGGATTAATTACCTTTCTGCCATCATCTAAAACAAAATATATTGGTGAACAACTAATTAAAACATAATTATCATTATCTTTTAATTCATTTGCTTGTTGATAAATTTCTAAAATGTCTGATTCTTCAACTTTTAATTTATCTCCAAAATTTTGCATAAATTGTTTTGTTATACAACTGCAAAAATCTGCAGGTACACCAACAAATAATTTTTTTATGCGCTCGCCTGCATTGATTTCTGCTTTTGCAATTGCATCACAAACATCATCAGTAAATTTGTCTGGCTCAACAAATTCTGCATTATAATAACCAGCATAATCTTTTATATAAGATGCATAAAGGTTTAAAGTGTTGTTAATGCCGCGGTTACCCATTAAAACGGCAATTTTACTTGTTCCAATATCCATAACAGATATTGTATTCTTCATTTTAACACCTACCTCCTTTATTTGATTTTGTTTAAATTTTGAATTATAGTCAAAAATAAACAATGCTTTGCTTATATGCAGTAATATTCAAAATCAGATATGTTTTTCGCATAATTATAAATTATATGTTATAATTATAAACAATCATACGCATATTGTCAATTATAAAAATAATATTTTTTTGTTTAACTTTAACAAAATATATTAAGTTTAGTTAAAATAAACTTTTTGCATAAAACAAATAATTTTGTTAATTATTTTTTTATTATAAATTAAAAATATCTAAAAAAACTTGTCAGATTTTGTAATAAATGATATAATTTTATATATTTTTTTGATGCAATAATTAATTGCATAAATGCCTGCATATGTTGCTTAGTTTAAAAATTTAAGGTGGGTGAACATTATGAGAGATTTATCTGAATACAAACTTTTAGGATATTATTTAATTAAACTTTATGAAAAAAGTGAAACTTGTCAATTAAAGTATGAACAAGTAAAAACTTTTACTCAAAATGTTTTTAAACGACTTGGTACAAATTATAATTATAATTTTTTACCCATAGATGAAAAAATTAATATAATTAAATCAATGATTAGCAAAGGCATGTTTAGCACAAAAGTTGTAAACGGTAAACAAACATTTACTCAAAAATATAATCACGAAATAGCCAAATATATTTATGTAACTTATAGTGCTGATGGCAACCTGACCTTCAAACTTCCAAGAGAAATAATTGAAGGCAACAAATCACTTTTACAATTTGCAAAAAATATTTATTCTAATGGCATTGATTTAAATTTGCAATCTGCAATTCAATCAGAACTTAACACATATTCTACAAAACAACCAAAAAATAAAAATTATGCTTAAATAAAATACAATCTCTTTTTTAAGAGATTTTTTTATTAATGAAAACAACACTACAAAGTGAGTTTTTTATTTGTTGTAACAAATAATTAACAACTATCTTGCGTTTTTTTTAGTGATTTGATATAATCACTATATGGAACAAAGAAAAAAAGAGGCCGACCTTCCAATCTGCGACCCAATGACATGTAAATTAATCATTTTATTTACTCTAGAAAAAATGGAATTCCCTTTAACTGAAAATACAATTTTTGATATTATTTATTATAGAAATAATTGGATGTCATACATGGATTGCAAAGATTATTTATATAAATTAGTAGATAGTAATCTTGTTTACAAAACAGAAAATTATGATAGCGAAGAACGTTTTAACATAACTTATGATGGACGTAATTGTCTTAATCATTTCTATTCAAAAATACCACTATCTTTAAGAGAACATATAACCGAATATACACGAGCAAATAGAATGCATTTTAAACGTTCACAAGAATATGTTTCTACTTTTTTTAAATCGGAAGATGGTTCATATATTGTAGTATTGAAAATAAGGTCAGATACACTTCAAAATGAACCTATTTTTGAAATTAAAATAAAGGCACCAAGCAGGCAAAGTGCAATTGAGGCTTGCAAAAAATGGCAAGAACAGGCACATAATGCTTTTGAAAGCATATATGAATTATTAATTGAAGAAAATTAATTTTAGGAGATTTTATGTCAAACGTAGTATTAGACATTCAAGGTTTAACAAAAATTTATGGTGAAAGAAAAGCCGTAAATAATGTATCGTTTGTTGTTCGCAGTGGTGAAATTTTTGGTTTTTTAGGTGCCAATGGTGCTGGAAAAAGTACTACCATTAAAATGCTTACTGGGCTTACAACAGTAACTTCGGGTGATGCTTTTATTAATGGCTACTCTATTAAATTTAAATTTGAAGATGCAATGGAAAGCGTTGGCAGTATTGTTGAAATGCCAGAATTTTATACTTATTTAACTGGTTATCAAAATCTTAAATATTTTGCCAAACTTTCTGATATTAAAGATAAAAGTCAAATTGACCATGCTGTTTCTATTGTAGGGCTTTCTAATAGAATACACGAAAAAGTAAGTAAATATTCACTTGGTATGAAACAACGTTTAGGTGTTGCTCAAGCCTTGTTAAATAAACCAAAACTTTTAATTTTAGATGAACCAACAAATGGTTTAGATGCAAATGGTATTAGAGAATTTAGAATGCTACTTAAAGACCTCGCACATAAGGAAGGCATAGCAATTTTAATTTCAAGTCATATATTAGGCGAAATGCAAAATTTATGTGACACAATAGGCATTATAGATAATGGTATATTACTAGAAACAAACCGAATGAGCACAATTAAAGAAAACATAACCGAACATGGCTCGCAATTTATAAAATGTAATGCACCAAACTTTGCAGGTAAAATTATTGAAGAAGAATATAATCTTCAAGTTAAAATTTGTAATAATAAAGTACTTTTTACAGCCGACGAAAATACAATTGCAAAAATTATAATTGATCTTACAAAACGAAACATATCTGTGTTTGGTGCTGGCGAAGTAGACGCATCTTTAGAAGATATTTTCTTAACCGTTGTTAATGATGGAAAAACTGGAACAGGAATAAACTAAAAGGAGTAACTATGAAAAAAATATTTAGAATGGCAAATGCCGAACTTAGCAAAATATTTATGCGTCCATCTATGTTTGTTTTAACTGGTGTTTTAATAGTTGCTCTTGTACTTTCCTTTTTCTTCTTTAACCCAAGTGAAAAAAATACCAAATTTACTTATAGTTTAACTAATACTTCTAGCATATATACTTCATTTCAAAATGATTACTCTACTTTAGAACAAGAATTAATTACTGCAAAAACAGATATAGATGAATATATGGAAGATACGGGCGGTATATATGAAAAATTTTCTGGTGATTTTCATTCGTTAAAAATTTATTTTTATGGTGACTTTACCACAACAGTTTTAAGTATTGCCGAAAATGAAAATTATTTATCATCTTCAGATTATGAAAAATGCAAAATCGCATTTACCGCTCTGCGTGCTAAAATTCAAAACTTAATGGATTATATGTTATATAATATAAAAAATAAAAAAATTAATTTTATTTTAACAAATGATTTATATAACAAAACATACACTACTCTTTCAGACATGTTCGACAACCTTCCAAGTGATAAAGATTTATTGAGCTTTACTGCATCTTTAGTAGTTGATAGATATAATTTATTAAAAAACACATATGATATTGAAAAGTTAGACATAGAGATTTCTAAATTAGAAATTATTGAAATTGATATGACAAGTTTAGAAGAACTATTAAATCAATATTTTTATACCAATTTCGATGAAACCACATCTGGAACTGTTATCAATTATTCACATACAGGAAAATTAGAAACGTTATATAATGATGTTATAACATATTACAACGAACATATAGATACAACACAAGATGAATTTGTATACGAAATGAATGAAAGAGTTGCCAAATTTTACGACTATATCCAAATTTGCAAAGCTTTAATTGCTAATAATTTTGAATTGCTTAGAATTGGGGATAAAACCGATGACCAAATCGCTAACTATGTTGGTTTTTCTGGAGTATCTATTTATAATTTAAAAAAGCAAATTACAACTTCTAAATATTTTTATGATAACAATACTTTTGGTTATGAATACTTAACAGCATTTAACTATAATATTAATAGCGGAACTCAAACAAATGCTTATGATTTTGCATTTTATGCAATGCAAATTTTATCGGCTTTTATAATAGTTTTTGTTATTTTCTTTGCAACCAGTATGTTGAGTGGTGAACAAAGCTCTGGCACTTTAAAAATGACAGCAACAAGACCATTTACTAGAAACAAAATATATTCAGGTAAATTTTTAGCTTGCTTTAATGTTGCTTTAATTCTTCTTGGAGTATCATTACTAGCATCACTTGCAATTGGATTTGCCACTTTTGGTTTTTCTTTCCAAAATGTTCTTGTCGTAGTAAATGCAGAAAGCCTGTTTATAACAAATCCCGTAATTTTAATGTTGATATATTTTGGAAGTATTTTGATAGATGTTATATTCTATATTGCTCTTGCAATTTTAATTTCAATGTTAATAAAACAAGCAACTGTTTCAACAGGTATTACCAGTGCAATATTTATTGTTTCACAAATATTATTTGGTACAGTTACAGCAAGTTGGACAAGATTTGTCCCAACTCTCAATTTAGGCTTGTATAAATTTTTCACAATCTCTAATACAGGAATGTTTAGTTTTTCGGTTGTACCAAATACTTCATTAATTACTTGTGGAATATTTGCAATATTATTTACTCTGGCTTTTGACTTATTTGCAAGATTATTATTTACGCATAGAAATTTAGACAAATAGTATAAAAAATATATTGGTAATACCAATATATTTTTTAATTATAATTATTTAAATAATCAATAAGTTCGCTTTTATGACTAGCAGCATATGAAACGCATGCCTGATGGCTTTCATCTACTCTTTTTGTACCATGTGTTTTACTATTCAAAAAATGTATACAAGTATGTCCGCCCTCTCCGGTTTCTAATATATCAAAACCATGTGGCATACCGTTAGATGACCCGGCGTAAAATTTCCCGTTAATTTCTACCCAAACAGGTCTACGAGTCCAACTCCATTGTCCACCATAAATTTGTTTAAAAATTTCAGTATTTTTGGCATCAATTGTTTGAACATCGGCATGATTATATCCACCCATGCGCTTAACAAAATATTCTTGTTTTGAGTATATGTCTATAACTCTTATTACAACATATTTAGTAAATATTGCATCCATATTCTCAAACCAGTCTAAGTTTAAAACATCTATTGTTTCAGCAGAAAAAATCACTTTTTCCTCGTCTTCGTTTTTATCATTTATTATTTGTTGCTCTTCGGCTGTAAGCAAATATGAATTATTTGAAGGAAGTGGTACTACCAACGAAAACATTATACCACATAATAAACAAGAAAAAAATATTGCAAAAGTATTAATCTTCATAATTATATACTGCGCAATATTCTTATTTTTATGTTATTAATAAAATTTTGAAAATAATTCTTTTTTCTTTTCTATTATTTCGTCTATTCTTGCAATATAATCAATTGCAAATTTTACATTTGCTTGCCTTTCTATTCTATTTTCTAAATTATAAATGCGCTTAGAAATAGCATTTGCTCCACAAGCAAAAATTGTTGCCGTTTCTTCCATGCTGTCTATATTAAAAACACATGGGCGATTCATATAAAAGCCTACGTTTTCAAGCCCTGCATTTTGATTTTTTAGCTTATACATATAGTAAGGCTTATATTTATTTTCGATTAACAACTCTTGCCCATATGAAACCATTTGTTCTGTAATTTCATTTTCGTTTACAGCGTTTTCTTCAGCCAACTTACTGCCCTTTTTTAATGCCAATGTATGAATTGTTATATTATCTGGAGCAAGTTCTAAAACAGTTTTCATCGTATGCTTAAAGTTACGCATTGTTTCTCCAGGAAGTCCGGCAATTAAGTCCATATTAACATTGAAGTTATATGGTAATGCCAACATGTATGCTTGAATTAAATCATTTGTAGTATGATTACGTCCGATAACTTTTAATGTTTTATTAACAAATGTTTGAGGATTAATTGAAATTCTAGTCACTCCATATTTATGCAAAACATCTAATTTTTCTTTTGTTATAGTATCAGGTCTACCACACTCAACAGTAAACTCACTAACATCAAATGCAAGTTCAGATAAAATTTTTTCTAATTGCTCAGCAGAGAGCACAGTTGGGGTTCCTCCGCCTATGTAAATTGTTTTTACAATACAAGCAGTATCACGCATAATTTGTTTAACTGCTCTAATTTCTTTAATTAAACACTCAATATAATCTGGAATAATTTTTTCCACAACGGCATACTCAGCGGAAATAAAAGAGCAATATGAACACTTGGTTGGGCAAAATGGGATATTAATATATAAATCTACAAGTTTATCATTTTTAATTATACATTTTTGATTATTCAATGTTCTTGCAACAAGTTTTGCTTTATCTCGCGAAACAAAAAACTTATCCTCAAGTGCCTCTCTAACAAAATATTTATCTACCCCACTTTCAATTAATTCATAAGCCACTTTAGTTGGGCGTATGCCCGTTAAACAACCCCAAGGAAGTTTTTTATTAAATTTTTCAGAAAGCAGTTTATATAATGTACTTTTAACCGATCGTTTTATGTATCTTTTCTTTTCTAACTCATTTTTATATTTTTCTATTTCTGATAACTCTTCTAATTCTTTTGTTTCATCTACAAACTCTATAATAAATTTTTTATAAAGTTTTTGAGCATCTAATTCCATGAAAAATTTAACGAATGGCTTTTCGTCATCCAATTTTGTTTCCTGCATAAATAAATGAATTAAATCGAATATTTCTTGCTCTAACCAAGTTTCATTTGTTGTTATTTTCATTTTACATCTACTTCCAAAACATTATCAAATTCTTTAATAATTTTTACTAATTTATTAGTGTTATTATCATTATTAATTTTTATTTTTACACTGCAATTAATTTTATCTGCGATATTTCTTGTTTCAAAGGCAACAATACTATAATGTAAATTTGCAAACGCAAAAGTAAGTTTTGCAATAAAATCATCAGTTTGCATTGCAACAATGTTTATTGTAGCAATTTTATAAGTAACTGATTTATCAGCCCACTCTGCCTTTATTAAACGTTCTTGTTCTAAATATTGAACATTATTACAATCACATTTATGAATAGTTACCCCTCTACCACGTGAAATGTAACCTATAATATTTTCACCCAAAATAGGTGCGCAACAACCCGCAAAACGGATCATCATACCGCTATCGCCATCTACTAAAACACCATCTTTATTCTTTTTTACAACTAAAGATGTCAATACTTTTGCCGGTCTTAAAATACTTTGTTTTTTATCATACTCCTGCATCAACTTATTTAATACCTGAGTTGATGTTATGCTTCCATACCCTACAGCAGCAAAAAGTTCATCTGAGGAGTTAAAGGCATATTTATATAAAACAGGTTGCAAATATTCTTCATCTAACAAAGTTGCTGGAGATAACGCTTTGTTTTTAATGGCAATTTCCATTATTTGTTTACCATTTTTTATGTTCTCATCTTTTAATTGTTTTTTAAAGAAAGCATTTATTTTATCTCTTGATTCACTTGTTTTTACAATATTTAACCAGTCTCTTGATGGACCTTTAGATGTTTGAGAAGTAATGATCTCTACAATATCATTATTACTAAGTTTTGTGCTAATTGGCACCATTTTATTATTTATTTTGCCACCCACACAAAAATTACCAATGTCAGAATGAATAGCATAAGCAAAATCTATAACGCATGCACCCTCAGGAAATTCTAGAACTTTACCCTTTGGGGTTTGAACAAAAATTCTACCTGAATACAAATTGGTTTTCAATGTGCTAATAAATTCTTCCGAATTTAAATTTGAAGAATTATCCATAATTTCACGAAGCCAAGCAAGTTTTTTATCTAAATCTGTTGTTTTACGTTTTTCCTTATATATCCAATGTGCTACATCAACGCCAAACTCACTAGTTTTGTGCATTTCGTATGTGCGTATTTGAATTTCCATTGGTCTATCATTTTCAGTAATTATAGTTGTATGCAACGACTGATATCCATTTGGTTTTGGATTGGCAATATAGTCTTTAAACCTGCCCTCCATTGGTTTATATATGCCGTGAATTTTACCTAATACTGCGTAACAATCTTCAATGGTATTTACAATTACACGCATTGCGATTAAATCATATATTTTAGCAAGGGGAACTGCTTTTGACGTAATTTTTTTATAAATACTACTAAAATGTTTTTGTCTTGCCATTATAGTTACATTATTTAATTTTAATTCAGAAATGATATTTTCTAATTTGTTTTTAGTAAGTTCTATTTGGTTTTCGTTTTCTTCTTTTTTTAATAAAACATTTTGCTCTAGTTCTCTAAATATATCCGGATTTAAAAATTTTAAGCAAAGGTCTTCTAATTCACTTTTTATCTTATTTAAACCAAGACGCTCAGAAAGTGGCGCATAAATATTCCTTACAGTTAAAAGAAAATCTTTTTGTTTATCACTTAAAGGCAAATTGCAATTTTGAGCCTCATACAAAACAATGCACAAATGTATAATAATTACTCTAATATCATTACACATGGCAATAAATTGTTTTCTTAAGACTTCCGATTCTTCTTGTTTATTAAATGAAAAATTATCAGAATGAACATTATATAAATTTTGAGTAAGAGAAATTATATCCTCATCTTTAATTTCTATATTTTTTAATTTATTTTCAACTATTAAATACGCACAAACAGAATTAAAGTCAAGTTTATATTTTATTAAATTTTCTATTATTAAAAAATCTTTTTCTTTAATAGAAATATTATTTAAAATAAAGTTTATTATATTAATATTTTCATCATTTAAATTAAAAGAGTTATTTAAAATTTCTAATAAATTTTTCATAATTAATTTCCTATTGTTTTTTTAATTAGATTTAAAGAATTATATATTTTTGATTTATTTAAATCTGTTTTAGTTTCTTTATTAATGCTATAAATAAAAGCTGCGCTAGAAGTATTTTCTTTTATTATATTTAGTTCTTTAAAAACATAATATGGAACTATAAAATTATTAAAATTCAAACGTAATTTTTTTTCTTTCATAATTGCAGAATAAACACTAAGTACACTCACAAATTCACGTTGTTCATATTTTAGCAATTCTTTGTATACATTTGCAAAATGTTTACGTTCAAGAAATAAACCTTCAAACAAATGTTTTGAATATTTAGAACTTTCTGGCATATAAATTTTAGCATTAGAAATTTGATTAATTTTTGCAATATATGATTCATCTAAAACACTATCTAAAAAAATTATTTTATTATACTTATTAGCAAAATTTAAATCTTTTGGAGCAAGTAATATACTATTAAATCCTGCCATGCAAGCATCTACAATATTAACTGTATAAATATTTGATAAATCAAATTTATTTATAAAGTTTAAATAAGTTGAAACATTATTGGCAACAAACAATGTACCAAAAACATTAGTTGAGCAATCTAAGACAAAGTTTAGCAATTCATTATTTGAGTATGTGCTAAATTTTGCCTTTTCATTAGAAAAATATTGTAATTGATGAACACTATAGCACTCTAAATATTTTGTTGCTGATGGCTTTACATTATAGTTAAAATCAAAATTTTTAACAATTCCCTTAACATACTTTCCTTTTGCATCTTGAAATTCAAACAAAAATTTAAATTTAGAACCAAAATTAAGTTTACTTGCCTCTTTAATATAGTTAAAGAAAATTAAACTTAAATTTTTACCAATAATAATATTGGCATGACCGCTTGATTTTGTTAGCGGTTGAATATTGATATTATCAGTTTCTATCATAAATTTGGGTTTTGGATTATCTGCCCCACAAGGCTCTAATAACTTTAAATCATCTAAAAATTTAGGATTTATATCCCCGAGAGTTATATTTAAGTCATAATACTCAATTGGTTGAAATGCTTTAAAATTGATATTTTCAAATATATATGAATTAACACGGGTTACAAACTCATCAAAATTTTTTAGTTTTAAAGTAAGCCCTGCTGCCATAGTATGCCCACCAAACACCTCTAAAATGTCAGAAACACTAGTTAAAATATTGTGAATGTTTATATCATTTATGCTTCTTGCTGATCCTTTTAAAACATCACCCTCACGAGTAAATAAAAAAACCGGACGATTATATTCTTCTAAAAGTTTAGAGCACTCTATACCTAAAATGCCATGGTCCCAATTTTCATTCCAAAGTATTATGGCTGGCATATTTGTTATATCTTTACTAGAAAGAATTTTTTTACAATCTTCATATACAGTATTTCCTAAACTTTGGCGTTTTGTATTATGCTCAAAAATTTTTTTTATTTGTTCTTTAATTTTGGGAACACTTGTTTCAAAGTATAGTAATAAAGAATCTACTGCATCACCCATTCTTCCACTTGCATTTAATTTTGGAGCTATTTTAAATGCAATATCTGAAGCATCTGGTTTTGTAATTGATACTTTATTTTCGCTAAACATATACTTTAAACCAACAGGCAATAGATTCATATTTGCAAACCCAAGCCTTACCAAAGTTCTATTTTCACCTGTTAATGGAACAATATCTGCAATTGTAGCAATTGCCACAATTGGTAAAAATTCAATACATTGCTCTTCTCCTAAAAGGGCAACTGCAACTTTATATGCTACTCCTGTGCCACAAAGTCCTCTAAAAGAATACTCTTGTTCTTCAAATTTAGTATTAACTATGATTGTTTTTGGTAATACCTCACCAATTTCATGATGATCTGTAACAATTATTTCTATGCCTATTTTTTTTGCATATTCTACTTCTTCTACAGCCGTTATACCACAATCAACTGTTATAATTAAATCTGGATTAAAGTTTTCTTTAATTTTATCTAAAACCGAACAAGAAAGACCATAACCATCTACATATCTGTTAGGTAAAAAATAATTTGCTTTAACACCTAATTTTTCAAGAGCTTTTACCAAAATTGCTGTTGCACTTATACCATCGACATCGTAATCGCCAAAGATTAAAATTTTTTTATTATTAGTAATGTACCAATTTATTTTATTAATTGCTTCAGCCATACCTCGCATTTTTAAAGGCGATTGCAATTCAATTTTTTCAGGCCATAGAAAATCTGATACCTTTTGACTGGTATCGTAACCTCGACTCATTATTATTTTCATAACCTGTTCGGTTATACCAAATTTTTCAGAAAATGACAGGACATCGCTTTGTGCAATTCCTGAATCGTAATACTTTATATACTTCATAAATGTCTTATAGTTAAAAAACTATCCTTATGATATAAGTATATTATATTTTAAAGTCATTGCGCAAATAAAATTATGTAAAAGCATGTAAACATTTGATGATAATGTTTTAATTTTAGTTACAAAAAAGGATTAAATAAATTTTAAAAAAACATTGTATATAGTGAATAAAAAACCAAGGCATGAAAGCCTTGGTATAATTAATTAGTTAGAAACCAAATTATCTAAATCTGTTTCTTGCATTACTTGTTCTTCAGTTAATCTTTTTTCTTGGTTCTTTTGTTCTTTTGCTTTTACCTTTTTTACTTTTCTAACATATGTTTTTGCAAAAAGACCAGGCAAAAGCATAATGTTTGTATAAAGCACAGATAATATTGCTACAACAAATGCTAAAGATAAGAACAATATTGAATTATTAATATTAAACAAACCTAATATTAACGAAGCAACTGTTGCAACAACACATAATAAAATTTGGTTAAAACTAGTTTGTTTTACTGTATCGTTGGCAAGAGACTCATTTGATTGTTTTGCATATCTTTCGGTTGTAGATAAAAGTTCTTTAT
This sequence comes from Clostridiales bacterium, assembly GCA_015069385.1. Taxonomy (GTDB): domain Bacteria; phylum Bacillota; class Clostridia; order Christensenellales; family UBA1242; genus HGM11367. The sequence goes on from SVIS01000002.1 coordinate 14,528, forward strand.
TTTTTCTTAAATATATAAAAGATGAGATAATAGAAATAATAGATACAAATGGAACAACTGCCACCGTAGCATATGTTAATGGAATTCTTGTAATCATAATCAATGAAACAGTTAAAATATTATTTAAAAGTGCACTAACAAATGTTAAAATACCAGCATTTATGCCCATTCGTAAAGCAATATATGCACACATTAACACTACACCAACTAAGGTTGCAAGTGCCGTTGTTAAAATTACGCCATCAGCAATACATGAACCAAATGTTTCTACTAATACATAGTTGTTGTTTTCAATATCTTGTGTTGGAGTTTCTGAATAAAATTTTTCAACCAAATCTAATTTTAAACTTTCTAGCAAAGACTCTTGTTGTGTTTGTGAACCAGAGAATCCAAACTTAACAACCATTGTATATTCTTGTTTATCATTAAGTTCAACTGTATAGATTTTTCCATTAATATTATTTTCAGATAAAACTTCATCAATTTCTTGCTTAAAATTATTATATGTTTCGGTTTGATATAAGTTTACGTCAGTACCTGCAACTACAGAAACAACAACGCCACCCGTAAAATCTAAATCTTTATTAAAACCAAAAGTAAAAGCAAAAATTAATGCCAAAATTATTGATACAACAGGAACAATAAGTGCTTTAAAGAAATTTTTGGAATAATTATATTGACAATTTGCCAATTTTTCTTGAACTTTACTCATTGATTTCTCCTTTTGTAAATTTTACTCTTTTATAATTTTTTGGGTTAATGGTTACATACCAAGTTACAAAATCTTTTAACATAAGCATAGTTGTAAATAGTGCAACAAAAGAACCAACAGCAAGACCTATTGCAAAGGTAGAAACGAACGGAATATTCCAGAATATTAAACTTAAACTACCAATAAATGACATAACACAAATATCTAAATTAATAAGCCACGATTTTTTAAAACCTGTTTTTGCTGCAAGTTGCATTCTATTTAATGCAGTGAACTCTGATTTAATTTTGTTTAGATATATAATATGGCAAATTACTTGAATTGCAAGGCCAAGTAAGGCTCCAAATATTGTTGCAACAGAACCAGTTGTTAATGGAAGTGCTTGCAATATAAAAATTGTAAATACTGCGCCAAATAATACTGATAAATTTGCAACAAACCCCAAATCACCAAACAAGATAGGTAATACTATTAATGATATTAATAAAATTAACGCTACTGCTAACATTGTAATTAATAATACATTATTTCCTAATGTTGCTGTTGTTTCGCTATTAGAAATTGTTTTTAGTTGAACCCCAGTTGATGACATTAAAATTTGAAGTGCATATTCTTGAGCCATGTCTTGAGTATAACTTGAAGAATAAAAAGACAAATAGTTATTTGTAGTTTCTTCTACTTCTAATGAGGTTGATTTTGTACCATCAATATAAAAATATACATTAGGTGTTTCTGTAGCATTTACTTGCTTTGTAAGTTCTTTAAGTTTTTCGGCACCTGCTTGAGTAAATTCAATAGTAACACCATTGTATTCTTGATTCAAATTTACTGTAGTAGTATAATATGCGTTTTTAATTTCGGTATTTACAATATCATATGTTGCAAGTTCTTCTGCTGTAATGGTTTCTTGATCTTTACTTGAAATATAAAAAGTAGAAGAATCACCAATAATTGATAAAATTGAAGTTGCGTTTGATTTTGCCTCTACTTCTGCTTTAATATAATCACCTTGACGATATACTTTTGAGCCAACAAAACCTTGACCATTTAATATTGAACGAATTTTTTCAACTGTTTGATTAATTTCTTCATCTGTAACATCTTCTGACATTATTTTATAAACAGCACTATTTCCATTTGTTATTTCGCTAGTTGCACTAATTGAATTAAATAATCCGTTATATTGATTATTTGAAGGCAAATTAAACTGAGCAAAACAAAGAAAAATTGCAATTACTAAAAGTAAAGTAGTTAAAATAAAGTTGAATTTTGCTTGTATTTTTTTCATTTAAACTCCTATTATTACACAATTTGGCATACAAGCCAAAGAAATACTAATACATTATATAAAACTGCTCTCTTTAAGTCAATTATTTTTTGACATTTGCCAAAATTGAACAATTAAAAACATATTAAATATTACCATAAATAATAAACTATAAACTTTAATAGTAAAACTACAAATATCTACCTTATTAGGTTTATCTTTCTTTTTTTAAAAAAAGTAAGCCTTAATGGCTTACTTTTATCTACATATTTGATATATTTTATTATTTATTTGTTCTTCATAAAATTCTTTTACTTCTTGCTTGCTAAGTGGTGGAACAATTAAACCATTGTTTTGTGCAATCATAGCCATATTGTCACCATTCTTATTTATTTGTGCCCTTGCAAGTATGTTTTTATATGCTAGATCAAATAATTCTTGATAACCATTTTTTGCACAAACCATACCAATATTATTTCCTTTATCATTTAATTGATAACACGCTCCTTCATCATTTATTGTTCTTATTATTAATTCTTTTAAATATGGAACATCTTTATATCTATATGCTGCGAAGCAAGCTAAATTATTACCATTTTTCCCCTTATGCCTTAATAGGGTTGGGTGCTTGTCTAATATATCAAATAACAATTCTTGTGCACATTCGTAGTGAGACATAATTGCAATAAATTCAATAAAACTGTTGCCATGATCATCAAATAACATAGTACATACTTCTTTATTATTAGTAATTTCTTTTACAAGATTATAGTATTTTTTATCAAAAGCAGTATATAAAAAAGATTCATTATGTGTTTGCCACCAACCATCATAAATTTCTTCAGTAATCTTTTCTGCACAAAAAATTAATTCTGGATATTCTTTTACTACTTCTATTAATTTATTTTCTAAAACTTGCTTTTTAATTTCTGCGTTATTGCCAGATTCTCTTGAAGTTTTTATCATTAATTCTTTTAAAGCAAAAAACATTTTTTCTAATTTTTTCTTTTTTGAAAAAGAAATATGTTTTTCACCTAAATATACAAAATTTGCCATAAAACTTTCTCCTACTTTAGGTAGTTTAAAGGCAAACTAAGTATTTGTCAATAGTGAATTTTGAACTATTTTTTTCTAAAATTAACTGCTACAATACCAGCAATACCGCCTGCTATACCACCAAAAATTAAATCATTTATTAACGAGGCTTGAAAAGAAAAACCACCATTTAATATAGAAAATACTATAAATGCAAGAATTGTATATAATATACCAATTAAAAAACCAGTAATTAAGCCCATTTCTTTATTCTTTTTTAAAGCATAAAATGCACCTATTAAAATACTTACAATTTTAATTACTTGATTAATTGGTTTAATAGCATCTGCTGAAATATCACAAAATCTTAAAACAAATGCAAAAATACATATAGCAATTAACGAAATAGAAAGTGCCATTAACGAGCCTTTAATTAAACTTTTTATAAACTGACCTCTTGGCTTAATTTCTTTTAATGTTCTTTCTGCTTTCATAAAAAAACCTCCTATGAAATAATCATATGAGGTTAAAAAAATATATATGACTTTAAATTAAAAATGGTTAATTCATTACATAACCTAACATTATAACAAAAAGGCCTAAAACTAGTAATGGAATTGCAATTTGTGAAAAAGTTGCTAAAATCATTTTTTACTCCTATGATATTAGTGTAACACAATTACAAAAAAAATCAAGTATAAATTTTAAAAAGCACCCTTTTCGCTTAATTTATAATTTTTCATATATTCATCTCTAAAATCTAGCAGTCTATCATTTTTGATTGCCTCTTTAACTTTATCGGCAAGTTTTATTAAATGATATAAATTATGAATAGATAAAAGTTCTGCGCCCAGCATTTCACCAGACTTAATTAAATGGTGTATATATGCCCTTGTATAATTTTTGCAAGCATAACAGTTGCAATCTTGTTCAATAGAAGAAAAGTCACGTGCAAATTTTGCATTTCTTACAACAAGTTTACCATACCTTGTAAAGGCAGTACCATTACGTGCGATTCTAGTTGGTAAGACACAATCCATCATGTCAATGCCCCTAGCAAACCCCTCTATTAAGCAATCCGGGCTGCCAACGCCCATTAAATAGCGAGGCATATTAGTTGGCAATTTTGGTTGTAAAAAATCTAAAATATCATACATAACTTCTTTAGGCTCGCCTACCGAAAGCCCACCAATTGCAATTCCGCATTTTGCATAAGGCATAACCTCATTTAAACTACGCTCACGTAAATCTTTAAACATATTTCCTTGAACAATTGGAAAAAGCATTTGGTTTTCATTTTTTTGAACATCATAGCAGCGTTTAAGCCATCTTGTTGTACGCTCAAGTGCCGACACAGCATATTTATATGTTACACCCGGTTTAGAACACTCATCAAATGCCATAATGATATCAGAGCCCAAATCATTTTGAATTTGCATACATTTTTCAGGTGTCATATATAGCCTTTCACCACTTATATGTGAACTAAACTCAACTCCATCATCTGTTATTTTATTTAATTTAGCAAGTGAAAAAACTTGAAAGCCTCCAGAATCAGTTAAAATTGGCTTATTCCAGTTCATAAATTTATGAAGACCGCCTGCCTCTTTGACAATATCTTCTCCTGGACGTAAAAAAAGATGATAAGTGTTAGAAAGTATTATTTGAGCACCCATATCTTCTAAATCTTCAGGTCTTAAGCCTTTTACTGTACCAAGCGTGCCTACTGGCATAAAAACTGGTGTTTCAATATCTCCATGAGGGGTATGAAACACACCAATCCTTGCACCAGATTGCTTACACACATGTTTTACTTCATAACTAAATTTTTCCATAAATTCCTTTTATTTTAAAGCAATAGCATTGCATCGCCAAAACTAAAAAATCTGTATTTTTCTTCTACGGCAACAGAGTATATTTGTTTAATTTCCTCAACACTTTCAAACGCTGAAACAAGCATAAGTAGCGTACTTTCTGGTAAATGAAAATTAGTAATTAATCCATCAACGATTTTAAATTCATAGGGTGGATAAATAAAGATTTTTGTATCTCCTCTACTTTCTTTAATTTCACCCTTTTTTACGGCAGCACTCTCTAGTACTCTTACAGCAGTTGTCCCACAAGCAATAACTCTTCTGCGTTCCTTTTTGGCTTTTGTTATTTCATCCGCCACTTCTTTTGAAATCTCATAATACTCTGAGTGCATTTCATGATTTAATATATCGTCTTCTTTTACTGGTCTAAAGGTTCCTAGCCCCACATGGAGCATTACTTCTAATACTTTTACACCTTTTTGCCTAACTTTTTCTAAAAGTTCATCTGTCCAATGAAGCCCGGCAGTTGGTGCTGCAGATGATCCTTTTTCTTTTGAATAAACTGTTTGGTAGTCCTCGTTATTTTCTAATTTTTTAGTTATATATGGTGGAAGTGGCATTGAGCCAATTTCATCTAAAATTGCTTCAAAATTTCCATCAAATATAAATTTAACTTTGCAAACTCCATCAGTTAAATGCTCTAATACTTCAAATTTTAATTTTTCATTAAATTTAACTATTGTTCCAACTTTTAAACGTTTAAGTGGCTTTGCAATTATTTCCCAATCTGTTAAATTAATCCTTTTTTGAAGAAGAGCCTCAATTTTAGCGCCAGTGCCTTCTTTTATTCCATAAATTCTTGCAGGAATAACTCTTGAATTGTTTAAAACAATAACATCGCCAGGTTTTAAATAATCTAAAATATCTGAAAATACTTTATGTTCTATTTGTTGTTTTTTTCTATCATAAACCAACAGCCTTGCTAAATCTCTAGGGTTTGCTGGCTCTTGTGCTATTAACTCTTCCGGCAAGAAATAATTATATGTGTTTTTTTTAGTGAACTCAGTCATAACTTGCCGCCTTTAACGTATCTAATACTGCTTTTTTATCTTCAGATAATCCTATTCCAAAATGCTCGTATGCTTTGCCAAGAGCAACTCTACCACGAGGAGTTCTTGCAATAAAGCCAAGTTGTAATAAATATGGCTCGTAAACATCTTCTATAGTTACAGAATCTTCACCAGTTGAAGAGGCTAAAGTTTCTAGACCAACAGGACCACCTGCAAATTTTTTGATTATTGCCAACATAACTTTTCTATCAATATTATCTAAGCCAAGAGAATCAATTTCCATAAGTTCGAGAGCCTTTTTTGCCATTGGTAAATCTATATGTCCCTCACCCAAAACATCGGCATAATCACGAACACGTTTAAGTAAACGATTTGCAAGTCTTGGAGTTCCTCGACTTCTTCCTGCAATTTCTGTGCAAGCATCATCATCAAGCCTTACATTTAAAATGTTTGCTGAACGATTAATAATTATTTTTAATTCTTCAACTGAATATAGTTCAAGCCTACAAATAACACCAAAACGGTCACGAAGTGGACCTGTAAGCATACCAGCTCTAGTTGTAGCACCAATTAAAGTAAACGGTTGAATTTTTAAACGCATATTGCGTGCAGAAGGACCTTTGCCCACAATAAAATCTAATGCAAAATCTTCCATTGCAGGATATAAAACCTCTTCTACTGATTTATTTAAACGATGAATTTCATCAATAAACAAAACATCGTTTTTATTCAAGTTTGTTAAAATTGCAGCGAGGTCGGCTGCATGTTCTATAGTTGGACCACTGGTAACTTTTATTTGACTTCCCATTTCATTTGCAATTATATGAGAAAGCGTTGTTTTACCAAGACCTGGAGGGCCATAGAGCAAAACGTGGTCTAATGTTTCACCTCTATTTTTAGCTGCTTTAATATATATTTCTAAATTGCTTTTTATTTTTTCTTGACCAACATAGTCACTCATTGCTCTAGGACGAAGTGAGTTTTCAATTTCTAAGTCGGTCGCATTTTTTGTACTGGTTATGAATCTATCAACGTTTTCCATTATCTACTCATTCCCCTTAATACGTTTGTAATAATATCTTCTAATTGCATATCTTTTGTTGCAACTTGTTTAACAAGCCTATATGCCTCATTTTTGCTAATGCCAAGGCCAATTAATGTTGTAATAGCATCATCAATTATGTTTTCATCTGGCATATTAATCTCTACTGTGCCACCAAAAGCAATAGCTTGTAACGGGTTGACTTTATCTTTAAGTTCTAATAATAACCTTTCGGCTGTTTTTTTGCCAAGGCCCTTAATTTTACAAAGAGTTTTAATATCTTCGCTGGCTATTGCTTGAGTAAGCCCAGATATAGAAATTTCTGACAAAATTGAAATTGCCATTTTAGGACCAATTCCACTTACAGTTGTTAAAAGTAAAAACATATTTTTTTCTTCAATGCTAGAAAAACCATAAAGAGACATTTCATCTTCTCTTACATTTAAGTATGTATGAAGTTTAACTGGTTCGTTTTCAAATGTAAAAGACTCTAATGTTTGGTTAGAAACATTAATTTCATAACCAATACCATTATTTTCGAGTGTTACTTTACCTTGTTCTTTTTGAGTAATTACTCCTATGATATATGAATACATTTTTACTCCTACAATTTATTAAAATTAATTCTTGGACTTATTTGTGAGTGACAAAGAGCCGCAGCCACTGCATCGGCCGCATCATCTGGCTTTGGAATTTTATCAAGACCTAAAAGCGTTTTAACCATAAATTGAACTTGTTGTTTTTCTGCCCTACCTACTCCAGTTAATGCCTGTTTAATTTGCAATGGTGTATACTCATAAACCTCCAGTCCGCATTCTTTACAGGTAAGAACAATAACTCCTCTTGCCTCGGCAACTGGTATAATTGTTTTTTGATTTTTAAAATAAAACAACTCTTCAATAGAAACAACGTCCGGTTTAAATACCTCAATTATTTTTTTTAAGGTACTATGAATTACATATAGCCTGTTGGGCAAAGTTTCTTCTTTTGGAGTTGAAATAACTCCATAATCAACAATTTTTGAATTATAGCCATCGTAGTCAATAATTCCATAACCAACAAGTGCATATCCCGGGTCAATTCCTAAAATCCTCATAAAATTCCTTTTATTCTTCATCCTCTTCTGGCAAGTTGGCGTTATGAATTACCTCTTGAACGTCATCATTGTCTTCAAGCATATCTAACATTTTTTGGAAAGAAACTAATTGTTTTTCATCTAAATCTACATAGTTATCTGGAACTAAAGTATCTTCATAAGAAAGCACCTTAAAGCCAGTATCTTCTAATTTACCTGCAACGTCACCTACTTCGGTTGGTTCAGTTTCAACAGTTATACAATCATGTTCTTCAACAACATCAAGTGCACCAAAATCAAGTGCTTGCATCATAACATCATCTACATCGGTGTCTATTGCTTTTTCTAATACTACAATTCCTTTACGTTTAAACATATAGGATACGCAACCTGTTGCGCCTAAATTTCCTGCATGTTTATCAAAAGCATGACGAACATCACCACTTGTTCTGTTAACATTATCGGTTAATGTTCTTACAATAACTGCTGTACCGCCAATACCATAACCTTCGTATGTTTTTTCTTCGTAGTTTACTGAATCTGTTTCTCCAGATGCTTTTTTAATGCTACGTTGTATTGAGTCATTTGGCATATTGTTTGATTTTGCTTTTGCTATTAAATCTCTTAATTTACTATTAGTATTAGGGTCTGCCCCTCCTAATTTTACACAAACAGCAATTTCACGGCCAAGTTTAGTAAAAATTTTTCCTCTTGCTGCATCTGTTTTACCTTTTTTTGCTTGAATATTGTGCCATTTTGAATGTCCTGACATATTTATATTTTCTCCTTATATTAATTTCTATTTGCTATTTCATACATAACTATGCTAGCACTTACACCAGCATTTAAACTTTCTAAATTATTTTGCATTGGAATTTTAACAATTTGTGTGGCAAGATTTTTCATATCTTTAGATACACCATTACCCTCATTTCCAACCGCCACACCAATTGTGCTTTCAAAATTTGTTTTATATAAATTTTCGCCATGCATATCACATACAATTAGCGGTAATTTCCAAGTTTTAAAAATTTCAACAAATTCTTTTAAATCGGTTTGATATAAATTGACTTTAAAAAACGCCCCCATAGAAGCCCTTATAACTTTTTCATTAGTTACTTTTGCACAATTTAAGAGATAAATATCTTTAAAGTTTGCACCAAGTGCCGAACGAATAAGTGTGCCAACATTACCTGGGTCTTGTAACCCATCTAAAACCAAAAAATTGTTTTGTGGCTTTGCAAGTTTTTTATCTATATATTTAACAACACCAATTAAACCTTGGGAAGTAATAGTTGTTGTAAAAATATTAAAAACATTACTTGTTACTTCAATAACTTCTCCACCATAGTCGGTTTTACCGACATAACCTTCCTTTTTAATTACATATAAAATTTGATGACCAGCATCATATGCCTCTTTTAAAAGTTTTGGATTATCAAAAAACACTAACGACTTTTCTGTCATAAGTTTTTTTAAATATTTTACTTTTTCATTTTGCACAGATGCTATAACCATACATTTTATTTTATAATATTTAAATATTATTTGGCAAGTAAAATAATAAGGCTGTCTTACTAATCAAATTAGCAAGAAAGCCTTAATTTTATGAATTTTGCATTAAACCATCTAAATTTTTCTTCATTTTTTTAAGCACTGCTTTAAAAACTTCAAATTCTTCTTTTAAAATGCCTGCTTTAATTTTATTTTCAACATTTTTCAGCGTTTGTTTACCATCTTTTATATACTCTAAGGCTTTATCTGTAATTAGAATATAATTTTTGCGTTTATCTTCTTGACTTGCCTTTTTTTCAACAAACCCTTTAATTTCTAATAATTTTAAAATACTATTAACAGATGATGCTTTAATAGAAAATTGCTTTTCGATATCTATTTGATTTACTATTTTGTTGTTATCAATTTTTTCATTATAAATATATAACAAAACAGAATTTTGCGTAGAAGTTAAAGCCCTATTTTTTAAAGCATTATCTATACACATTTTTGCTTTTTTACCGAGTTCGTTAAAAATTCTTGTAATTTTTCCCTCCACTTTAATCTCCTTGCTAAATTAATGTAACATTTTAATAAAAAAATTGCAATTAAAAATTTTTTAATTTTTCACCACCAAGTACATGAATATGCAAATGCGGAACTTCTTGCCCACCATTTTCACCTTGGTTAATTATTATTCTGTAGCCACCTTCAATACCTAACTGTTTTGAAATTTTTGGTAAAGTATTTAACATTTTACCTAAAACTTTAATATCATTTTCAATCTGATCTTCTAATAATTTATAATGATTTTTAGGAATCATTAAATAATGTTTTTTTGCTTTTGGTGATATATCAGCAATTACAAAAAAATCATCATCTTCATAATATTTTTTAGAATTAATAATTTCATCTCTTATTTTACAAAAAATACAATTATCCATTTTTATCTCCTTTAAATATTTTAGCAATTGCCCCATCTTTATATTGTTTAATTATTTTTACTTGAATAAATTCATTTAAATTGCAAGGCTCTTGAATATAGCATTTTATATAGTTTTCTGTATGCCCTATAACATATTCACCATCTGTTTCTTCTGTTAATACTGTAAAAATTTTATTTGTACACTTGTTTATAAATTTTTTGTTTAATTCTATATTAATATTTGCAAGTTTTTTTGCTCGTTCTTTTTTTACTTTTCCATCAACTTGAGGCATACGCTCGGCTATTGTTCCAGAGCGTTTTGAATACGGGAAAATATGAATATTATAAAATCCAACCGTTTTTGCAAATTCACAAGTTTTTAAAAATTCTTCTTCCGTTTCACCCGGAAAACCAACAATAATATCGGTAGTAATTGATGCATCTTCAAAGTTGTCCTTAATTAATTTTACAGAATTTAAATAATCTTGCACTTTGTATTTTCTATTCATTCTTTTAAGTGTTTCATCACACCCACTTTGAAGAGATAAATGAAAATGTGGACATATGTTTGCTTTTTTTATTGCATTAATAAATATTTGGTCTAATATTCCTTGTTCTAAACTACCCAATCTAAAACGAACACTTTTATAAGTCTGCAGTTTTTCAATTAATGTTGAAATAGCTCTTTCTCCATTTATTTTATAATCTGTTATATCTATTCCGGTTATAACTATTTCTTTAACTATTTTAGAAAGCCTATCTACCTCGTTTAAAATTTGTTCCAAACCACGAGAACGACTTCTTCCTCTTAAATATGGAATAATACAATATGAACAAAAATTATTACAACCATCTTGAATCTTTATATGAGCACGAGTTTTTGTTGGCATTGATACAAATTCTTCGTTATATTCTAAAGGTAAATTATCGATGTTTACCCCAACGTTTTCTAAATTTTCTATAATTTTAAGTTTGTTAGCCGTACCCTTAATAAAAGTAACCCCTGTCATATTAGAAAATTGGGTTGCATCTTTTTGAGAAGCACAGCCACAAACTATAATTTTAGCATTTTTATTACAAGTCTTAAATTTTGCTATTGTTTGGCGAGATTTTTTTTCAGCCTCGTTTGTAACCGCACATGAATTTAATATATATATATCTGCTGGAACTATTTCGGTGCTTATTTGATGACCTTTTTCTTTAAGTAAATGGGCAATGCCATCACTTTCATACTGATTAACTTTACAGCCTAGTGTGTATATAACAATTCTCATAAACTAAACTCCTGCAATAAAACCTATTATAGAGGCAAGAGCAATTGCTGCCGTTTCTGCACGTAATATTCTTTCACCTAAACCAAAATTAACAGCACCAATATTATATAAGTTCTTTATTTCTTTATCACTAAAACCGCCTTCACTTCCTACAACTATAGCAATATTATTATAATTGCTTAAATCATTATAGTTTCTTAATTTGTTTTTCTCGTTTGCAAACAAAACAATATTATATTCTTTTAATAAATTAAGCATTTGGTCAAATTTAATAGTTTCACTAATAATTAAAGGCTTGCTTCTTCCACATTGTTTACATGCCTCTAAACTAACTTTATTAAGCCTGTCTATTTTATTATTATTTGCCTTAGCAACAGCAAACTCACTTTCAAATGTAACAAGTTGTGTTATGCCAAGTTCTGTTAATTTTTGTACTATTAAATCAAGTTTTTCACCTTTTACGAGTCCCTGAAAAATTGTAATTTTTTTAATAGGATTTTTTGTGTTTTTTTCACTAGATATTATTGCTGCCTCTGCATATTTTTTTGTTACAAGAGTTACTTCACACAAATAATCAAAACCATCTTCACTTAAACATAGAATTTGTTCACCTATTTTTGTTCTTAAAACATTAAAATGAATTAACTCATCACCTTCGAAAATAAATTTATTATCTACTTTTTTTGCAAAAAATTTTTTCATAACTTAAATATACTATTATTTTCTAAAAAAAGCAAACAGGAAGTTCTGCTTGCTTAAAATTATAAAGTTTTTTCTTTATTTTTTAAGATTTTAAATTCACCAAAAATATATTTTTTAATTTCATTTTCACCATATATTTGTTTTAGTTTTTCTAATTCTTGTTCTGTAACTTTTATAAAATTATTAGTTAGAATTTCTTTAGCATATTCCATATTATCACAATTAATAGCAAATTGTACAAGACCTTGGCGAGTTTTTTCGGAATTATATAAATACATAGTTGCTAAAACCTCAGACAAACTTTGTTTATTTGGTTTATTTATTAATTTATTTAAAATTTTATTTTGGTAGTCTTTAAGTACAAGTTCTGGCAAATTATTGCAATAATATAAATCTTTATGCATTAAATATAAATTTTTTAATAAACGATTAGTTGCTTCTTTAGGTGTTTCTAATTTAAAACTTTGTTTAGGGCAATATTCATTTAAAAACTTTTTTGTATAATCATAACCTTCTTGCCTAGCCAAAATTTCGTTTTTATTATGAATATAGTAATACATTGTTATTCCTCCAGCAAGGTCATAATCATAATCAGTAATTTTTAATAACAAATTATATATTATACCATTAGGATACGAAAACATATATTCATATTTATTTGTTTGAGTTGTTAAAACTATATTGTTATAAAAATCAGTTTTTGCATGAGAAAATTCATGAAATATAGTGTTTAATAAAATAGGTAAGTATTCTATTTTTTTTACTTTTTTTAAATGTTTTAATGACACTTTTATTTTGCCATCTTTAAACATTCCTAAGCAATCTATTTTTTCGAACGATAATGTAATTTGATTTACATTAGAGCCAACCATAGACTCCGCCAAACATAAATATATAATTTTTAATGCAGATGCTATATTAGGTTTTTGTAAATATTGATGAAATGCTTGAGTAGTTTCTTCTTTATTAATATTTGGTTTAATAATAACTTCTTGTATTTTTTTCATGAAAATATTTTATCATTATATTAATCTTATGTCAACGAGCAAAAAATACACCGGCATAGCCGGTGGATTTTTATTCATTAACTACTTTTTCTTTGGGTTCTTCTTCTGTTTTACGAACAATAATTGGAGAAGTGTTATCATTTATAACACTAGGAGTTATAACAATTTTTTGTATAGTTTTGTCAACTGGAGCACTATACATTATATTTAACATATGGTCCTCAAGTATTGTTCTTAATCCTCTTGCACCAGTTTTTAATTCAATTGCTTTTCTTGCAACTGTTTTTATTGCTTCTTGGTCAAACTCTAAATCTATTTTATCCATTTCAAGAAGTTTTTTATATTGTTTTACAATGGCATTTTTTGGTTCTGTTAATATTTTAACTAAAGCATCTTCATCTAGGTCTTTTAAACCAACAACAACAGGAAGTCTACCAACAAACTCTGGAATTAAACCATATTTAATAAAATCTTGTGGTGTTACTTGTTTAAAATAGTTTTCAAGTTTGTCCTCTTTTTGTTTTTTTACCTCGGCATTAAAGCCTAAACTAGAAGTTGTTAATCTATTTTTAATAACTTTTTCTAAACCTACAAATGCACCTCCACAAATAAATAAAATATTTGTTGTATCTATTAATATATTTTCTTGTTGTGGATGTTTTCTACCACCTTGTGGTGGAACACTTGCAGTTGTACTCTCTATAATTTTCAAAAGTGCTTGCTGCACACCCTCACCCGACACATCACGTGTAATTGATGTATTTTCATTTTTACGAGTAATTTTATCAATTTCGTCAATATAAATAATACCACGTTCGGCTTTTTTTATATCGTAATCTGCATTTTGAATTAGTTTTAATAAAATATTTTCTACGTCATCACCAACATAACCAGCTTGTGTTAGCGTAGTTGCATCAGCGCAAGCAAAAGGTACTTTTAATATTTTTGCCAATGTTTTTGCAAGCAAAGTTTTGCCACAACCTGTTGGACCTACCATTAAAATATTACTTTTATCGAGTTCGACATAATCATCGTAACCAGTTTCTTTTTCTTTATCGGAATTTTCTAATTTATAATTTATTCTTTTATAGTGATTATAAACGGCAACTGAAAGTACTTTTTTTGCGTCATCTTGACCAATTATATACTTATCTAATTCATTTTTTATTTGTTCCGGCATTGGTAAATCAATTTTACCAAGTTTTTTTTCTGGTATACTTTGATGCATAATTTCGCGACAAATTTCCACACAATCATCGCATATGAATGCTTGTGCGTTTGGGCTAGAAATTAATTTTTTTGCAACCCTTTGTGGTTTACCACAAAAAGAGCATTTCATTTCTCTATCGGTTGTTTGTTGATTACTACTCATGCTTAATCCCTTTTACTAAAAATTTTGTCTATTAAACCATATTCAAGTGCTTCATCAGCAGACATATAAAAGTCTCTATCAGTGTCTTTTTGAACTTTTTCTAGCGGTTGAGAAGATTGTTCACTTAAAATTTTATTTATTTTATCTTTTATTTTTTTAATATGGTTTGCTTGAATTTCTATATCACTTGCTTGCCCTTTGGCACCGCCTAATGGTTGATGAATCATTATTTCGCTATTAGGCAAGGCAAAGCGTTTGCCTTTGGCACCACTTGACAATAAGAATGCACCCATTGAAGCAGCCAAGCCAACACATATTGTAGTTACATCACATTTAATAAAATTCATAGTATCGTAAATGGCAAGCCCTGCACTAACACTACCACCCGGACTATTAATATATAACGAAATGTCTTTTTCTGGGTCTTTTCCTTCTAAAAAAATAAGTTGTGCAACAATGCTGTTTGCGGTTTCATCTGTAATTTCACCTGATAAAAATATAATTCTATCTTCTAAAAGCCTTGAATAAATATCGTATGACCTTTCGCCACTTGTGGTTTGGTCTACAACCATTGGTACTAACATAACATCTCCTTTATTTAAGACTGGCAAAAAGCTCTTCTTGCCTTTTGCCAGTTAACTTTCTTTATTTAGTATACACTTTTTTGCCAGATTTAAATTAGGCTAAAGTGTTGTTTTTTGTAAGAAAATCAATAACTTTATCCATAAGCAAGTCATTTTTAATATATGCAAGATTTTGAGCATTTATTGATTTTTTATACTCATCGAGTGTCTTTTTATATTTTTCCGCATCTTTAGACAATCTTGAATCTAATTCTTCGTCTGAAACAATAATTGATTCTGTAGTTATTAATTTTTCTAAAACAAGTCTTGTTTTTACTGCATTTTCTGCTTGTGGTTTATAACTTGCACGTAAATCTTCTGGTGTTGTGTTTACATATTTGCAATATGTTGCAATATCTAAGCCTTGATAAGAAAGACGCATTTCGAAATCACGAATAAACATATCTAATTGTCTTTCTATTAAAACTGCTGGAATTTCAACAGTTGAGTTCTCTACTACTTTTGCTATTAAACGATTTTCGTTTTCTCTTTTAGCATGCTCGTTTGCTGTTTCTTGCATATGTTTTCTTAAATCTGACTTATAGTCTTCCAATGTTTCAAACTCGGAAATATTTGAAGCAAATTCATCATTTAATTCTGGTAATTCTTTATTTTCAATTTTGTGTAAAACTATTTTAAAAACTGAAGCTTTACCTTTTAAATCTTCTGCAGGATAATCTTCAGGGAAAGTAACATTAATATCCCTTTCTTCTCCAACTTTCATACCAACAATTTGGTCTTCAAAATTGTCAATAAAACTATGCGAACCAAGTTCTAAGCGATAATTTTCAGCCTTACCACCTTCAAATTCTTTGCCATCTACACTACCAGTAAAGTCGATGGTAACAAAATCACCAAGTTTTGCTTCAGTACCATTAGGCGCTTCTACAAATCTTGCACCACGTTCTTGGGCTTGCTTTAATTCTTTTTCTATTTTAGCCTCATCAACATTTTCTACATATTTTTCTACTGTTAAGCCTTTATAATCGCCAAGTTTCACTTCTGGAAGAAGTGGTGCCTTAGCAGTTAAAACCAAACCAGATTCATCAAATTTATTAACTTCTAATGTTGGTTGGTCAATAATTTCGAGCCCTGTGTTTTCGCTTAAAAATTTACCATATTCATCTGCAAAAGCCATATCAAGTGCTTCATCATAAAAAACACCTGAACCATAATTCTTTTCAATTATTTTTCTAGGTGCAGCACCTTTTCTAAATCCTTGAATATTAAATTTGCCTTTATTTGCTTGATATGCTTTTTCTACATATTCATTCCAATCTTTACTTTCAACAGTAATTTTTACTTCGACTTCATTATTTTCGTTTTTAACTATTTCGTACATGTATGTAATAACTCCTTTAAAAAATTGTACTGAGTGAAATATATCACATTTTAAAATTTTTTTCAACCTTTTATACTCTTTATTTTTATGTTCATTGATAAAAAATTTGTTACAAACTTTTTTTAAAAAAATACTTCCAAAAATGGAAGTATTTTAAATTATTTTTCTTGCTCAGATGCAGACAAAGGTTCTGGAAGTTTATAATTCATTAATGAACTTATTGCTGCATTGCGTTTATTATAATAGTGTTTCATATCATGTTTTAATTCCTGAATTATTCTAGGATTATGACGTAATAGTTTTTGAAATTTTGCATTTGATTCATCATATATTTCAGTTATTTGCTTATATGTGTCATATGATATTAAATTTCTATGTTTTTGAATTTTGGTTAAAAGTTCTCTCATTCCAAGTACTACGTTTTCGGCATATAAATTTAATCTTAATAAAAGTTTTGCTTGCTTTTTAGGACTATCAACATTTGCTGCAATTTCATCAAATCTTCGTGCTACTTCAACAAGTTCCTCAAGCCTTTGTTTTAAAAATTCATTTAATGTTTCTTTTCTCTGTTCTATTAATTGTTGTTGGCTACTTTCAATACCAGAAACACTAATATTTAATAATTTCTCACAAAATGCATTAGGAATAATTTCTCCTTTATCATTTTTTATTATAGTTTTATTAGGAAGTGTATGTGGTTTTTTTTCAACTAAATGCTCCACTGCACTTAAACCTGCAACTACTATAGGAGTAAAATCTGATGATACATAATTTGCTTCTTTTTTATAAGTTGCTTCTACACATTTACTAAATACTTTGCCTATTTTTTTCTGTGAGTGTAAATGTTCACCATGATAATCGCTACCAGCTGTTTCATACATTCCTCTATCTAAACAAATATCAGAAATTACTGTATCTAATCTTGATGCAAAATTTGTAGAATAATATTTTTCTAATCCAGAAACTTTATAACCACAAACACTTTCAAAAGCATCTAAAAAATATTTTAAAACAGTATATTGGTCTTTTACGTAACCTAAATCAGTATTATTTAAATATTTGCTACTACTTGGGACATATAAATCAGATAATTGTTTACCTTCCTTGCCTGCAATATATCGTAACCCTGAAGTTGTTGCACGAATTAAACAAGGATGTGCAATAACAAGTTCTCCACCTGCGTTTTTTATTAGCCTTGAAACATCACTTAATTTTAATCTTCCCATAGATGCTGCTTCGCGAACATAATCAACATAATTTAATATATATGGTGATATAAGTCTGTCTAGTTCATTCATGTTAAAAGGTATTTTATGTTGGTTGGCATATTCTTTTACACAATTTAAAAATTCTTTTTTAAATTGTGCATTTTTGGGTAGATTAGCCATACTTTCAAATGCTGTAAAAGGAATATTAATATTATATGTTTCGTTAATTATTCTTCTTGCAGCACAAATTTGAATACCTACATTATCTTCTTTTGTATACTCTAAATGAGCAATCTTTGAATAGGCAATAAGTTCTGGATTATTTTCATCATAACCATAAGCTAGAGTATGACATCTGGTAAAAATTCTTTCTCCATTAAAATAGTTAGCCATTTCAATTAAGTCAGTAGTAAATTCAATACCATTAATCAACTTAACATGATTAAATGTACCCCCCCCCTACAGCCTTCATTATCTCTTGAGCTTTTTTTGCACCAAGAATTGTATTATGGTCGGCGATAGAAATTACGCAATCTTTACCTGTTTGTTCGGCACGTTTTTGCGCTTTTTCAAGTACTTGTTCAATTGTAATATCGCACATATCTTCATCAGAAAATTCTGTATGAATATGCATATCAACAAATGAATAATCTTTCATTATTTTTCCCCTTATTATTTAAATAAATTATAAAAGTATTGTTTTAAGTCTTGCTTAAAACTATTATTTTTAATTAAATTATCAAACAATTGTTTCGCTTCTTGTTTTTTATTAATTCTTGTTAAATTTTCAATATATAATAGTTTAACAAATATATTTTTTGTTTCTAGTTGTGTAAAATAATAGTCAATTTGTTTTTCATTACTATTAATACTTTCTTTAATTAATTTGTCTAAATCATCATATAAATCATCGTTATCTTCTTCGCCACCAAGTTCGTCTTGAGAACGCCTATATTTTTTTGCCATAACCAATTTTAACTCAATTGTTTTATTTATAGAACGTAAAAACTTTTCGTAATCTTTTGCAGCCAAGCATATAAAAGAATAAGCTTCATATAGATTTGCAGGAACTTCTTGCGAATGATTATTATAAAGTTCAGTATCTAACCCTTTTAAATATTTATAGTTGATGGCATCTTTAAATTCTAAACTATGGCGAACCTCACCAAACATAACCCCTTCTACTCCAGTAATATCTGTTGAAATAAAGCCACAATTTGGACATTGATACACATATATATCTTTATATTTATTATAATTGTTTAAATCTTTTGTAACAAAACTATGCTCTTCATCACCATAGTTATATTCTGAAAAATTTCCGCAACATGTGCAAAAACCCTCATCGTGTTTAATTTTCATATTTTCTCCCCTATATTTTTATAGTAACACATAAGCACGCAGATTTCAAGACAAAAATTCTACTTTACTTCCTCTTCTTTATAAAGGGAATAATATTCCTCACAAGTTTCCATTAAGTGCATATGTGTCCCTTGAGCATAAGCATCGCCGTCTTTAATAAAAATAATCTTATCGCTATCTACTACTGTGCTTAATCTGTGTGCAATTACAATAACCGTATGGTCTTTTGCTAAATCTTTAATTGTATTTTTAATAACAGATTGGTTTTTATTATCAAGCGCACTTGTTGCCTCGTCAAAAAGAAGTACTTTGCTATCACGTAAGACTGCTCTTGCAATTGCAATACGTTGACGCTGTCCACCAGATAATTTTATTCCGTTTTCACCAAGTATACTATTGAGACCATCTTTTAATTGCATAACATCATTATAAATATTTGCTTTTGTAAGCGCATTCACTAATTCTTCTTGTGTTGCATCTTTTTTTGCAAGACGTAAATTTTCCTCTATACTCATGTTATAAATATAAGGATTTTGACTTATATAACAAATATTTTGTCTTAAACAATCTTTAGTTAATTCCTTTATATTTACATCGTCTAATAATATTTCACCATCACCATCTTTAATATCATACAAACGACTTATTAAAGATACAATTGTACTTTTACCTGCACCTGACAAACCAACAAGTGATGTTACTTTATTTTTTTCAAATTTTAAACTTAAATTATTTAGTATATTAACATCATCTACGTATCCAAAACTAACATTATTAAACTCTAAGTATCCTTCAACATGTTCGAGATTAACATCGCCAAATTTTTCTATAGGATATTTTGTTTCATCAAATATTTCATTTAATCTTTGTGCCGCTAGCGTACAATCACTTAAATAATTTTTAATTGTTATAATATAATTTGCAAAGCCCATAATTCTACCGCGATAGTTATATGCAATAATAAAAGCAGCTAATTCTATTTGACCATTAACAAGTAAATACACACAAAGAGCTATAAAGGCAAAACTTAAAACGCTTAATATTGCGCCTCTTCCACGTGAAATTCTATTCAATATTAAATTACTAGAGTATTCATATTCAGATTTTTCTTGTGCAATTTCAAACCCTGTTTCAAGTACACTATTGGTTGCGTTTACGCTTCTAATATCTTTCATACCTCTAATATTTTCGTTAATAAAACTATTTGCCCTTTCACTAACCTTTCTTATAACTTTGTTGTGTTTTTGACGAGTGTTAATACGATAATATTCTAAAGCAATAGCTAATATTGTGTAGCCAATCATAAATAAACCAACCCATATATTAAGCGCAAATGTATAAGTTAAAAAACCAACTTGGGAAAGTGATTCAGAAATATAGTTTATAATTTGCAAAGGTACTCTACCTACAGTACTCACATCACTAAACATTCTAGTTGTAAATACACCAGTACCGGCGCTATCGAAACTGCTTTGGGTTATTTCATTTATTCTTATAGTTAAATCTTTAGTGATATAAAAAACTGAGTTTATAGAAACAAGACACCAAAATTTATGCATTATAAAATTCAACAAATGACTAATTAAAGCAAGAACAAGGCTTATAAGTGCTAAATTTAAAATTAAATTTGCATTAAAATCTGCTGTGAATTGTGCAATCATTTTGCCAGTAACTATTGGTGAAATTATTGAAATTGCCCCTAAAAGCAATAAAAATATTGATATTATAATTAAATAACCTTTAAAGCGACTATAATATTTTATAAATGGCTTTAACTCTTTTAATTTAGCATTCTTTTTTTCTTCTTTTGTAAATTCAAACTTACGAGGCTTTGTAATAGGATATTTATCTTTTAAACTCATAATTTTTTCCTTTTATAACTCTTAGTTTAAGTATAACAGCAAAAAAGAACAAAAACAATAGCCTTTAATGTTTTTCTTGAATATTTATTAAATACATGCTAAAATAAAATAAGGAGATTTTATGACAAAAAAGGAACTATTTTCTTTTATTAGTGAATTTAATAAATTAGATGCCATTTCATCTGATACAATAATTGAAGGCTTATCAATTTTACCTGAAAAAGACCATAGCCTTTTTATGCTGCTTGTAAATTATAAAAATGGTAACGACTTTAAAAATAAATTAAAGGCAGGTAAAATATAATGCCAACTTTAACAATTTTTGCTGGTATTAATGGTGCAGGTAAATCTACTCTGTATGAATATGAAAAACAAAAAACAGGAAATAAAGATTTTGGCAAAAGAGTAAACCCTGATGAAATTTTATTAGAGTTTAACGGCGACTGGTCTGCAACTGCAGACCAGTACAAGTCTGGCAGAATTGCACTACAACGCATAAAAGTTTGTTTGGAAAATAAAGAATCTTTTAACTGGGAGACTACAGTTTTATCTTATTTTGCCATGCAAACAATAAAACTAGCAAAAAGTTTAGATTATACTATTAATTTGTTCTTTATTGGAGTTAATAATGTACAAACTTCTTTAAGCCGAATTAACAAAAGAATTAAGAAAGGTGGTCATGGAATAGATAAAAACCTAGTTATATCTAGATTCAATCATCAATATGATAATATTCAAACAGTTTTAAAAATGGTTGATAAAGCAATTTTTTATGATAACTCACTTACCATGCAAATTGCAGCAACTTATGTAAATGATAAGTTTACTTATATAAACCTATATTATAAATGGACAGAAAAAATTATTGATGCTTCTAAAAATAAATAATTTATATTAAATGTTGTTTTAATTGACAATAAATTAAAATATTATTAAAATAAAAAAGGTAAGATATGCAGTATAAAAGAATTATGTGCCTAGATTATGGCGACAGAAGAATTGGCATTGCCTTTTCTGATTTACTTCAAACCATTGCTAGCCCTTACGACACGTACACTAGGAAGGATTTAAATTCTGACTTAAATTTCTTTTTGGAGTTGTCTAAGCAACAAGAAGTTGAAAGGGTTATTATTGGTCTTCCCTACAATATGGATGGTACAAGTGGCGAACGAATTGAAGTAACTAAAGAATTTGGTAATCTACTTGAAAAAAAATTGAATTTGCCAATTGAATATGTTGATGAACGATTATCATCTGTTGAGGCTGAAGACATTTTAGCCGAGGCACGTGTTCCTGCAATTAAACGTAAGGGACTTATTGATAAAATAGCTGCAGGTATCATACTTCAAAATTACCTAAATTCAAGGAAATAAGGAGAATTATTATGGAAAAAGATACTAAACAAGAAGTTCAAGAAGTTGACATTTTAGACATTTTATTAGATGAAGACAATGAAGACCCAATTACCCTTTATGATGAAAATTCTAAGGCAATAAAATTTGACCAAGTTGCAATTATTCCTATGGATGATAAACTATATGCAATTTTAAAACCAATTGATGAAATTAAAGGTGTTGCTGATGATGAGGCTATTGTTTTTGCTATTAATGAAAATGATAATGGTGAAACCACTTTAATTGTAGAAACTGATGAACCAACTGCAATGCGCGTATTCGATGAATACTATAGATTATTAGATGAACAAAAATAGATTATAAAAATAATGTTTTTTTTAAGTGACCCCGTAAGGGTGCACTCAAAAATAAAGATATTAGGAAGAAATTTTAGATTTCTTCCTATTTTTTAATCTTTTAAGCCCTCTACAATCCTCTATAAAAATACCTCCTATATGGATTTTACCATTAGGAAGTATTTGTTTGAAGTGTCTTTTTATTTTACTGAGCAAAAGTGTTCAGTTCTTTAAAGTATCACTATCTTTATTATTCAAAATTATTAAAGCGAGTTTTAAAAGTTTTACTTATTTTTTGCAGCACCACAATGTGGGCAAGTATTTAAATTTTCTTTATAATTACCACCACAATAACGACATTCAATATCTTTTGGGATATTCAATCCAACTTGAAAATCTTTCTTTTCTTGAATATTTTTGACTTCTTTATTTTTCTTATATTGTTTAATAGCTAAATATAATACGAAACCTCCCAGTGCAAATAATACTATTGCAGCAATAATAGTTGCAGGTATATTTCCTACTGGATCTTTTTCCGTTATTATATTAGGATTAGATATTAAATAAAAAATTACAACTTGTTTTCCAATAATTTCTGGATATTCCCATCCCTCTTCACTTGTGTTTTCATAATTTACACCTTCAATTGTATATTGATATGTAGAATAATACCAACCATCTGAATAGGTATTCTCCACACATTGACCAACTACTTCGCTATAATCATCTTTTATAGATATAGAAGAAATAGCTCCTATTATTGCACAAAAACCAATAAATAATGTAATTATAGCACCACAAAATAATGCACCAGTTGTGCACTTATGCCCACCAACTATAAAAATACCATGACGACTAGACCCAAAACTACTTGATCTACTACTCCCTCTACCGCCAGAAAAGCTTCTTCCTCTACCCATAACATGCCCTTTTATTGTAATCTATTAATACAATTTTGAATTCTGTTTAATGACTCTTCTTTGCCTAATAAATAAAGCATTTCTGCGCCTCCACCAGGAGTTACAACTTGACCTGTTACACCAATTCTAAGCGGCCACATTGTTTTACCTATTTTAAATTCTTTTTCAGTAGTATAATCTTGAATTATTTTGTTTAAATTTTCAACTGACCAATCTTTAGTAGCAGTTAAAGTTACATACATATCTTGCAATATTTGCAAACTTTGTGCTTTATCTAGTTTATTCTTTTTATTTTCAAACAATGCTAAATCAAAATCTGTATAATTACTTAAAAATTCAAACATTGGAACAATATCAGAAAATTTGCTTATTCTACTTTGAGCAAGTGTTGATGCAAAGTCCCACTTTTCTTTTAAATATTCTGGTAATTCTTTAATGTAATCTTTAGAATATTCAATAAATTCTTCATGTGACATTTGAGTAATATAAATTGCATTAAACCAATCTAATTTTTTATAGTCAAAAATTGCATTGGTTTTAACAATTCCGTCAATATCAAACATTTCAACAAGTTCTGATAGTGAAAATACTTCCCTTTCTTGTCTTGCGCTCCAACCAAGTAGCGCAATATAGTTTATAATTGCCTCTTGTAAATAACCAAGTTCTAACAATTTTGCAAAGCTTACAGCGCCATGACGTTTAGAAAGCTTTGAAACAGTGCCATCTGCATTTTGTCCCATAATTGTAGAAAGGTGAATTGTTTTTGGTGCTTCCCAACCGAATGCATTGTACAAAAGTTGATATTTAGGAGTTGACGAAATATATTCTTTACCTCTAATTACATGAGTTATATCCATTAAATAGTCATCAACAACATTTGCGAAATTGTAAGTTGGCATTCCATCACTTTTTAGCAAAATTTGGTCATCTAGTGTATTTGTGTCAACAGTTATATCACCATAAACTTCATCATGGAATGTTATCGTGCTATCAATTGGCACTTTTTGCCTAATTACATAAGGTTTTCCTTCTGCTAAATTTTTTTCAACTTCTTCTTTACTTAAATTACGGCAATGGCGATTATAACCGTATGTTTTTACTTCTTCTTCGTGAGAATCTTCGTCTGTGTCTTCTTCATCTTTATTACCAGAACAAAAACAATAATAAGCCTCACCTTTTTCAACAAGTTTTAGTGCATATTCTTTATACATAGGTTTGCGCTCACTTTGAACATAAGGGCCATAGTTTCCACCAATATCTGGACCTTCATCGTGTATTAAGTGCGTTTGCTCTAGAGTTTTATATATAACTTCAGTTGCACCTTCAACATAACGTTTTTGGTCTGTATCCTCAATTCTTAAAATAAATTTACCGTTATCATGTTTTGCAAATAAATATGCATATAATGCAGTACGCAAATTACCAATATGCATATAGCCTGTTGGACTTGGTGCAAAACGTGTTCTTACTTCTTTTTTATCCATATATATTCCTTTTATTTAACTTTGATATTTTAAATTCTATTAACGTTAAAGTCAAGTAAAAAAGATAATCTGTATACTACCATTTATTTAGTGAAAAATAATAATAAAACTATGTGATGTTTCTTTGTTCGTTTTACTCACAAATCAAGTTTGTTGTCGCAAACTCCTTGCTATGCAAGGCATCACAAGTTTGAATAAACTTCAGTTTTGCTTGCAAATGCCTGTCGGCGCTTGCAGACAAAACTTCAGATAATATAAAATAATCTTTTAGAAAATTTGATAAAAATAATTATTTATGATATTATCAAAATAACAATATTAATATTTGGAGTAAAATATGAAATTAGAACAAATAGTATTTGAAATTTTAAAACAAAAAGGATACAAGGTTGCAACTGCTGAAAGTTGCACTGGAGGATTGCTCGCTTCTACCCTCATTAATGTTAATGGTGCATCTGAAATTATTGATATGAGTTTTGTAACTTATTCTAACGAAGCAAAACAAGAACTTGTTTATGTGAAAAAAGAAACTATAGAAAAATACAATGTTGTAAGTGAGCAAGTTGCAAAAGAAATGGCTCTTGGTGCTGCAAAGCATGCAAGAGCCCAAATAGGACTTTCTACAACTGGTCTTGCTGGCCCTGGCGGTGGAACAAAAGAAAGACCTGTAGGCACAGTATGTTTTGGAATAAGCATAAATGGTGATGTTTATACTTTTACGCATATATTTAAAAACATTTCAAGGCAATATATTCGCAAAGCAAGTGTGAAGTTTATACTCAAAAAATTCGTTGAGATATTAGAGAAAAACATTAATAAAAAAATCAGCCCCTAATAGGACTGTTTTTTTATAGTTAGTCTATAAGCCGAGTTCTGTATTAAATGGTCATCTTTCTAGTTATATTGTCTCCAATATAATCATTTGATAAATTGCTTTACCAAGTAGCGATATTTTTGCACCACGAGAAAGGACACTCTTATATGTGGTGACTTAATCTTGCCTTAAATGGGGTTTGCATTGACCAAAGTTGTTACCAACTTTGCGGTGAGCTTTTACCTCACCTTTTCACCTTTTCCAAACCATGAAGATTTGGTAGTTATTTTCTGTTGCACTTTCCTTAGAGTCGCCTCCACCGGGATTTCTCCGGCATTACTTCCTTTAAAGGCTCGGACTTTCCTCTCCGCTATCATTACGAGTAGCGCAGCGACCATCTGGCTAACTACTTTTATATTTTAACATTGTATAATTGCTTTGTCAAGATTGTTAAAGTTGAATCATATTATTAAATTATATTACTTTACTATCTCATCAACAATATTATAGAGTTGTCCTTTAGAAATATTTTCTTTAACAACTAATGATTTCTTTTTTTGACAAATAGATTCAAATGTTTCATATTCATCTAATACAAAAGCCTTAAACTCTTCTTTTGTTTTTTTATTAGATATATATTCATTTGCCTTATTTTTTAAATGATTTTTTAAAGCTAATTTTAACATTACAACAATATCTGAATAAACAAGCAATTCTGGATCAGCCCAAACAAGTGTTGATGCTCCATCTCTTTCTACAAATTTTATTAATGTTTGCAAATTAGAAATTTTAGCATCAGAAGAATATTGAAATAAAAAATCTGTTACCTTATTACCATTTTTGTCCACTATTGCCCATTTATAGCTTTGATATTGTCCACCTTGAATTAATCCAAAACCATAATAAAATGGTTTTAATCCGCCATATGAATAAATAGATATAATATGTTTTTCTATTCCCTTTTCATTTAAAAGATAAATATTTCCATTAAAATTAACTAACGCAAAACCATCATAAAATTCTGTTGCATTGTCATATTTTGGTTCTATCACTACTTTACCTTGATCATTTTTATAACCAAAAACTTCTTCTTTGCCACCAATAGATGTATCGGCAGTTTTTTTGGAAAACAAATTTAAACTCATAAAAACTCCTCTTTTACAAAAGAGTATCATTAAACAAATTTTCTGTCAATATCAAAAAATCCACCCTCGGTGGATTTTTATTTTGCAAAATATGTTTACTTCTTAGGATTAATTATGGCTTTGCCACCCATGTAAGGACGAAGCACTTCTGGAACAGTAACAGTGCCATCTGCATTATAATTGTTTTCTAAAAGTGCAATAAGTGCACGAGTTGAAGCAAGTACTGTGTTATTTAAAGTATGAGGGAAATAATTACCGTTCTCACCCTTTACTCTTATTCCAAGTCTGCGAGATTGAGCATCACTTAAATTAGAACAAGAGCCAACTTCAAAGAATTTTTGTTGACGTGGACTCCAAGCCTCTATATCGCAAGATTTTACTTTTAAATCTGCCAAGTCACCTGAGCAACATTCAAGTTGTCTTACAGGAATATTTAAATTACGGAATATTTCAACTGTATAAGACCACATTTTTTCATACCAATTCATACTTTCTTCTGGTTTGCAAATTACAATCATTTCTTGTTTTTCAAATTGGTGTACTCTATAAATGCCACGTTCTTCAATGCCGTGTGCGCCAACTTCTTTTCTAAAACATGGAGAGTATGATGTCATTGTAACAGGGAGTTCTATTTCCTTTAAAATTTGGTCTTTAAATTTGCCTATCATAGAGTGTTCGCTTGTTCCAATTAAATACAAGTCCTCACCTTCAATTTTATACATCATTGCGTCCATTTCAGCAAAACTCATAACTCCTGTTACAACGTCGCTTCTAATCATAAATGGAGGAATAGCATATATAAAGTTTTTATCAATCATATAATCTCTTGCATAAGAAATCATAGCAGTAACTAACCTTGCAGCATCACCCATTAAATAATAAAAACCATTGCCGCTTGTTCTACCTGCACTTTCTTTATCTAAACCACAAAAAGACTCTAAAATATCCGCATTGTAAGGTATTTCATATTCTGGTACTTTTGCCTCGCCAAAACGTTTAAGTTCAACGTTTTCGCTATCATCTTTTCCAACAGGCACTGAAGCATCAATAATGTTTGGAATTGTCATCATAATTTTTTTGATTTTTTTATCAATTTCTGTCTGTTTTGCTTCGATTTCAACTAATTTTTCAGCACCTGCTTTAACTTTTGCTTTTATTTCCTCTGCTTCAGCAACGCGCTTTTCTTTCATAAGCATGCCAACTTGACCTGACAAAGTTTTACGTTCTGCACGTAAATCATCGCCAAGTTGTTTTAATTCACGATTTTGTTTGTCAAGTGCAATAACTTCATCTACAAGTGGAAGTTTTGCATCTTGAAATTTCTTTTTTATATTTTCTCTAACTATTTCAGGATTGTTTCTTATAATATTAATATCAATCATACTTTCTCCTAGCATTAAAAAATTTGAAAATAGTTTAATACTTTGCGCCCAATTTGTCAATAAAACATTGTTGTTTAAGGTGTGTTTTATTTAATAATTTTAAATCTTTCTAACCATGAGCGATATTGACAATTTTTAAACTATATGATAGCATTTATTCAGAAAAAAGGAAAAATTATGAAATACTCTACATATAAATATAAAAAATCAGTTAATAAAGACTGCGAGCACGAACTTTTAATTCGAGAAACTGAAAATGGACTTATATTAAAATTTTCTATTACTGATTATACAGATAATAATGTATGGAAAATTCCTCACGTTGTTTGCGACAAAAATATTTCAATTTATGCTTTAAATAATGAGGCACTTGCAAAAATTCATTCGAACAGAAACGAAATAATTAAACGCTTTAAATTTGAATTTTTAAACAATAATTGGGTTGGAGAAAATTTAAAGGAATATGCTAACACTTTTGACAAAATTAACATTGGACTAAGAACTACTTATTATGATTTCCCACGACCTATTGCAAATACTATTTGGCCAGTATATGTACATATTAATGGCGAAGACTATTCAAGACATTTTATGGATGTTGACATATTTAAACACAATAAAGTTTCAAAAGTAGAAGAAATGATTTTTGGTAAATTTGATGATGAAGAAATAAAGCATGCAATTTTCTTTTATAGAGGTGGAATTGATTTATACAAAAAATTAGGACTTGAAGCAAAACTAAAGCACACTTTAAGTATAAAAGAGATAACAAAGTAAATGATAAAAGCACACTAAATTTAGTGTGCTTTTAAAAAGTATTAAATTTTTGTTGTTAATTTTTCATGAGTTATTTTGCACTCAGGTGGAATATTTTCCCAAAGTTCGTTTATATCTCTATCTAAAATATTACCGAGTACGCTTTCTCCTTTATGTAGAGGTGGATGCAAAACAACAGTTCCATTACTTCTAATTAAAAAGTGTTTGCCCTTTGCCCATCTAAATACTCTAATATTACTAGAAAAATCGTTATATGCTTTTAACAATCTTCTTGCTTCCCTATACCCCACCTGTCTCTTTAATTTTGAGGCTTTTCCATAGGGAATTATTGGAATTAAAACAATTTCATCAACTGAATATTCCTTTAAGGTATCCAACATTTTGGATAAGTTTTTAATATTATTATCAAATAGCGGAATTTTTACTTGTACCTTAATTTTACTGTCGCATAAAAGTTTGAGTGACTTTAAAAATTTTTCTTCACTACATGCCTTTGATTGTGTGTTTGCGTGCCAAGCTCTACCCATTCCATAATATGAAATTCTGATTTTTTTAAAATATTTTTCAATTAATGAAACATTATTTTCATTAATTAATGATGCGTTAGAATCTAATGTTAACTTTGTTTTTTTAGTTTTAATTTGTTTTAATAAATTAAATAAATCTTTATATAAAAGTGGTTCTCCACCTGTTATTGTTATACTTTCGATTTTATTTTTGCAAATGGAATCAAAAATTTTCTTCCATGTTTGAACTTTAAGTTCAAAATCATTTTTGTTTGCAAAGCAATGCTTGCATCTAAAATTACATCTATCCGTAATTTCAACTATTACCCTTTTGGGTTTTGTAATTAAATTTTCCATAATAACCAATAATATTTTTACATACAATATTTGTTAATAATAAAAATTATTTGTATGTTTGCGTATTAATTTTTTAGAAAATAACTAAAAATCAATTGCAAAAATAATACTATTGAACTTTTGTACCTCCTAAAATGAATTTAGCAAAACCTTTATGCGACTTTAAAGTTTGCTATAATTTTTTAAGAGTTTGGCACTTGTGTTTTTACACACATAAGTATTATAACATACTTTTTTCATTTTGTACCACTTATTTTCACTAATAATCATTTTTCCCTTGATTTTGCGTGCATTATATACCAAGCAAAACATTTATCATCACCGCAAAACACTATAAAAACACCTACTATCACTCACAAGGGGTGAACATTTGTGGACACGAAAAAAAATTTAAAAGTGTACACAATATTAAGCAATTCTATATCAGTTTGTATTAAAAACAGGAACCGATTTTAAAGTTGATTCCTGCTTTTTATTTTAATAATTAGAACTCTTTTTTACTTTTACTATAATAATGATTCCCATAATCAAAAATCCTGTTGCTAAACAAATACAAATAAATAGAGGAGTTTGAGGTTCGATTGTTATTTCATTTGGATTGTCAACATTGACATAAAAATCTATTTTATCACCCACATTATGAAACGAATCCGAATAATTTAATCTTACATTTTTATATGATTTTCCATTATAATTATAATTTACATAAAATGTAAGGTTTGTTTTCATTTCATTATCTTCTTGACTATACACTTCATCTACAATAATTTCAGATATTATTCCTGTGATTTTTTCGTAATTTTTTGATGCATTATGATTGCCCAAAATTATCCCTACAATCAAAATTACAGCAGCTATTATTATAAATAAAATTCCGCCTAAATATTTTTTCATAGATTAATCCTTACATAAATTTTCTTTGTAAAATATTTTTTTATTTTTTTAACCACAAATCATAACCCTCTTTATCACTTGCTGTTTGTTTAGTGTAGTCGCTTGCAAGATATATTGAATCAGTAGTATTTAAGCCCGTTTTGATGTAAATTGTAGTTGCATAATATATTAAACGACCAAAAGAGTCATTAGAAGTTAAGCCGTCAGCAATTGTTGCACTATCAATAATAACCTCATTTAATAAACCGGCATATTCAAAAGCACTTTGCCCAATATCTATTATATTATTTGAAATATGAATACTTTTTAATGATTTGCAATTGAAAAAAGATCTATATTCAATTTTAATCACATTGTCTGGAATTTTAATTTCTTCTAATACCAAACAACCCTCAAAAACTCCTTGATCAATAATATCTAAGTTTGTTGACAATTGTACATTTTTTAATGACTTACAATTACCAAACGCACCGTACCCTATTTCCACAACACTGTTTGGGATTTCAATATTTTTCAAATCATCACACCAATTAAAAGCACCATTACCAATGCTACTTACACTATTTGGTATTTCAATTTTAGTTAATGAACAGCTTTGAAAAGAAAACTCACCAATACTAATCACATCATTTGGTATTATGGTATTTTTACATCCCGCAACTAATCTATTTGTCTTTGTTTCAATTATTGCATTGCAATTATTTCGGCTATCATATACAGAATTTTTAGCATCTACACTTATGCTGGTCAAATATTCACAAGATGCTAAACCTACATTGCCAATACTTTTAACACTGCTTGGGATTTTTATCGCAGTTAATGAATTGCAAAGATAAAACGCTGAAGCCCCAATACTTTGCACACTGTTAGGGATTATAATGCTTGTTAAATCATAACAACATATAAAAGCATCTTTGCCTATGTCCGTAATTTCAGGGTCTATCACAAGGTCTCCACTTTCATTTCTAAAAAATGAAATAATACCCCCTGAATAACCTGATACTATGGTAGTTCCATCAAAAGCACCTGGATACTCTTTCTTAATCACTGCCCACGACTTTACACATTCACCATTTTGATATAAGCCTGCAGGCGCATTTTGGTCAACATTAAATCTTGCCTCCAAGGTTACATTTCCGCCAATAAAGTCATACTTCTCAATTTCCTTATCAGTGTCAGAAATAAACCAACCAATAAAGGATTCTTTAAATTCTTCTTTTATTGTTGGCAATTTCGTAATCCACTCAGTAGATTTTACTGTAATTCCCACAGCATAATCATTAAAGCAATCTTTTAAACCACCATATTCAAAAAAAACGGTGTATGTTACACAGGTGGCATCTTTTCCATTTTCACCAACTGCCTTATATTCAGTTTTTACAGCGTTCTTATACCAATATCCATCAGTTCCTATTGTCCATACATCTGCATCAGTTCCTATTGCTTTGTACTGTGTTTTTTCATCATTTAAATACCAATAGCCGTCAACACCGATTGTATATTCATAGCCATCTTTCCCATCTTCGCCGATTGCTTTGTTGTTAGTTTTAACACCATTTTTATACCAATAACCATCAGCACCAATAGTCCAAACATCTGCATTATTACCATTTGTTCCATTTCTAACTACAAATTCATAAGTAGAATTATCGTCAAGAGTTATAATATATGTGGTTTGTGTAGAATTTGTTTTTGTAGAGTCTGTGCTTGGAGTGATAGATTTTATGCCATTGCCTTTTTCTTCAACATCCCCAACGGCCTTGTGATTTTGCTTTACTCCGTTTTTATACCAATATCCATCGTTACCGATCGTCCAAACATCAGCGTCATCACCATCTTCGCCTTCCAAATCTGCAACAGCAATTAAATTACTCCAACTTTCACCGTTATAGTATTGAACATAACCATCTTCAACTTTAAATTGAATGTCTGGCGGTGTTTGTGTACAAGCGCTTAAGCAAAACATTGCAGGAATTATAAAGGAAATGCACAAAATAAATGTTAAAAATTTCTTTTTCATATCATACCCCCTATTACAAATTAGTATAGGTGAGATTTCTTCACCTGTCAACCATTTTGGTGAGAAATCTCATATATTATAAATAATGATTATAGGTGAAAGAATAAAAGAATTACGAAAAGAATTAGGGATTAGCCAACAAACTGTTGCAAAAGCGGTTGGTGTAGACAAACGTGCTATAATATTTTGGGAGCAGCAGATAAACGAACCAAAAGCATCTTATATTGTTGAATTAGCAAAATTTTTTAATGTTAGCACAGATTATTTATTAGGATTAGAAAATTAAATGCAATAAAAACGTTATAAAATTAATATCAATTTACATTGGATCAGAGATAAAAAGTGTCGTATGGTGCGAATTTTTTTCTCAAAATTTACCAAAAGTGTCCACAAGAAAAATTTTTCGTGGACATTTCGTGGACATTTTGGGTCGGTGGACACATCTAAAAAGTTAAAAAGTCCCGCATAATGCGGAACTTTTGTTTTTAAAATCATTCATTTTCATTTTAAAATTATTATAACATATATAAAATAAAAATGCATACTATTTGCATACATTCTTACTAATAAAAATTTTATTGCTATTCAACAATATTAGGATTAAATATGTTTGGAGCATCATTCGGCATAGTTTCTATATTATGTAAAATCACTAATGCTTCAATATATGAAGTTCCCATAGTTAATTGCAACATGTCTGTTGAATATTTTTCAAATTCAACATTAGTCTTTTCTCCTGTTTTTAAAAACTTTTCACAAGCATTAAAATATTTATCTTCAAACCTATAAATCAAAGGTGCATAAACAGCGACCTCAGCATTAGTCATATTTGAATATATCATAAAATTACAATTAAATGTTACAAAATCAATTCTTTTCATAATTTTCTCCTTATCTATATATTTTATTTAGTCTAATCTTAATAGTTCATTAAGATATTCAATAATAGTACAAGATACCATTTTTTCAATTACTTCATTATAAGTTGTATTTACTCTTATATTCTTCAAAAACAATAAAACTTTTGAACATAATTGCATTTGTTTTATTATTGCAAAATATTTAAACAAAAATCTTTTTTTTCGTGAATTCTCTTTATATTCGATATTCTTCAAAAACTTTTTAAATTTATTATCTGTTTTTATAAAATTTTTTACTTTTTCAATCAATACTTCATACTCTTGTTTTATTAAAGTAAGATTGCAATAATATTCAAACTTGCTTGATTGTACACATGACAAATATGCTTGTTTATTAAATAATGTTACAATTAAAAACTCTTCACTTATTGGTTTTTTAAAAGTAATTTTATTAAACCTTTTATCTAAAATATTATAGCCAATATACTCATTAGTTAATCTATTTTCATAAATAGGAATTAAATTAATTTTTGAAAACGATTTTAATAAATATTGAAATTTTACTGATCTGGTTATATTATAAAAACTTTCAAATATTCCATCATTATATATTGAATAAAAAACAACATTGACAATATCTTCATCTATTTCTCCGTAAATCGATGCTAATACATCTTTTATACGTTTCGTTGAGGTAAAATAATTTAATAATTCAATATTATTATTATAATTGTCAATTTTCTTATTCTTCTTAATTTCTTTTTTCATATTTTAATTATATCATAAAGGTTTCGCTTTTCAAAGTTTATTTTTACTCATTGTTTAAACATCTAAAAAATTCTATCAAATATTTTGGCTATTGACAAATTTGTTATATAGATTTAAAATATCAATATGGAAAATGTAAATGAAAAACTTAAAAAAGTTTGCTTTTTAGCAAATGTTAGTGATGAAGAAATTATTAATTTTTTAAAAGAATGTGGTTATTCTTTAGACACACAAATTTATTATAAAAGTGATGGGGCTAGAAAAGCAATTGAAAGAACTTATGATCCTAAAACTCATAAAATAATATTGGAAGTTTGTTGCAAAAAAGATGAAGATGTTTTAATACATAATATTTTAATGAACAAATTAGGTCCAGTGTTAAAAGAATTTGTTTATGATTATAATAGCAGGCTTATTTTTATTAAAGACTATGATATTATAGAAATGCACCCACATGGTAGTAATGGTATTTTGCAAAATGCATATGCACAATTTATGTATAAAAAATTTGGTGAAAGATATAGAAAAAATTATAATAGAGATATAAATAAGCAAAATAAAAAGCAAGATACAGAAAGAGAATAATTTAAAAAGTACCTTAAATAAAGGTACTTTTTTAAAGCAAACCGGCAACATAGTTAATTGCCTCAACAACATAGTCGTATAAAAAAATATTAATTAATACGCCGCCAACTATTGTACCTATCATAAACATTACAAGGCGGTCTAGTTTTGTTAAACTACCTAAAATCCATAATACAGCCATAATTAATGCCACACTTAAAAATAAAACTTTAATAATCAAATTACCATTTTTATAAAAATCAAAAAATTTAGTCATAATTTTTTCCTTTGCAATAATTTTTAACATATAAGGAAGAATTATAACTAAATTTTTTAAACTATCTTTTTTATTTAAAATTAATCTGCAATTGGTTTTATCCTATCTGAAGAAATAAGTGAACCAAAAGCTTCAACATATACTTCTAAACTTTCAGCTGGTACATATATATCACAAGATGAATCCAAACCTCCAAATATACTTGTGGAAAAAGTAGGTACAATTGGAGATTCAAAAGTTATACTAGTGTAACTAGAACCTTGAAACAACATATTATTATAACTACCTTTTAAATCAGTAACAGAATAAGGTATTACAATTGATGTCACATTTGCCATGCCGCCAAGTCCACAATCCGAGTCGACTGAATTTAAACTATCAGGTAAGTCCAAACTTGTAAGTCCACTACATCCATAAAAAACATATGTTGAAATCGCAGTTACGCTGTTTGGAATAGAAATACTAGTTATACCTGTACAACTTGCCACAGGGTTTCCAAAAGCTTCATAGGCAATTATTGTAACAGGCAAACCATTTACCAATGATAAAATTTCCACATCACCTGATAAATCATATACCATATCTGTTGCACTAGTTGCTCTTACACTCCACGCAGTACCCCCACTATTTGGTGTATAAGTTAAGCCCTCTATACTTACGGCTTCAGTTGGTTTTGTATATTTTGTAAAATATGTATTTATGTTTATAGGGGTTGTAGAAGCAATATTTTTATTTGCATTTAAAACATTTAACGTAATAGTAAATTCAAGTGTGTTGCCATCTGTACCATCTTTTTCTAATATTTGAGCAACTGTATGTGAACGACTATACATTATATTTTCCATATCATCAACTAAAATAGTTGCAGCAACTTGAAATGCCGATTTGTTTGTTATATTAAGTTTTATTACAATTTCGGTTGGTGTACCAGTTGCCATATCACTAAAATATATTTGTCCAATATTTAAAGTATCTTTACTATTTGATAACGATACTTCAGTCGAAGTACCATCTGTTGCCTTTAGCGCTACTGCTGTTGTGGTTGCTTCGCCATCGGCAGTGGTTGCATGGCCAACTATTGTTCCTGATACTAACACATTACAGTCATGTGCTGTAAAGCCTATTGTTCCTGTGGCAGTGAGTGATGCATTCTTTGCTGCGTAAATACCTATTGCCATGGCGCACACGCACAAGCAGATTGCGGCTACGTTTATTAGCCATTTAAAATTCTTTTTCATTTTTTTCTCCTTTTTAATGATTTATTTATAGTCTACCCCCCCCCAGCCAATTGTCAACTGATTTTTAGTATTTAAATAATATTTTTTATATAATTTTTAAAAACACAATCTAAGTTTTTAAAAAAAATTACCTGTATTAAAGGTAATTCACTTTTTCTTTTTAGGTGCATTTAAAGCAAAGATATTTGCTTGAATATTATCTTCATAAAGTTCTACTAGTATTATATCATCACCTATTTTACAAATTTGGTTATATGGAATAAAAAGGTGTTGTGGTTGTTTAAAAAGATTAAACCCTGGTTGATTAATTGGAACAACCAAACCTTTTATTTTTCCGCTTGGAAGGTCAAAGACAATGTCAATTATGTGGCCGAGTTTTTTACCATCGGTCACATTAATTACTTCTTTACATCTTAACTCTAAAAAAGAACTCTCCACCTATTGCATAATTTATGCAAATAACTTTAAAAATGTGCCTTAAAAAAGCAAACAATTAATGTTTGCTAATATTAGTTAATTTAATAATTCTTTAATTTTATAAATAACTTTAGGTGCACAAATTAAAAACCACGTTGCAAATTTTTGTGGATTTAAAACTAACTCTTTTTCTAAGTCAAAAATATTCCACCATTTTAATTCTGATATCTCATCTTTATTAAAATTTAAGTTTTCTTGTTTGTATTCACCAACCAAAACGTGGTCATATTCATACTCATATAAATCGTCTGCATATTTTGAAAGATAAGTGAAAGAAAAAAGTTCTTGTAAATTTATTTTATCTTTAATTCCAAGTTCAAAATTTAACCTGCTATACACACTATCTAAAAAACTCATATTTGCTCTTGGGTGAGAACAACAAGAGTTTGCCCAAAGTCCACCAGAATGATATTTATTTAAAGCCCTTTTTTGTAATAAAATTTTATCACCACGGTATAAAAACACAGAAAAAGCACGGTGCAAAACTGGAGTTTTATGCGCCGTTAACTTTTCTATTGTTCCTATTGGGTTATCGTTTATATCAACTTTTATTATATTTTCCATTATAATACATATTTCTTTAAATCATGAGATTTAATATTATCTTTAAATATTTCTTTAACATAGTTGGCGGTAACTTTTAAGTTTATTTCATCTTCACCATTTGCTGTAAATGAAATTTCTTCTAGAAGCCTTTCCATTATTGTATGAAGTCTTCTTGCACCTATATTCTCTTTTGTTTCATTTTCTTCTTCTGCAAAACGAGCAATTTCTTCTAGTGCATCATCGGTAAATTCTAAATTTACTTTATCAACAGAAAGTAAACTTTCGTATTGGAAAGTAATTGCATTTTTAGGCTCTTTTAAAATGCGTTTAAAATCATCTTTTTTAAGGCTATTAAGTTGTACCATTACAGGAAAACGACCTTGAAGTTCGGGAATCATATCTTCCACTTTAGATACATGGAAAGCACCTGCGCAAATAAATAAAATAAAGTCAGTTTTTACATTTCCAAATTTTGTATTTACTGTACAACCCTCTACTATTGGCAATATATCTCGTTGAACGCCTTCTCTAGAAACATCGGGACCATTACTAGAAGATTTTCCAATAATTTTATCCATTTCATCAATAAATACAATACCTTCTTCTTCTGCACGTCTTACACCTTCGGCATTTACAGCATCCATATCTATAAGTTTTTCAGCCTCTTCGGCAATTAATGTTTCTTTTGCTTTTAATACAGTCATTTTTTTGTTTATTTTACGACCTGGGAACATTCCGCCAAGTATACCACCAAAATTTATTTCGCCCATACCCTCTATTACATTTACAGATTTTGGTTGTTCTGAAACAGCAACTTCAATAATTTCTTTATCATACAAACCTTGTAAATAATCAAGTTTAATTGCTTCTTTACTTTTTGGTAGTTCATCTTCTTTAGGTACTTGATTTTTAAATAAAATATCACAAATTTTGTTAGTGACAGCAATGCTTGCCTTTGCTTCTACTTCTTTGGTTTTTTCCTCTTTAACCATGTTTATTGATACAGTTACAAGGTCACGTATCATGCTTTCAACATCTCTACCAACATAGCCAACTTCGGTATATTTTGTTGCTTCAACCTTAACAAAAGGTGCTTTAACAAGGCGTGCTAACCTACGAGCAATTTCCGTTTTACCAACACCAGTAGGGCCCTTCATAATAATATTTTTTGGTGTAATTTCATCACGTACATCTTTTGGAAGAGAGTTTCTTCTGTATCTATTTCTTAGGGCAACAGCAACTGCTTTTTTAGCCTCACTTTGACCAATAATGTATTTATCTAATTCTTCTACAACTTGTTTTGGAGTAAGTTCCATATTACACCTCCTCTACTGTTAAATGGTTATTTGTAAACACACAAATGTTTCCCGCTATTGTAAGTGCTTTTATAGCAATGTCTTTGGCTGACAAATCGGTGTTTTCTTTCAACGCTTTTGCGGCAGCAAGTGCATAGTTACCGCCACTGCCTATTGCTAAAATATCATCTTCTGGTTCTATCACCTCACCACTACCAGAAACCATAAGCATTTGGTCTTTATCCGCAACAATCATTAATGCCTCTAATTGCCTTAAAGCCTTGTCTGTTCTCCAAAGAGCGGCAAGTTCAACGGCAGACTTCATTAAATTGCCAGCAAATTTATTTAACATTTGTTCAAAACGTTCACTTAAACTAAATGCATCGGCAACCGAGCCGGCAAAGCCAATTACTACGTTATTGTTATATAACCTACGAACTTTAACAGCATTATTTTTAAAAATAACGCTTTGTGACATTGTAACTTGACCATCTCCACAAACAGCAGTTTTACCATTACGCTTAACTGCACAAATTGTTGTGCCTCTAAACATATTTTCCATTAATCTTCCTCCAGTTTTTTTAAAAAAATATCTATTTGATTTATTGATTCTCCAAATATTTTTTGCTTCTTTTGTTGTTTATCTCGAATATTTTCAGCCTGAACAATACCATAATTCGCATTCATTGGCTGAAAATCTTTTTCCGGTGCAAATGCTATATAGTTTTGAATTGCACCTAAAACGGTTGTGCTAGGCAAACTTAAAAGTTTTTTACCATTTAAGAACCTTAACATATTAATGGCCACATATAAACCGCTTGCCATGCTTTCTACATACCCTTCTACCCCAGAAAGTTGCCCAGCAATAAAGATGTTTGGCAAAAGTTTAATTTGCGAAAATTCATTCAAAATTTTAGGTGCGTTAATATATGAATTTCTGTGCATAGTTCCATATCTTATAAACTCTGCATTTTT
Organism: Clostridiales bacterium; assembly: GCA_015069385.1. Lineage (GTDB taxonomy): Bacteria > Bacillota > Clostridia > Christensenellales > UBA1242 > HGM11367. Next base: position 54,703 of record SVIS01000002.1, read on the forward strand.
TAACGCAGGAATTAAGCCAAATACTCTTTTTTGTTCTGGAAATGTTAAATTTGTTTGAAATCCAACCATATTTAAACTATTGCCAAGCAAATTTTCTTTACGAAGTTGTATTGCGGCATATGGTCTTTCTTGATATCTTTCATCTCTTAACCCTACAGGTTTCATAGGACCATATCTAAGGGCATCGACCCCTCTTTTTGCCATTACTTCCACAGGCATGCAGCCTTCAAAAACTTTTATTTTTTCGAACTCATGAAGTTCTACCGTTTTTGCATTTATAAGTTCATTATAAAACTTTAAATATTCCTCTTTATTCATTAAGCAATTTAAATAATCAGCTGTTTCGCCTTTGTTATATCTATTGCCCCAATATGCTCTTGACATATCAATGCTATCAGTAGCAACTATTGGTGCAATTGCATCGTAAAAATAACATGATGTTTCACCAATTAATTGTTTTAAATTTTCAAAAAGATCTTCATCAATTAACGGCCCGCAAGCAACTATACAAGGCTTTGAGATATCAATTTTTTTAACAACTTCATTAATCAATTCAATATTCTCGTTGTTTTTTATTAAGTTGGTTACGGCTTTCCCAAACTCCTCTCGGTTAACTGAAAGAGCACCACCGCTAGGCACTCTATTTTCTTTTGCAAGCGGAATAAGGTGAGAACCCAATTTTTCCATTTCAAGTTTTAAAAGTCCACTGGCACTTAAATAATCTTCACCCTTTAAACTATTTGAACAAACTAGTTCTGCCAAACTTTCACTTTTTTGTGCAGGTGTTTTTTTTATACTTTTCATTTCATAAAGTTTCACCTTTACTCCATATTTTGCAAGATACAATGCCGCCTCGCAACCAGCAAGCCCTGCACCAATTATTATTACTTCTTTATTCTTCAATGTAGTCACAATCCTTATTACTGCATTTTATTATTTCTTTTCCACGAACTTTTTTTGTTATAATATGCTCATTACATTTTGGGCAAAGTTTACCAATTGGCTCGTCCCAACTCATAAATTTACAATTTGTATAGTCTTCGCAAGAGTAATATATTTTACCTGCTTTACTTTTACGCTCAGTCATGCGTTTCCCACATTTAGGGCAAGTGCCTTTATATATGGTTTCTTCCATTGCTTTAATGTTTTTACATGCAGGAAAATTTGAACAACCCAAAAATTTTCCATATCTTCCCTCACGAATTACCATTATATGTCCACATTTTTCACATTTAATATCGGTTTTTTGTGGCTCTGCTTTCATTTTTTCCCCGCCATTTGCGGTTGTTAAAAGCGGCTCTAAAAAATGCCAAAACTTGCTAATAACTTTATGCCAATCCTCTTCTTTTTCTGCAATATCATCTAGTTTTGCTTCCATATCGGCAGTAAAATCTAAATTAAATACTTTTTCAAAATACTTCTGCAAAAAGTCGGTTACCGTCATTCCTACTTCGGTTGGATATAAATACTTTTTATCTCTTTCGGTATAATTACGATTTGCCAATACTGAAATTGTTGGAGCATATGTTGCAGGTCTTCCAATACCATATTCATCCATGGCTTTAATGAGCGATGCTTCGGTATATCTTGAAGGCGGCTTTGTAAATTTTTGTTCTTTTTTTATTGAGTTAAAGTGCAATACCTCACCCTCTTGCATTGGTGGAAGTTTATCTGCTACTTCATTGTCTTCTTGCTTTTCTTCAACTTGTTTATACGCACTAGTCCAACCAGCAAAAGTCATTGTTTTGCCTGTTACTCTAAAAGTAATATCGTTTGCATTAATATCTACAGTTACATTATCGTATTGTGCAGGTGACATTTGACTTGCTAAAAAACGCTCATAAATTAATTTGTATAACTTATATACTTCTGGCTTTAACGCACTTTTTAAATCATCTGGTCGTCTTGCAAGAGAAATTGGTCTTATTGCCTCGTGCGCATCTTGTGCATCTTTTTTACTTGAATAAACATTTGGCTTTGTAGGTAAAAAATCTTTACCATATTCAGAATTAATATATTCTTTTGCCATTTGCATAGCATCGGCAGAAACGCGGGTTGAGTCGGTTCTTATATATGTGATTAAAGCAGTTTTACCTTCGCCCGGCAATTCAACGCCTTCGTATAATATTTGTGCAACCTTAGTTGTTGCTGCTGTACTCATGCCCGCCTTGTTTTGAGCCTCTTGTTGCATTGTAGAAGTTGTAAATGGTGCAGGAGCATGTGAAGATGTTTTGCTCTTTTTTATTTTAGTAATTTTATATTCAGCATTTTCTATTCCTACAGTGGCTTGTTCTACCTCTTCTTTATTTTTAAATTTGACTTTTTTGCCTTTATAAAGTACTGCTGCTGCTTTAAAAATTTGGTTATCTTCAAACTTGTTTAAATCAACCGAAACATTCCAGTATTCTTCTGGTTTAAAATTAATAATTTCACGCTCACGGTCTACAACTAATTTTAAACATACTGATTGAACTCTACCAGCACTTAAATTAGACTTAATTTTTTTACAAATTATTGGTGAAACTTTATAACCAACAAGCCTATCGAGTATTCTTCTTGCTTGCTGTGCATCTACTAAATTTTGGTCAATGCATCTTGGTTTTGTTAATGCTGTTTGAACTGCTGTTTTAGAAATTTCATTAAACGTAATACGACATTTTTGTTCTTGTGCTATTCCTAAAATATAAGCAATATGCCAAGCTATTGCTTCTCCCTCCCTATCCGGGTCGGATGCAATTAAAACCTCATCAGCTTTTTTAGCTGCGCGTTTTAACTCGTTTACAATAGAATTTTTATCTGCCATAATTTCATAAGTAGGCTCAAAATTATTTTTTATATCTACTGCAAAACTTTTTGTTGGAAGATCACGAATATGCCCTTTTGTAGACATAACTTCATATCCTTCTCCTAAATATTTTTTTAGTGATTCTCGTTTATTTGGTGACTCAATAATTACTAATTTCATAAATCTCCATTATTTTTAACAATATAGAAGTTAGCAAAGAATATATTTATTTCCTGCCAATTTTTTAATTATTCCACGAATTTCCATTGATGTCAAATTGATATTTAAGGTTTGTGTTGAATATTGTGTTTTTTCTTGTAAAAACTCAAAGTCTTTTTCGCCCTCTTTAAGAAAAGAACTTATTAAAGTTTCTTCAATTGTTAATTGCATAACTTGGTTTTTATTTTCTTTAGGTTTAATACCAAAAATACATAATATATCTTCTGGGTTTGTTACGCATGCTGCAGCACCACGTTTTATTAAATCGTTAGTGGCATACGATAATTCACTCATTATACTACCAGGCACACAATATGTATCTATACCCATTTCAGTGCCATATTCCATAGTGTAAAGACTGCCACTTTTTTTGCCAGCCTCGGTTATTAAAATTGCATCAGAAAATGCTGCAATTATTCTATTACGATGAGGGAATGAATACTTTGTTGGTTGAATATTTAAAAAATACTCTGTAATAATTAAACCTTTTTTAGCCACTTCGCGAGCCAAATTTACATTCATTGCTGGATAAATTTGGTCAAAACCACCACCAAGAACAGCAATAGTTTTACCATTAACCTCTAAACAAACCTCATGAGAAATTTTATCAACTCCACTAGCCAGCCCACTAATTATAGTTATATTATTTTGTGCTAAACTTTTTGAAAATTTTTCAGTTACTAATTTGCCATATGTTGATGGATTACGTGCGCCCACAATAGCAACAGTTTGTGTATTAATTAAATCTAAATTACCAACATAAAAAAGAATATATGGAGGATTAGATAATTTATGCAACTTACTTGGATAGTTTTTTGAAAAGATTGTTAAACATTTAATACCTCTATTATTTAACATTTGAAAAAAAGTATTTTCATTAAAGTTTTCTTTAGATTCAATAAATGTATTAAAATGTGTTTTTAAAATTGGTTTTAAACATTCAAGTTCTGTGCAACTAGAAGATAATATTTTACTAGGCTCTTCTAAACACTCGCATACTTCTTGCATTTTTTTAGATGTCATGAACTCAAATTGGCTTAAAAAAATTAATGCTTTTTCATCTTGACTATAATTAATCATATGCCATATTTCCTATCTAATGACCTATAATTTATTGCCTCGGCAATATGTGTTGCTTTTATAGTTTGACTTCCTTCTAAATCCGCAATTGTACGTGCAACCTTTAAAATTCTGTCATGTGCTCTAGCAGACATCTTTAATTTATCAAAAGCAACTTTAACTAAATTTTCGGCTTCATCATCTAGTGAACAATATTTTTTAGTTTGTACTACATTCATTTTAGCATTTGAATATATTTTTGAATTTTTAAACCTTTGCAATTGAATTTGTCTTGCACTATTTACTCTTTGTTTGATTGACTCTGATGCTTCTTCCTCTTTTTTACTAGATAAATCGTCATATGTAACAGAATCAACTTCAACATGAAGATCAATTCTATCCATAATAGGACCACTAAGTTTTGATAAATATTTATGAATTTGTTGAGGTGTACAACGACAAACTTGAGTTTTACTTCCATAGTTGCCACAAGGACAAGGATTCATGCTGGCAATCATAATATATGATGCTGGATATGTAACTGTAAGTTTGTTTCTTGCAACTGTAATTTGACCATCTTCTAGTGGTTGCCTTAGTACTTCTATAAATTGGCGAGAATATTCTGGCAATTCATCTAAAAATAATACACCATTATGCGCCAAACTAATTTCGCCGGGTTTTGCATCTTTGCCGCCACCTGCAAGTGCTATAGTTGTTGCTGTGTGATGAGGCGTTCTAAAAGGACGGTTTGTTATAATGCCCTTATTGCTATCTAAAATGCCAGCTATACTATGAATTTTTGTTACTTCAAGTGCTTCATCAAAAGTCATATCTGGCAATATCCCTGGAAAACATCTTGCAAGCAAAGTTTTACCACTTCCTGGAGGACCAATCATTAAAATATTATGCCCACCAGCAGCAGCAATTTCTAGTGCCCTTTTTGCAACTGCCTGCCCTTTTACATTTTTCATGTCAATAATATGGGCGTTTGCCTCTTTTTGAATTTCGGCATAATTAGATGGGGTTACCACATGTAAAGGAATAGATTCTTCCTCAGCGAAATGCTTTACAACATCTTGTAAAGTATTTGCTACCATTATTTCTATGCCATCAATAAAACTTGCCTCTAAACTATTAGCACTTGGCATTATGAATTTTTTGCAACCATTTGCGCGAGCCGAAATAAGCATAGGCAAAACACCATTAACTTTTTTAATTGTGCCATCAAGAGATAGTTCACCAAAAAACACAATGTCTTTTATTTTTTTATAATTTATTTTTCCATTTGCTGACAAAATTGCAACTGCAATTGGTAGGTCATAAATTGGACCTTCTTTCTTTTTATCTGCCGGCGCCAAGTTGATTGTTATTGCATCTATAGGGTAATTAAGCCCTGAATTTTTAATTGCCGAACGCACTCTATCTTTACTTTCCTTTATTGCTGTATCGGCAAGCCCAACTATATCAAACTTACTAAGGCCTGCAGAAATATCCGCTTCAATTTCTACAGGAAAACCATCTAAACCATTTAAACCATAACTTAAAACTTTTGCTAACATATTTGCTCCTAAAAGGAATTATACAATAAATTTATTTTTTTTCAAAACAATTACTAAAAGCAAAACAAACTTTTAAAAAACAAGCCTAGTTAAAGACTTGTTTAATTTACAAATTTATTTTGTAATTTCTTCTTGAGTAGTAGTTGCAAAAAGTTGGTTAATTACTTTACTTTTTTGAAGTTTAGTTTGAACTTCTTTATATTTTTCATCATACCAAGAACTATAGTGCGGCTCACAATGACACATATAATGTCTTTCTCTATATGGCGAGCATGTTTTTTCAATAAATTCTCGTAATTGTTCTTTATTTTTACCAGAAGCATTAAAGGCTTTTACTATAAGTTTTTTGTTTGCTAAAACTTGATTTATTGGTAAATATTTTAAAGCTTTAAACCCAGATTTTTCTATTGCTAAACTTACATAATCTAAATAATTTTCTAAATTATTTGGAATGTATTTTAATGCATCGGCACCAAATTTAGCAACTTGTTGTTTTACAAATTCTTCCCTCAAAGTTAAATTAAGAAATTTTTGTTCATATACATAACTATAAGTATAATTATGTTCTGCGACATACTCTAAAATATTTTCATTTGGAAATTCATTTGCAAGTTTAATTATTAAATCTATATTTTTTAATACTTCTTTATTATTATTTAAAATATTATAAAGGAGTGTATACTTCATAAAGTAATAGCCACTTGGATATTTTTCTAACATTTTTGCATGTAGCAATTTTATGTACTCTATCATAAAATCTGTATTTTTTTTAAGTTCTTCACTAAAAGAATCACAATGATGATATTTATCAAGCATATTATCATTACTTTTTAATAATTTTAACATAAAAGCAGCATCATTTTTTTGTTCATCTAACAAATATATTTGCCACAATTCTTCTCTTTTTGCTTGACGAGCAAATTCTAATGTTTTTGCATTGAGCGATTCAATTGTATCATATTTATTAAAGCCTATTTTTTTAAGAAATTTTGCAGTTTGCCTTGCAACATATTTATTATGAGATTTAATTTCTTTTTCTATTCTTTTTTTCATGCTGTTAATTTGTTTATCGTTTTTATCCATTTACACATTTCTCCCTAATACATAAAAAATATACCATAGTATTACTTAAATTTCAAGAGGCAATTTATAATACTATGGTATATTATTTTAAGCCCAGTTTTGAGGACAAGTACGATTTTCTTTAAACCAAGCAGTATCTTTAAGTAGTGTATTGTTATTGCTACACTCAACACTAATATTAGAAGCCGTTGCTGTTACAACGATATTACCGTTCATTGATTGATAACCATTATTTACATATTTCTTTTTGTCTTCATCGTATCTTATTGGACCTAGTGTTGTCACATAAACTTTGTCGGTATGTTTGCTGATTCTGTCTATAAAATCTTGAGTTGGAAAAGTATTTTCCATTGTTTGAGTATATTCTACATTTCCAGCGCAGCAACAAACGCAACATATGTCTGGCGTAATTTTATTAAGTAGGATATCATGCGAACTTGTTTTAGAGCCATGATGACCTGCTTTATATAAATCCACATGTGGAAGGTCGTTAAGTTCAACCAAACTTTCTTCCCCATCTTCTTCTAAGTCGCCAGTAAATAAAAAGTTTCTTTGAGTATGAGTAAAAAGCGTGCAAACTGAATGATTATTTTCAGTTGTAGATGCCTCATGATAATATTTTTGATTAAGTATTGTCATAGTTATGCTTGTTGTAATTTCAAATACTTGCTTTGCACCATTTGTTTCCATTACACACTCTTGAGCGGTATAATGAACGGCTCCGCGCTGTATAGCCTCTGATAATTCCCTTTGATAATTTTTGTACATTTTTTGATCTGCTTTTTCAGAAGTTATTTGAGAAAAATCAATTATTGTACCAATTTCATACATATCAAAAATGCTTTCTGTATTTGTGTTTGTTGCAAAACCTGCATAGTGATCCTCATGTGCATGAGTTACAATTACATATTCAAGCGAGCCATCAGTAACATATTTATTTAAATATGATGTTATTGTTGGAATTGATGAATAGTTAGAACCTGCGTCAATTAAAATATCATATTCATCTGCTTTTATGTATGTACAATCGCCCGTTTTATCATTGCCTAATTCTAAAAAGTGAAAAGCAATTTCTCCAGCACTATATACTTGTATGGCGGCAATTTCTTTTTGTGTTATATAAACATAAAGCCCAGCGACACCAACACAAAAACCTAAGAGTATACATACTACACATAGCAAAAAAGAAGAAAAGCCATTATATTGTTTCTTAGCCATTTGTCACCTCACCTACTACAATTTTTTTATAAAGTGTGTAACCTTTAAAACGAAAATTGTCTACCGTATATTTTAAAATATATTCACCTTGGTTAGAAGTATCTACTGTTCCTTTTATTATTACTTCATTTGATATATCTTTATTAAATGCAATTATTTTTGCACCATACTCTATATATTCCTCACCAATTTCAAGTTCAATATATGAATCACCAATTAACTCAAAGGTATCATTTTTTGTTAAATAATATGTAGTAAAAACTCCACCTGCAAAAGCAATTAAAAAGCAAATAATTGCTATTATAATTGTAGGTTTACTGAATTTTTTTATTTCTTTTTTAATTTTATTTAAATTCTTTTTTGTACTTTTTTTAGCCATATAAATCCTTTTAAATTCTAGCGAATTTTAATATTTTTTAATTAATTTTGAAATAAATAATATTTAAATAAATATTTATTTTTTAATTAATTTTCTGAAACAATTATAGCACATTGTTTCATAATTTACATTATTTTTTTCTATTGCAACAACATCGCCCTCTAAATTTAATTTTCCATCTACAAAGCGTGCGTTTACTGTTGCTTTTCTACCACATGTGCAAATACTTTTTAGTTCTTGCAAACTATCGGCAAGTTCAACAAGCCTTTTACTTCCTTCAAAAAGTTTTGTTCTAAAATCCGTTAAAAGACCATAGCACATAACAGGGACTTTTTGTGATAGTTCTTTCAATTGTTCAACTTGTTGTTCTGTAGCGAACTGACATTCATCTACCATTATAACATTATAGTTTTTTGATTTACATTTTTCATTAAATAAGTCTATTATATTTTGCTCTTTAGTAAAGGGTACACACTTGCTTTTTAATCCTATACGAGAATGAACAATAATTTCTTCACCCTCCATATTGCGATTATCTAAAAATGATTTTAAAAACAAAACATTAAAACCTCGTTGTTCAAAATTAAACTTGCACATTAAAGCACTTGCCGTTTTGCTACAGCCCATTGCACCATACTTAAAGTATAACTTATTCATTTGTTTGATCCTTTGTAAAAAATTGTTTTAATTTAATAGCATCATTTTTATTTATGCCTTTAACCATAGATAGTTCTTCAACACTTGCATTTTTAATATTTTGTAAAGTTTTAAATTGTGAATAAAGCGCTCTTTTTTTAACTTTACCTATACCTTCCACTTCATCTAGAGGATCATGATATTCCATTTTATTACGCAAATTTCTATGAAATGTTATAGCAAACCTATGCGCCTCATCACGAATTCTTTGCAATAATTTTAATTCTTCGCTTGAGCGTTTTAACATAATTGGAACGCTGCAATTTGGAGTATAAACTTCTTCAAATCTTTTCGCTAAACTTATCATTTTTATACTGCCGTGACCAGATTTTTTAAGCACTTCATAGGTAGATGATAGCTGCCCCTTACCACCATCAATTACAATAAGGTCGGGCTTGCGAGAAAAACTTTCATCTTCGGACTTATCGAGTTCTTGTAATCTACGCATTAGAGTTTCTTCTAAACTTGCAAAGTCGTTTGAGCCCTCAACTGTTTTAATTTTAAACTTACGATACATTTTTTTAGCAGGTTCACCATTTTCAAACACAACCATGCTTGCAACCTTATTTGTACCACTTATGTTTGAAATGTCGTAACACTCCATGCGTTTTGGAATTGTCTTTAAGTTTAATATTTCTTTTAGGTTAATAAGTGCGCCAAGTGTACGCCTAAATTTCAATTTATCTTCTCTTACTCTTTTAAATAAATGCTCGCGAGCATTCTCCTCTGCCATTGTTATTAAATTGCTTTTAATTGCAATTTTGGGAACAAAAATTGTTGTTCTTTTATTAAATATTGTTTGAAGATAATCTCCAAATTCATTGATATTTTCCATATCCAAATTTACTAAAATTTCATCAGGAAGATGTTTGTTTTTATAATAAGCAATAATAAAATTTTGTAATGTTTCGCTATTTGATATTGAGCCATCTGTTATAGAAAAGTCTTGCACTCCCAATATTTTACCCATACGCAAAGTAATAACGCAAACTGCACCGGCATCGCCGTCGGTTACATAAGAAAATACATCAAACGAAATATCTTTAGGAATATTTGCAACAACCTTTTCTTTTAATTTTTTAATGAGTTTTAAATTATCTCTCATTTCAAGCGCTTTTTCAAAATTTTCTGATGCAGCATAACCTTGCATTTTAGTTGTTATTATTTTTTCAATATTTTGATCATTACCTTTTAAAAATTCTATAGCATCATCAACAATCTTTCTATAATCAAGCTTATTAATATATGCCATACAAGGTGCCATGCAAAGACCAATTGAATAATTAAGACATGCTCGTGCTCTTTTTTTACCCAACTTTTCTTTACATTTTCTTACAGGGAATGCCAAGTTTAAAAGATTCATTATATCACGTGCAGAAATACCATTTATATATGGACCAAAATATTTTGCCCCATCATTTTTAAGTTTTCTTGTTATTTCAAACCTTGGATAATCTTCTTTTAAATTGATTTTAATATATGCAAAGGTTTTTGCATCTTTTAAAAGTATATTATAAAAGGGTTGATGTTGTTTTATTAAGTTGTTCTCTAAAGCAAAAGCATCTTGTTCTGAAAGAGTTATAAAATATTCAAAATCGGCAATATGCTCAACCATTGCCTGAACTTTTGGAAGTTTTTGTGAATTATGAAAATATTGGCTTACTCTGTTTTTTAAGTTTTTTGCTTTTCCAACATAAATAACAGCGCCGCTATTATCTTTCATGATATATACGCCGCTGCGTTCGGTTATGTTTTCAAGTTTTTGTTTTATAACCTCATTCATAGTATTAAATATTCCCTAATCATCTTCAGGCATAACAATTATTTATTCATCATCGTTTAAAATGTTTTCATATTGATCAATTTGTTCATCTAACTCTAAAACTTGTTGTGTGTTTTCAATTGCAATATTTTTTAATTTTTTTTCAATTGTACGTGATTTTTTAGTTGCAAACTCAATTGTATTACTTGCTTCAGAAAGTTTTTTCTGCGTTTTTGCTAAAAGATCAACAAATTTACCAAACTCTTGCTTTATTGCACCAAGCAAATTCCAAACTTCGCTTGAACGTTTTTCTATAGTTAAAGTTTTAAACCCCATTTGCAAACTATTTAAAAGTGATGCAAGTGTTGTTGGACCACAAACATTTATTTTATATTCCCTTTGCAATGTTTCTGCTAACCCCGGTCTACGAAGAACTTCTGCATATAAACCTTCAATAGATAAATACATTACAGCAAAATCGGTGGTTGTTGGAACATTTATATATTTATCATGAATTGATTTTGCTTCTTCTTTAACTCTTTTTTCAAGTGCTTTTAAACAAGTGTCAACTTCAGTTTTATCACCTTTATCACTTGCCTCACAAAGCCGTTGATAATCTTCAATAGGAAACTTTGCATCAATTGGTAAATATACCTCATCACCTGTTTTACCCGGAAGCTTTATAACATAATCAACACGTTCTAAACTACCAGTTTTTGTTGCTACTTGACTTGCATATTGTTCTGGACTCATCATTTGTTCTAACAAATTACCAAGTTGAACCTCGCCCCATATGCCACGAGTTTTTACATTAGTTAAAACTTTTTTTAAATCCCCCACACCATTTGCAAGGTTTTTCATTTCTCCTAAGCCCTCATAAACACTTTGAAGCCTTTCGTTTATAACTTTAAAAGACTCAGAAAGCCTACGCTCTAAACTAATATTAAGTTTTTCATCTACGGTTTGTCGCATTTGTTCTAGTTTTTTCTCGTTGTCGTTTTGAAGCCTCTCTAATCCCGTTTGCAAAATTAAACTAGCATTCTTCATATTTTCAGATGTGCTTTCAATCATTTTATTTAGTCGAGCCATAATATCATTCAATTGTTGCATATGAAGACCAGAATTTTTAGATACAGCATTAATAACACTATCGTTATTGCTTGCCATAGATTTAACTATTAGTTCATTAATTTTTTCGTTAAGTTTATTTTGCTCGTTAAAACACATTTGAATATATGAACGAAGTTCCATATAATCTTTGGTTGTCATTACATTATTTTCGCTTCGTTTCTTTAACAACAAAACAAGCCCAATAACAATTAGGATTGCCAACAAACATAAACTAATAATTTCTAGAATTACCAATTTTTTTTACCTCTTTTATTAGTTCAGATTTTTCATTTGCTATTTCGTTTGCAAAGACCTCATCTAAAAGTTGTTTCAAAATTTTGCTAATATTTTTCTCTTCTAATTTTGGAAGGGCTTTTTTTATATCGTTGCCATCAATATTTAAATCTTTAATTCGCACTGGAATTTTTTGATTTAAAATATATCTATAAAAGAAATTATATTTTTCATAGAGTTTTTTATTTGTATATTTTAAATACTCTCTAATAATATTAAAATTATCAAAGTACTTAAAGAAATATTCTTTATTATTTCTTCTGTTTAAAGCATCGAAATAACCACAAACAATTTTTATATATTCATCGCCCGCTTTGCCCATGCAAAGACCATTACTGCCTAATAAATCTTTTAAATAATATTCAACGCAATCAGGATTTACTGCATTTACAATATCTATAAGTAATGCAACGAACCTATCTTCCATTTTTACTTTTTTTAACATGGTAAGTTTTACACGATCACATGGAACATAAAAAAGTGGAAAAAGTCTTAAATCGTTAAACATATTAAGAGCCTTTAAGTGTGCTTTTGGTTTACTGATTGAATATTTTTGATCAGCATATAAAATAAGTTTAAGTTCATTTAATTTTCTCTGACCTGAAATATCTTTAAGCCTATAAGTCATGCTTTTTGCAGTAAAATATGTTGATTTATCAATTTTATAATTAAGTTCTGCGGCTTGTCTTACCATACGTAAAATTCTTAAGCCATCGTTTTGAAAAACATAAGTAGGTGTTTCTACACATTTTATTAAACTTTTTGATATATCATACAACCCAGAATATATATCTACATATCTTCTATGAGTTAAGTTATAGTAAACGCAATTACAAGTAAAATCTCGTCTTTTTGCATCTTCACGAATATCAGATACAAACTCGGCTTTTTCCGGCCTATGTTTGCCAGAATCATCATACTCTTCTTTTCTAAAAGTTGTATGTTCATATTCTTCATCGCCTATTTTAATTAAAACAGTTCCAAGTTTTTTGCTTTTGTCTATAACTTTAAAATCGCTATATTTTAAAAGTTGTTTTAGTTCATCAGGCGATATTTCACTTGCAAGGTCCACATCTGTTTCACCCATACCCATGGCAGCATTACGTACATAACCTCCAACAACAAAAATATCAGCCCTGTTTTTAAGTTTTAGGACTAATTTTTCTAAATTTTCGCTTACTGGTATCTTTCGTTCATTCATAAAATTTAGTATATCACACAAAAAATATAACCGCAAGAGAATTTAATTATGAGGTTATAATAGTATGAAATATTGTAGTTAATTGAGATAAATTGCTAATATATATTTAATGTTAAATCACTTGACAAATTTGTTATTATACCATAAAATATAAAAGTTTTTTAATATGGACTTTTAGCTCAGTTGGTAGAGCAACTGACTCTTAATCAGTGGGTCGGGGGTTCGAGCCCCCCAAAGTCCACCAGTTTAATCCCTTTTTTTTAAGGGATTTTTTGATAGTAAAAATTAAGTAAAATTAGTTACTTATTATAAATTTCACAATCTTGTTTGTAAGTTCTAAAATTTTGTAGCTTTGTTTTCCTATTCCAAATTCATTACATAATTGTTGCAAAACTTTGTACTAAAGGTTATATTCCCCTTTTTTTATAAAAGATTGCCAATTATAAATTTAACAATAAAAAATTATTCACAATTCTTGATTTTTACAAGAATAAATGAATAATTAATAAAAAGCATTAAGCAAAAAACAATTTAATATAACATTAGATATTTTCCATATATTTTTATATTTTTAGACATAGTTCATCCATTATTTTATTATGTTCTGAAATAGATTGTTTAGTGCTTAAATCTAAATCTCGTATATATGGTATAAAATTATCTTTTCCACCAACATTGTAATTTAATTGTATGTTGTTTGAATCATAATTGGTTTGTATTTTTTTACAAGTTGGGTCAACCAAAATCCATTTCCCTTTATAAAAGCATTCACAAAAACTATGTCCGCTATGATATTTAAAAGTTTCATTATTCTTAAATTTTTGCAACCAGTATTTTTCTGCAGTATGTAAAAATGTTGTTGAAATACCGATTTGTCTGGCTAAGGTTGCAAATAATATACAATAATCTGTACAACCTGTCATTTGTTTGCTTGCCCAAATTTCCTCAGCTGTTCTTTGAAATTTGTAATTGTCACGAAACTCTTGGTTCTTTGAATATTTTACATTATGGTTAATCAATAAATACAAACTTTCTAGTTGATTTGCCTTCCCATAAAGTTTTATTTTAGCATAGTAATGGCGCATTACCATTTCTAATACGTATTCGTCTTTTAAAAATGGCTGGGTTAAGTTTCCAAACTTTAAATATTTAACAACATCAGTTGTGTTATTCAATTTTTTCATATTATCAACCTCTGATGTATTATAGCACACTTTTTGTTTTTGCGTTATTTATTTTCTAATAGAATTAGTTTACAGGATTCCTTTTAGTTTTTTAACATGCCAATCGCAAATTTTTAAAAATGATGTTATATCATCAAAACCAATATAATTCATTAAATTTTTAAATCCAACATCACTGACTGAAAGTGGAACATCTTTTTCAAACTGCATAAAAAACCACTTATTTAATTCCCAAATTTTAAGTGAAAAATTAAATTCTTTTAATGGCGAAATTGAAGCTCTAGATTTTAAACATACATATGGAACAATATAGGGTGCTCTAGCAAATTTACCATTAGGAAGTCTTACAAGCAAACCTCCATTTTTTCCACCTAAAATAAAATCTCTTAAATCTACTATATCAAAAATTTTTTTATTCAATTGTTTTGCGAGCAAATAAACATCATCTACCATAACATTATTAGGTAATTTAGATATTATGTCTCTAATTGTTTTGCCAGTTGCACTATCATCATCTACTAAAACATATTTGCCTGATTTTATTTTTGATATTTGTTTAGATATTGGCTTTTTATTATCTCTATCATTTAATTCTAAGTATGTAAACTGTGGATCACTAATATCAAATAGCCTGCTTGTTTCAATGTTATATGTTCCTTTATAGTATGCATCAAGGCTAATTGTTCGCTTATCTTTTAATTCTAAACTTGCAATATTTAATTGAGATTTTAAATCTAAAAAATAAATATTTATTTTTTTATCAAAGGCATTGTATATTTCTTTTGATAATTTTTTTATAAATTTTTTTATTAATAATTCTAATTTTTCGCAACTTATAAAATTTAAAAAATTTTTAAATGGGAAAATGCTTTCATCTCTGATAACATAACTACCATTGATATTATCATAATTTAATTGATAGGATAAATCTAATTTTTCTCTTATAGCTCTTGATGAACAAGTTGATGCTTTAGATTTGTTATCTATAAAAATGTTATTACTACTTTGCAATAATTTTTTTAATTTGTTATATCTATTTGCCTGACCTTCCCTTTCTACACAAATTCCAATTCCTTGATTTTGGAAACAATACATAAATTCGGCATTATCGCCTCCAAAAACATATGCCACTTTAATTTTTTTGTTTACATGTTTTTGTAAATATAATTCAAGTCTATTAATTACATCAGTAAAATTTAAATATGTTTTAGTATACAAACACTCCCACGGGTCTATCATAAGCCAATCACTATCTTTAATTTGTTTTTGACAATTATAAACTCGTTCAAATGAAGAAACGGTTGAAAATGGTTTTGTTTGAAAATATTCATTATGAGATGGAGAAAAATAGCCTCCAATAACCTCATAGCCTTGTTGTTGTAGTGCAGATCTAGCAAAATCCATCATTAAAAAATGCCCTTCATGTAGCGGTGCAAAACCACCAGTTGTCAATAGAACAACAGGATTTTTGCAAGTTTTGTCTTTTAAATTATTTAATAGTTTTCCTACTGGTGTTGTAAGCAGATTTAAATTGTAATAGTTTTCTTTTTCACACTCATATTTATCTACAAAAAATCCTGCTTCGTAAACATACTTCATATCTTTATGTGTTTTATAAACATCTTTATAATATTTATCGCTCAAAACTTTCCAAGCAAGCGTTGCATTTTCGTTTTTATATTGTAAACTTTTATATGCCTCGTTTACTTCATCAGTAGTACAAGATGAGTTTAAGTTTAACTCGTTCCATAAAAATTTGTTATTCATAAAGTTTATCCCTTATTTAGTTAACCATTGTTGAGTTATTAAATAATAGTTGTCCCAACCTCCTTTTACACTGCTATTAAAAAGATCTAAATGAACTGCTGGTGACTTAGACATATATTTATGAAGATTATATTTATGCAAATTTTCCAAATTACTAGAATATAAGTCAAACTCTTCCTTTGCTTTTTTATCTAAATTGTTATAAAAATTTTTTTGTTCTTCTTCATGCCAATTTAAATAGTTAAGATATAGTTCTACAAAATCGTATGAGGCTCCAAATACCATCTCGTCTGTTCTTTTGTCATACATATCTCCACTTGGAATAACATTAATAATGCTTTTGGGTAGATTTAATGTCCTAGCTACCTTATATACCTCTGACTTATGAATATCTGATATTAGTTGAATGTCTACCATTCCATCTGATGCTTTACCAACATATCCTAAATATGCACCTTCGTCTTTGTTTGTTGTTCCGCAAATTATTGCACCGAAGCCAGATTGATTTAATAGGCTAGTAGTGTAATATAAAATCGGAGTTCTGCTATAAGGCCCAAGTTGCCCTATTGCCCAATCTTCGCCAACTATTTGTAAAGCGGGCTCTAATGAGTTTCTAATTTCATTATTAATAGATGTTAAATCTATTACATATGGTTTTAAGCCTAAGTTTTCGCATAACTCTACTCCTCTTGATGTAGCATCCTGTTGATTTGTAACACCGGTAGATTTTAACACAGGTAATAATAGAGGTATTATTTTTTTAATTGGAGAGTTAGGTTTTTGGCTCGCATTTTTTACAATACCCAAAACTATGGCTGAGTCTATTCCACCACTAACAGCAACAACACAAGCACTAAGTTTATATTTTGTCATATAAGTATTTAATAAATCACATTTTTTAGTAATATAGTCTTGTGCAATAAAATTACGTTCAATTCTAATTTCATTTAATTTATCTATTAGCATTTTGCTTATTTTTTTATCTGATTGCTTGTTATAAACTTTCATAGTAAAATTCCTCCATCCATTTCCCATTCATATCTAATATGCCCATCTTGAAAGAAAATCAAATTACGAAGATTTTCTGGGTTTGTATCTCTAGTATATTTATTTAATGGCAAAGATAGGCAAACATTTTGACCATCAACATCATAAATTGTTCCGATTCTTTCAAGTTCTAACAATTTTGTTCCAACTTTGTTTAAATAATTTTTCATATCTTGTTTTTGGCTATCGGTAAGCTTGTGTTTAATTATCCAATTTTTTGCACTTTCCCTTCTATATTCATCATTAACAGGGCGCAAAGTAACCTGCTCAACTTTATTTTGTTTGGCAAAATCAATAAATTCTTGCACTTTTTCCGTAGAATCTGTCATTCCATTACAACAAACGCATGTAAGCCTTAATGAAAAACCAAAACTATGTAAATATTGAATTAAATCTGGTAAGTCTATATACGAATTTGCATTTGGCAAATATACTATTTTATTTATCTCTGCACGATTACTTACTACAGAAATAGTTATTGTTGTTAGACCATTTTTATACCACTCCTTTAAATATGGCTCGTATTTTTTCTTATTTAAAGCAATTGGAATACAATTTGATTGCAGTTCTACAAAAGGAAAATTAAATTCCTTTAAATGTACCAAATATTCACTAATTTGATCTGGAAATAGTGTTGGCTCACCCCTACTGGTAAGCATTACTGTATCAATACCGCTTCTATTTGCCAAATTGCCGGCAATTTTCAAATTTCTCCAATTAATTTGTACATCTTTCAAATTTTCACAAGTAGGAGTTTCTCCAGATACACAAAATGGACATGAAGCAACACAAGCCTCTGTTCCAACTATTACACTAAACATTTTAAATTTCATCATCCACCTCAATATACTTAGTTTTATTATCATCACAATAATTCATAAAAAATTCTTCAAAATATGCCCCAACATTTTTTACTATTAAATTATTGCCAACATATAAATTGCTTAAATCTTCTTTTTTTAAATACAACTTACCTAAATAATCACCACTGTCGGAAGATCCTCCAAAAATATGAATTGCAATTTTATTAGGACCACTTTTATATGTCAATTTAATAAGTTTATTATTTGATGTGGCAATATATATATCATATTTTTTATTATAATAAATTTTATCAAAAAAGCCGTTAAAAACTCCATTTTTGGTTATTAATAAAAATTCATCATTGACTTTTTTAACTCTAATAATATTTGTTTTAAGTGATATTGCTTCTTCAACTAAAAGTCTACCTATTTCTAAATTAACTTCTTCAAACTTAAATTGTTTCAAATTATCATATAAAATATTAAAATCGTTTGAAATTCCGCCAATGTTAATAAAATTAATGTTAGCAAAATGTGTTTTTATGTAATTTAAAAACTTAAAAATTATATCTTTTTCTCTTTTTATATTTTTTTGAATATAAAATGAAACTCCAACATTACTACATTTACCTTTTAAAAAATTAATCATTTCAAAACAATCTTTTTTACTAGCACCTAAATGCGAAAGATTATATTTAGATATTTCCATTTGAGAAAGTCTAATTGAAATTTTACATTCACTTAAATTAGCAAACATAGAAAATTTTTTCAAGGTATTAAAATTATCAAAAGTAAAAAACCTAACGCCATTTTTATATAGATTTTTTAATGTTTGTATGTCTGCCAAAACATTAATCATGCATATTCTTTTCGGTTTGATACCAATATCTTGCAGTTTTTTTAAATGAGAAATGTTGCTTATTAAAAAGTTTGAATTTAATTGCTTTAGTTCTGCTATTACACTTTTATTAGAATTAGTTTTTAAAGAATAATAGGTATTTCCTAAACCTGAAAATTTTTCATATTGTTGCCTTAATACTGATTTATTAAAAAATAGTTTTGATTCATTCATATTGTCCTCATATATATTACCATTTTGATAATATCATATTGTTTATAATTTGTAAACAACTTTTTTAAAAAAGTTTTAAAACTTGCTTATACTATTAAAAAATACCTATTTTATTGTACAAAGTTATGAAATGTGATACAATTAAATAAAGTATTAGGTTATATAGATGTTAAAAAAAATTAAATTGAACAATAAGTCATATATTTTATTTTTTCAAAACTACGATTTTTGGAACAAAATGATTGCCAAACATTTAAATGGTTGTTGCAATATTGATATAATAACATACAACTTTAATTTTAAAGATTATGGTGAAAATTCTTTTATAAGAAAGTTATGTAAACTTATCGATTGTGGTTGTTGCGTTCGTTTACTATATTCAAAAAGCGAAAACAATCAAGATTTAGTTAATAATTTTATAAACAAATTTGGAATTGTATCAAAAATTAAAGATAACCATTCAAAAGTTTTTTTATCAGACAAAGTTGCATATATAGGTTCATCTAACTTTAGTTTTAATAGTAATTCTAATTTAGAAAGTGGTTTTTTTACTACTGACAAAAAAATAATCAAACAATTAAAAGACAATTTATTAAATGTTTATTATACTCATAAAAATTTTAAATGGATTACTATCCCTGATGAATTTCCTATAATTTTAGAACTTGATGACTTTAAAAAATATATTAATATTTTAACTGAAATTAAAAATAAATTTTTAGAAAACAAATGCATTACTTCTTTATTATACATTGACTTATTAACTAAAAAGCCTAAAAACATTTTTAAAATATTTGAATTTGATATTGATGAGTATTATCAAACAATTAAAACCACCTTACATCAACTTGAAAATAAAAGCCGAACTAAAATAGATAAGAATAATTATGTTTTTTTAGATGCATTAAACAATGCAATACTTTATACTCAGCAGTATTTACAAACACTTGAACAATATATTATTAAAAATGGAATTGTTGAATTATATACTCAATGTGATTTATTAAAAAAAGAAGAAAAAGAAAAGTTTTATAATTTATGTAGTGGAAATTATGAATGTAAAAAAACATAATTTTAATTAGTTTTTATAAAAAGACTTACTGAAAAAGTCAGTAAGTCTTTAATTTAACAATATTGTTTTTTTAATTTATCTATTTTTTTACTTATCTCATTCACATCTTGTAAAAGCAACTTAAATTTCACCTCACTTGCTTTCATTTCGTTTTCAATTTCAAGCCTTTGTTCATCATTTGCCTTTGCATAGCGTTTTAAAATGTCAAGTTTTTCTGCCTCCAATTGTTCTAGATCTTTTAATTTATTATCAAGGGCATTATTTGCTTTTTTTAATGTTTTCATAATATTATCCATATATGCTCCTACCTTGTAATTTGACTTACTGCCTGTTGTATTTGCTCAAGAGTTTGCCTACTTTCTTCAATACTTTTTCTAATTGCTACGCTATTTGTTTTTGTTACCTCAGCATAAGTTTTAATTATATATTGGGCATTCCTTGCATCAGAATAACCAGCATAATTTCTATGTCTTGCTTTTGGATTACTTTCTCTTTCAAAACGTTGAGATAGTTCACGTTTTAAATCGTTATAACCCTCGCCTGTTGTTACGCGTTCCACTTTAATTCCATCTTTATTCATAGCAGTCATGATTGCTACCGCAGACTCCTCTACCGCATCTACGAGTGCTTTTGCAGAAATTCTACGACCTTGCTTATCAGCAGAACGCAATTCATTTAATACTTTTGTTGGTATTTCAATATTGTCGTAACAAACTGTTTTTGTTTGTGGATCATACCAAATATATGCTTGCCCCAATATTCTTACTTCACCGGTAGGAGCGCCCTGTTCATTTAACACACTTTCTTCAAAGACTAAAAAGCCCGCATTAGGATTTGTATAACCATCATCTACACATTCTTCACCTGCCCCACCAAGCACTTGGCAACAATTTGTTATATCACCTAAAACAAAGCCAAGAGGGTCATCTTTTTCAAGAACTCTAAATTTTACACAACTTTTTTCATCTGATTTATCGGCACGAATAATATATGAATCTTTTAGTTTTTTTGCTTTTTCGTATATCTCTTGAATTTCATCAAACTGGTCTTGGTCGTAACCATATTTACCAACAATTTCTGCTAATATTTCATTACCTTCTTCAATATCATCATATTCAATAATGCTGCAATGCTCAGCAACAAATCGTGGAGAAAGTAATGCACGTTCTTCATTACCATTAACAACTCTGTTTGGATAGTTTTTTAAAATTCTGTCAAAAGCATTATGAGCCGAACATAAATAATCTTGACTATCCATTAAGTCGCCATCTTTATCACGAAGTCTAAAATTCATAAAGTCAGGGTTTTCGTGGTAATATTTCATAAAAAATTTGGCAAAGTTAGGATTATATTCATCTTTTAAAGTCATTTTAGAAAATCTTGAATGAATTTCCGCACCCAATTCAGAAGGCGATGTGTTTTGATTTTTTGTTTTTGCAATATAATTTAAAACATAATTATATGCTCTTTCACACTCACCTTGATTTTCAGAAAAACCACCTATAGCATAAAATATTTTCATTAAGTCTATAAGAGAATTATTTTTTTCTGTACCTTCTAGGGTATCAAATTTTAGTGTTTTTACAAGTCTACCCCACCTTTGATTGTTATTATTTATAAAATATTTTTTCATTTGACTAGCAGGAAAAACTAGCATAGTATACTCAGGTGGAATAAACTTAATATTTCCATTTTGTTTCCATGTTTTTAGCTGAACATAATTTTGCCTAAAATTTGTATTAAATACTTTTTTTAACTGTTCTATACTAAAATCTAATCTATATGAACCATTTTCTAATTTTTGATCAATTTGGTGAGAAATAGTTACATGCTTTTTATCTTTAGATAAATAAATATACATATAACTATTAATATTTGTATAATGTTTATCTAAAAAAGCATTTTCAATATTACTTATTTGTTTTGTACCTGTTTCAAAACAAATTTGTGTGTTATTCAAGCCAGCGAAAGCATAATCTCCAAGTTTTGTTACATGTGATGGAATATATATTTTATTTATTCCAATACACCCCTCAAATGCATGTGCGCATATTTCATGTTCATTATCTGGTATTATATATTCTACAGTAGGTTCCCTGGTTAAATTTAATGCTTGCTGCAAAAAGCCACTATTGGTAAAATCCCATTGATATTCGGCTTTATATTGAGAATTACCATCTATTTGTTTAGAATTTGCACTATTTAAAAATGCCCTAACTAGAGAGTTTTGCCACATTGAACAATTATCATGGTCATATGTTGGATAAAAAGGTAAGCCGGATAAAATTGCCTCTTCGGTTTCTAATTCTAAATATTTATCAGCACCAAAACGCTTGCCTTTTGAATTAATACTTTTAGGTAGTTGTTCCCAGTTTTTTATTTCAAATGTAACGGGCTCAACTTTAACCCATTCAACACTACCGGTTTTTGGAACTATTGTTCCATCTTCATAAATATGATTTTTTGAATCATTCCAAACAATTACCCTTACATATTTTTTGCCTTTATATATAAATTCAGGATTTTGTTTAGATAAAAAATCTTCACCATATTCACGTTGACCGTTTGTTGTATAAAGCCTGCCAGTTGCCTGCAACTCAGGCTTTAGCATTCCTCCTTGGTATTGGTTTTCAAGTTCTAAAAAAAGATTTTGAGGTACTTTTGTTTTAGGGTATTCACCTATATTTATAAAATGTTTTGTTTTTTTATCTATTTTTTTGTGTAAAATATCAATTTTACCGCCACCCGCACTACGTGCGGAGATATAAGATTCCAGATTGAGGTACAAAGCGGGGCACAGCGACAGACTCCTAGCTCTAACATTGTCCCAACCCAAAGAGCCATCGTAGTCTATAAACCTAACAATGTTGCTAGAATAGGCAGAGCGAAGCCAAGGAGCACCAGCCCTTTTATCCCGGGCCGTATCACACAAACTGCTTTGCCATGAATAATTCATTAAAGCAAAATCGGTTAATGTTTTGATTCGCTCATTTTCGGGAATATTCTTGACTTCTTCATAAGAATTTAATTTTATGTAGTCTGAGGTAAATAAACTATTATTTCCTTTTTCGCCAGTTGTAGTTGTATTATCTAATTTTTGCAATATTACCATTTTTGAAAAATCTATATTTTTGCTCATAGGTATACTCCGTTTTTTTTATTGTAACAAATTTCATTATGATTGTAAAGACTATAATTAACTAAATTTTATACTTATTTACAAAGATTCTATAAATTTTATTGGAATGTGAATAATTTAAATGTGCTTTATAAGAATTTAATCTTATTTTTATATATGCATTATTAATAAGACCGATCTTTTTATATTTAGACATTAATTTAATTCTTTTTTTTAATTTAATTTTTGCTTGTAAGCGTAGGAGTCTTATTACTTTACCATTGTCTAGTAAAATATTTCGAAACCCTAAAAAATCTATACCATTACTCAATTTAGAAATTTGCGTTTTATGGTTTAATTCAAGCAATAATTTTTCTTTACATACCTTTTCAATTTCTTGTTTACAATATTTTAAATACTCTTTACTTTCATGTACTAATATCATATCGTCCATGTATCGCACATAATACCTTATTTTTAGTTTTTCTTTAATTAATCTATCAATCATATTTAAATAGTATAAAGCAAACCATTGACTAGTTTGATTACCTATTGGTAAACCAACTCCTTGTTTTTTATTTCTACTATCTATTATCATATTCAAAAAACTAAGTTCTTCTGCATCAAAATTTGCTTTTAATAAAAGTTCTTTCAGCACATTATGATTTATACTTTGAAAATATTTTTTAATATCACATTTTAAAAAATAACCTTGATTGTTTTTATGAATATTATAAAATGAATGTAAAAACTGATTTAGCCTTTTTAATCCAAATAACGTACCTTTGTTTTTTCTGCAAGCTACGTTATCATAAATTAATTTTTTATCTAATTTTGGAGCAATGATATTTTTAGTTAATGCCATTAGCACAACTCTATCTTTATATGAAAGAGCCTCTATGTTACGTTTTTTAGGTTCAAATATGTAAAATTGCTTATACTCACCTAATTTATATGTAAAATTTAATAAACTTTTTGAAAGTTCTGTAAGGTTTTGCGAAAGATTAACTTCAAAAATTATTGTATCACGTTTATGTTGTTTATTGCAGCGACATAAATTATGTGCGTGTAGTAATCTTTCAAAAGTAAAAGCCTCGTGTAACATATTCCTCCTTATTATTAATTTGTGCCACCCCTCTATAATATTAGATAAACTTCCAAAGCACGTTTGCGTTAGTTGTTAAGGTGGCAATCTTCTTCTGCTTCTTATTTTAAAAAGAAGTTCAGAAAAGAATAAAGTCCCTTTGCCTTATACACACGATTATTCTACTTAGAATAAACACTTCTGGCTGTTTTATAATGATTAAATTTCATTCTTCAAAGGCAAATCGGGGCACAGCGACAGATTCCTATCTTTAACATTGTTCCAATTTAAAGAGCCATCGTAGTCTATTTACCTAACATTGTTGCTAGAATAGGCAGAGCGAAGCCAAGGAGCACCAGCCCAAAAGCGACTTTATCTTAATTAAAGCGTTGCCGCTGTAATCCATATTAATGTGTATGCCTTAAGGCATCACTTTTTCTCCATGCAATTAATAAATTAATACAATCTGATAGTTGCAAAGAAATTTGTTCATATTGTTTTTTTAATATACATTCATTTTCTAATGCTAAAAAAGACATATAACTTAATAATTTTAACTTTAAAAATGCAGCATGTTGACAACTTTTTCGCCTTTCTTTGTTTTTAATAGAATCCATTTTTAGTGAATTTGCTTCAATAAGTTGTTCTATACAATCTAGACAGTAATTTTGTAGTCTATTTACAAACACTGCTCTAAATTTTTTAGGAGATTTTTCTGTGACTGTAATAACATAAGCCGCTAATTTTTTTGTTTTTGTAATAACGATAAGTTCACTTGTATCATTTCTTATTTGCATTTCTTTATTAATTTTTTTTGAATCTTCAGTAAAATCATCTATTTTTTTATAAGTTTTTTTATTAGCTTGTGCTACAGCCTTTGCTATTTCTATTTTAGAATTAATGCATTCTTTTGTTTCTTCATTTCGTGGAATTATATTTGGTAATCCCACATTTTTGTTTCTTCCAAAACTATTCATGCATATATTTTATCACTAAATTTTACACATTACAATATTAATTTTAAATTAAACTTTAATTTCCTAATATCAATATGTCGTTAGTATTTATTCTTGCATTCATAAAGAAAAAACCCAGTAATAAACAATATGTTTAACTGAGCCTTTTTTGGTGCGCGTGAAGGGATTCGAACCCCTGACCTTCGCCTTAGAAGGGCGCTGCTCTATCCAACTGAGCTACACACGCAAATAAATTTTGGAGCGGGTGATGGGAATCGGACCCACGCAACCAGCTTGGAAGGCTGGGGCTCTACCATTGAGCTACACCCGCAAATTTAAAACTTTGTTATTATAGCAAACACTGATTATATTGTCAACAAAAATTTCAATCGGTGTTAAAGTTGTTTCTAAAATTACTCTTGAAATTGTTATAATAACGTGTTAAAATAGTTTTAATTGGAGAAAAATATGAAATTTGTTAACCCTGTTAAATTATTACGTAAAGATATTGAAAGTTTTATTTCATCACTACTTAGCAGTGAAGATGCAGTATTTAATAATAAAACCCCTGTTTTTAAAGATTATTCAGACTATATTCAATTTTCTTCTTTTGACAACAATGGTGCAGTAATTGCATCCAACTTTAATTGTGGAATGTGTACATACAATATATTTACTTTAACTGACTTCGAATTTTATTCATTATATCCTTTATGCCAAGCCGATTATACTCCTGCATGGCGCAACTTTTTGTCTAAGCGATTTCCTGAGTATGATAAGGAATTAAAAAAATATTTAGATAATAAACAAGCACATAAGTAAAAAATACTCCCAACTAAATTAGTTGGGAGTATTTTTTATTAATATATACAAAAATGCACCATTATGGTGCATTTTAATTTTTTAATTAACCTCTTTTTCTAGCACGTTTTCTAGCTGCTTCGCGTTTTTCTTTTTTCTTTACGCTTGGTTTTTTATAAGCCTCTTTTTTACGAATATCACCAATAATACCATCTTTTTGGCATTTTCTTTTAAAACGTTTAATAGCGCTTTCAATATTCTCATTTTCGCCAACTTTAACTACTGTCATTACTTTCACCACCTTCTAAGGCCTAAATTCTTGTAGTGTATTATAACAAAACTGTCATAAATTTGTCAAGGGCTTTAATGCAAAACATTATAAAAATATATGTTTTTACTTACACACTTTTTTAGCACAAATTAACTTAATTATTGCAGAAATAAACTTTGGCATTTTAAAACAATATATTCTCATACTTTCCTCACTTCCTTCTATATATTATTTTATGACTTTGACTTAATATATGTGCTAAAAAAATTCTCATATAAAATGAGAATTTTTAAGCATTTATACGTGCCTGAGTTTTTTCATTATATTTATATAGAGCAATAAGTTTTGGAGTATTATAACGAAGAATGAACCAACTCATTGAATTCATTAATATATTAACTAAAGCAACAGGTAATGCAAAGCAAGTAAAGTATTTATAAGGATATATGAATATAATTAAAAATCCAGTAAAGAAAGACATAAAATGACCTACTCTACCATATGTAGCCTCAAGTAAATATCTATAAATGTATTCATTGCTTTTAGGGTCTTCAACTTTGTTTTTTCTAAACTTTGTAAACTGACCAAGTTCTGGAACTAAATCTTTCCATTTTTTTATACCAATTTTTTGATAAAAAGATTTTTCCCATTTAAATACTTTAAAACGTTTATAAAAAGGATTAAACCATTTTTCTGGAAGTAATCTAACAATTGCAGCGGTTGCTCCGTCTATAACAATAACCATTAGAGTACAAACTACAGTTGCCACCACTACAAACCAAACATCAAATCCATAAACATTTGTATTTATTAATACATTTAAACCTATAATAATGCTCCAAGCAACTAATATCATTACTGGGAATAAAATCATAAATATTAATCCTCTTTTGTTGAATATTTTAATTTTTTGCCATACACCTGTTCATATTTTTCTTTAACTAACTTTTCATTTTGTTCTTTCATGTAAATAATATTTTCTTTATAAGAAAGTTCAGGCTTTGGATAAATAACATCAATAACATGAAGTGTATATTCTTGAACTGGTGCACCATCGTTATCTAAGTATTGAGAATCAGTCATAGTAACAAAACATGCAACTACTGGAACATTTGCTTTTGCTGCAAATCTAAATGCACCTTCTTTTAATGGCCTTGGCTTTTTATAATTAAGCCACATTGCTTGTTCTGGATATATTAAAACTAAATCTCCTATAGTTAAATAATGATTAATAGCCTTGAAACATTCTATCATAACCTCACGATTTTGTGCAAGCGGTATTGTATTATAATTTTTAAACACATAGCCATAAAAACCTTTAGCGCCTGCATAATTATGCTCAGCAATTACAATATGAAGTTTTTTCTTATTTTTAAGTTTTTTAAGCATTCTTGTTATAGGATAACTATCAAATGGATGAAAATGATTACTTGTAATAACGGCACCAGAAGTTAAGGATTCTAATTTTTCTGCCCCTATAATTTCTTTAATCATTCCGCTTTTTTTCTTTTCTTCTTTTTTTATAAATTTTTCAACTGCTCTACTGCAAAATTTTGCTTTAATTCTAGTTGATAGTTTTTTATGAAAATAATCTACCTCACCTGGTTTAATTGGGGTAAAAGGTGGATTTTCCCATGCATCTACATCAAACTTTCCTTCTTGTTCTAATTGCTCTATTCTTTTAATTGTATTTAAACGGCTTTCAGAAATTGCCATATTAACTCCTACTATTTGTTAAAATTAAATTGGGCTAATAATGTTAGCCCAAATAATATGTTATTACTTATTATTTTTTTTTGCAAACTTGCTTCCAATTTTTTCTACAAAATTAGCCAAAACTTGGTCTGGTGCTAAAGCATCACGTCTTAAAAAAGTAACTGAATTAATTTCTCCGCTTTCTAATAAACTCTTAAATGAATCTTTTTGTTTGCTTTGTGCATCAGCCATTTCTATTAATTTTTTACCACCAAGTGCATCTTTTTGCTTTTTTTCATCTGTAAATTCTGCAAGCAATTGTAACATTTTTTCTTCTTGACCAGCTTGCTTTGCATATTTCCAAAAAACTTCTTGATATAAAACATCAGTATAGTGCCAAGGTTTAAAAGATAAATTATAATGTATGAGTTTTATATCCTTTAATGCAAGTGAGTTGTCTTCAAATGGCATTTTGTTCCAAACTTTTGAAGCATAAGTTACTCTATCTTTACAAATTACATTTAAATAGTCTTGGTCTTGAGCAACGTTAAAAGTATATGATGAAATCAGATTAATAAATTTACCCTCAAAGTCAATTTTGCGAAGTTCTTTTAAATTCATAAGCAAAATACCGGCATTAAAATAATTTGTATTTTTTACACCTAAAAAGTTATTAACATAGTTTATAAATTCTGGAATAATACCAACTGACTCATCTGCAATGGCGCCAACAAGATTATTACCCAAATTAGTATTATATAATTCAGCAATATCTGCTTGAACTGCAATGTCGCAATCTAAATATAAAGCCTTATCAAACTGTGGAAACATTGTTGGAATAAATAAACGATAGTAAGTTGTTTTACTATAATAGTCACGTGTATGAAGCGCATCACCAATTTTAACAAGTTTGTCTGCCATATTCACAAACTCAATTTTAAAGTTGTTTTTATTATACTTCATTACTTTTTCAATATTTTCTTTACTAATGCCATTGTTAAGGACATAGAAATTATAAAAGTTATCTTTTGATGCATTTGATACTATTGACTCTAAAGTTACAATTAAAAAAGGAACATAGTTATCATCAACAGAAAAGAAAACTGGTATTAGATTTTTATTCATATATATTTCTCCTAATATTTTATATATCTACATTTTTTGTGCTTTTTTTCATAACACATGGAAAGTATATTAAAAGTATATGCTTTTTTCAATCAATTTACTCAACTTTTACTCCCAACCTTAAAGACACCAAAATGGAACCGGACATCTTTAAATGTCCCATTAAAAAATAATTCCCGCCCAGCGAGAATTTTAAAAAATATTGCAAAAATATTGTACACGCGGCGAGAAATATGTTAAAATTAAATTATGGAAAATATTAATTTAGTTATTGGCAACAATATTAAAGAACTTAGAAAAATTCACAAGATGACTCAAAATGATTTGGCTGAAAAATTAAATTATTCAAACAAAGCCATTTCTAGATGGGAGTCTGGCGAGGTTATTCCTGATGTATCTACGTTAAACAACATTTGTGATATATTTGATATACCTATTACTCAAATTTTTGAAAAAGAACTTACAAAAAGCAAAGTTGCAAAAGAATATAAGTTTAAAATGGGCAATCGTCTTGCCATTACACTACTTTCTGTTTTAATGGTATGGCTTGCAGCAATTGTAACATATGTTTATGCAGCATTAATTTTTAATGATAATTTATGGACAGCGTTTTTATGGGCTGTGCCTATTTCTTGTGTTGTTGGTATTGTCTTTAACTCTATTTGGGGCAAAAAAATTATTAACTTTATATTAATATCAATAATGATATGGTCTATTCTTGCCTGCATTTATGTAACTTTTCTTCAATACAATATGTGGCTTATATTTATAATTGGTGTACCAATTCAAATTGGTGTACTTTTAGGTTTAAATATTCACAGACACCCAAAAAGCCTTAGAGATGAAAATAAAAATTAATATATACCCCTCTTTTTAGAGGGGTATATATTTTACCTAATTATTTTACTTATTAACTTTGTTTTTACTTTTTTATTAGTTTTGCTAATTATAAATGCATTTTTCAGCATTGTTTCTACTTCTTGCAATTTGTCTTCATTATTATAATAAATTGTTGCAAGAGGTGTAGTATCTTTTACTATGTCATTTAACGAAACATTTAAATCAAAACCAACCTCATGAAGAATTTTATCACCTTTATTAGTTCTACCACCCCCAAGTAATTTACATGCATTTCCAAGCATTTCACCATTTATGGCAACAACTCTACCTTGTTTATTTGCATAAACAACTTTACTACTCTTTGACTTTTTAAGCAATGAAAGGTCAGTAATAATATTTGCATTACCACCTTGATTTTTAACAATTTCAATTAATTTTTGAAGAGCCTTTTTTGAACTAATTACTTCATCTACTTTATTTTTTGCTTCTTTTTCAGTTAAGTTAAATGCCAATTTTAAAATTTCTATACATATTGCAACACAAACCTGACTTAACCTATTTTTAGCACCATTTAAAACTTCTACTGCATCTCTAATTTCTAATGTACAACCAACACCTCTGCCCAGTGGTTGTTCCATGCTAGAAATAATAGCACACATTTTTTTACCGGCATTTTT
This sequence comes from Clostridiales bacterium, assembly GCA_015069385.1. Taxonomy (GTDB): domain Bacteria; phylum Bacillota; class Clostridia; order Christensenellales; family UBA1242; genus HGM11367. The sequence continues at coordinate 85,580 of SVIS01000002.1, forward strand.
GCCAATTTTTACCATAAGATTTGCAAGCGCAGTAGCCTGTTTTACATCTTTCATAAAGGCGCCTTGGCCAAATTTAACATCTAATAAAATTATATCTGCACCACTTGCTATTTTTTTACTCATTACAGATGATGCAATTAATGGAATACTTTGTACTGTTTCAGTTACATCTCGCAAAGCATAAAGTTTTTTATCAGCAACAGCAATATCGGCTGTTTGAGAAATAATACTTGCACCTATATTTTGCACACTTTTAATAAATTGCTCATTTGTAATTTCAGTATTAAAACCATCAATAGCCTCTAATTTATCTATTGTTCCACCCGTAAAGCCAAGACTACGACCACTCATCTTTGCCATTTTTACACCCAAACTAGCAAGTATTGGAACAATTGCTATTGTAGTTGTATCGCTAATGCCTCCAGTTGAATGCTTATCTGCTTTTACTCCATCAATTTTACTTAAATCTAAAATATCACCACTTTTTGCCATTTCTAATGTTAATGTTGTTGTTTCACGTTCGTCCATTCCATTAATTGTAATAGCCATTAGCAGTGCCGACAATTCATAGTCGTTGAATGTATCATTTTTAACGCCATTTATTAAAAAGTTTATTTCTTCATCAGTTAAAGCCTGTTTTAACCTTTTCTTTTTTATTAAATCTTGAATTAACATATTTACCTACATATAATTTTATTTAAAAAACTTTCGCCCTTAAGAACTTGTTCATTAATATTAAAGTTTTGCAAAATTGTTTTAGCAATTGCTCCAAAACATTTTATTGTGCCCAAATTATTGTCCGCTTTTATATTGCTTGCATAGCACAACATTGGTACATATTCACGACTATGATCAGTGCTTGGAGTTTTAGGGTCACAACCATGGTCGGCTGTAATTATTAATAAATCGTCTTTATTCATTTTTTGCATAAATCTACCCAACTGCTCATCAAATTCGGTTATTGCTTTTGCGTAACCATCGATATCATTCCTATGTCCAAATTTAGCGTCAAAATCCACCAAATTAACAAAGCACAAGCCCTCAAAATCTTTATCAAGCAAATTTATTGTTTTTTCCATACCATCTTGATTGCTAACCGTTCTGTAAGATTCATCTATACCACTGCCAGCAAATATATCATATATTTTACCAACAGATATAACTTTTTTATTATTTTCTTGCAAATAATTTAGCATTGTTTTGCTAGGTGGCAAAAGCGAATAATCATGTCTATTAGCTGTTCTTGTATAATTTGGATATGTTCCAACAAATGGCCGTGCAATTACTCTTCCAACTGCATGGTCTCCATTTAAATATTGTCTTGCAATTTTGCAATATTCATATAATTTTTCTATAGGAACAATATTTTCATGAGCCGCTATTTGAAAGACACTATCTGCACTTGTATACACAATTAGTTTACCAGTTTGCTCATGTTGTTTACCATAATCTAACAATACTTCTGTACCAGAGTATGGTTTATTTACTAGCCAACCCCTACCCCATGCATGTTCTAATTTTTGCATTAAATCTAAAGGAAAACCATTTGGATAAGTTGGCATTTGTGCTGTAGAAACCAAGCCAGCAAACTCCCAATGACCTGTTGTAGTATCTTTGCCTACCGAAAGTTCTTGTAATTTTGCATAAGTACCAATAGGATGTTTTTCTGGCTCTCCACAATTTATATTATCGATATTAAAAATACCTAATTTTTTCAAATTTGGCGCATTAAAATACTCAGATTCATAACAAGATTTTAAAGTATTACTGCCTTCATCGCCAAACAAATTAGCATCTGGCAATGCTCCACAACCCAAACTATCCATTACAATTAAAAATATTCTCTTATAATTCATACGCTACCTCTAATGCAAGTTTAACCATTTGCGAAAAACCGTATGCACGCTCATTGCTTGGAGTTTCTTCACCTGTAAGTATACTATTTGAAACAGTACAAATTGTTATTGCTTTTTTATTAAATTTTTCAGCATTTAAATATAAAGCAGATGACTCCATTTCACACCCAAGCAAGCCTAAATTTATAGCTTTTTGAATTTCTGATTTTTCATCATAATAAGTATCACTACACAAAATGCTACCAATATGGCAATTTTTTGTAATTTCGCTTGCCTTTTGAACAACATTATTTAATAAATCTTTGTTCGCATAAATATAATTTTCACCATTTTTTAAATAGAAATTATTATAATTGGTGTTTGTAAACACCTTTTCAGCCACAACAATATCTTTAATTTTTACATCTTTTTGTAAAGAACCTATGGATCCAACCCTAATAATAGTTTCAACATCATAAAATGCAAAAAGTTCATATGAGTATATACCCATAGATGGATTACCCATACCATGTGCCATTACAGACACCTGCTTACCATTATATGTGCCCGTATAGGCATACATACCCCTTACTTCGTTTACAAGTTTTGCATTTTTTAAAAAGTTCTCAGCAATATATTTAACTCTTATTGGGTCACCTGCCATTAAAACAATTTTTGCAATTTCACCTTTTTTTGCACTATTATGCGGTGTGGGTGTATAATTCATAATCTCTCCTATTTTACTTTTATTATATTACATTTATTTTAAATCATTTATAACATAATTGCAAATAACTATAAAAAATTATTAAAAATACACACTTATTTTTATGTGCGTTTTAACAAAATGATATTATTTATATCTATAGTAGCCAAAGCATTTGCTCTATTACATAACATTTTGGCTATCTCATATTTATTAAGCCCTGTTTTTACCAAATCTGAAAAGTTTATAGGCTTATCAATTACAAAAGTTTTATCTTTTTTTCTATAATAACTAACAAAAATAGGCAAATCTATTCCTTTTTTATAAAACATTTTTGCAAGTACAACAAAACCAGCAAAAAACTGAGTTAGATTATCAAAATATCCTTTTGAACTATCTTCGGGAAAAATTATTAAGTTTTGACCATTTTGAATTGTTTTTATGCTTTCTTTTATTGTGTTTTTGAAACGATGGTCTTTATAGGTAGAAATAAGATTTAAACCTTTATAAAAAAGGTTTGCAAAGGGACAAGCAAAAAATGCAATTAGTTTTGAAACAAACTTGCCTTTATGCTTCTTTTGGTGAAAGTATACTGTTGACAAATATTTATACACCGATTTTAAGCCCGAGTTCATTTCGTAAGTACCCCAAAACCTAAAATTTTCTTTAAAGTATAATTCATACTTTACCGGTGCAGACGCCCCAACATGATTACTTAAAATTATTGAAGGTTTTGTAATGCTTTCACCCAAATAAACAAATTTTGGTTTTGGCACAAATAATTTTAAAAAACATTTTAAACCTCTAAACCAAGTTTTCCTGTTATGTATTTTTTTTGTTTTAGACATATTATTTCCTTGTTTTTCTTATATAAAAATGAATTTGTTTATGTTTAATAAATATAGAGTTTGAAGCAAATAATAATTTATATAAGATGTATTATATAATTATATTATGAATGGTGATATGCTATTCATTACATTCTAAATAATTGCACAATAAACACAATCAAAATTGTACCATAAAATTTTACAAACAATAATAAAAAAATTAAAGTTTTTAAAAAAATTCATTTTATCAAAAATGTTAAACTTTTTAAAAAATTGGTTGAATATTGTATTTAATTTGACTTAAATGTATAATTATAGTAAAATTATAGTGAAGAAAGGTATATCCTATTAAAAAGGAGGGTAAGATTATGAAATTAAAAAACAAAAAAATTTTATCATTACTTTTGTTGGTGTGTTTAGCATGTTCAATATTTGTTAGTGGTTTTTCTTCGCATCCTCCTATACAAGCAAATGTATTAGCAGAAGTTACTAGCGCTGAATTATACATAACAACCTATAACGAACTTAAAACTTTTGCAACAAAAGTAAATTCTGGCACCACATATAGTGGCAAAACTGTTGCTTTAGCCGCCAATATTACTATTGAGTCCTCATTTAATGGTATAGGTACTTTTAATGGCATTGGCTCAACCTCTAATAAGTACTTTAAAGGTACATTTGATGGTGATGGTTATACTATTAATAACTTAAATTGCCCTCTATTTAATTGTATTGATGGTGCAACCATTCAAAACATTTATATAGAATCTGGTAGTGTATCTAAAAATGTTGTTGCACTTGGTGCAATAGTTAGTTATTCAAAGAACTCTACCGTTTGGCGTTGTAAAAATACGGCTAGTGTTACAAATGAACGTACTAGTGGAACTATTTATACTGGTGGTGTTGTTGGTTTTTCTAATGGTGGGTCTATAAAAGAATGCTCTAACGAGGCTAATGTTAAAAACACCCAAAATTCGGTTGAGAAGTCTTATGTGGGTGGTATTGTTGGATATGCTGAGGGGGCAACAATTAACAATTGTTATGTATATAACTCTAACATTACTGCTTTAGCAGAAAAAGAAACTACTAGCCCAACAAACATATTGTCTGGTGATAAAAAAACTTCATTAACAGTTATTGGCTCTTGGTTTGATAATGCATTAGAAGCATATAAAAAAGAAAGAGACAAACTTTATTCAGAAAACGAAGAAAAAAACAAATTAATTAGTAAATTTTTCGATTATGCTGATAAAGCCCAAACTTATAAAAAATATGGTTGTTATGTGCCAAAGTGGAGTTATTTGTTTACCACCCCAGCAGTTAAAGTACCATATTACAATTTTAAAAAATGGAAATGGGAATATAAAACAGTTGTCCCAGCAACTCCTGTATATGGATGGAAACTTGTTTGGGATTCAACTGCTGTTGACTGGGTTACAACCGAAATTGAAAGAGGAAAATATACCCTTAAAGCCGCCGGTGCTTTTTTAGACATGGGATTTAAAGGCGATTGGAAAACTGCATTTAAGGCTGGATGGCAAAGCATAAAACAGGGTTTGGCTACAAAATTAACAGAGGGGCTTAACCTTGTATATGAAACATTTAAGAGTAAAGATGCTAATAACCATTATTCATTTGTAAATTCAATGAAAAAATCATCTGTTGTTAATCCTGCATATGCATTTGGAATTGGATATTCAACCAAAAATGTAACTAGTTGTTACACAGCCGATGTTAATTTATCCGGCGGTAAATATGAGTACACTTATGATTATAGTATTTGTTTTACAAACGAAGTAAAATTTGTTGTTGATGTTGCCACAGTGGCAAAAGCCCAAACAAAAAATATAGCAATTAAGATTAAACAATCATCTGATTTAACAGGATTATTAAGTAGTGGTTCAAAAACTTGTTATTACTTTGATTCTGAAATTGAAAATGCTTCATTAATTGTAACAGCAACCGATATGGCTGACGCTGGAAACTTGTTAGGAAAAACAAGTGAAACAAATTTAGAAAAATCATATAAAATGAACGGAAATGTTTTGGGTGGATTAATTCCTTCAAAAGCTAGTTGGTTTGATAACCAAAAAGTTAGAATTAAAGTAAGCAAAAAAGGTGAAGTAAGTGTTTGGGGTGCTAAAAATGGTGATGGCACAATGTGTAAAGTTTCGCAACCAAATTTAACTACAGCTTTAGACTCTAACATTCAAGATTACAATAATGCAACAAAGTCTAATAAATCAAATAAATTGCCATCTGGTTTAAGTTCTAGCATATGGGCAATTGATGATGCCATTAATAATGGTTACCCTCACTTAAAATACAGATATTGGCAAGATGCTGTTTAGTTTATTAAATTTACTTTATGAATAAAAAAACAGTGCAATAATTTTGCACTGTTTTTTCTATTTAGTAGAATCTGGTATTTCATTTGAAAAATCACTTACTTCTTTTTTTGCAACAATTTCGCTATAAAGCCTAACAATGCTATTTGCAGTTGCATCACTCAATCTTTCATGCGCCACAAGAACATTTCGCAAATCACGCAAGTTTCTTATAACTTTTATGTGACTACGCCCAAAAAATACATTTCTAGCATAGTTAGCATTATAATCTTTTATATATTTATGAATTGCTTTTGCCTGTAATTTTTTTATGGTAACTACTGATGGAATAACTTTTGGATTTTGACTAGCAAAATTTGGAAACTCATTATAAACATCTCCATTTGAATACGAAATACCGCCATCAACTACCCAAACCTTATTTTTTTGCCAAAGAGCCATTAATCTGCGAAGTTTTAAAATGCTATAACTAACTTCTTGTCTTGACTTACCCACTTTTTGATTCATGCTTTTTACTTGATTAAATAAATCTTTATAGTTTAAAGTAAATAATTTTTGTAATTCTTCACAAGAAGAAAACATCATTTTTTTAAAACCAAGTTGCTCTATTGTTTTTCCATAGTTATACCAAATTATATCCATTTCTTCATTTAATACACTTCTCATATATACCTCTTTTTATATGAAGAAATTTTAAAACAGAAATGCTTAATTGTCAATAGTAAATTTTTAAAACAATTTATTTGTTACATTTAATACTAATTTTTGACTAGTAAAACGTGTAACAAAATACAAAAAATTATACTTTTTGCTTATTATATACATTGGTTTGACTCTTTTTTTAATACAGATTTTATATATTTTTTTACAAGCCTTTTCTTTATTCATTCGTAAATGCTCACGAGTTGAAATTTTATTACAAGATAATTCAATTGCATTGCCATATTTTTCATTAGTTGTAATTGTAATATTTCTATTCTTGCTAAAATTAGTTTTAATATCACCAGGACAAATTGCTGTAACTTGAATGCCATATTTTTTAAGTTCCATACTTAGACCATAAGAAAGCATATTTACTGCCGCTTTGCTTGCTGAATACATTGCTCTAAAAGGCAAAGAATAAAGAGCGCAAGCTGAAGATATATTAATTATTCTTGCACCTTTTTTCATATATTTTAAAGCGGCTTGACAGCACCAAAGCGTGCCAAAATAATTCACATCAAAAATTTGCCTAGATTGCTCTTCATTAACAAGTTCTATAGCGCCAAAAACTCCAAAGCCAGCACAATTAATTAAAACATCTATTGTTTTATATTTTTCCGCTATATTTGCGAATACATTAAAAACATGTTCTCTATCAGACACATCTACTTTTAAATTACAATCATTTTCTACCTCTACTGAGCGAGAAAGATTAATTACAATATTATCATCCTTTTCATATAATTTTTTTAATTGTTCACCTATTCCGCTAGATGCACCAGTTATTACTACTACTTTTTTCATATTATTTTCCTTTTATGTTTAAAAATAATATATCATTTTATTCTGAAAAATAAAAACAATTATTTCAAAAAATTTGTGAAATAAACAAAATAGGACTATACTAAAATAAGGAGTAAAATTTATGACAAAAATTACAGTTGATGGTAACACCGCCGCAGCCAGAATTGCTTATGCATTATCTGAGGTTGCCGCTATTTATCCTATTACCCCCTCTTCTACAATGGCTGAACTTTGTAGTACATGGGCAGATGAAGATAAAAAAAATATTTTTAACAATAAAATGATTATTAAAGAAATGCAATCAGAAGCAGGCGCAGCCGGTGCTGTTCATGGTAGTTTAACTTGCGGTGCTCTTACCACAACTTTTACAGCCAGTCAAGGATTATTGCTTATGATTCCTAACATGTATAAAATTGCTGGCGAATTATTACCTTGCGTTTTTCATATATCTGCAAGAGCAATTGCCACTCATGCACTATCTATTTTTGGTGAACATAGCGATGTAATGGCTTGCAGGGCTACCGGTTTTGCTATGCTTTGTTCTTCTTCAGTTCAAGAATGTCAAGATATGGCTCTTGCAAGCCACATTGCAACCTTAGAAAGCGAAGTTCCTTTTATTCATTTTTTTGATGGTTTTAGAACAAGTCACGAAATACAAAAGATTGATGCCATTGATGAAGAGGAAATAAAAGCAATTTACCCATACGACAAAATGGCTCAATTTAAAAAACGTGCACTTGACCCACTACATCCTAGGCAACAAGGAACAGCACAAAATCCTGATATATTCTTTCAAAACAAAGAAGCTTGTAATAAAAAATACTTTGAGGTTTATGACAAAGTAGTAAACACATTTGATAAAATTGAAAAAATTACCGGCAGAAAATATGAACCTTTTGAATACTATGGTTCAACCGAAGCCGAACATGTAATAGTAATTATGGGAAGCGGCGGCGAAACAGCCATACAAACCGTTTTAAAACTAAATGAACAAGGCGAAAAACTTGGTGTTTTAAGAGTTAGATTATATAGACCATTTAACTATCAGGCTTTTGCAAATAAACTTCCTAATAGCGTTAAAAAAATTGCAGTACTTGATCGTACCAAAGAAAGTGGTGCTCCCGCAGAACCTTTATGCGAAGATGTTGTTTTTGCTTTACAAAAAAACAACAAACGAATAAAAGTTGTTGGTGGAAGATATGGTTTAGGAAGCAAAGAATTTAAACCAGAACATATTGTTGCAGCTTTTGAAAATCTAAAAACAAAAACTCCAAAAGATAATTTTACCGTTGGCATTATAGATGACATTACTAACCTATCTTTACCAAAAAACAATTATAAATTAAATTTAAACGAAAAAGAATTTAAATTTTTTGGGCTTGGCTCAGATGGAACAGTTAGCGCAAATAAAAATACAATAAAAATAATTGGTGAAAACACAAACAATTATGTACAAGGGTATTTTGAATATGATAGTAAAAAATCTGGCAGTCTTACAACTAGTCATTTAAGAGTAAGCAACAAGCCAATTTTAAGCCCTTATGCTTTAGAAAATGCTGATGTTATTGCTATTCATAACTTTAGTTTTGTAGGAAGATATGATTTAACTGAAAATTTAAAACAAGGTGGCATTGTTATTTTAAACACCGCTTTAAATGAAAACGAAATTTGCTCTTTTCTTCCCGAAAAATTTTTAAATGATTTAAAAAATTCAAACGCAAAGTTATATTTAATTGATGCTCAAAATCTTGCTATAAAAGCCGGTCTTGGAAATAAAATAAATATTATAATGCAAACTGCTTTCTTTAAATTAGCAAATATTATTGATTATAAAATTGCAAAAGAAAAGATGCAAGAAGCCGTTCAAAAAACTTATGGCAAAAAGGGTGAAGAAGTTGTAAATAAAAATATTAAAGCAATTGAATTAGCAGAAAAAGCAATAACCGAATGTAATTATAGTAAATTTTCTACTAACAAAAAACCACTTACAAAATCTACAGAAGATGAATATTATAATAATTTTATTAAACCAATTGAAAATTTACGTGGCAACGATTTACCAGTATCTTCTTTTGATGCAAGCGGTTATGTTCCAACAGATACATCAAAATTTTTAAAAAGAGGAATTGCTAACTATTTGCCTTGTTGGAATAAAGATAATTGTATTCAATGTGGCATGTGTGTTATAGCTTGTCCTCACAGTGTAATAAAAAGTAAATTGATTGATAAAAAAGACTTATCAAAAGCCCCCACAGATTTTGAATGTGCAAATGCTTTTGGTGTTGAAGATAAAAAATTTAAACTACAAATAACTCCACTAGACTGCACAGGCTGTGGTGTTTGTGCAAAGGTTTGTCCTGCAAGACAAAAAGCACTAATTATGAAGCCTGCAAACCAGGTATTAAACCAAGAGCGTAAAAATTATGAATATTTTAAAGCTTTACCTTATATAAAACCTCCATTTTCAACTTCTTTACCAAAAGGTCTTCAATTTGAAAAATCATATTTTGAGTTTAGTGGTGCATGTGCTGGTTGTGGCGAAACACCATATATTAAAATTGCAAGTACACTTTTTGGCAAACATATGATTATTGCTAATGCAACTGGTTGTTCATCTATTTATGGTGGAAATTCACCAGTTTGCCCATATTCTAAAGACATTAATGGCAATGGTCCCGCCTGGGCTAACTCTTTATTTGAAGACAATGCTGAATTTGGTCTTGGCATGAGTTTAGCTGTTGAAAATAATAAAGAAATATTAAAAGGCGTTATAAATAATTATAAAGATTATTGCATAAATATTCAAATCGATAAATATTTAGAAAAATATATAAACAATAATTTTGAACTAGGAAACAAAGAAGCAATTGAGTTTATAGAACTTTTGGAGAAAGAAAGAGCAAATTTAACCAAAACAGATAAAAATGAAAATAATCAAGAAATGCATAAATATTCAGAATTTATTGAAAAATTATTATTTTATAAAGATTATTTTACTAAAAAAAGCATTTGGATTATTGGTGGCGATGGTTGGGCTTATGATATTGGTTATGGTGGTTTAGACCACTTACTGGCGTCAAATCATAATGTAAACATTTTAGTTCTTGATAGCGAGGTTTATTCTAATACCGGCGGACAAGCCTCAAAAAGCACACAAAAAGGCGCCACTGCAAAATTTGCCTCAAGCGGAAAACAAAGTAAGAAAAAAGACCTTGCACAAATGGCAATGGCGTACAAAACAGCATATGTTGCACAAATTAGTTTAGGCGCAGATATGATACAAACTATAAAAGCATTTAAAGAGGCTGAAGCATATAATGGTGTTAGTTTAATAATAGCATATGCACCCTGTGTTAACCATGGTATTGATATGTCAAATTCTAACTTTGAAATGAAAAAGGCAGTAGAATGTGGTTATTGGAATTTATTTAGATATAATCCAAGCAAACAAAAACCTTTAGAAATTGACTCAACTACTCCAAAAGGCAACTATAAAGAATTTCTATTAGGAGAATCACGCTATAAAGCATTATATAAAACAAACCCAGAGCAAGCAGAAATATTATTTGCTGAAAGTGAAAAAGATGCAATTGAGCGTAGGCAAACTTTGCTTAATATCTTAAAACTTCAAGATGAAACATAAATATAAAACACACCATAACGGTGTGTTTTTATATGTATGTTTATTCATATTATTCCTCTGTAAAAAAGTTAAAACTTTTCATAATTGCTTCTAAACTATCTTTTGGATTAACAGCTTCTTTTAAATCAAATCCACTTTCATTTTGAGGTGGCATAATAGCAACTTTAGATGTTAATTTATTTGCATAAACAGAATCAGTTGGTGCATCTTCTGTTAAAAATTTATCTAAAAGAGAGTTATATTTTTCACCATCTTCTAACCTAGCATTATAAATTGGTTTAATCATTGTTGATTTTTCCTCCAATTTATTTAATTCTGTTTGCTTAGTAAGCATATCTGTGGATAGTTGTTTTCTTGCATGAGTTTTAGTTTTTACCTCTTTTTTTTCTGCTACTTGTTTATCTAAATATGTATTCATTTTTCCAAGTAAAGCACGCATTGGATCACTTTCTTTCATAACAGAAACATTTGAGTTTGTAAATTTAAAATCTTCTTTTAAACTTGCTTTAATTGCTGCTTTAAAATCTAATAATAGTTTTTTAACATTATCTATTTCATCTAGGTTTGGATATTTTTGAACAAGTTCGTTTAATACCTTTTCCCATCTAGCATATAAAATTTGCAACTCTTCTATTTTTAAGTTATATACATTTTTGCTACTATTTTCTATTTGTTTTGCCTTTTCTACAGCAGCGGTAAGCGCAATTGAAATATTTTGTGATTTTTCATTTATATCTTTTTCTTTTTCTTGGTATGTGTTTATTGCACTATTTAATTGTTCAATTTTAGCATTTTTTTGTAATATTTGCTCTTCTAACTCAGATATATATGCATCAACTTCGTTTTTGTTATATCCATTACGCATGGTTTGAAATTCTTTCATTTAACTCTCCTCAAATTTTTCTTTAATCTAAATATTGAATTAACTATAACAAATGTTAAATAAATTCCATTTATTGCAATTAATTGCCAAATATTTAGTTTATTCATTTTATATACTATAAGTAGTATAACTTCCGCCGTTAAAATTGCAAAGAGTTTAAAATGAATATTTTGTCTAAATAGCACGAATACTGCAAAACTGGCTAGTGCAAAACATAAGATATAATACGGATAATAAAAATAAATGTTAATTGCATATAGCATTTGAACAAATATTATAAATGATAAACTTACGAGAAGTACTCCATAATATAACGATGAATCTAACTTATATAAACTACAATATAATAATGCATATAACCCTATTAAAAATATACTAGTACTGAACCAAAAATATTTAAAAATTATTCCATTTAAATTAATAAAAAATGAAAAAATAAACAATATTAGTGCAAAAATTGCAAAAAATAATAAAATTTTATTCTTTTTCATCCTTTTTTCTCCGTTTTGTTATAGTATAAATCAAAACGAAGCTTACTATTCCTGCTATTATTGCAATAATACTAATTAGGCTGCTTAATTTAAGTCCGAACAACATTAAGTTATAAGTTTCGACCCTAAGCGGTTCTAATATAAAACGAATTGTACCATAAGCAACTAGATATGCACTCATTACATAGCCTTTTGTTTTAACTTTTTTTAGAATATATAAAAGCAAAACAAAAATTGCAAGATTAAGTAAAAATTCATAAAAGAATAGTGCATAATGCCATTCACCATTATCTAGTAAAACCCCAAATGGGAACCATTGCCAAGATGGGTCAGTAATTATTCTGCCGTAAACCTCTTGATTAAAAAAGTTGCCCCAACGCCCAATTGCCTGACCCAAAATAAGTGATACTACAGCAACATCAGCAACATCTAAGAAATTTTTTTTATGAATTAAACAAAATACAAGTACGCCAACTGCACCACCAATTATGCCACCATATATTGACATACCCCCTTCCCATATTTTAATCATTTCTAAAAAGGTATAAGAATGGTCAGCGCCTAACACATAAACTAGCCTTGCCCCAATAATTGCAAGTGGAAGAATATAAAGTGCAAGTGCAAAAATATTATCTGAAGTAAGCCCCCGACTTTTTGCATTTTTGCAAGCAAGAATTACCCCAATTAACATAGCACTTGCCATTAATATTCCATAAAATTTAACATTTAAACCAAAAATTGTAAAACCATCTATCAAATTAAACATATAATAATTATACTAGCATTTAAACTAAAACGCAACTATATAAAAGTTGTTTTATTTTTTGTATAATATATGAGCATTTATTCATATTATAATATTAGTTGTGCAATCCCATATCCTTGTAAGTTCATATTCTTGTTTATGCTTTTTGCATTATAATGTAAATATTTTTTTAATTGCAGAGGTGTCGCCTTAGGATATTTTTCTAAAATTAGAGCACATAGTCCCGCAACCATTGGAGTGGCAACACTAGTACCGCTCATTTGTCTATAGCCTCCCATATGTGAGCAAGATGTAATATTAACGCTTGGTGCAATAACATCAGGTTTTATTTTTCCAAATGCTGGACCTCTTGAAGAAAATTCAGCCACATCAAATTCTTTTTCAAAATATAAACCCTCATAATTTCTTTTATCATCAAGCCCACCAACTGTAATTATTTTTTTACTTATTCCCGGGCTTTTTATTGTTTGCCATTCAGGTCCAGAATTCCCGCCCGCACAAACCACAACTATCCCTTCGTCCCATAATTTTTCTGCACCCTTCATAATTGGGTCACTATAACCAAGAGGCTCACTGCCAAAACTCATACACACAACTCTAATGTTATATTTTTCATAGTTATCAAAAACCCATTGCATTGCTTGTAAAATTGTTATAGCTGTAGCCTCACCTTTTTCATTTAAAGCCTTTAATGAAATAATATCTGCATTATTTGCAATTCCAGCATATTTCCCATTAGATAAAATGCCACTTCCAGCAACTACTCCTGCTACAAAAGTACCATGACCGTTATCATCATAGTTATGTTTCAAATCATTTACAAAATCACAAAATTTTATTATTTTTTTTCTACCAAGATAAAAATCTAAATGATTATTTATACCTGTATCTATTATTGCAATACTTATATTTTTTCCACTTAAAGTTGTGTTATTTGTTCTGAGAATTTTTTTTGAAACATCTACCATTGCTGAAACACTAGCCACAGAAGAAATATATGTAACAAATTTTTGTTTAGCAGTATTTAATATATTGAGTGAGTTGAAGCAAACAGCATAAGCATTTAGCATTGGAAAATGTTGTACTATTTTTATATTATTTTTTATAAAAAATTTATGTATTAAGTCTTTATTGTTATAATAAACAATACCTTCCATAATACATTCTTTTTGCGCCAAAGTTACAAAATTTAACAATTTTTTATCAATTTTTTGCATTATAACCCAATTTTATTGTATTTTTGTTAATATTTCTTTCATTTTAATTATTTGCTCTTGGTTTAAATATGGTTTAAGCATTTCTATCATTTTTAATAAGGAATTGTAATCAAAGGTTCCGTTTGTTTTTTGTTTTTCAACACTTTTAAATAATTCCTGCAATAATTCATCTTCGTTTTTATCTTTATATTCATTATATAATTCTTCTACATTTTTGGCATTAGCCTTTAAAACTTCTTCGTCATTAAGATTTTTATCTTTGTTATTGCAAAAATCTTTAAACCCCATAACACTCTCCTTTAACATTTATTTATATGCTAGCATAAATAATAATGTGATGAATTCTAATATTTTTTTTAATCAAACACAAAATGTTTCAAGTAATAATGAGCAACAAAATGAAAATACTTATGTTTCTGATTATCCAAACGTGTTTTTTACAAATCAAAAATATGTTGAAAACAAGCAAAATAACTCCTCCGGTTTTTCATGTAACAAAACAAATCTGCCTAGATTTACCCCGGAATTAATGAAGCAATTTATTCCTATGCTTTTTAATAACAAAAAAAACAGTTCAAACAACCAATTATTTGAACTACTTCTAAAGCAATTTGCTCCTAATATGAGCAATGTATTTTCTTCATTAAAACTTGATGACAACTTTACTAAAGTTAAGATTACTAATAATAAAGAATCTGACAAGCCAAGTATAATTGACTTGTCAGATTACAACGAAACAAATTAAATTTCTTCTAAAATTTTTGCTCTTTGACTATTATATTCCTCTTCGGTTATCATGCCTTTTTCTTTTAAATCATCTAATTTTTTAATTCTTTCTTCAACTGTTTCTTTTGGCTGTTCTACAACTGTAACTGTTTCATCAGGATTACTTAAACCTGCCTCTAAAACAATATCTCTATTACGTTTTCTTATTAAATTTTTCATAATAACAGAAGAGAGAATAGTAAATGCAAGAGCCATTACAACTATTGTTGCAATAAATTTAGAGTCTAATAACCAATTTGCATTAAATACAAAAACATCACCATCAATACCAATAGCAAGAATAATTATAGATAGCCATAAATCAAAGATAAAATTACTTACATATTGCACGATTTGAAATGTCAAATATGATTTTTTTAATGTATAAATATTTGAAATAATTAAATTTGCAAATGAAGTTTGAATAGTAATAAAAATTGTTGCTTTTGTATAACCCCAAATGCCTGATAATTCGGCTAATTCAATTCCACTATTTAATTTGTTTACAAAACTTTGTGCCAGAAATATAAAAATAATCCAAAGCAAGCAAGTTAATGCAGTTAAACCAATCATAACATACGCATAAATATTTTTCTTATCTTTAATTAACATTCTTTGAGCGTTAAGACAAGAAATGCACCCAAAGCAAATTATTGCACAAATTAAAATTATGCTTAATAAAATTGGACCAAGAGTAATAATTTGCATTAAAGACAATACAAATATGCCAACTAAAAAGAATGCAACGCCAATTGGTATTCCTATTAAAAGTTTTTCTAATTTAGATTTTTCCATATTATCCCCCTTATTTTTTATTATTTTATACTAATTTTGCCAATAATGTAAAGTAATTTAAAGAATTGCAAAAGCTTACTAAAATATTTTTACTAAAATTTACATATAATTATAATATTTGCAAATATTTTACTTTACTTGTAAAAATGTTTAAATATTAAATTGTATTTTTTATTAAAATTTAGTAAACTATAAACGTAAGATAATATTTAGAGGTTTTAAATGGAAATATTTAATTCATGGCTAGTAAAAGATTATATTGCCCACAGAGGTTTACATAATAATGAGTTCCCTGAAAATTCACTTGGTGCATTTGCTCGTGCCATTGATGAAGGTTATGCTATAGAACTTGATGTTCGCCAAATTTCTGATGGTACAGTTGTTGTTTTTCATGATAGTTCGCTTGCTAGAGTAACTGGAAAAGATGGATATACTAAAAATCTAACAAAAGCTGAACTTTGTTCTTATACATTGTGCGGAACAGAATTTTGCATTCCCACTTTAGAGCAAGTTCTTGCACTAGTAGATGGTCAAGTTCCAATTTTAATTGAAATCAAAAATGAAGATAAAATAGGAACACTAGAAAAAGCAACCTACGAACTTTTAAAAAACTACAAGGGGGAATATGCTATACAATCTTTTAACCCGTATACTTTAGAGTGGTTTAAGAAAAATGCACCTAATGTTTGGAGAGGTCAACTTTCCTCTTATTTCAAAGGTGAAAATCTATCATTTATTAAAAGATTTGCTTTAAAATTAATGTTATTAAATAAAAAAGTATCATGTCCTCACTTTATTTCTTATGATGCACGAAATTTACCAAATAACCATGTAAAAAGATTTAAAAAGTTACCACTTCTTGCTTGGACAGTACGTTCTCAAACAGAATATTTAAGAGTTGTAAAATATTGTGATAATATAATTTTTGAAAATTTTGAACCTAAAATTTAATAATAAAAAACAGGAGTTTTCCTGTTTTTTTATTTATTTTCTATTAGCAATTTGTTTTAATAATTCTTCTTTAGATAATTCTTTATTAGCAACCTTAAATCCAAGTTCTTTTGCATGTGAATATGTTTTATAATTTTCAAAATGCATGCAATAAACCTGCTCACGAATAGATTCATCAAAAACCTCTTCTAGTTCAGTAAAATTAATGTGTATTCTATTTTTATAATCTAAGGCTGTACAATCTGTATATACTAGATCATTCTTTTTTAGTTTTTTTGCTATTTTTTTAAGATAAGATATATCATTTTGGTCACCAGTGTAATAAATTACTCTATCTTTAAAATAAAGTTCGGCAGCATAGCATGTTAGAGTTTTAGAATGTTTTACCTTAACTAATTCTATTTTTTCTAAACCATTAAAAACATCTTCCATCATATCGGCATATGTTGTATCATAATATTCTTCATCTACATCTAACTTTGTTAAATATTCACGTAATTTTTTTTCTTGCTCTTCTCCAGATTCATCGTTAGCGATAATTAAGTTTGTTGTTATGTTTTTCGTTATTGCCAAATACGGAATTAGTGTACCAAGGCTCCCTATGTGATCTGAATGATTGTGTGTTATTATAATGTAAACATGATTAACATCATTAACAAGCCCCATTTCTTTAATACGTGCAAAAACTGTTTCTCCGCAATCAATTAATAATAATTTATCGTTTTCTTTAATATAAGCAGCATTATTGCCCATTTCGGCATTAAAAGCACTTCCTGTTCCTAAAAATTTTAACATTTATTTATTCTCCTTGAATTTTTTTCTGATTAAATTTTTCTCTTTTCCATTTTGACTTGGTTTATAGTACACCCTATGTTTAAGAGCATTTGGCAAATATTGTTGTTTAACATAACCGCCGTAATCATGAGGATATTTATAAGCCACATGTGGACCATTTATGCTAGGATGATTTTTTAAATGATTTGGAATATTATCATCTTTAACATTTTCGGCATCAGCTTTTGCACAATTCATTGCAATAACTACCGAGTTAGATTTTTCAGCCTCACAGGCATAAATAATTGCATGAGATAATGGAATTAAGCCTTCTGGTATACCCATTTTTTCTACTGCATACATAGCTGAAGTTGCAAGTAGCAATGCATTGCTATCAGCCATGCCAATATCTTCACTGCAATGCGCAACAAGGCGCCTTGCAATTAACATTGGGTCACAACCAGCTAAAATTAACCTTTGGCTATAATACAAAGCAGCATCAGCATCACTACCTCTTATACTTTTGCAAAATGAACTTAAAATATCGTAGTATTGTGTTTCATCAATTGATAGTGCTTTTTTTTGTATAGATTGTTCTGCAACTATTAAATCTACAACAATTTCTCCCTCATTATTTGCTGGAGTTGTTCTTACGGCTAGTTCAAGTGAATTAAGAGCCATGCGAACATCGCCTGAAGACGCCCATGCAAAATGCTTTAATGCTTCTTCAGTTACCTGTAGTTTTATACCTCCCAAGCCCTTTAAAGGGTCAGTTATTGCACGTTTTAAACATTCTATTATATCATCATTACTTATAGGTTTAAATTCAAAAACCCTACATCTTGATACAATTGCTCGTGTCATGCTAGTAAAAGGATTTTCGGTTGTAGAGCCTATAAAAATAATACTTCCATCTTCAATTGCTGCAAGAACAGAATCACTTTGTGCTTTATTCCAACGATGACATTCATCTAATAAAAGATATGTTTGTGTGCCATATTGAAGTTTATTTCGTTTTGCCTCGGCAATAATTTCTTTAGCCTCGCCAATACCACTAGAAACAGCATTAAGTTTTCTAAAATTTCCGTTTAGATTTTTAGAAATAATATTTGCAAGTGTTGTTTTACCTGTACCAGGAGGACCATAAAAAATACAACTACCCACCTCACCCATTTCTACACAGCGACGTAGTAGCATATTTTTACCAACTATATGTTTTTGCCCAACAAACTCAGATAGCACCTGTGGGCGCATTCTTTCAGCCAAAGGGATTCTATTTTCCATAACCTAGGTATTATACAACAACGTTATGACAAAATCAAGAAAATGTTTTTTATTTAAATATGTTATCTTATCAATTTTCACTTTCTAAATTTATTTCATTTTTTATATAAGCAAGTGCCAATCGTAATTCGTTATATTTTCGTGTTTTTATAGTAATTTCATTATTTCTAAATTTAACTTTTATTACAGCAAAGTCTTCGATTTTACTCATTATTTCGTGAGAAACAAAATCTTTAGTATCAAAGCATTGTTTTTTATTAGTACCGAGTTCAAAAATAATTTGTTTTTCTGTAATAGTAATAGTTTGTTTAAACCTTTTGCTTTTAAACCGAAAAACAAACAGGAAAATTATTAATGCTAGTATTAATAAAAGAGTTATTATTATTTGCACGTTATTTTGTAAGTTACCATGAAAATTGTTGGGAGTATACCCTTCTATTTGTGGATTTATAAAAAATGATAATAAGAAAGCAGTTGACCAGCCAACAAAACATATTGTAAGCAATATTATTGAAAACAACCAAATTTGTTTACCTTTCTTATTTTCCTCGTAAAACAGTTTATCTGAACTCATATTTACTCCTTTAATTATCATAAAATAATAATTAATTAACTAATTTTACACCACTACTTGTACCAATTCTTGTTGCACCAGTTTGTATCATTTTTAAAAATGTTTCTTTATCTCGTATTCCACCCGATGCTTTAATTTGTTTACCTTCAACAATTCTTTTCTTCATTATTTCTATATCACTTACTTTTGCACCATCGCCTATAAAGCCTGTGCTTGTTTTAATAAAATGAGCATTGCTTTGGTTAATTAAATGCGTTGCAACATCAATTTCTTCTTCATTTAAATTGCTTGTTTCAACAATAACTTTTATTACAGCACCTGACTCACATACAGCATTTATATCTTCAATAACCTCCCTGTAATGTGCCATTTTAAACAAACCTTGATTCATAACCATATCAAGTTCATCAGCACCATCTCTTACAGCGCAAAAAGCCTCCTGCCTTTTAATTTCAGTTAAATTCGCACCCAAAGGAAAGCCTATTACACATGCCACTTTAACATTAGTTCCTTTAAGTTCACTTTTAGCAAGTTTTACAAAGTATGGATTAACGCAAACAGAATAAAAATTATGCTCACGTGCCTCTTTGCAAAGTTTTATAATATCCGCACTTGTTGCTGTAGGTTTTAACAATGTGTGGTCAATAAATTTATTATAATTCATAAATTCTCCTGTTGTTTTTATTTTACATTTTTTTTATTTAACGTGTCAAAAGATTTAGTTTTATTACCTTTAACACATAAAACTTAAGTAGCATATAATACACTTGAAAAAAGAAAGAAAAAAGTTTGAATTTATTTGAAAAAACTGTTGACAAGGTTTGTAAATAAATGTATACTAACGAGGTAATTGGTTGTGCGGGAGTGGCTCAGTGGTAGAGCGTTGCCTTGCCAAGGCAAATGTCGCGAGTTCGAATCTCGTCTTCCGCTCCAATTTATTTTAGAGGAAATGGTTTTAAAAACCTTGCGTTTGCTAGTTTTGGTACCTTCGCCAAGTGGTAAGGCTCGGGTCTGCAAAACCCTCACCCCCAGTTCGAATCTGGGAGGTACCTCCAATATACGCCGAAGTGGCGGAATGGTAGACGCAAGGGACTTAAAATCCCTCGGTAGCAATACCGTGCCGGTTCGAGTCCGGCCTTCGGCACCAGAAACACCCGATTTTGGGTGTTTTTTTGTTTGTATTATAAAGTGCCTTAATGCCTTATAAATAAAGGGTTTGAGGCACTTTTACATTTTTTTAGCAAATTTTAAAAATCGTAAAAATTTGGTATCAAAATTGGTATCAAATTTGGTATCAGTTTTTTGTGTAATTTTATCGCCATTAATGATAATAAAAATATATTGAAAATAGGCATGAATATGATATAATAGCAATGGAGAAAAATTATGGAAGTAAGAATAGCAACTATTGAAGAAATTGTGGCATGGTGGGATAAAAAGATTGAAAAACAACCAAATAATCCAGCCTATAAAGTATGGAAACAAAACTTTGTTGATGGAAATAAAAACGGCTCAAGAAAGACTTTTTTCGTTTTTGATAAAAACGAATATATTGGTCAAGGTACTTTGCTTTTAAAAAGTAATGATAAAATTATGACAGACAAAAATAAAGCCGAAGTTATTAAACTTGAAATCAACCCCGAATATAGAGGCAAAGGCATTGCAACACTAATATATAAAGCAATTGAAAAATATGCAAAAGACAATAATATTACAACATTAACTATTGGTGTTGAGCCTTGTGAAGTAAGAAATATTCAAATCTATTTTCATTGGGGCTTTACTAATTTTTTGCAATGCATAGCTGAAACGTTTCCACCAAGAGAGCCTGGCGGAATAGGTGAAACTATTACTGTTCTTTGTTATTCAAAAAATATATAAATGCCTATTGAATTAAACAAAAACTCATGTTATACTTATATAGTTAAAAGGATTAATATATATATGGGAATTTTTGATATATTTAGAAAAAAACAAGATAAAACCAAGCAAGCAGAAATTACAAAGCCATCACCTACAATAATTGAAGAAGAAAAAGCGAAAGAAATTTTAGACAAAGCAATTTTAGAATTTTTTCCTAAAACTGGTACTTGGAACGGTCGCTGTTTTGATGGCTATCAAGATGTTTACAGAGTTTATTTACCTTGCCATTTAAGAGACAATTTTTGGATGAGTAAATTATTACATAATGAATTACTTGAAAAAAATATATATATTGAAAAAAATGTTATTTTAAAATACATGAATAATTCAGAAACTTTTGCAGAAAAAAGACATGAGTATGAGTTAGAAATTGTGAAATGGCAAATAAACTGGATGAAAAAGGGTGGCGAAGGCTGGTGTTTACCTGCTGGTGCAGATGAATTTAGTTTGTTGTTCGACCCAGATGTTGATAAAATTTTTAGAGCCGGTATAATTAAAACTTTATGTACAATTGGTATGGACAAAGAAGTTGTCATTGAAGGTATTGAAAAATATGCCGATTTGTGGCGTATGCAATATATGAGGCGCAGTTTTAGAAATGCCTACGAGCCAATAGCTTATTTATGTAAACCAATTAAACAAGCAGACCCAAATCACGAAAAAAATTATATTAAATTAAGAATGTACGAATACTATACTGAACATAAAGAAGATGTTGATAAATATGGATTAGTTACTCCAGAAATGCAAATTACTGGAGATGAACTAAAAAATTTGCGTATTGTTTTAGAAAAGCAAAACAAACAACGCCAAAAAGAAATAGATGAATGGAACAAAGAAACTTTGGGAAATCATACAAAATATTTAAAAGGTTATGAAAAATAATATAAAACCCTAGCAAATGCTAGGGTTTTGTTTTACTCTATTTTTGTTGCTCGTTAGTTTTATTAGTTTCCAAACTATTTGATGAGGGAAAAGGTTCTTGTGCGTTTGTATATTGTTTTTGAGGAGTAATTTTAGGAATGCCTATTGTTACTGAAGCTTCCTTATTTAGTCTATTAATTTCTGCTATTAATTGTTTAAGTTCTCCAGATTTTTCCATTTTGCGAAATTGTCTAAACGATACTTGTTCATTACTTGCATTATCTATAATATATCGTTTTGTACTATTAAAAACAAAAAATGTAGGAAGTGTAATCATTGCTCCAAAAATTGCTACCGAAAGTGCTGTTGCAATGCTGCCAAATGCGGCAATTAATGAAACTAGTGCTACTATTCCACAACCAACACCAGTAGTAATATTTTGCAGTTTTTTATATTTTAAATATTTTTTTTCTGCTTTTACATAATCTAATGCAAAACTAAGTTTATTTACATGAGAAAGCGTATTTGTGCTTTTCATAAATCCTCCCCAAAGATTTAATTAAATTTTAATATAAAATTAAATATTTGTCAATATACCATATTTTTAATAGAATAATAGCAGTAAGTATTTTTTTATTAAAAATTAGCAAAATATATTAAAAAGGGCTAATTTTTGAAATATTTATTAATTTTTAATGTAATTTTAATAATAATTATGAGTATTTTTGAAATTAAAAATATTAAAACTTTTTTATTTTGGTGTATTATTATTTTTATTTTTTCTATATTAGGTTTTGTTGCTTATATTATTTTAGTAAATGCTTTAAAATTTAAATCTAAAAAAAACATATATGAAAAATATAAAAGCACCAGAAACTACTTATCAAAAGTACATTTAACAGTAAAAAAAATAAATAATAAAACATTACCAAAACTTGCCGCTTATATTTTAACTAACTTTCAAGCCGACATTTGGCATAACAATAAGTTGGATATATTTACTAACGGACAAGACTTTTTTAATCGTTTAATATTTGATATATTACATGCAAAACATCATATTCATTTACAATTTTATATTTTTGGTGATGACTTTACTGGTAAAAAATTATCTGAAACGTTAATAAAAAAAGCAAAAGAAGGCATTAAAATAAAAATTATTTATGATGCTTTTGGCTGTAAAAATATTAAGCAATCTTTTTGGGAAAATCTAATTAAAAATGATATTGAAGTTGTCGCTTTTTTCCCTCCTTTATTTAACTGCTCTTTTTTTAATATTAAAATTAATTATAGAAATCATAGAAAAATTGCTATAATTGATGGAAAAATCTCCTATACTGGCGGTATTAATATAAGAGATGACCATATGAATTTAAGCAAAAATATTAAACCTTGGCGTGATACGCAAATTAGAATAGATGGTAGTGCCACATATGCTTTGCAGGATATATTTTTAAACGATTTTTCTTTTATGACTAATTCAGTAATTAAAAAACAAGAGATTGAACTATATTTTCCAAAAATAAACAATAAACATGAATATGCATTACAAATTTTAGAAAGTGACATTTGTCATAAAGAAAAATATATTTATAAAACATATTTAAAAATTATAGAGAGTGCAAAAAAATATATTTATATTCAAACTCCATATTTTATTGTTGATAAACAAATTATTTCTGCTTTAATTAATGCTAAATGTCGTGGAGTTAATGTTAATATATTTATTCCTAAAATGCCAGATAAAAAAATTATTTATGGTGCTACTATATTATTTATTAAACAATTAATTTTTAATAATATTAATATATTTTTATATAATGGTTTTATTCACTCAAAAATTTTACTTACAGAGGAAATTGTTAGTATTGGTACTTGTAATTTTGATTATCGATCTTTTTTTCTTAATTTTGAAAACACTTGCTTATGCACAGATCATAATTTTATATATAAGAATTTAAAGATTATTAAACAAGATATAAATAACAGCGAGTTACTATCTAAAAAAACATATAAAAAACTTGTTACTAAAAATATATTTGCTATATTCTTTTATAAAATTATTTCTAAATTCATTTAAAAAAATCTACGAAATTAATCGTAGATTTTTTTATTAATACATAAACATACTAATTAAATAATACTCACTTTTATCGCCTCATCGTCAACTATTAATGTTATCCAATTTGCGGATAATGTAACTTCAATTGGGAATTCCAAATGATAAACTGTATTTCCGCCATCTTCTAGAGAAGAACCATAAGTTACATCATATTGAGTTCCGGTTGCTGGATCAACATATTTAATTGTTGCGCTTTGTAAGTAGTCAATTAATGCTGTTTCAGTTATTGCAGCATCAATACCATCAAGTAATTTAACTGAATCTTCAAAGGTTAGTTTATTAGCTGCGGCTTTTGTTAATGAAGCATTTAAACGTTTAGTTGAAATAGTAACTGCCACTTTTGTTGCTGCACCTGTTAAATCGTCAGCATTTTCTAATTCAATTATTACTTGAGTTTGCGATTCATATGCTGATAAATCCTTAAATTTAAAGTATGCACCACCTTCAACACCACCTGTTTGTGCTGTAGCACTAGCACTTATTTCTTTAACAACAAGTTCGCCACTATAGTTCATAGCAAACAATGTTTGTGCTGCTCCACTGCCAATCTTTAAACTAATATCTGATAAATAAATTCTATAATCATTAATTGCATGTTTATAAATAATTATATTGGTTGCAATTAATTCATAAATTGTAACACTAATATATTGACTTGCTCCCTTGTATTGTAACAAGTACATCATGTTATTAACAATTGCTCCATTTGAATTATCAAAAGTTACTTTAGTTCCATCAACGCTTTCTGGCACAGCTAATCCAAGAGTTATATCATTTACATTAACTTCACCATCTATTGCAACCAAACCATTTATATCAAGCATAATTCTGTTATCGGCTTGTTTATACATTGCTACTGGCATTACATTTACAAAAGCCATATAAAGTGTAGCAATTGGCATTGGTATATTTTTATCGCCATATGTACAATTAACAATTATTGATACATAGTATGTATTTGGCATAAAGCCTTCATATAAAGTAATATCGCCACTTGTTTCATCTATACTAAATGCACCTGTTATAGTTGTGTTTTCAGCATATGTAGTGCCTGTAGTGTAAGTAATTCTTATATTACCTGGTGCTTCATAATTTGTTAATGATAAATTTTCTGTTTGAGCCCAAATTGCACTTGTGCCAGCACCAGCAATTAATTTAAAGTTTTGAGACCAATCTGATAACTCTATTGTTTTTGGTTGAGCAATAGTTTCTCCATCATCCTCAAAATCAAAGCCTTCAGTATAATGATAATACATATTTGCACCAATATAAGCTTTTGAAGTATTAATACCTGTATACCTTAAAGTAACTTTCATGTCAAAACTTTGGTTAAGGTCTTGTGCGTGTTCATATATTTTGTTAGCAGAGTAGGCAGGGTTTAATAAATATTCTGCATATTCCAAATAATCTATTCTAATTCCAGAAACCCTACTAGTTTGATAAATTGGAGTATTTGTTGTAGTAAACCCTTGTTCGGAACTTAAACTAAATACTTTATCTGCCATTGTAGATGAATCTTGTTTTATATTTTTAGCCGAATAAGTATCTGCTACAGATAAACCATTAAAATATTTTACCGATGGCCCTGTTGCAATTCCAGCATCAATATCTGCTTGAGTTGGATATATACCTGTTAATAATTCAAGTTCATAACCTTCAAAAGTAAATTGTTCTAATGTTCCATAAGTTCCATTATAAAGGTTAAATTCACACTGCCCTGTAATAGCTTCTGTTGATGGAAGCCCTAGTTCATCAATACTTTCATATTGGCTAATTATTTTAATTTCATCTTTATAAGAGCCATCCGCTTGTAAAACGTTTTTAACTTTTATTGCAACTGAAATGCCTGTACAATTTGTACTAGTAGTTATTTCAAAATGATACACATGAGATGTTCTTAAAGATAATCTTGCATATTCATTTGTTCCAGATGTTATTGTTATTACATCTTTACTATTTGTTGTAGCAAGATATGCATAGTTACCAGAAAGTTGACTACCAGTGCTCATATTATAATAATACAATTGGAAATAATAATTATCGGGTGTTACATTAGCCCCAAACATTTCCTCATCACTAACTTGTATTCTTACTGTTATTTTATAATCACCAGTAGTTACTGTTGAAGTATCATCTTCAATAGCATAATACCCCATTCTATCTATAGAGGAACCATTAGTTTTATGAACTGCTCTAACAACAAGACTAATTGAAAGATGAGCATGTGTAAATTCAGTTTCACTACCAGATAAGTCACGTTGGAAAGTAATACCATATTCACGTAATGTATCATCACAAGTTGATTTTAAGGCTAAATACTCATTACTCTCTCTGTCAATTCCTGCACCAATTGCACTATTAAGTGGTGATAATGCATTTGAAATATAATTATATAAATATGCACCATCTGTTGTTTTTAAAGCATTATTACTTGTGTTATTTAATATTAACTCACCAGCAACTTCGGCTACTTTTGTTAAAGTAGGCTTACCTAAAGATTTTTGTTGTTCGTGGTCATATACATCTACATAGTTAATTAAGTCTATTGTTTCGCCATCACGAACATATAAGTTCTCACTATCTGCAGCAATGGTTGTTGTATATTTTTTATAAATAGTTAATGTAACTGTAAAAGTATATGTTTCATTTAACATAGCGGCCGTTACATTTCCTGAAGCATCACAGCCAACAACAGTTATTCTTAGTTCACCAAAAATACTCTGTCCATTACTAATTTCACTATCCCATAAATTTAAGAACTTAAATTGAATTTCATCAAAAATTGTATGTGTAGATAATAATACAGAATCACTATATCTAGTTTTACCATCGGTTGAATAGAATTCAACAGCCGTTATTTTTAATCTTGTTTGGGTATCAATATCATTACCATCTTTTAATGTCATTGAGATACCCTTTTTGCCGGTAGCAGCATCAACTTGATTCGCATTATAAACTCTAATAGCCGACCCCTCAAAAATTTTGAGTGAATCTAGTTTATATGCTGTGATATCGGTTTCAGCAACTAATTCAATATAATAATTAAAGGTAAAACCGTATGCATCTGTTAAAGTTAATACTATTTTTTTATTACCAAAGTAAGCATCTTTAACAAAGTTAAGCATTAATTCACTATTTTCTGTTTTGCTTACAGTTAAATAATTAGTATCGCCTGTTACTACAATATTAAATCTTGATGCAATATTAGGTCTTGGCTCGGTAGCATATTTACTATAAGCATAAATATAATCTGTAAAAGTCTCGCTTGATAAAAGGATATCTGAACTAGCATTTGTTACTTTTAGTGGGTTTGTAATACTATTGCTTGTTGTTGAACCATCGTTATTTTTAATTTCATATTCAATATCAGATTTAACTAGTACAGTAAAATCTTGTTCAAAACTATTATCTCCACTAGTATAAACAAATTTAATAGTCACTGTTGTGCCATCATTTGTTGCACCAACAGGCCTTAATGTATAGTCATAAACTAATTCAATACCATTGCTTGTAAATACATTTCTATCAATTGGTAAACAGTTAATAGCACCAACATTATTTGTGATTCTTAATGAAATTTGTTTTGATCCAATTACATGGTTATACCAGAAAGAATTTCCTAATAAATCTTTAATATCAAAAGTGTTTACAAAAGACAAACCTTTTTCTTGCTCATTTGCATTTAGAACAATACTTGATAATAAATCTTCGTTAATTTGTATATCAAACGCATATTTAAAATCATTTAAAACGCCAATTGCTCCACCAGTTTTTAAAGTTATTTCTTTAGAAGGAATAGTAATGCTAGATGCTTTTTCTATTTTTACATCGCTAATATCTGTTCCATTCAATACCTTTGAGTAATCAGAATATTTAACCTCGTAGTCGGCATATTTTAATGTTCCTCTTTTGTCAAAATTAACTGACGTACAAGCAATGTCGTTACCATTAGGCATTCCACTTGCGTCTGTCATAACAAAGAGTTGAAGATTATCATTATATTCATCTAAACTAATAACCCCTCTTAAAATTTGACCTGCTTTGTAGTAAATTGGGTTACTATTTATATCATATACTATTGGACCTTCTTGACCAGCAGATGATGCAGCATAAATACCAATTGCTGTGCCAGATTCTAAACCAGAAATATATGGAATAGTAAATTGAACATCAACATAACCAAGTATATCATCTAACGCACCTTCGTAGCCTACATAAATTGCTCCAAACAAAGGTTCATATGCAAAAGGTGATTGTTCTATAACACGTACTTTGTAATTTGCATATGTTATATCATTTATAAGTATTTCAATAGTTACTACTACTTCGTTTGTATTATTAAAATATGAAGTATTAACAAAAGGAAAGTCTATTTTATTACCGTCAATTATAACATCTTCGGTAGCAAAACCATTTACTTTTATTATATAACCAGTATATTCTGTGCCATCTGCGCTATTTGTAACATATACTCTTGGTTTATCTGTAGTTGCACTGAATACTTTTTCAGTTAAAACAATAGATTCTCCTTTAACAACATATTCAAAATCCAACATTGTTATAGTACCATTGTTAATAACTTCAGGATAAGTAAGTTGTACATTATATTGTGGTTTTACTGTTAAATAAGCATAAGCAGCTGAAATTGTTTCGCCATTTTCAGAACAAATTTCAAATTTTAAACTATGATATGTTATAGAAATTTGTCCACCAATTGACCATGTAATGTCAGAAGTAATGTTTGTTACTTGAGTTCCATTAATTTTATAAACAAGATTTATATCAGATGCTCCATCAAAACCAGAATTGTTTTTGTTATCTTTAAATAAATTACGCCATAAACTAGTTTTTAATGTAATATTGCCTTCTTCTAGTGTATATGTTGTATCGTTCGCAGGGTCACTTTCTGCACCACTATAAATATATGCTGAATTTTTTGTTGCATAATTTGATGTATACCTTGCGTTAAGTTTAACATCAGAAATAATTATATTAAATGTAGCCTCTGCGGTAGTAACAGTTAATGTAAGCGTTATTGTTGTAGAACCTTCGTTTGCTAAACTAGCAAATATTATTTTATTACTTGCTACTTTATAATATGTTGTTTCAACATCAGCAACTGATAAAATGTCTACATCATCGGTTGGTGTTTTTGTTGTATCAGTAATACGAATTAAATCATTTATTGCGTATTCTGTACTTGTATAAACAGTTTCTTTTAAACTAAAATCGTATGCTGCAACTACATTTACATTTATTGTTGTAACAATACCATACATTGTATAAACTTCAATAATAAAGTTAGTTGCAAGTGGTTGAAGTTTAACTTCAATTAAGTTAGAGTCACATTTTACAAAATTATTATCGTCTGAAAGTAATTCTTTTGAACTATTAAATACTCTATATTTTAATTCACTATTATAATTTGTTAAATAGTAATAATAAACAAGATTTTCACTGTCATATGAACCAAGTGAAGAAACCATATAATCACCTGTTCCAATTAAAATTATTTGACTAGATTTTAACTCAATGTTTTCTACTGTTCCAACAGTTAAAACAGTTGATGTTGCTGCTCTTTTATCTTCTCTTTGTAAGTTTAATTTAGAAGTTTCGCCTGCTGAAACATAATAATAACTAACTGCGCCACCACTTGTTGTTATTTTTACTTTAACACGAACAATGTTTGCATCTTTCTTTTCTATTGCAAGTAATCCAGAAGTGATGTTTGCATAATATGCTACATTTTCTGCCATAAACCAAGTTCCATCTTTATTAATAGAAACTTTGTCTATTTCGAGAACATAACCATCATCATAATTAGTGTTAAATTCAAAATTTACACCTTTGCGTTCATACACTTTAAATCGTGTATAATTTGAATCTAACAAATCAACTTTTGCAGAATCAGAAATATCGAATGACAAATATTCCATATCACGTTTAGAGAACGTAGAAAGTGTTTGTGTCATAAACGTATCGAAAGTTTCAGAGCCATATTCAGCATTATTAATATCTACAACATAACCATAATCGCTTCCCTCTTGTGTGCTAAATGGATATGTAATTTGTAGTTTTTGTGTTTGTTCTAATTTAACAATTACAGGAACATCAAAGTTTACATCTGAAGTACTTTGCTTTATTTTTAGTATTACTTTTATATATCTGTCTTCACCAATTGGATCAACAGCCAATGTAATTATTCCATTTTCACCAGATGTTTCTACAATTAATTCTGCAACACTGCTTGCATCTTTAATATTTCCAGTATAATTTTCTGGTTCAATTAATTCTAATCTGCCATAGTCACTAAAGTTTACTTTGTTAATGATATCTGATTGAATAGAAGTTACATTACTTGAAAGTTTATAAACATTTTGTGCTGGATAAGTTGTATCTACTAATTTTAAGACTTCTTTACCTTCGGTTATACTGCCAGCAATATTGTCGAATGTTGTTTTAAAGTAAGTAAGATATCCTAACGTTGCATAATTGTTGTAAGAATTAAATAGATTATCGGTGCTAATAAATAAATTATAAATATCTAAATTTTCATATGATGCAATTGAAACACCATCATTTTCGATAAAATTAATAAATGGGAATACAAGTTTGCTTATTATAATTTGATATTTTGTAATAATATCATTATTAGTAACAGTAACATAACAACCTGTTTCTGTAAATAAACTATTTGATGAAGTTATTACTTTTCTTTCAGCGTCAGTTTTTACTGTATATGTATTATTAAAGTTTACTCTATCATATTCAACACCAATAGTAGAACCATCTTCAGAAAGGCTTTCAAACATTAAGGTAAATATATTATTTGCATCGTTATCGCTACTAATTATTTCATCATCACAAACAACAACTGCTTTATTACCTTTATATAAAGTTATACGGTTTGCATAGTCACTGCTATTATCAATTAAATTCTCAGGGATAATATCAAATGATAATGTACCACCTAAAACTATTTCCCCACAAACAATTTGTAAAGCTATAGCGTATATATCTGTAAAAGTATTAAATTGTAGTTCTAAATATCTTTTTTCGCCATTTGTTATTGTGGCATCTTCTAAAATGCTTATTGGTTGAACAATTACAGTATCTCCATCTTTTACTACATTTACAGATAAAGTTGCTCCACCTGTATAAAGTTCATGTGTTTGCAAACTAGAAGAAGTTCTTTCTAATAAATCGGTTAAATAAACTTTTGCTGTGTTTCCAGTTAAAGTTAAAGTTTGTGGTTTATTTGTATTAATTTTTAAATTAGATTGAACTCTAAATTCTAAGGCATAGTCTAAATCACCCTTGGTTGGTGTTTGTGAGTTGGTAATATGAATTTTTCTTATTGCTTGAATATTATCAGCATATTGCAATGTTATATAAGGGTTACCTGTTGTTGCATCAAAAGTAGTAATTTTTGTAGCAGTAATTGTATCTACTCCCACAAAATCAGCTTCATCATAATAATATAAGTCAATTGCTTTATCTGGTTCAATTGAAATAGTATAAGGTATTCCTGAATAAATTGCATATGTTGAAGTTGAACTTATAAGTTCTTCATCGGCAAAATTTTTAACTATTACATTAGATATGCCTACTGTTTGAGTTAATTTTAAGGTTACAGTTTGTGATATTCCAAGTTCACTACATACATAAACAAAGTCAAGACTAACAACCACGCCAAGTTCTTTTGAAATCTCTATTTGAGATATTGGAGTGTTTTTATATGACTTAGTACCAACTACAGCAGATGCTGGGTCATAGAAACCTTCAAATTCGCCCTTACCATTTGCTATTATTTTTAAAATATCTAAAGTATCTGCATTTGCAATATATACTTTAAATGGCAAATTAACTTCATCTGAAGTTCCACCACTAGAACTATTCATTTTATAGTAAATTTCTAATAAATTAGTTAATGTTTGTGGTGAGTTTGGATTTATAAGTATTGAAATATT
The DNA here is from genome assembly GCA_015069385.1 of Clostridiales bacterium. Classification (GTDB taxonomy): domain Bacteria; phylum Bacillota; class Clostridia; order Christensenellales; family UBA1242; genus HGM11367. Next base: position 117,827 of record SVIS01000002.1, read on the forward strand.
TTGTTTTGGGAAATTATAAGTATAACTATCATCCGCATTATTATAAACTGTTTGATTATTATATTTTACTACCCTATTTACATAACCAATTTCATTTACCACAAAAGCAACTTTTTCTTGTAACACATCACCAGGTAAATATAATGCAACATATGCCGGAGATAAAGTTGTACAAGAACCTATAAAGTTAATTACTTGTTCATCTGCACCAATAACATTAGGTGCTTCACTTTTTAAATACCATGCAATTGAGCCATCTTCTCTTCCCAAGAAATCTTTTGCAATTACTGATAATTGATATGTGCCATCTTCGGTAATTAAAATTTCTTTAACCGATTTATCAGTTAATGTAGCCTCATATTTTTTAGAGAAACCTGTAGCATAATCATAAGTAGTTGTTACTGTTATATATTCAATATCAGATGTTAAAACTAAACTATTATCTGCGGCAGAAACAAAAGCAAAGGTTGCAGAACCACCTGTTTCTTTTAAAATAGTTGCAGTATAGAAAGTTTTACTTTCATATGTAATTTCTATTGGGAAAAGATATTCTTTATTATCAACTGCGTAAACAAAGTACAATCTTATTTGTGTGTCAGAATCTACATTTTTTGTAGAAACAACAAATCTATAATTATTACCATCTTGTTTTGTTAAATAAGAAATGTATGTTTGTGCATTGTTTTTGTTTTGTCTTGCCTCAATTCTTAAATTGCCTTCTCTTATTGCGTTTGCAAGTTTAATTTCATCTTCACATGTAACAGAAACCTCAAATACATTTGTTGAACTTTGTGCAATTTTAAAATTACCATCTTGCGCTTCACCTGCAACTTCTGTATTTAAATTGCCGACAGTTCCTGTTATTTGATAAATAGAATTAGTAAATTCAAGATTTAATGCAAATAAATTTTCAATTAAACTTTCTTTTGTTGCTGAGAATTTTACAAATTGGTATGTATCATCAGCCTCATTTAATATTGGTTGCCTTAGTGCATCGGTTTTTATAGTGGCAAAAATTACTTTTACCGCATAACTTGGTGCTGTTTTTGTTTTTAATTTCAAAATATTGCCATCAAGTTCATACAAATTTTTAGTTAAACCATTAAATGTGTAAGCCTTTGAATCAGAGCCTATGGTGTTAAAATAAGAAGAAATTTTATCACCTTCACCCTCTTCATCTGAATATAAGAAGAATTTATAAGTACGGAAGTTATTTGTGCTTGGAATATTTATTAAAGTTGAAAGGTCTACTTCTTTGTTATATAAAACGGTAGTAGTCGTTTCTGGTGCCGTACTTTCTACATCTATAGCAGTTGTATCTACTACACCAATCATATTTATAACACCAAGTGCCAAATTTTGATTTGTTGTCCAAGAAATAAGCTCTTCATTAGCAGCAGCATCTTTAAGTTTTGCTATTAAAGTGTCTGGCACAGCAATAGTATTTTCTAATGACGCCTCAAAATTTGGTGCTTTAAAATAGCAGAAAACAGCACGAATATCATTTGTTATATAGGCATTTGAATATATTTGCCAATATGCATTATTGTAGTTTTGAGTAGTACCAATTGGAAGATAATATTTATAACCATTGTATGTAATGGTTTTATAGTTTTCAGAGTTTACAAAATTAATTTCTGGTGCATCACTCCAAGAGTTAGTGCTAATACGTTTTTCAAAACGTATACCAACATTTAATACTTTATTTTGTAAATCTACTGATGCAATATTAGAATTGCTAAGTTTAATTTTTAAATAAGAATTGTTAGCATCACTTGTACCATCTTTAGAAGCATATACTGTATGAATTTGATTCGTATTAAAGTCTGAAATTGAGCCATTTAAAGCAATAGTGTCAACATCGACATCAATTATATTAAAACTTAATGTGCTTTTATCAATTTTTTTATTAGCAAGATTTGTACCTTGCTCAGAATATAAATTTTCCAAAGTAACAAGCAAACTTGCATAATCTGTACCACTTGCAGCTAAAGTTTGATTTTCTATTAAAGAGTTAAAGAAAGTATAAGAATAGAAACTTACTTGCACCGAACTTGCAAAACTTGTGCTATCGGTTGTTGCCTGCATTTTATAAAGGCTTGTACCAGCAATTTTACCAATTTTTGTAGTATAAGTTAATTCGTTTACTGCAGTTTCTTCAAGTGCATAATATTTTAAATGCTTATTAAATTCTTCATTTAAATCTTCTAAATAATTTTTAAATTGAGTTTGAGCCGTTGTTGAAGTTTCAGAAGTAATATCAATTAAACTTGAATATGTATTAATTAACTCATTAATATTCACCATTGTTGTTTCAGAGCCACTATTAAAAAGATTAACAATGGAATTAATTTTTGTAGTATCTAACCCAAGTTCTTGCATTTTAGCAACAATCTCATCGTAGTACTCAATAAGCATGTTGCTTGAAGAAATTTTTGAATATTTGTATGCACTACGCTTTGGATAATATTTTAAACCAACATAAAAAGTATCGCCAGCATTTAAAGATTCAATTTGAGTTGTGGCAAGAGTTGTGTCTTCTATATAAGCTAAAATATCTGCCATGCTATTAGTTGATGTAATTTGTTTATCACCTGACAAAACAACAAGTTCGGTTTTATAAACTGGAACATCTACATTAATTGTAGCTGTAGCATTTTCTGTTGTATTACATTCAGATTGTGCAACAATATTGGAAATACCACCTTTAATCCACTCTTCACCATTAAGTTCGGCATCAGCAGTTTTATAAAGTTGAACAGCGAAAGGAACATTAATTTTAACTTGTTTTGGAATAATAATAACACCATCGGTTAAATGATTTGGACCATATGTATTAGTAGTAGTTCCGCGAGCAAAAGAAAGAGTAACATTATCTTTAGTTACACCCTCAGTTATAGTTGTTATGGTTATAGAAAAATCATCAGTAACATCATATTCAGAAAGTTCAAATGCAATGTTTTCTGGATTGATTATTTGCTCATTAAAATCACCTTTTAAATATTTAATGCCAAACACGCCGCCAATTACACCAATAACCGAAGCGAAACATATTGCAAAAATAATTAAAAATCTTTTCATAAATTAATGCTCCCAAAAATTAATTAATTTAATAATCAAAAAAATTAAAATTATTAAAAAAAATTATAAAAAAACAATTAAATAATTTATTTTCAATAATACAACTAAATTATACATTTATTGTTCGCATAAAGTCAAATAAATATTAGTTAAGCAAACAATTATTTAATCATTAAAATAAAACATTTAATTATTTTTTTAATATTAATTTTTAAATTTAACTACCTTTTGCCACATTTCTAAGATTACAACTAAATTATATTTTATAAATAAGCAAATATTGACAATCAATGCTTGTTATGATATAATAATGATAATAAAAGGAGTTTTACATGAAAGATTTTTTTATTAATTGTGTAGACAAGGACAAAAAACCTGTTGGTACTCAAACTGTATCTATGTCTGAAAACGAAATAGATAAACATAAATTTTCTTTCTTAGACAAAGAAGGAAATCCTTTGTTTATTATTGATTCTGAGGCTAGTGAACTTATTTTAGACAATTCTGACGGCTCTTTTGATAGCATATCAACAGATAAACCAACCGTAAAAATTAGTATTTCTAACATAAAACTAGATTCTGATAAAAATTTAGTTTTTACTATGAACGACTCTTCTGTTACTTATCGCATTTCTGGTAATACTTTTGAAATGAAGAAAGGTAAAGACTTTGAACCCGTAAAAACATATCCTGATGTTTTAGATGTTGTATTCCCTTCAACCTTTTTTGAAGACATAAAAAACAACAAAATTACAATTACGAACCTACCTTTTCAAATGTTTCAAGCAATTGCTGATGACGAACCAGAAAAACATGGTATTGAAGTTTACGAATCTCAAGATAAACTTTTGCACATAATTAAAGTTGAAAATCAACTATATGTAGGCAGAGGCAAACAATTAATACCTGTTAACATAAATAATGTTAAATATTATAAAAAAGGCAATGAGTCTGTATTAGGTATTACTATTGGTAGCAAAAATGGAATTACCGGCAAACAAAGTAAGGGTCTTGGCTTTGAAATGAGTGAAGCAGAGTTGGAAACCGTTGCAAAACTCATTAATGGCAGTTTAGACAATGTTAATTTTAAAGATAAAGATTTATTAAATAGTCAAGATATTGATTATGATACTGTTAGAAGACAATCTAATTTTACAAGGGTAATAAATGGAATAACACCTGGCGGCGATGGCCCTGGTGGTGATCCTGGTCCTGACGGGGACGGTAATCCTGGCGGAGACCGTGGCCCTGGCGGAGACCGTGGCCCAGGTGGCGATCCTGGCCCTGGTGGAGACCGTGGCCCTGGCGGTGATCGTGGTCCCGGTGGCGATCCTGGTCCTGAAGAACCAAAAAAACCTAAAAAAGAGGATAAACCAGAAAACAAAAAAGAAGAAAAAGATGGTGGTCATAAAGAAAAGGCCGAGGTTTCTTTTGCCATTGCAGGAATGGCAGCATTTGTTTTAGCCATGTTATTAATTACAGGTTTAATTGTTGGTTTATGGGCATATATTCTATTTGGCGCTTTAGCATTAACCGCTGTTGCTTGTACTTCTATTGGTACAATTGAATACACTAAACATAAAAAAACCGCTAGAGCAAAGAAAGAAAAAGCCGACAAATTAAAAACAAAAATTTCAAAAAAACAAAAATCAATTGATAAAACAACTAAAAAACTAGAAGCTCTTCAAGAAAAAGAACAAACACCAAGGACAACTAAAAAGGTTGCAAGATTAACTAAAAAACTAGAAAAACAAAATAAAAAATTAAATAAACAAATAGACAAACTAGAAAAATTAGAAAAACCAAAAAAGAACGAACAAGCCGAAGAGGTTGTTAACGAACAACTAGATCAAAATAATGTTAAAGAAACCAATGAAGAAGTTACTCCAATAGTTGTTCAACCAGAAACTGACATTAATACAGAAATGTTAGGTGGAGAAAAACAATTACCAGCAAAACCCGTAGATTTATCACCAGATAATGTTAATGCTAATCGCAATGCTATAAAAGAATCATTAGCAGCAATGGAAAGAGGCAAACCACAATCTGTTGAAGAAAGAGCCACTATGATAGCAGATATTAACAATAAAGTAACAGCTGCTTGTCCAGATGGAATGTCTGTTGATAATGTTAATGCAGATGATAAAGCATTATATCAATCATATATTAATTTCAGAACAGCTTACATTGCTGAACAATCTGCAAAAGCAACATATGAAAAAGCACTTGCAGAAGGTGCAGAAAATGTAGCAGCCCTAGAAGCTGATTATAAAGCAGCAAGAGCAGAAACAAATAATCAATTAAACAATATGTACGCAGCTACTAAAACTCATGAAGCATCAAGGCAAACTGCTCCTGTTCAAGAAACAGAAAACGATGAAGAAGCAACTAGATAATTAATAAATAACTACGCTATATGCGTAGTTTTTTATTAATTTTATTAAATAGATATTTAAATTACGAAACAACAAAAGGCGACCATATTCTTGGTCGCCTTTTATGCGTAAAAAAACTGCTTGCATTTGGCAGCAGTTTTTTAATGTAATCTAATAGAAATTGGTTTCTGTTGTTTGTTTAGAATATTTCGCTTTTCTTACCTGTTTATCTCTCCAATCATAACTGATTGCTCGACTTTAAGATTTCTCTTTA
>SVIS01000017.1 GCA_015069385.1 Clostridiales bacterium
CACCTTTACCTTACAGCCATGCGCTGTAAAGCCTATTGTGCCGGTGGCGGTCAAGGACGCTTGTTTTGCTGCGTACACACCTATGGCTAGAGCACATACGCATAGTACTAGGGTAAATACATTTATTAGCCATTTGAATTTGTTTTTCATTTTTTTCTTCTCCTTTTAAATGATATATTTGTATTCTACCCCCCCCCAGCCGGTTGTCAACTAAATTTATTTAATTTTTAAATATTTTATATAATTGTGGGTAAAACATTTTTAATATGAAAATACTTCATATTTATATTATAACTACATTAATTTAATTTGTAAACTATTTATGTATTATTTTTGTTCTTAGAAGAACAGAATTTATATAAAAAGACCACAATTGTGGTCTTCATCTTATATTTTATTTTTTATACAGTTGTAAATTATATTTACCATTTGTTCTACGCCGATGCTTGAATTGATACATAAATCATAGTTTTCTTTCGCTCCCCAAGTTTGACCTGTTGTTTCATGGTAAAATCTTGCTCTATTTTTATCTGATTTTATAATGTTCTCATAAGCTGTATTTTTAGCATCTTTATAATTATTCATTATTCTTTGTTGCTTGTATTCCATATCTGCATAAATGAAAATTCTATATGGATTATAGTCTCTTAAAATATAATCTGCACATCTTCCAACAATTACGCAAGAACCTTTCTGCGCAATAGCTACAAGAACATTATTTTGAGCTTCTCTTGCTATCTCTGTTGGGGTTTTTGTTAAATATAATTCATATAATGGTTGAGAAACATTGTTTTCGAGTTTGTTTATATAATCAACTGCCAATCCTGTATTTTTTGCTACCATTGATGTAAGTTCTTTATCATAGCAAGGAATATTTAATTTCTTTGCAAGTTCAAATGCAATTTCTCTACCACCTGCACCGTGTTCTCTTGATATTGTTATAATTATACCAGGTTTAGAATTTTCAATTTTTACAGTTGTTTCAGTTGTTTCTGATTTTTGAGATAATTTGGCAAATTCTTTGAAAACCAATACCAAAAATACAATTGCTAATATTGTTGTCAGAATATCACTTATTGGTGCTGACCATAAGAACGCATCTACACCAAACTTATACAATATAAACGTTAAAGGAACTAAAAAAATTAAATCTCTACACATAGCAACAAGTGTTGATTTAACAGGTTTTTCAATAGATTGGAAGAATATTGCTGTTGCTTTTGAAAAACAAGTTAAAAGTATCATGTTCATGTAAATTGTAAAACATTTCACGCCGAATTCAGACACTTGTGAATATCCGAATAACGCAAATATTTGCTTTGGTAAAAATAAGAATAGTAAAGTAGCTATTACTCCAATAACTAAAGACGTTGTGATAATAAGTTTGAATGTTTGTTTAACTCTATCAAATTTTCTTGCACCATAATTATATCCAATAATAGGTTGACCACCACAAGCAATACCAACAATTATACTAACCACAATTCCAAACACTTTAAACGCAATTGTAAGCATTCCTATTGCGCTATTATCTGTTGGCAATAAACTTAAAATTAAATTATTGTTAATGATTGATATTATAACAATAGAAATTTGTGTTAAGAAACTAGAAATCCCAAGTTTTGTAACACTTCCAAATAACTTTAAGTTTGGAATAAAATCTGATAATTTTAACTTAAATGTTTTTGCTCTAAATAAATATATAACACTTAAAATGAATGTAACTGCTTGCCCCAATAATGTAGCGAGAGCAGCGCCTTGCATTCCCATTTTAAAACCAAATAAAAATACCGGATCTAAAATAATATTTGTCAACGCACCTGCTATCATTGCAAACATTGCATATTTTGGACTACCATCTGCTCTTATAATAGGATTTATAATAGTTCCTATAATAAATAAAGGAAACCCTATAATAATAAATGTTGAATAATTAGATGCATATGGAAGAATAACTTCATTAGCACCAAATCCAACTAAAATTGGTTTAGCAAATAAAAGTCCAAATGCCATCATTATTAAACTTATTATTAAACCAAATGAAATATTTGATGCGATAGTTTTACTGTTGTTTTTATTATTATTTTGTCCTTGATTGATACTTAATTTTGCAGCAACACCATCTCCAATTAATAGTCCTATTGCAAGGGCTATAACAGTTAATGGGTAAACGATACCTGTTGCTGTGTTTCCAAGATCACCAAGACCTTGTGTAAAACCAATAAATATTTGGTCAACAATGTTATAAAGGGCTTGAACCACAAGTGAAATAACACAAGGTATTGCAAACATTCTTAATAGTTTTCCAATCTTTACTTCTTCTAAAAATTTGTTGTTTTCAACTTTTTCCATAAATTCTCCTCTTAATATTTGGACTCTTTATGAGAAAAGGTGCTCTGAAAACTAATATAAACATAAAAACAGCGTAAAACTTCTCTCGAAATTTTACGCAATAATGCTGTTCGATATGCTATATAATATAGCACAAAATTTAAAAATGTCAAAGTTTAAATCAAAAATTTTAAATTCGTTTCGTTTTAATTATCTATTCTCTACAACAATTGTTAAACGATTTTTAATTTTTTTAAATAAATAAGAAAATTGAGGGGTTGACAAACTTAATCTAATATTTTACAATAGTATTGTTATAAATATAGAGGTGAACAAAATGAGTGAAATTGCATATGAATTAGAAAATTTAAGATGGTATTATTTAAGAAAAGATACTGGAGCATCATTGTATTGCTTTTATGTAGATAAAAAGAATAAAAATGTAATTAATTTGTTGAATGGAAAAAAGACTAAAATTGAAGATTGCAGTGTTGATAGTGCTTGCTTAGAAAGTGTTGGGCTTGATGCAATGATGGTTTTGATTCCTGGCACAAACATTAAAGATTATAAAAAAATTGACATTAATATTTTAAAAGCAGCTATGCCACACATTTATAAAAAATATGTTGAAATTAATACAGATACAAATGAAGAAGTAATTAGTCAAGATAATATTCGTGAAATGAGCATGGCTATTAAAAAATATATCTATAGATTTAACGATAAAGTGTCTAATGCTATTAAAGAAGAAGTTGAAAGATAATTCAATAAAAGCACTTAGCCTAGAACCTTTGAAACTAGCAAAATATAAAAGAATTGAGATTGCATCTCAATTCTTTTTTTATAAAATAAAAACATTCAAAATATAATTTGAATGTCTTAAAATATTATATACTTAAATCATCTTCATTTTCTTGAACTTTTTTATCTAATTCAACCCATTCAACTAAACTATGTCCATATATTTTACAAAACATTTTACCGGTAATTTTCTTTTTGTTGTCTAAATTATATATCATACCATAACCACAAGGCAAACCATCCCAAATATCTCCTACATAATATTCATCTTCAGATAATTTAATACAACCAAAATCATTATGTGGTTTTTTATGGCCATTTGAATAAGTTTCTTCAGAAATATTTACACCATCATTATAATTAACTGCAGAGCACCTACCATCTTTGTAATATCTAAGAAATGAGCCCGTTTTAACACCATTATTAAAAATCCCTTTTTCGTTATAAGTTTTTGTTGTAATTTCTACCCAACCATGTAATTTATCATTTTGCCAATTACCACTAACTTTATATCCTGCAAAAAAATCATCTAATATATACAGTGTTCCCTTTCCCATTCTCTTGCCAGAAGTCATTTCTCCAACATAAACTGAGCCATTATCATAAACTTTTAACATAATTTCTCCTTATAAGTGTAGAAAGTATAGCATATATGAAAAATTATTACAATACTCAAATGTAAAGGCATATCCAATTTAAACACTTCTCTTATTTCACTGGTTTAAAAAGTTTGTGTTCTTATCTTAATTTTTTATCTAAACAAAAATTCACTCAAAAATTTCCAATTGAGTGAATTTTATTTTATTAAATTAAATCTGTTCTAACCTCTTGTTTTACAACATCTTTAGCAATTTCATATTGAATAAGGTCTTTAACTTTTTCACTAAAAATTAATTCTTCAAATTCAACATCTAAATCAGAGCCTTTTGCCCAACCATTTCTTTCTAACCATTCATCATGAATTATTTTTCCAACCTTGCCTGCTTCTGCCCTAGTATATTTTATTTTTGCAACTTCTAAAGCAATTTGAGCAGCCTCAAAGTTTTCTATTTGGTAATCTAAACACAAATCATCAAAAGATGTGTTCGCTATGTCAAGTTGAACTTCGCCATCTACAACTTTAATATTTGCTGGTAAATTTTTTGTGGCAAGCACAGTTTCAATAAAAGCATTATCTTTTACTTTTTTCCATCTAGGTTCGTATGTCCCATCTGGATTTTTTCTACCTTCTCTCCATTGCTGGTGAAGTTGTGATGCTACGTTTTCAACAGATAACCAATAATCTACATTCTTTCCAACTTTCTCAATAGCTGCTTTAGAATAATATTCAGCATCTTGTGTTGTAAGTTTTAAAAGTTTTTCTTGAGCACCTACAGAACTCATTCTTAAAAGTTCAAAATTATCTTGATATAATTTTACGTACGCCAACGCTAAAACGCTTGTTGCTTTTTCATTTAAGACTTTTTTTAAATTTTCTCTTTCTGCCTTTCTTAATTTTTCAATATTATCTTGTGTTTCTGTGGCTTTTAAAAGAGTTTGATATTCTTTACTTTCTAAAATATCATTTTTTGCTTTTTGAATTAAAGAAATATTGTTTTGTAATACTTTAAATTGTGTAACAATATTATTATTTTTTTCTAACTCTTTCATTTTTCTTTTAGTTATAATACTAGTAAGTCTATCTGCAAATTTATTTGAATTTAGTTTTTCTTGCAATTTTAAATATTCTTTAACGGAATCGTTAGATTTTTTGTAATATTCATAACTACTAATTAAAACATTTAGTGCTGCTATAGAACCTGTAACATTATATTTGTGATAATGTATATCTGCCATATTAAACTTATGACCATCAATAACTGTTGTACATTCTGAACGATCAAAACCTTTAGGATTAGGATTTTCATAATAAGTATAATTTATTTTTATACCAGCATCTGATAAAATTTTTTGTACTTTATCATAAGCAATTTCTGATGCAATCTCTTTATCATTATTTATATGACTATGTTTTTCTTGCAAATCCTTATAGGCTTTATCTAATTCAGGAAAATTGTCCACCGCCAAACTATAAAAATTACCTAAAACATAAAGTGCACCAAAATTATCTTCTTGTATACTTGTATGTTTTATTTTATCTGTATAATTTTTTCTAAATAACTCTAAATCATCAATTAACTTTTGCTTTTGTGATTGTAAAACTTGTTTTTCCATAGTACCACCTTATACTTATAATATAATAATATTAACAAAAAGTCAATTGCCCAATTGACACTTATAAATATTAAATTTGTTAATATATCTTTAAAAACCCTTTACAATTTTTTTTTTGTTTGCTAGAATTAATTTGTTTAAAAATTAGTAAATGCGATAGGACAAAAGACACGATTTAAAATATTCCTACTTTAAGAGAGTTGCCGGTTGGTGCAAGGCATAGTGTGGCATTTTAAATTATCACTTTTGGAGCAGAAAAACCGAAAGATTAAATATTAATTAAGTTTTTCCGGGGCTTCCCGTTATAGAAGACATAGGTGTTAGCCTAATGGCAATAAACAAGTGGTATAATCCTTAGCAAAAGGTCTTGTTTTTGCTAAGGATTTTTTGTGTATAAAAGGAGAAAAACATGTACAAAAAAGTTGGAGAAATGAATCTTGCTCAAAATGAAGAAGATGTATTAAAATATTGGCAAGAAAACAATATTAAGTTAGATTGTTTAAAACATAACAAGGGCAAAAAAATGTTTTCATTTTTTGAAGGGCCTCCAACAGCAAACGGTCAACCTCATGCTGGACACGTTTTAACAAGAACTTTAAAAGACTTATTTAACAGATATCATTTAATGAATGGATATGAAGTTCCTAGAAAAGGCGGTTGGGACACACACGGGTTGCCTGTTGAAATTTCTGTTGAAAAAGAAATTGGCATTTCTGGCAAACAACAAATTGAAGCATATGGTGTTGAAAAATTTGTAAACGCATGTAAGCAAGACGTTTGGAAATATGTTGATCTTTGGAAAACATTTTCAGACAGAGTTGGTTACTTTGTAAACATGGAAGATGATTGTTATGTTACTTACAAAGATGAATATATTGAAAGTGTTTGGTGGAGTTTAAAAGAATTAGACAAAAAAGGGTTATTATATAAAGGCTACAAAGTATTGCCATGTTGCCCAAGTTGTGGCACTGCCCTTTCTTCTCATGAAGTTGCTCAAGGCTATAAAGAACGCAACGATTTAACCCTAGTTGCAAAATTTAAAGTAGAAAATGAAGATAACACTTATTTCTTAGCTTGGACAACAACTCCTTGGACATTGCCATCTAATGTTGCTCTTTGCGTTAATCCAAATGAAACATATGTTAAAATATTAAACAAAGAAAATAACGAAAAATACATTATGGCAGAAGCACTAGTTGCTAGTTTTTTTGAAGAAAATTCTTATGAATGTTTAGAAAATTATATTGGAAAAGATTTAGAATACAAAAAATATGTCCCATTATTTAATTACGTAAGTGAAACAGACAAAGAAAAAGGTTTTTTTGTAACATGTGACAATTATGTTACTTTAACAGATGGTACTGGTATTGTTCACATTGCTCCTGCCTATGGTGCTGATGATGCCAATGTTGGGGTTAAATACAAACTTCCTTTTGTTGCTATGGCTGGTCAAGATGGTTTATTTAAACCTGAAGCAAAAGAATATGCAGGAAAAAATGTTTTTGATATAAACGAACAAATTGCCAAAGATTTAATATCTGCCGGCAAAGTGTTTAAAACTGCTAAACACAAACACGAATACCCTCATTGCTGGAGATGTAAATCGCCTCTTATGTATTATGCTAGAGATGGTTGGTTTGTAAAAACAACTGCAATTAAAGAACAATTGATAAAAAATAACAAAGAAGTAAATTGGGTACCAGAAACAATAAAAGATGGCAGAATGGGTAACTGGCTTGAAAATGTAATAGACTGGAATATTTCTCGTGACCGTTATTGGGGAACCCCTCTTCCTGTTTGGGTATGCGAGTGTGGACATTATCATGTTGTTGGTAGTAAAGAAGAACTAAAACAACTTGGTGATTTAAATGTTGATATTGAATTACACAAACCTTATGTTGATAATGTTGAACTCACCTGCCCTCATTGTGGTAAAAAGATGAAACGTGAGCCATATGTTATTGACTGCTGGTACGATAGCGGTAGCATGCCATTTGCTCAATTTCATTACCCTTTTGAAAACAAAGAAGAATTTGAAAGAAGATTCCCTGCCGACTTTATTGCCGAGGGTGCTGACCAATGCCGTGGTTGGTTTTACACTCAACTTGTTTTAGGCACTGCTTTGTTTGGCAAAGCCCCATATAAAAATGTTATAGTAAATGGTATGGTTGTTGATGATAATGGCGTTAAACTTTCAAAAAGTTTAGGCAATTATAGACCTCCAATGGAAATTATATCTGCTGTTGGTGCCGATGCCGTTAGATGGTCTTTTTACACAACAACTCAGCCTTGGTACAATCAACCAATGAGTGTAAAAAGTGCAAGCGAAACAATAAAAAACTACTTTGGAACACTTTGGAACACATACGCTTTCTTTGTTCTTTACGCTGAAATTGACAAGTTTGACCCAAGTAAATATAGTTTAAACAATTGCAAATTATCATGTATGGACAAATGGATTTTATCTAAATTTAACATGCTCGTACGTGAAGTTAAAGCAGACATTGAAAACTATCACTGCACCGAGCCTGCTAGAAAAATTCAAGAATTTGTTGATATTCTTTCTAATTGGTATGTTCGTAGATGCCGCAAGCGCTTTTGGGCAGGAGGAATGACTGATGATAAAACAAGTGCGTATATGACCCTTTGGACAGTTCTTGTAAACTTAGCAAAATTAACTGCTCCATTTACACCATTTATTTCAGAGAGTATTTATTTAAATTTAGTACCAAATTTCTTCCCTAATGCTCCAAAAAGCGTGCATTTAAGTGATTACCCAGAAGTTGACGAAAAGTTAATTGATGAAATTCTTTGTCGTGATATGGAACTTGCATATAAGTTTACTGAACTAGGAAGAAGTGCAAGAAATTTATCCGGAATAAAAATACGTCAACCTCTTGCAAAACTATATATTACCGATGCTAATGGAAAATTTGATTTAAACGCTGACCTTATTAAGGAAATCAAAGAAGAATTAAATGTAAAACAAGTTATTGAAAACCAAGATTTAAGTCAATTTGTTAAATATTTAATAAAACCTCAACTTAAAACACTTGGACCAAAATATGGAGCATTACTTGGCGCTATTAGAAACTTCTTTGCTTCATGTAATGCAAACGAAATTGTAAATTGCGTTAAAAATGGTGGTACTTACAAAACAACATTAAATGGAACTGATGTTGAATTTACCGAAAATGATATTTTAGTATCTGTTGAACAATCTTCTGATTATTCATCTGCAACTGAAGACTCTTTGGCTGTTGTATTAGATACTCACCTTACTTCAGAATTAATAGATGAAGGTATTGTGCGCGAATTTGTATCTAAAATTCAAAGTTTAAGAAAAACTTCTGGTTATGAAGTAACTGACCGCATAAGCATTTATATAAACGGTGATAATCAACTTGAAAAAGTTTTATTATTAAACATTGATGTTGTATTAAAAGATTGTTTAGCAATAATATTAGAAAAAGGCACTACTGGCGAATTTAGTGACGAATTTGAATACAACAACAAAAAATTAACTTTTTATATAAAAAGATAAAAATATTGTTTGGTATTGTAAAATAAAAAACGGCTTTTAAAGCCGTTTTTTTTATTTAAACTTGGTCTTGCCAATATTTGTATTGTAAGTGTGGGAAACCACTTTCAATAGCATCATCTACTGCCCATATAGTGTTATTTAGTTTTGTAGATGAACCTGAACCAACTTTACCTTTTAAAGTAGACAAATTTTTATTACATGTTTTGCCATAGTAAGTTTGTAATGCTGTGTTAAAATCTGTTTCATATACTTTTGTTTTTGCATTACCTTGAGCATTTGCCACACTTAATTTAATTTTGTTATTAGATTTAGAAGACTTATCAAAAATCATTTTTTGTTTACCAATTTTACCAAGTGTTCCACAAGAAATGTTAGTAGATTTAGTTTGATTATACCAATTATAATTACCAGTATAGTCTAAATAGATTTCTCTTGTATATGAATCTTCCGTTTCGTAATAGAAACAATTGTTATTATTTGCGTTATTTGATATTCTACCAAACTTATCATCATTTTTATAAGTTACTTCTCTATCAATTTTTTCACTAGAGCCATAAAAGTTCCAATTAATTGTCATTTCTGCCCAATATTGTAAATGATATTCGTAAAAGACATTTTCGTAACCACCACTAACATTTATTTTTGCTGTATAAGAATTAGTTACTTGTTTATCACTATAACCAATACCATAAGCATACGCCTTTTTTGTTTCTACTTTTTTAGTGGAATCTTTATAATTGTTAACCCATTGGCTATCATATAGTAGTTGTGCCGCAGCAATTTCTGCACCCTCTACAGCCAACTTGGCCAACTCCATTGCCTGTTGTGCGACCCAAAGAGCAGCATTGACAGTTGCCTGAGCAGTATATAAAGCACCCAAAGCTATTCCATAGGCAGTAACTTGAGCAGCATATTTAGCTATTTTACCAAATTCATACCATTTACATTTTTTTAAGTTACTTTTTGCAGTATTTAATTTGGCATTCATATTATTTATATCTTTTTGAATGCCTTGCCCTTCTTTTTGCTTACTATTGAATTCATCTTGTTTCTTTTTTAGCCATGCCTTGGCTTCATTTAATTCTGCCTTTGCTTTATCACTATAACTAGAAACAATTGAATAGTGCACGCTTTTACCTTTTGCCATTATGGTTGAATTAGTTATTGTCACTTTTGCTGTGGCAGAAACACTAATAGTGCCATTTAAGCCTATTGTATAACAATTATTGATGCTACCACCAGTAGCATAACCTACTATGCCACCAACGTAAGATTCTGTAACTTCTGAACTTGTATTTTTAACTGAGGCAGTTGTTGTACATTCTGAAATGGTAGTTTTTTCTGAATAGCCTACTATGCCACCAGTATAAACTATTTTATTATTAGTGCTATATGAATTAGTAACTGTGTTGCCATTTCTACATTGTTTAATAGTAGAACTGCCAGTTGCTTTATCTACAATGCCACCAAGAAATTGTTTTGAATCAGAATTAGAACCATCTATTAGTTCAATATTGCTAATTGTTGCCCCTTGTATATATCCAAAAAGTGAACATGTTAAATTTTTAATGGCAACACTATTGCCTGTGCTACTAGAATTTGATATGCCTTTAAATGTTCCTTTAAATGGGTTGCTGCTTGTGCCAGCAGTGGTGTATGTATTAGTTGCATCATTCATATCAATTTCAGCAATTACAACAAAAACTTTATTTTTTGTTGCTGTGCCGTTATTAACCGCTTTGCTAAAACTGACTAAATCGTCAGCATCATATATAACATACTGCCCCGCTGAGTTTGTGCTAAGACCGCCAAAAGACGCTGTTAAACTAGAAGCCCAACCTTCTGCATTAACGGGAGTAATACCAAAAATTGTAAACTGCAAAGCACAGAATACCGTAAGTGCAATTACAAAAAATTTTAAATAGTTTATTTTTCTTTTCATAAATACCACCTCTTCCCATCTTTCTTTCAATTATATTTTAACATACTTTGTCAAACAAATAAAGCAATTTTATTTATTTTATGCATTTTTGCCACTTTTTTTGCTTTTTTGTCTATTAAATTAATAATTTTTAAAAAAAGCCCAGATGGGCTTTTTTTAAAAATTATAAATCTTGCCAATATCTATATTGTAAATGAGGATAACCATTTTCAATATATGAATTAACGTCCCAAACACTACTACTAAAATTATTTGTTGTATTTTTAACCAATGTAGTCTTACTATTACTACAAGATGTGCCATAAATTGCCGCTAGTTCAGTATTAAACCCTGAAACAGTAACTTTTGTTTTGGCAGTGTTTGTATTATTATTTGCAAATATATTTATAACATTAGAATTTTTATCTGATTCAAAGATAAGTTTTTGAGTTCCTAATGTTGTTCCCCATGTTTCATATTTTTTAGTCATTTTGTTTGTAGTATTAAACCAATTTGCTGTTTTTTCACCATTAACAGTAATATATATTTGTCTATTTAATGATGGTACTTTTTCTAAATAATATGAAGTAGTTACCTTTTTATTACTAATTGGACCAACGGTGTCGGTATTTAACTCAACAGTTACAGGAATTGGGTCACCTCTAAATTTTACTACACCACTAATAAGGGATTGTGCCCAAAATTTAAAATAATAATTATATTTTGTATTTTCATAACCACCAATAGTTAAAACATTGGCAGTATAACAATCTATAATTTTGTTATCTTGAACTGAATAACCTATGCCATATGCGTACGCATTCACCTGAGTGACTTTTTTTGTTGCTGTTTGATAATTATTTAAATACTGAGCATCTATTAAAGTATTATCTACAAAAAACTGAACACCATCCCAAAATATACCTTCAAATTTTAATTTTGCAATTTCTGTCCAATAATCTCCCCATGCAACACCAATCTCCCAAACTTTACCAGCCAATTGTCTATCTAATTTAAGGATTTCACCAGTTAATGACCAATATTTCTTTTGAAAGATATTATAGTTACTCCTTTCAGCCCGTTTTTGAGATAATTTTCTTTCAATTTCATTTAATTCTTTTTCTTTTTGTTCTGCAATTCTTTTTAAACTTTGCGCTTGTTGCGTTTTTCTATTTATTTGTGCTTGTTTTTCTTTAAACATTTTATCAAAAGTTGAATAATACAAACCATTATTTGATGTCATTGATAATGAATTTTTTGATGTTGATGCATCCGACACATATTGTGGTGTTGATGATGATGTTATTATTTTTGATTTTGCTGTTATGGTTGAATCTAAAACATAACAATCTTTAACAGTACCACTATCAATTTTACCAACTATTCCACCAACATAAGATGATTTTACAGCAGAGGAAGTATTTTCAACATTACAAACTATAGAGCATTGTTCAACTACACTACTTGTTTTTACATAGCCAACTATGCCACCAGTATAAATTACTGCATCACTTTTAGAGGTTGTATTTTGAACTGTTGCGTTATTTCGGCAACCTTGAATTTTTGTATTTGATGCATAACATACAATTCCCCCCACATAGTTGTCTGCCGCTTTAATTGTTGTTTTATCAGTGCTTGATTGAGAAGTTTTGTCAGAAATTTCTATATTTTGAATTTTAGCGTTTTTAGTATAACCAAATAGAGGAACTTGCAAATTAAAAATTTGCATTGTATAACCACCGCCAACAAATGTGCCTCGAAATGCTTTGCTTTCTGATGAACCTATAGAATTAAAAGTTGAGTCTAGTGTTATTGTGGCGGTAATTTTAAATGTTTTGCCTGTACCACCATCGGTAGAGTTATTTATTGCATTGCTAAATTTTTTTAATTGTTCTGCTGTACTAATGCCGTAATCGTAATTTTTTTGCTGTCTTGTTATAACATCATAATATTTTCCACCATCTTCTAAAAAAGAAAAATTAGTTGCAACAAGCGATGAACTCCAATCTTGAGCGTATACTGCTGTTGTTTTTGTTCCTATTATACAAAATTGCACTGCAACAACAAAAGTTAAAGCAATGGTGAAAAATTTTAAAAAATCTAACTTTTTTTGCATAAAAACTCCATTTTACTTGTATTTTAACTATTTTATTAAAATATTGTCAATTTATTTTACTTACACTATACAAAAACTATATAAAACACTTACTTTTTTTGTGTTATTCTTTCATTGTTAAACAAAAAAACCTCTCTTGTAATTAAGAGAGGCTTTATGTTAATTTGTTTTATCTTTGCCAGATATTTCTTTATTTGTTGCTTCTGTCTGCTGTTTTGGCTTTGTAACAATTCCAAAAACAACTAAAACGCCACAAACAGCCATAACTATTTCTTCTACGCCACTGGCTGTTATTTGTATTCCACAAAGTTTTCCAATACTTACTGCAAGCAGACCAAGAGCACCGGCTAAGCTTGTCCAAAAACTATATGACTTTATTAGTTTTTTCATGTTTTCTCCCAATTTTAGTACAAGTTATACACTCTTTAATTTCTGTAACATCTTTTTGTATTTCTTCTACAGTATTTAATTTAGTAGATAACGTTTCTATAATGTTTTGATATTTTACCTCACGCTTTCTTGAATCTTTTAATACATACACTAAAAGAGCGACAAAAAGCGCAGCAAAAACACCATTAGAAATTGCAATATTAAACACATCGTTCCACATTAGTTATCTCGAGACTTGATTTCTTGTAAAAGTTTTTTATAGTTAGTATCGCCCAAATTTTCTAAATATGCTAAATTGCCAGTTAGTTCGTTAATTGCCGTTTGTTTGTCTAAACTATTAAAGTATTTTTTGGCTATATTATACTTTTCGTTATATTTTATTGTATCTATTACATAAGTACCATATTTGCTAAAATATTCTGCTTCTGATTTAGCATTTTCTAATCTTTGCTGTTCTTGTTCTTCATTCCATTTTGCTTCGAGTTGTGAAATTTCGTTATTATATTTTATTACAGCTTCTTCATTTTTTGCTATAGCTTCGTTTATTGAATCAATTTTTTCTTGAAGTTTAATTGCATACTCAATATCAAAGGCGTTAAGTGCACTTTCCTTTTCTAGTTCTAAAGTACTTTTTTGTGTATTTAAAACATCTATTTTATCATTTGACTTACTAGCAAGAACAGATAGCTCATTTAACATACCTTTGTTATAATTTTCTAATTTATTTACTATAATTGAAGATCGTGCCAGCCCACGCTTTATTGCATCATTTTCGGCATCGTTTTTTATTTGTGAATATGTATTTACAATATCATTTTTTTGCTCGGCTGTGCTAGATTTTATTTGTTCAATTGAATCATCAATTTGTTGGCTTTTATTAAAGTAATTATTATTTATTTGCTCTAAATTTTCATTTTTATAATTATTTAGGCTAGTTTTTGCTTTATTTTCAACCTCTTGTTGTGTTGGCACTTTATGTTCTAACTTTTGCAAATTTAAGTCAATATGCTTTTTATTTGTTGCATATTTTTCATCTACCTCATTAAATTGTTCTAAGACTGATTTTGATACATTAGTTAAATCTTTTACCTTTTTTGTTGTTTCGTCATCAATTATATATTGATACATCTTCGTTTCTCCTTATGAAGAGTTTATTTTGTCTTTGTATTAGCAATTTTAATAATTTTATGTTTATATTTACCATTTTTTACTCCGAAATATTTATTGTAATTTGTGGACAAGAAATATATGTTTCGCCCTGTGTATTACTTGCAAAAGCGACTTGAAGTTCTTCGCCGCTTAAATTAACCTTTACTCTTTGTGCAACTGCCTTGCCTGTAATGTTAAATTTCTTTATGTTGTTATTAGTTGCAATTTTTAATACACAATCACCTTTAGTTTTAATTAAACATTCTGTAATTTGTTTTACCTTTGTTGGATAACCCATATTACTTTTAGGACTAACCCACAGTTTTGGTAATACTTCATCAAAAAGCAGACCATCTTCTGTTAATTCACCAATTTTGCTTGAATGTTCTCCATTAAAACAAACTGCTATTTTTGCAAATTTTTCATCATCTATTACAAGCATAGATGATATATCTACGCCACGAGTTATAGACACTTCATTTGTGCCTAAATCTAACTCTATTAAAGAATTATTAATATAACCCTCAGAATAATTTTCACAACCAATTTTTTCACCATCGTTAAAGTTTAATCTGCAAGCCAAGAAAAACTTATTTTTAAAATATACCGAGCAAGCGTTGTTATTTTCTATGCCTTGAAATAAATCATTAAATCCAAGGTCTAAACATTTAGTAGAATAACCATCAAACGAATGTATGCCGTCTCGTGCTAAAAGCATAATTTTATTTCCACACACACAGACTGTATTACCATAAAGTTTTACACTTGAAACAAACAAGTGCGAAACACTAAAGTCGGCTTGGTCACCATATGCTGAAATTTTAGAAACACCATAATCACGAAACACATAAACGTAGTCATTAAAAGAAACTACTTGGCACAGCCCACCTCGCTCATCTTGCATATCTATAAATCCTCCCGACGATAAGTCCTCTGTCCAATTAGTTGGGTCAAGATTTGCCGAAAAAGCAAGTCTATTACGCTCACCGCCAACAATTGCAAATAGACGTTCGTAGTGCAAACACATAGAAATAATATGAGGAGCATTTTCAATTTTTATAACTCCCTCGTTTAAAGCATGTTTATACATACCATCTGTGCTTGATGAAAATATTAATGTATCTTTTGAGTTTAATCTATAATTTATTGCATTTGGCACACTAGTAAATAAAGTATCTTGCGGTATTTGAAAACTAAATGGAGTATCATCATGAATTGTTATAAAGTACAATTGTCCACTTTCACCAATAAAAATAAGTTCTGGGTCATAAAAATTAAAATCTTGGCTGTAATATTTATATACCCATGCTTTTTTTATTGGCTCACCTGGCATTTTAATAGTGCGTTCGCCCTCTTCGTGATATTTAGGAAGTGCTAATGCTTTAAATCCATAGCCAGTTGTTAATGCTCCCTTTTTAACATTAAAGTTATAAGAAATTTTTGCCTGTTTATATGGTAACAACGCTTCATCTGTTTGTGAGTTCATGCATTTTTCAAAATTAGTAAAAACAACTTTTGCTTTATTTGTACCTTTGCTCAATTTTTTGTTGGAATAAAACACTAAAACCACCCTCTTTTTTTAAGTTTTATTTCACCTTTTTTTCTTTGAGCAACTAAAAGCGCATTTTTATACCTATTTTCCCACAGAGCCGCATCATCGTAAAGCATATCTAAAAAGCAATATTCACTTGCTACTCCATAAGCAATAATTCGAGCCGATATTTTACCGTTAAAGTCTTCTGCTTTATCGTTTAACCCTATTTGATTTGGATATACCTTGTAGGTAATTTGCACACAGTTTGCTAAACAAATTAATTTATTATCTACTATTTGATATCTTAAAGTTTTTCCACTTCTTGTTTTAACAGACAACACCTCATATATGTTATCATCAATATCTTTAACTATAATAGTTCCAGAAGCTAGTTTAATTTCCTTTTTTTTTGTTAATGAAAAATATTCGGTTGCTAATTCTTCGGTTATATAATTTAAACATTTTAATATTTTATTTAAATCTTGCTCAATGGCAGTTGTGATTTCTTGTCCGTCTGTTTCAAAAAAAGAAGAATTTAAAATTTCTTCTTTTCCTAAATAAATACAAACATTTTTGATTATTTCTTTTGCTGTCACTTATTTCTCCAATTGTTTTAATATATTTTTTTGCTTTTGTTTTAAAAGGAGAGCATTGGACTCTTCTATATCTTTTAAAACTGCTTTTCGGTTTTGTATTTCACTTTTTTGCATAAATTCTATCATTCGCTCATCTATTTGCGAATAAGGAAATGTTAAACAATAAATACTTGGTTTAAATTTGTTTTCAAAGAGATATAACATATATTTTTTAGTTTTTAAGTTATAATAAACCTCGTAATTATTATTCCATTGTTTTATACGTGTAATTATACCCAAAGCATCACTATTTACAATTATTTTTTCCATTTGTCTCCTTTATTAAAAGCATTTAATTGTTAATTAAGCATTAACAACAGTGGTAAAAGGATTCGTTACCATACTAGAAATACCGCTAATTTTTGCTTGACCATTAGGTTTATCGCAAATAAGATCAGCATATTTTACAAGAGTTGCACTATAGGTTGGGAACCCAATGTTTTGGCGAATTACTCTGCCATCTTCGCCTTCAAGCCATTTCCAGTCACATAATTGATGTAATGTAAAGTGCTCAGTATTTAAAAGATACATTGTATCATCTGCAACAAAACGATCAGCTACAAGAGGTATTCCATTATAAGAAATTGCCTTATAGCCACCATCTAATATTGCAATGTCAATATTGCGCCTATAAGCACTCAAATATTCTTGATATGCACGACGTACTGCACTAGAACATGCAATATAGTTAATTGTAGAACCTGAAACTTCATCTAAAAAGTCAATTGCACTTTGAATAAGTCCATCTGAAATTTCTCCTGCTTCTGTTTTTATAAATGGTGCAAGCCATGGATAATCTGCTCTTGTTAACCCATATAAAGTTTCTGAATTAGAAAAAATTTTACCAAGACCAGTAATTTCGAAATCTTTAGAATTTTGAACATAAATTTGGTCACCTTCGGCAAATTCAGCAGTTGTTTCTACATAAAATTTATTGTTTAATCTATCTACATACTTAATACGTAAACCGCTTTTGGTTTCTTGTTTTGTATTGTTTGTATAGCCATCAATAACCATACCTTCGATTAAGTTTTTAACAGAATCACATTCTATTGCTTTTGTTTGCGAATCAAATGATTTAACAGTAGCTAACAGCCCCGAACCATCGCCATAAAGCATTCTACCAAAGTTAAAAGATGATGCTTTAATTAAGCCTTCCATTTCATCGTTTAAAAGATTAACAAAAGCACCAGCATTGCTTTCGGAAGCACGAATTGCTTTATCTGATAATTCAATTTTGCCATATAAATTTTTAAGTTCTGATACAAATTGAACATAATTATTGCCTGCTGCTTTTGGCAAGGCATCTGTTTCGGCTCCTGCTCCAATGCCGCCATTAATTCCGTATGGAGCAAGTTTTCGTACTTCTTTACCCCAAACATCTTTTGTTGATTGTTTAATTTTTCCGAGTAATGGATTTGAGTTAATGTTTAACTGATTTGCCACTACCCCCAAATACACAGTTTTAAGTGCGCTTTCTGCGCTAGTTAAAGTTACCATTTTTTATCCTTTTAAATTAAATAACTTCTCCACCCTTTGCTTAGCCTCTGCCATATTTTTTGGCGGTGTTTCGGTAACATATGCAATTGTACCTTGACCGCTAATAATTGGTGGAGTTTTTAAATTTTGTAAATTTTTAAAATATTCATTTATAACTTGCTTTTTTACATCATCTCGCGATAAAATTTTTTCATTTATGAAGTTTTGATCGCTTGCTAATGTATCGGGCTCTACAAAATTATTTTGCATTACTTTTGCCCAAGCAAGTTCCAAAGCATGAGGCGAAGATTGCAAGTTTTTATTATTTAAAATTTCAGTTGCAATTTCACCCGAATATTTTTTTGCCCCAGAATTTTCATTTAAAAAAGCCGATACTTTTTGTTGCCAATCTTCATTTTGAAAAATTGGTTTAGCATCTGGCTGCGCTATATTTTCGCTATTGTTTTGCTCCTCAACTTGTTTTGTGATTTCGCTTAGTTTTTGACACTTTCTTGTAAACTCTGCCTGCAAATTGTTATAGGCAGTAAGTAAACTATTTGTATCTTTAAATTTACCTAGGGAGCTTTGTTCTTTTTCGTTACAAGCCGCACCTTTTTCATTTTCTTCTTCAACATTAATATTTTGTGCATTGTTTAAATTAAAAGAATTAAGTTGTTCCCCATTAATTATTTTTTCTTCCATTATTTCTCCAGTTTTAAATATTAAAAAATAAAATATTTTAAATATTATTTTATTCGACAAATTAAATTATTAAAAATTAATTAAAAAATTGTTTTTTACCTTTATTTTAAAGCAAATTTTAAATATTTTTTTCATTATTTATTTCATGTAAAATTTTTTTATATTTTTTATGTTGCCTTATATGTTCTAACATTTTATTTCAATTTCTGAATTTGCATTTTTTTCAAAATCACCACCAAGCATAAATGCAATATGTTCATTTATATGAATATCATGTTCATCTATTTCACTTATTTTTACTTCTATTTTATGCATAAATTTACTATTTTCACATGATGCTTTTTTCTGATGTAATTCATAAATATCTTGTGAGTTTTCCCAAACCCCAAAGCCTAAAAGTTCTAAAGCCTTTACTCTCATTCGATTAGTTAATTTTCCATTTTCATCATATAAAAGCCCTGCATTAAGAAGTTCAAAAACCATACTTCTTCTTTGTGCCAAAGACTCGTTCAGTTCGGTATCTGTTTCAAATGTGACTTCATCGCTAGTTATATCTGATGCAGAAAAATAATCTAATTCTAATTCACCATGGTCACCTATAACTTTTAAAAGCCTAGGAACTCTTGCAAATTGCTTATATAACCTTAAAATATGCTTTGCTACTTCTTTTATTGCCATTTTTATTTGGTCACTTGTTACGCTAAGCCTTGCTTCATCTTGTTCAATAATTAACTGGAGTGCAACACCCGATATATTGGTTTTTGCAAGGTTGGTGTTTATAATATCCGACACACCACTAATTACTTTAAATTCGCTAAGTAACTTTTCCTCTTCAGCGGAAAAATCTACTGGCACATTTGTATTTCCCATATAGGTTGGTGCATTTGCGCCTTGGCGATATACTAATATTTTTCCCGGAGATAATCCCTCTTCTTCTAAATTATCTATATCTATTGAACCATCTTCTACGGTTAAAACTCCCATAGAAAGTCTATTAATATATTCATGTTTCCTATTTTTGACTGCATTATAGGCTCTTTGAACAGGAATAATTCTTTCAATTACCGATGTGCCCCAAAAACAACCATTTTGCTCTAAACATACTTGTCTAACAAAAGGAAAAATCCTATCAGAATCGGTACCATTTATGTATGGCAATTCGCCGTCATGTAAAAGTTTATTACCTGCAACTATTGTAAGCCTTCCATTTGGTCTTGATGGGCTTGGTTTTTCATATTTTTCTATTACAACAGCATAACCAGTTTTTGTTGTACATATTAATCTTGTTGCGTTAGAGTTATAGCCAAGACCACCAAGGCCATCATTTTTATTGTCGAGAGAAAAAATATTAACCTCTCCTCCCTCTACTTTTTTGCCCCAAATGGCTTCAATATCATCTACATGATATGCCTTTGCATGAATAATAGATTTGCAATCGTTTATATCTTCACAACTTGTGCTTTCGGGATAAATTTCAAATGGTGAGCAAACCGAAATTTGAACATCTCCCATTTTTATTTTTTGACCACTTTCCTCTATAGCAAATGTGCTACCTTTATCTTGATTCCATGTAATTTTATAAAATGCCGTACCGGTGGCTTCACTCCACTTTGTTGCTGCGCAAATTAGTTTAGACATATCCTCTTTATTATAAATAGAATTAATAATCTTTTTGCCCAGGCGCGCAGTTTTTACATCGCTTTCATCACCGCTTGCCGGTACTATGGTCATGGTAGGTCTTACTGTTTTTAATTTTGCCAATCTTGTTTCAATTAAAGTTGCAACATGGTTAAAAACTTCTCTTTCTTGCCAAAAATATTGTTTATCGTATTCTTCTATATCGTTGTTATAACCCACATTACAATATTGATTTCCAACTAAAAAATTCATATTTAATTGCCATTGTGCATCAAATGGTTTACGCTGAGCACTTCGACTTTTAAAATCTTGAATTATTTCATTTACCAATTGCTCTTCATGATTTTTTTTCAAAATATTATCTCCTATCTTAATTTCTTTTGCTTTTTAAAAGGTGAATCTATTCCTTTTGGAATAATACTTTTTGCCAC
Organism: Clostridiales bacterium; assembly: GCA_015069385.1. Classification (GTDB taxonomy): domain Bacteria; phylum Bacillota; class Clostridia; order Christensenellales; family UBA1242; genus HGM11367. The sequence continues at coordinate 20,886 of SVIS01000017.1, forward strand.
ACACGCATAAATTGCATTAATGCAATCATCACAAAAATCTAATTTTTTATTAATATCTTGCATTGTTCCTATTGAATTTAATGCTAAATTTTTACAGCCGGGAAAATCACATTTTGTCCTAATTGTTATTTTCGATATTTGCAAATTCTTGCTCTCCTTTTATGTTTAAATATATGTTTTTATCAGTAAGGGCTTGATATTCTTTAAATAATCTTATTGCTTCATTATCTAATTCTTCATCCGACATTCCAAAAAAAGTCTTTTCATCTTTTGTTCCACATATTTCAAGTAATAACTTTGCTGCCGAAATATCGGCCGGTATATAATGCTTTACAACTTTACGTTTGGTTAACACCTCGTTTTGACCATCAGTAGAATACTCTTCGGTAACTTCTTTGCATTCAAACCCAGTTGCCTTTTTTTCAAGTGCTTTTAGTACTTTTTTTATCATGTTGCCTGATACTTCTTCTGAAATGTTCAATCCTTGCCCTCCTTTTTTAAAACACAGCAAATATATCATGTATGTTTTTTTGTTCAATACCCCATATACAATTTTTTTTAAAAAAAAGAGCAACTAAAAAGTTACTCTTTATTATTTAAATATTTATTTATGCTACATAAATTGTTTTTGCTTGTGCTAAAGCCTCATCAAATTCTTGAATTAACTCTGCCAAAAACTTGTGAACTTGCGCATTAACAATTTGTGAATCTTCGTTTATTAATTTATAGTTTGCAAGTGGAAGTTCTACTTGTGTTTGAACTATGCCTACAAAATTATCAAACATTATTTTTATACCTACAACACAATTTGCAATTGCTGATACAACTTTAACTTTTGCCATATGAATAAAGTTTACAATTGGAGCCGACATAGAAGCAAATCTTTCACCAAGCCTGCTTTTTGCATCTCCATATAAAAACCTAGTTGCATTAGACATTTTTTCTAAACCAGAAGAAACAGATGTTAAATATTCACTTGCGGTATTTACAAGCGATACAAAACGCTCTACATTTTGTTCAGATTGATTTAAAACTTGTTCGGCACTTACAATAAAGTTTGTCATATAGTTAAAAAAGTCACCTGTTTTTGAAACAATACCTTCGGCAGCCTCTTTTAAGTCAACAAATGAATCTCCGCCAAGGGCACCAAATTTATTACCAAGTGCCCTTGCACCAACGCAAAAATCCCCCATTGCTGTTTTAAAAATATTAAAACCATGCATTTGATATTTATTATATTTTTCAAAGAATGTTTGAACAAGAGTTTGTGGCTGAGCGTCTTCTGTAACTTTAATTTTAAAAGTATTTATTTTTTCTACTGTAGAATCAAAAAATTGTTTTGTTGCCAAGAAAATATCTGGCAAAACTTCTTTATCACTTAAAACTAACATTTTAAAACTCCTTAAAAATTTTCTTAATTAATGGTATCATTAAAATTTAACTTTTTGCAAATAAAATTAGGGTTTATTATGCAAAATTTAATCTTTTTTAATAAGTTGAATGCCAACATCAGTTAATTGTTTTTCTGATACAGCGCTTGGCGCCCCCATTAACAAGTCTTTTGCGTTTTTATTTAATGGGAAAGTAATAACATCACGAATTAATTCGTTGTCCGTAAGAATCATAAGCAATCTTTCAAGCCCAAAAGCACCGCCTGCGTGAGGAGGAGCCCCATACTGGAATGCAGTATAAAGTGCACCAAATTTTGTTTCAACATCTTCTTTAGTATATCCTGCCATTTCAAAGGCCTTAACCATTAAATCTGTTTGGTGATTTCTTACAGCACCGCTTAAAGTTTCATAGCCATTGCAAACAAGGTCGTATTGATAAGCCACAATATCAAAAGGATTTTTTCCTTCAAGTGCCTCCAATCCCCCTTGAGGCATTGAGAAAGGATTATGCGAAAAATCTATACCACCTGTTTCTTCGTTTTCTTCAAAAAATGGAAAATCACACACCCAACAAAAGGCCACTCTGTTTTTATCTATTAGGTTTAATTGTTCACCAAGTTCATTTCTTAAAACATTTGCAAGTTTTATTGCCATTTTTGGTTCATCTGCGATAATAAATATGCTTTCGCCGCCCTTTAAATTAAACTCAGCAATTAAATCTGCCTTGTTTTGTTCGGTTAAAAACTTAACAATTGAGCCACTAAATTCACCATCTACAAATTTTAACCATGCCATGCCTTTGCCTTCATAAGCCACGATTGTTTTACCAAGGTCATCATAAAAACGACGTGGTTTATCTTGAGCATTGGCGCAAATTGCTTTAATTGTTTTATTTTTAAACGCATTAAATTCTGTACCTTTAAAAATGTTTGATAAATCATGAACAATTAATGGATTTCTAAGGTCAGGTTTATCGCTACAATATTTTTCAATTGCTTGTTTATATGGAATTCTTATAAAAGGAGCAGAATCTACTAGTTTATTGCTAAACTTTGTAAACAATTCTGTAGCAAATTCCTCACAAGCCTCCATAACATCATCTTGAGTTGCAAAACTCATTTCAAGGTCAATTTGATAAAACTCGCCAGGAGAACGGTCAGCACGTGCTGCTTCATTTCTAAAACAAGGTGCTACTTGAAAATATTTATCAAAACCAGAAATCATAAGAAGTTGTTTAAATTGTTGAGGCGCTTGAGGAAGAGCATAAAACTCACCAGGCGCATTTATTGTTGGAACAATATAGTCACGTGCACCTTCTGGGCTAGATGAAGTAAGTATTGGTGTTTGCACCTCTATAAACCCCATGTCTGTTAATTTATTTCTAGTCCAATTTAGAACTTTAGAGCGAAAAACTACCATATCATGATTTGCAGGGTTTCTTAAGTCTAAATACCTATATTTTAACCTAAGTTCTTCTTTAGTATTTGGTGCTTCAGATATTTCAAAAGGTAAAACATTTAAACTTTTTCCTAAAAGAGTAATTTGTTTAGCAACCACTTCTATTTCACCGGTTGGCATGTTTAAATTTTTACTAGAGCGTTCTACAACCTCACCCAAAACCGAAATTGTGCTTTCTTTGCAAACATCACGAAGCATTTCTTCGTTATTAACTATAATTTGAGTAACACCAAAATGGTCACGAAGGGTTAAAAAAGTAATGCCTCCAAGTTTTCTAATAGAATTTACCCAGCCTGCAAGCCTAACTTCTTGCCCTACGTTTATTAGCCTTAATTCGCCACAATTATTTGTTTTATATATATTTTTTTTCATGAAATAATCTCCAAAATGTAATTTAAATGTAGTATATACCTTAGGCAATTTCAAAGTCAAATTTTAAACTAATTTGCTATTTTATTACTAATATTATTTTATAAATAATGTTTTTAATAATGTAAATTTTATGCTAAAATATGTGCATGAACGAAATTGAAAAATATTATAATAAATTTAATGAAGATAAGCGACTAATTACAAGGCACGGGCAAATTGAATTTTCAATTACAATGCAAAAAATACAAGAATTTTTAAAACAAGATGATAAAATTATTGATATAGGCGCAGGCACTGGTAGATATTCCATTGCATTGCATGATGCAGGTTATAATGTAACAGCCGTTGAACTTGTTAAAAAAAATTTAAGTATGCTTCAACAAAAAAACAATAATATAAAAGCATTTCAAGGTAATGCTTTAAATTTAAAAAAGTTTAATGATGAAAGTTTTGATATTACTCTTCTTCTTGGACCAATGTATCATTTATTTACAAAAGAAGATAAAATAAGGGCACTAAACGAAGCAAAAAGAATAACAAAAAAAGGCGGATATATTTTCGTAGCATATCTTCTTACCGATTACGCAATACTTCGCCATGGCATTATGGACAACAACTTAAGACAAAGCATTAATAACAATAAATTAGATAATAACTACAATATTTTATCAACCGAAAAAGATTTATATAGTTATGTTCGACTACCAGAAATTGATGAATATAACCAAGAGGCTAATATTAAACGAGTAAAAATATTTTCACCCGATGGTGCAACTGATTATATTCGCCCATATATTAATAAACTTTCTGAAGAAGATTTTAACTGGTTTATAACCTACCAACTTTCAAATTGCGAGCGAGTAGACTTGCTTGGTGCAAGTTCGCATGTTGTTGATGTTTTAAAAAAAATTTAAAGTCATAAACGCATTTAATGCGTTTATGACTTTTATATTTGAACTAAACTTGATAATTATATACTTTTGTTGCATTTGTAAGAGCCTCGTTGCCTGTTGCAATAGTTATTGCGCTCCACTCTGTTTCTGTACCTATGTAATTTATTGTGGTTAATGAATCACAACATTCAAAAGCATTACTTTCTATATTTGTTACTTGCCTCCCCATTACCAAATTTGACATTTGATGACAAGTTGAAAAAGCATATTCACCTATCGTTTGCACACTATCTCCTATTATTAGAGAAAGAAGTCCTTCGCAAAAATAAAATGCACCATCACTTAGAGTTTCAACACTATCCGGGATATTAACACTTTTAAGTCCATTACAATAACCAAAAGCATATTCACCTATATATGTTACACTATCAGGAATTACAATGCCTGTAAGTCCACTGCAATTAGTAAAAGCAACGCTTCCACCAGGGTATGAGTCAGGAATAGAGACAACCTCACAAATTTCGCCATTAAAAATAACTTTTGCTGGAATAACCAAATCACCAGTTGGATAATTTGTTGAATTTTTACTAACAGACAATGTTTTTTCGTTTTTGTCTACATATTCAAATGATAATGTTGTATAAGTAGAAGCATCTAATACTTCTTCTTCAACTACTGGCTCAGTGCTTTGCAATTGAATATTAAAGCCATAACTGCCGGTTACTGATTCATTATCATTGGCTACGCTTAGTGATATTACTACTGTTGTTGTATTTGCTGTTGAGCCTTCTGTTTTTACTGGTATGGTTAGCCAGTCTGTTTCAGTAAAATCTGTTTCGTTTACTTTTACGCTTAAGTTTGTTGCTGAACTAGTATTTGTTACTTTTGCATACAGGGGTCTACCGGTTGACAGGTTGGTTATTGTAAATGTTAGGGTTATTGGTGTTCCTTCTTCATTAAAATTTATATTCTTGCCCGACCATGTTGTTGTATCTGTATATGGATTTCCTGTTTTTGTTGAGTCTATTGTT
>SVIS01000031.1 GCA_015069385.1 Clostridiales bacterium
TTAAATCAATAATTTCGCTAGGCTCTAGCTTTTCCACATAGTTATTTTCGCTTCGCTCAATAAAGCAAATGTGCTTGACAGGTGTCCGCATATTACAGCCTAATCTTTCTTTACCGTTCCAAGGCGTGCCGTAGGCATACGGTACATTCGGCTCGTCCTCAAAAAAACGAACTATAGGCTTGTCACCGTTTACAATGGTCATTTTATCGCCTAATAGCTTCTGCCATAATAACATATGTGTCGTCTTGCCTGTGCCGCTGTGTGCCGCAAATACAACACCCTCACCACCAACGTCAAAACACGCCGAATGTAGCACAAACGCATCATGTAACGGCAACCATTCGGCAAGTTTTTTATATGTTTCAATATGTTCTATATATCCCATATAATCAATCGGACTGTTTTTATCCACTAAATTACTAATTTCTGTTTTTGTGTTTTTTATTTTAAAGTCGACATTATCATAATTGTATTTTTTTATTGATTTATATATATAATCAAAACAATTTTCAATTTCAATTTTAAAATCAGCAATTAGACATTTCATCATTTAACTCCAACCAATTTTTATAGCATTTTTTCATTTGTTGTTTTAATATATAAATTTCAGAAGCAATATTAAAATCCTCACAATCTTTTTGATGTTCTGGACACCCTGACAAATGTAAACAAATTGGTTTTAGAACACAATTGGTACATTTGTTTACAGGCTTTTTAATTTCTGTAAATTTATTTTTATAATCTAAATCCGTAATGCCGTCATATATATTTCCATAATTTTTATCATTAATAAGCATATCGCAAACAGAAAATTCACCGTTAGGTAAAATAATAACTGAATGTTTATCATCAGCAACACAAGAATATAATGGCATTTTTGTTTTTAGTTTCCCAATATTATACATATCTAACGATATTATATATTCACGCAATTTTTGAAATTCTAGAAAAATTTCTTTTCTTTCATCATAATTTCTATTACGCTGCAAATCACTTGTATCATCAAAAAGCAACCTAACATATATTGACAAATATTTGTTGTTTCTAAATCGCTTATATAAATAATCCACAAGAGAATATAAATCGTCTTTATTGTAACTATCTAGATTAAGTCTTATTTGAACTTTAATTTTATTATCCAATAATTGTTCTATATTATTTAATACGATTCGAAAGGGGCTTTTGTCATTATTATAGATATAATTTTTAACCCTATTATAAATTTTTTCTGTTCCATCAAGCGTAATTTGAGCACTAGTGATATTCCAAAGTTTTTTTGCAAGTTTTACATTTTTGTCGTTAAACAAATAACCATTTGTAATTATACTTGATGAAAAATCTACATTTTCTTCTGCTAATTTTTCACATATTGTATTAATAGCTTTACTATTGTGTAATGGCTCACCACCAAACCACGTAAGAGAAATTTTTTTATTGTTTGAGACTTTTATAATATATTCTGCTACAGATAAAGCAATTTCTTTCGTCATCGTACAGTATTGCTTGTTTTTTTCGAAACAATAAAAACATCTTGCGTTGCAATCGGTTGTAGGGAAAATAGTAAAATGATTAATATAGTTCTCATGGTCTAATAGTTTATAGATATTATTAATTTGATAGTAATATGATTGTTCATCAAAATCTATAGGGACTAAAAACCAATTTTTAATTAATATGTCTAAATCTGAATTATAAGAAATTTCAGCTTCTGTAAAAATGTCTTTTTCAGTTTCATCAATTAAAATTAATGCTTTTGTGAGTGTATTATATATTAAATGCTCATTATTAATTTTTTCTTTAATTAAATAAATTAAGGGTCTGTATTTAATATCTATTTTTACAGTTTGTTCAGATATTACTTTAGTAGTAATGTTAAAATTATTTATAATTTTCAAATCATCAATCCTTATAAGAATAAAATTAATAGCAATTATAATAAAAACAAAGTTTTTATTTGAATGAATTTTAGAGACTAAAGTTTCGCTATAGACAAGGAGAGTAATTAGTGTTATTAACTTTCTAGTATAATAAAAAGGCTGCCGCTTGGCAGCCTTTTTATTAAGACAGATTAAACCTCATCATCTGGCAAACTAACAGGGTCACAAGTAGGGTTACTAGCAGTAATAACATCTTGTGTGTTAAACTTTACAACCTCGAGAATTGCTTTCATTATTTTCACCTCTTTATGTTAATATGTATAAATTAATATTAATTATTGTTTTGCATACTCGTATGCTGAATTTCCGTATTTCATCATTGCATTAACTAATTTTCCAAGGGTGGCATCATTTTGTTTACCCTGTGCATATGATTCAATACTGTATATCATAGTACAACCTACAGGTTGATTTGTAGATTTGCTCATTACAACCATCGTAATTTCAGAACTCATTTCAGTAGCATATAGTGTATTTATAGCAACTTTACCAGTGGTTGGATCAAAATTATCAAAAGTATATTCTTTGTCTCCACCAAGACCTGAATAACTAACCTTCAAATAAAGATCCGAATAATCTGCTAATACTTTTTTGTCCATATCAGACACGCCAATATTAATAACAACTTTATCTTCAAGAGTTAAACCGGCACTAAGAATTCTGATATTTGCACCTTCAAGCGGAGTACGATTGGTAATTTTTTCTAAGGTAGGATCTTCTGCGGTTGCATACAAAGCCTTCCAATCCTTAGTATAGTTTTTATCATTAGCTAACATTGTAGTTAAAACTTCAGATATAATATTTGCAGTATTGTAAGGATATGTGGTTTGTACTGCTTCACCATACATAGCCAAATCGGCACAAACTGTTTTAAGTTTGTCTGAACCAGTACCTGCTATTTGATTTCTAATATAAGTCAATGCAGAATAATTGGTAGTATTACCAGTATAAAGATGACCATCTTTCATACCATATACAGTAGCGGAAATGGCACTACCCAATTCTTGTGGGAAAATACCCTCAAGAGCAAAGATTTTAGTGGCACCGTTGTTTTGATTGTTACCATCTGTTGCTTCTGCTAAAGTAACTGTTGTTTCGTCGTAACCTACAATATTTCCTTCAAGGTCATATTTAGCCTTTTTGAAAACAACATATTGATCTGTATAGTCATTGAAAGTTGTCTTTGTTGGCTGTTCGGTATATACGGCAAAATTCATTCCAATACCATTGCCTAATACCAGAGCAACAGTGTTGATTTTAAGCATAGAATCTTCATAAACTTCAACCTCAATAGCTTCTCTGGAGAGTTCAGCGTCACAAACGGAACAACGAGTAACCATGAAGCCATCTTCTTCTACAGGCTCACCAGGAGTATGACCTAAAGCGTCAACGGTTGTAGTATCGCGA
>SVIS01000003.1:0-61990 GCA_015069385.1 Clostridiales bacterium
TATATGTTGTATAACTTTCTCCATTTGCTTTGGCTAGGTTCTTTACTTGCCCTTCTATTTGTATCATACAATCATGCATGGTAAACCCTAGGTTACCTGTTACGTTTAGGCTTGCTGACATTGCTGCATATATACCAAAACCCATTACCCCTATGCATAAAGCAAGCATAGAAGCAAATAGAAATGTTTTATATTTACCTTTCATAATTTCCCCCTTTAATCATATTTTGTTTTAATGATTATAAAAATATGTATTATGGCATCAGTTGTAAACTGACTCCTTTATGGTCATTATACAGTTTAAAACTGAAAATTGCAAATATATTAAATATGAAAAAAGAAAAAATTTTTATTAAAAAACCACTTAGCAAATTGCTAAGTGATTATATAAATTTATAAATTATTTCTAAGCTCCATTGCCCTAGATAAAGTGACTTCGTCAGCATATTCTAAATCAGTTCCCATTGCAACACCCTGTGCAAGCCTTGTAACTTTTACGCCAAATGGTTTAAGTAATTCAGCAATATAATAAGCCGTAGTATCACCGGCAACATCGGGGTTGGTTGCCATAATTACTTCTTTTGTTTTATATTTTTGAACTCTTTTAATTAGTTCTTTAATTCTAATATCATCTGGACCTTTATGTTCTAATGGATTAATGCAACCATGTAAAACATGATATGCCCCATTAAAGTTTTTTATTTTCTCCATAGCAAGAACATCTTTAGGTTCAGCAACAACACAAATTATTTCGGCATTATTTTTTAAGCAAGACTCACAAACCTCACTTTCGGAAAAATTTCCACATTCACTGCAAAATTTAATTTTTTGCTTCGCATTAATTAAACTATCAGCAAAAGTTTTAACATCTTCCTCTTCCATATTTAAAACCGAATAAGCATAACGTTGTGCTGTTTTAAAGCCAACACCCGGAAGTGCCCTAAATGAGTTAGTTAATTTATTTAAACTATCAATATAGCCCATAATTACATTCCCGGTATTTGAGGAACGCTTGCTTGTTCCTCTTTTTTAATTTGCTCTAATGCATCATTCACACCAGCAATAATTAAATCTTGCAAAGTTTCAATATCGTCTGGGTCAACAATTGCTGGTTTAATATTAAGTGCTATAACTTTCTTATCTCCGGTCATTACAACTTGCACCATGCCGCCACCAACAGAAGCTGTAAATTCTTTGGCCTCTAATTCCTCTTTTGCTTTTTGCATGTCCTCTTGCATTTTTTGTGCTTGGCGCATTAAGTTTTGTAAATTTGCACCGCCAAAACCACCACCAAAGCCACCTCTATATCCGTTCATATTTATTCTCCTTTTATTATTATTTTATTTTTTATTTATTTTTTTAATAATTTAAAATTAATTAATTTTTAATTATTTTATATTAATTTATTCAATAATTAATTTATCGCCAAAAATCGATTTTAAAATATTTAAATCCTGTTGCGTAACAGATAATTTTTTTTCTTTTTTTATTATTTCAAAATTATTTATTCCAAAATTTTCAAGAGCAGTTTTTAAATCTTGAATATTATCTTGGCTTTTTAAAAGTTCATATAAAAATGTTTCCGTAGTATTAATATAAAATATTCCATTTATATACTCAACATCTGTTATATCACCACAAGCAATATGAAGAGCAACAGCATGATGTTCTCGCAAATAAATAATAACTTTACCCCAAATTGTTCTTGCTGATACAGTATTAATATTTATTTGTGTGTTTGATTGTTTGCTCGTGTTTTTTGTTATTAATTCTTTATATTCTAGTTTAGTTAGTTTTTTTTTTGCCCTTCGCCCACTTCAGATACAGCAGTAACAAGCGCTGTTTCAAGTAAAGTTTTAGGCGATAGAGCGTATTTCATTTCTGCTTCTATGCTAGAAAATATTTTCATATATTCCATTAAATTATCGTTAGATATTTCTTGTGCTTGCTGTTTTAATAAGTTATGTGCTTCGCCTGAAAGAGGTATTAATTGCTCACCAGAAGAACAATTTTTCATAACCAACAAATTGCGCGCATGAAGAGTTAAATCTTTTGCAAACACATTCATGTTTTTTCCTTCATTAAAACTTTGTTGTAAAAGTTCTAATGCGGTGCCAATATCTTTTTTGTTTAAAGCATCAAATATTTTTATATATTGTTTTGTATCACTTGTGCCAAGTACTTTTTGAGCACCCTCCAAAGTAATATTACCTTGACAAAAAGCGCTTACGCAATCTGCTATAGAAAGAGTGTCTCGACAACTGCCCTCTCCAGCAAGAGCAATTAATTTTAATGCCTCATCTGAGTAGGCAATATTTTCTTGCCTAAATACTTTTGCAACAAGTTCCATAAGTGTTTGAACTGGAACAAGCCTAAAATCAAACCTCATACAACGAGAAAGAATTGTTGCTGGAAGTTTATGCACCTCGGTTGTGGCAAGTATAAAAATAACGTGTTTAGGTGGCTCTTCTAAAGTTTTTAAAAGTGCATTAAATGCCTGATCAGTAAGCATATGAACTTCATCTATAATATAAACCTTATATTTGCCGTTTACAGGTAAAAATTTAACTTTTTCTCGAATATCCCTAACTTCATCAACACGGTTGTTTGAAGCAGCATCAATTTCTAAAATATCAACATTACCAGCCTGCTCGTGAGCATTACAAACCTCACAATCAAAACAAGGCTCACCATTAACATTGTTTGGACAATTAACAGCATTTGCAAATATTTTAGCAGTACTAGTTTTACCAGTACCGCGGCTACCAGTAAATAAGTAGGCGTGGCTAACATTGCCTGTTGCAACTTGATGTTTTAATGTTTTGGTTATATGCTCTTGCCCAACAACTTCATCAAAGGTGCGTGGTCTATATTTGCGATAAAGCGCCTTGTATGCCATTAAGTTTCTCCCTTTTACAAAATTCCTACACATTTTAGCATACACATTACAAAAATGCAAATTGATTTATTAAAGAAGTTTTTTATATTAAACAAACATTTTAGAATATTGACTTCTAATGTATCCTTATGGTAAAATGAGTAAAATATAATTAAAAATACAGGGGGAATAATATGACAATTGATGGAATTCATACATTTGCCACAATCCAAGCAAATTTAATAAATATTGAAATTGGTTTAAGCAACAATACTTTATCCCGTGAAACTGCTGTTAAACACATAAAATCATTACTCGACTTAACTGAATTAGTTAAAGAACGTACAGCACCTAGCCGTGAAAATATGAAAGCGATAAAAGATATTTCAAAATTACTTTTAGAAAAGTGTACTACACCATATCCAGGCCTAAATAAATAATTAAAAAATTTTAATAATCAAAGATTCGTAACAGAGTCTTTGATTTTTTTCCAAAGTCATTAATTAAAACTCACCCAAAACCACTTCACCATTAAACCACGAATTAAAATAACTTTCTAAGTTTTTACCACTAGCTTTGCTAAATGCCTCAATCAAATCTGTAGGAGTAGCCTCTTTAAACTTATAACACTCGTAAAAATATTTTAAACACTTATTCATCTTACTTTCACCTAGCATATCTTTTAAACTTGCAAACATAAGCATACCTTTAACATAAGACAAATACACATATTCGTTTTCGGTTGCAAAGTCATTTAATGGTCTTACCATTGCAGTTGAAAAGTCAGGCACAACATCACCATATACTTTTGCAAAGTTACAATACGATTTTGTCGCATTATTAAAAATTTCTTTACTTGAGTGATTATATGCCGGATATGCATCATAAAACAGTGCCGTATTAAAATCAGTAAGCCCCTCGTCTAAAAAGCCATAAGCATACTGGTTATTACCAACTACTCCATACCACCACTGATGACATAACTCATGAACAATTACATTTACATATGTATCAAAATCACCCAAATTGTCAGCAATTAAAACAAGGTTTGGATATTCCATTCCACCATGTACAAAGTTGGCTTCACATACTGTTAAAGTGCCATATGGGTACGCACCATATTTTTCATTCATTGCAAGAACTTGTTTTATTACTTCAAAACTCTGCTCTGCCTTTGTATCTGTATAATAATAGTAATAAATATCTATTCCTTTGTAATTATCTGTTTTACAATTAAATTTATTACTTAACACCATTGCAAAATCTCTTACCTTATTTGCTTTTATAGTTGCAATTATTTTGTCGTCATCTTGTACTAAACTTTGTTTGCCCGAACTTGCAAGAGTCAAATTGTTAGAATATGTAATACTGACCTCATAATTTGCGACCTTGCTATAAAACGGGTCTCCATTAGAATCATATAAATCGGTAACAAATGCCCCATTTTCATATACACATAAAATTGGGTAATAATTGCATAAATTTATTGTGTTTTCTCCGTAACCTAGTCTGTGATTAATGTTTGCAAGTTGCACACTAAAACCAATTTCAAAAGTAAAAGTATCTTGTGGATAAAGTTCTTGTCCTATATCAATAATTAAAATGTTTTGATCCACACCACCAACTTCATAACTTAAATATTCGTTATTACTGCTAACACTTTCAATTTCAATATCGCCATAACTTTTGCCGTTTGGACATGCTTTTTCAGTATTTGCAAGCGATACAACTTTTGCAGCGGCACCTTCTCTAAAAGCGTTAGCATAAAGATGTAAATATACTTCATTTAAAATATTGTCGGTATAATTATAAAATTCAACAACTTCTTTACCCTCAAGCAAATTTAATTGCTCATTAAAAAATAGTGTTTGTTTATAAAAACACAATCTTTCTTCTTTTGATAAATTATTAGCGCAAAAAACAAATGTTCCAAGTGCTAAAACACCTACTATTGTAAAAATAATCCATTTTTTCATAGTGTAATTTATGTTTTGTTTTTTTATGTTATGAGAAAAAATATAATTTGTTAAAAATTTTATTATAAAGAAAAATGTACACAAACATTATAAATATTGATAATTTCAACTAAATTGCGAAAGATAAAATCTTGATAAAGAGCATTGAATTCCATTTGCTTTAAATTTTAACAAAATCAAATAAAAATATAGACAAATTCAAACTTACTTTAAATTTGTCTATATTTTGAAAAGCATTTAAGCCTTTGTTTATAATTATTTAGGATAAAATAAAAATATTTACAGTAATTCGCATATTTTTCTAATATTAATTATTTAATAGGTAAATCTTCTTTTATTGCGGCGTTAGTTTTTTTATGTCTGTTTACCCAATTAACAAGCTGTTTTGAACTTGTTTTACCACTAGCTAGCGATAAACCAATGGTAATTAGTTCTTGATTCGAATATTTTAAATTAACATTATTAATTTCAAGAAAACAAAGCATGGCTAACATTCCAACTCTTTTATTGCCATCAAAAAAAGGGTGATTGGTAATTATATTAAAACCTAGCCTAGCCCCTTTTTCTTCTATGGTTGAATAAAGTTCTTTTCCGTCAAATGTTTGAAAAACTGAGTTAATTGATGAGTCTAAAAGTGCATAATCTCTTACAATTATTTGTTTGCCAGTGTGCTTAAATATGTATTCTTGAAGAAGAGAAATTGAATCTATATTAAATTTTGTCAACATTTCCAAGCACCTCGAAAGCATATTTGTATTCTGTTAAAATTTTTTCAGCAATTTGAATTAGCTTTTTGTTTTCTTCTAGTTGTTTCTTAGTTAAATCATTTTTTGTTGTGTTTTCCATATTTTGTTCCTTAAAGTTAAAATATAAAAATTATTTATTTAGTTTTTCTTATTTAAGAGTTTATCATAAATTTAATAGTTTTACAATAGTAAAATAGTATTTAAAAATTATGAAAATTAATTTTTTGTCATTTGCTTCAAAAACGCTTTTTATTATTTAATAAATATTTAATTTGTAATTTTATTTATTTTTTCAACTATTTTTTCATTTATTATTTTAAAAACGTTCTGACAATTTTTTCATATTTTTTATTATATGGTTGATATCTCATAGGTAGGTCAATTTTTGTTCCTTTATTTACAATGCTTTTAAAATGAGAAAATGTATTAAATCCCTCTTCTCCATGATATGAGCCCATACCGCTCGCGCCAACTCCGCCAAACCCCATTTCGCTAGTGGCGATATGAATTATAGTGTCGTTTACACAACCACCACCAAAAGAAATTTTTTCTGTTATATTTTTTATATTTTCTTTATTTTGTGAAAATAAATACAAAGCGAGAGGTTTAGGTTTGTTTGCTAATAATGAATAAAATTCTTCAATTTTATCATAAGTTAAAATTGGCAAAATTGGTCCAAAAATTTCCTCTTGCATAATTTCATCTTCCCAAGAAACATTATCTAAAATGGTTGGTGCAATTTGTAAAGTATCAAGATTACTTTCTCCACCAATTATAATTTTATTTTTATTTATTAAACTATTAAGCCTTTCAAAATGTTTTTGGTTTATTATTTTACCATATTTTTCATTATTTAAAGGATTTTTACCATATTGTAAATGAATTTGTTTAACTAATTCATTAACTAATTGCTCTTTTATTTTTTTGTCACATAAAATATAATCAGGAGCAACACAAGTTTGTCCACAGTTTAAAAACTTTCCAAAAACAATTCTTTTTGCAGTTAAACTTATTTTTGCAGTATCATCTACAATACAAGGACTTTTTCCACCAAGTTCTAAACAAACAGGAACAATATTTTCTGCTGCCTTTCTTAAAACTTCTTTACCCACTATGCTGCTTCCGGTAAAGAAAATAAAATCAAAGTTTTGTTCTAAAAGACTTGTATTCTCTTTTCTGCCACCTGTTACAACTGCAACATATTCCTGCTTAAAACATTCTGCAATTATTTTTTCTATTATATTGCTAGTTTGTGGTGCATAAGCACTTGGTTTAATTATTGCAGTGTTTCCCGCTGCTAAAGCATCAACAAGCGGAAGTATTGTAAGCATAAAAGGATAGTTCCAAGGACTCATTATTAAAACATTGCCATAAGGGCATGGTTTTTTATAACTTTTTGAATAAAACTGGGCAAGAGGTGTATGCACACGTTTTTCTTTTGCAAACTTTTTTATATTTTTTAACATATAAGATATTTCTTCTTTAACAAGCCCAACCTCGCACATATAACTCTCATAATCGCTTTTACCAAGGTCTAAATATAATGCCTGCATAATTTCTTTTTCAAATTTATTAATTATTAAATATAATTTTTTTAAATGAATTATACGAAATTTAGTATCTAATGTTGCACCCGTATTAAAAAAATCTTTTTGTTTTTTCACAAGCGCTTCAATTTTTTCACTTTCCATATTACACCTCATACTTTTCACAAATTTTTTCCAAATTTGAACTTATTAATTCTAAACAATAATATAATGTTTTTCGCTGCTGTTCATCTATTCCTAAACTTGCCTCATTTAAAATACCATCAATTTTAATTGCAACTTTTTTTGCAACGCATTTTCCTTTTTCGCTTAATGTTAGTGGGCTTTTGTACCTTTTTTGCAAATTAGAATTACATAATATATATCCACTATTTTCTAAAAATACCAAACTGCGAGAAATATTGGCCTTATCTTCTTCACAAATTTCGGTTAACTCTTTTGCCGTTAATTGTTTAGAT
The DNA here is from genome assembly GCA_015069385.1 of Clostridiales bacterium. Classification (GTDB taxonomy): domain Bacteria; phylum Bacillota; class Clostridia; order Christensenellales; family UBA1242; genus HGM11367. The sequence continues at coordinate 7,606 of SVIS01000003.1, forward strand.
TTATACAAATAATACAAGCAAGAAACATGTGGACCTTTTAAGCCAAACTCCTGCATTTCTTCAGATTTAATTTTTTTAATTGCTCTACTTATTTTATTAGTAAGCACAGTAAAATTTTTAAAACGTTCGTCCATTTCATCTCCAGTAGTTGTAAAAACAACAAGACGTATTATAAGTTTTAACATGTTGTTTTGTCAACAAGTAACGCACTTACAATTTTTAAGATATTGTAACCACAAAAAAATGTAGGCAATTCCTACATTTTAATAAATATTTTCATAATCATTAATTAATTCTTTAGACACACGTTTGTGTTTTGAATTTAAAATTTTTTCTTTTGACAATTGAACAATTTTACAAACAAATTCTTCATATTCTTTACTTGCCTTAACTCCTGATAATTTTAATTTTTCTATGGCAAGTTTTGGATTAATGTTTTTTACAATTTGTTCAAGCGCATTTTTAAATGCCGGATGCTTTTTGGCATAAAAAGTTAGATTTTCAATATTATTATCAAACTGCTTATTTGAAGAATAATAACCTTCGTCAAAAGTAAAAATTTTGCTTTCTCTTGAATGTTGTAAAACCACATTATCGTAATCTGTGTTTTCTATTTCTGTATTTTCTTCCAAAAGCCATGCCATTAAACGCTCGCCACAAAAAGCAAACTCATTATCAATTAGCGGAGCAACCGTTATTCTATTAGCCACTTCATCGTATAACAAATTAATGTTGTAAATATTTCTATCAGTTTGCATAGTAAGTGTATCGAATACAATAATTTTATATAAATCAGTCATTACTTGCCTTTTATTAATATTGTAGCCTTTTAGCATATACTCATCTATAACTTCACTACAAGATAACAAGTTAATATCAAGTTCATTATTTATTTCATAAATAAAATTCTCTATGTTAATTAATTCACAATCTTTAGCAATATCATAAGTAACTAAACCATCAAGCCCTTCAAAAGTTGCCCTTTCGTACTGGGCACATCTAATTCCTACTTGACGACAAAGTTCTTGACATAAAAGTTCGTTATATATACGAATTTTCCAAATTTCTTCACCATAACGAGTATCAAAACTTTTAAAAAGAGCCCTGCCTTTTGGAGTAATAAACCACTTACCACCATAAGACTCAGTAGAAACTCCTGTTGTGCCTACAGTCTCCGTGCTACGCTCTTGTGTGGTATATAACTCTAATTCAATTCCTTTGGCAAGTTTTATATTATTAAATTTATGAACATTTTTAATAATACCTTTTGTAACCATATTATTTACCCTTATCTTAACTCATCTATGGCACGTTCACGGTTTTCGGCATTATAGATATAACTGCCAGAAACAACAATGTCGGCACCTGCCACCTTTAAACGTTTAGAAACTTCAGGAATAATGCCGCCGTCCACTTCAATTTTAAATCTTGCACCATAGTCTTCCCTTATTTGCCTTAATTTTTTAACCTTTATATAAGTGCTTTCCATAAATTTTTGACCGCTTTTGCCAGGATACACACTCATAACTAAAACAAGGTCAGCGTAAGCAATATATGGCATAACTTCTACAACTTCGGTATCAGGATTCATTGCAATTCCGGCAAGGGCGCCCTTTTTAGATATTTTTTTCAAACATTTAATTAAGTTGTTTTTATTTTTAAATGCCTCATAATGTACAGTAACAATTTGAGCCCCTGCTTTAATGTATTTTTCTACTAAATTTAGTGGCTCGTTTACCATTAAGTGCACATCTAGAGGCAAAAGTGTTTTATAGTACATATCTTGCACATCTTTATAGGTTATAGTATCACGACCAACAAAATTACTGCTCATTACATCACAATGAACAAAATCGGCAATATTATTTAATTTTTTAACATAAAACAAAAGTTCATCGCCCACCTCAACTGGGTCAGTTGATGGGGCAATTTTTAAATAATTAACCATGCGTTCTTACCCACTTTTCATTTAAAACTTTATATATTTCTTTATATCTTAAATATCTGTCTTTGTCAAGTTCGCCACTTAAAACAGCCCTTTTTATAGCGCAGTCAGTTTGCGATTCACCAACATGCACACACGACTTATATTTGCACCCTTCCATAATTTTAACATAGTCGGGGTAATAATAAGGCAGTTCGTAGTATGCAATTGGCAATAGTTTTTCATCTAAACTAGTAAAGCCTGCTGTATCGGTAATATAGCAGCCATCTTCAAAAAATATCTCACAGTGACGTGTAGTATTTTTACCTTTTTCATTCTTTATAGAAAGTTCACCAACTTTTGATGCGTGCTCCTTTAAAATTGAATTAACAAGTGCACTTTTACCCACGGCTGACTGCCCTGCAAACGCACATAGTTTGCCTTTAATTGCATTTTTTAAAACTTCTACACCCTCACCAGTTTTAGCATTAGTAAAAATGATGTTTTTTACCACTTTGCTATAAACCTTTTTAACATATTCACAAATGCCAGCATCAATATCAATTTTATTAACAACAATAATTGGCTCTACGCCATAGCATAATGAAAATAGAATTAATTTATCAACAATCATATAGTCAGGCGCAGGAATTTGCGCAAGAGTAATAACTAGTGCATCTAAATTTGTTAATGGTGGACGAATAAAAATGTTTTTTCGCTCATAATATTTTTCAATTATAGGCAAGTCACCCTCTGTGTTAATTTCTACCTCATCGCCAACAAAAATACCATTTGCCTTTAAATTTCCACGTGCAACACAAATAAAAGTGTCCTTTTCCACCTTTACCCAAAACTGATTAGCAACTTTTTTAAAAACTAAACCCTTCATTAAATTCCTTTAATTTTCATCTTTTAAAATTTTAGCTCTTAGCTGACCACATGCACCTTCAATATCGGCACCCATTGTTCGCCTAACAGTGCTAGATATTCCATTTTTTTCTAATCTTGCCATAAAGGCGTATGCTTTTTTGCGGTTTGTGCCTTGCATACCTCGCTCTTTAACTTCATTTAGCGGTATTAAATTTACATGGCACGAAAGCCCTTTTAATAAATTAAACAACTCATCAGCACATGCAAAAGTATCATTTTTGCCCGAGATGAGCGAATATTCAAAAACAATTCTTCGTTTTGTTTTGTTAAAGTAGTATTTAACAGCCTCCATGAGTTTTTCTATGGAATACTTGTTGGCAATTGGCATAATTTCTTTGCGCATTTGGTCGTTTGGAGCATGAAGCGAAATAGTAAGTGTTATTTGCAAATTTAATTCTGCCATTTCTTTAATTTTATCAGCAAGCCCACAGGTAGAAAGTGATATGTTTCGCTGACTAATATTAATACCATTTTCGCTAGATACAAGTGAGAAAAATTTAATAACATTATCGTAATTATCTAGCGGTTCACCACTGCCCATAAGCACAATATTTGTAACCTTTCGGTTTTTTAAATCGCCACCATTGTCGCGGTTGACAAAAAGCACCTGTGCTAAAATTTCACCGGCAGATAAGTTTCTAATTAAGCCGCCTAAAGTGCTAGCGCAAAACTTGCAACCCATTCTGCAACCTACCTGAGTAGAAACACAAAGCGTATTGCCATAACTATAACTCATTAAAACGCCTTCAATTATGTTTCCATCAGCAAGTTGATATACATATTTAATTGTTCCATCTTTGCCTACAAGTTTAGTATGAAGTTTTATTGGAGTATCAACAAACTCTGTTAAAAGTTTTTCTTTAAACTCTTTGCTAATATTACTTATTTCAGAAATTGCTTTACCTTGATAAATTCCCTCAAAAAGTTGTTTTGCTCTAAACTTTTTTTCGCCCAAACGCAAACATATTTCTTCTATTTCTGGCAAAGTATAATTTAAAAGGTTATTCATTACAAACGCTCCCAACTTGAATTGTTTTGCCATTTAAATAACTTTTTGCCATCATTCGTTTTGACATTGGCGCCGTAATTTCCACCATTTCAACCGCACCATCTTTGCATTTTATAACTAAGCCCTGTTTACTATTTGCCTTTAAAACAGTGCCGTTTGCCTCTATCCCATCATAACAAACAGCCTTTGCCTCAAACACTTTAAAACTTTGGTCGTTTAAATAAAATATTGCAATTGGATTTGGATTTAATCCTCTTACCAAATTTACAATTTCTTTGGCAGTTTTGTTAAAGTTTATTATTGTATCTTCTTTTTTAAACATTTTGGTGTGTGTTGCCAATGCATCATTTTGAGGTATAAAAACAGCCGTGCCTGATTCTATTAAAGTTAGAGCTTCAATGCACGCATCGGCACCTATATAAGCCAACTTTTCTGAAAGCGAGCCATATGTATCGTTTTCTTCAATTTTGCATTCTTTTTTAATCAATATGGCACCAGTGTCAATTCCTGCCTCGGTTTGCATAATTGTAACACCCGTAAATTCGTCCCCATTTATAATTGATGCCTGAATTGGTGATGCCCCCCTATATTTAGGAAGTAACGAGCCGTGAACATTAATTATGCCATACTTGCAAATATCAATAATTTCTTGGCTTAATATTTGACCATAGGCGGCTGTAACCATAATATCAGCCTTTAAGTTTTTTAAGACTTCTACACCATCTACTCTAATTTTATTAAATTGATAAAGTGGAATTTTATGCTCAAGTGCAATATTTTTAACAGGAGGAGCAACCAACTTGTTACCCCTGCCGCTTGGTTTATCTGGCTGACAAATAACAGCCACTACCTCATGACTTGAATAAATTAATTTTTGTAACACTTTTGCACCAAATTCTGGCGTTCCAAGAAATATAACTTTCATTTTTGTCCTTTATAAAATTTATTTTTTATCTCTTTTTTCGGCTCTGTCAACAAACAAAACGCCATCTAAATGATCAAGTTCGTGACAAATGCATCTAGCAAGCCATTTTTCGCCAGTAAGCACAAACTCGTAACCAAAGCGGTCTTGTGCTTTAACAGTTACTTTTTTAGGACGTTTTACATACTCGCGAATTTTTCCGCAAGAAAGGCATGCTTCTTGCTCTAAATCTTCGCCCTCACTGGCAATAATTTCCGGATTAATAAGTTCAAAAAACATGTTGTTAACTTCCATAACAACCACACGCTTTAATACTCCAACCTGAGGCGCAGCAAGCCCCATGCCATCAAACTCATACATAGTTTCTTTCATATCATCAAGTAACTCACCTAATTTTTCATCAAATACAGTTACTTTTTTACATTTCTTCCTTAAAAGCTCATCGCCCATTTTTACAATTTTTCTAACTGCCATAATATCTCCTAAATATTTACTTATTTATTATATACTTTTAGGTCAATTAAATCAAACATATTTTTTGTCGCTTATAGTCAACTAATTCTATTATTTAAAATGTTGAAAAATAAATTTATTTATGTTAAATTTAATTAACAAATAAATGGAGTTAAATTATGGCACAAAATAAACAATTAAAAGCAGAACAAAAATGGCTAGAAGCAACACAAAACAAACTAAAAAAATTTATTTCTTCACCATATTGGGATAGTATTGAACTCTCTGACCTACATTTTTCTATAGTAACCAGCATAATGAATACAAGTAATGTACAACTTTTATCTCCATCAATTAATGAAAGAGTTGTAGATATTTTGTTAGAAACAATTAAAAACAAACTAGAAAGAGCAAAACAAAATTGTAGAACAAGATAAATTAAAATAAAAAAAGAATTGTAAAAGGGGTATTCTTTTTACAATTCTTTTTTTGGTTGTTTCCTCTTTTTGAGGGTACGGGCTTTTTATTAAGTTTTAATTAAACATTTTTATTTAGTAATGGTAATTACAAATTCAGGACCTTTTTTGCCTTCCATTGCAGTAGCTGAATCTAATTGGATTGAATACAAATATGTTAATGTTTTTCCAGTATTAACGACAGCTGCTGTTGGAGCTTTACCTGTTGTATTTGCCTCATTATTAATAGAGAACGATTCACCACTTGTAACTGCTGTAACAGGACGACCTTCATCTGTAGGTAATGTAGTAACAATAGTAACTTTACCATCAACGCTATTAACAATTTCAACTACAATTTTGTATGTAATTGTTGGTTTAGCATCACCATTATCAACAAAAGCAGTAGAAGTTAAAGCATATGCTGTATCATTATTATATTGACCAGAATATGAATCATCTTCACCCTTTAGTTTAAAGTAACTATAAGATTGTGAGTAAACATCATTTGTTAAATCATAGTTTCTAAATTCTGCTGTCCAAACTGCTGTATTACTTGCAGCTGTGTTGTTTTGGTGTGCCGTAACTGTTATATTTGCATAAACTGAGTCAACAGTAAAGCCAACTGTTGAAGTCAATTTTAAGCCAGCAGTTGTAGCGGCATAAACACCAAATGCCATAAGTGCAACTGCTAAGCAAAGCGATGCGATTGTAGAAAATAATTTTACTTTTTTCTTCATTTTATCCCTCCATAAAATATTTGAGTTTTGCTTTATTCCTGTTTTTATAAAGCCCTGAAAGTAAAAACAACAATTAAACAATACTCAACTACCAAACTAAAAAATTGCCGTGATTTAATTTGATAGTTATAGCACAAAAATATGCTATCAACCATTTGGTTGCACCATCATTATATACAACCGTTTGGTTGAAGTCAAGCAAATTTGCAACCATTTGGTTATAATTCTTATACTTATTTTCGACATTTTTCTACAAAATACCAAGAGTATGGCTATTAAGTGTTAAGGAAATAAATATACAAAGGACAAAATTATGACATACATTTTTGCTGAACGGCTTAAAGAATTAAGGGAAGAAAAAGGGCTTTCTATTAGAATGCTTGCAAAAGAGGTTGGCTATAGTGATGTGGCAATTGGCAGATGGGAAAATAAAAAACAAATACCAAACATAGAAACACTTATTACTTTTGCAAAATATTTTAATGTGTCTGCCGATTATTTACTAGGTTTAGAAGATTAAAAAACGAACAAAATTTACTTTTGTTCGTTTTTTTAAGATACAAATATTTAAGTCCTAAATTTTATGACAAACTTGACGGGTTAATTTCCACAAAAAAACTAACTTTGTTGTGTACGCACTCGTCGCAGGCATCATATATTTTGTTTATAATTTCCTGCTCATGTTCCTTTTTTATCCTTATTAAAATTTGATATCTAAACTTATTCTTAATTCTGGTAACTGGTGATTTCATTGCATCATAATAAACAAAATCATCAGCATTTTGCTGTGCTATATCAAAAATTTTGTTGTAGCACTTTTTTACCACTTCTCGGGCAAGGTCTTCATGCTCGCTTGTAAAAAGCAGCCTAATTATTTTTGTAAATGGAGGAAATTTTGCTGTTTCACGCAAGTTAATCTCCTTATTGTAAAAACCTTTATAGTTATAGTTAGCAATAAACTTATATGCATAGTGTCTTGGTGCGTAGGTTTGTAAAACAACCCTGCCCTCGCTTTCATTTCTGCCTGCCCTGCCTGACATTTGAGTAATAAGTTCAAAAGTTCGCTCGGTAGATTTATAGTCGGTTTGATATAAACTTTGGTCGGCATCTACAATGCCAACAATTGTTACATCTTTAAAATCGTGCCCTTTCGCAATCATCTGTGTGCCAACCAACACTGCTGGTTTTGTTTTTCCAAACTCACCCAATATTTTTTGATAAGCATTTTTTACTTGAGTTGTGTCGTTATCCATTCTAAAAGCCTGAACGTTAGGAAAGTATTTTTTTAACTCCTCAACAATGCGCTGCGTGCCAACCGCACCTTGCCTTATTCTAACACTTCCACATTCTGGGCATTTTGTAAGTGCCTTAAAACGCTTGCCACAATAATGACATTTTAGCATTTCATCATCTTTATGATACACAAGGCTTACATCACAAGAATCACACTTTGCAATGTACCCACATTCTGTGCAACGCATAAAGGAAGAAAAGCCTCTGCGGTTTATAAAAAGCATTGCCTGTTTATTGTTTTTAAAGCAATTTTCTAATTCATATAAAAGTGTTCTAGAAAAAATTCCGTTGTTGCCTGCCCTAATTTCATTTAACATGTCAATTATTTGAATTTTTGGCATTTCTTTGCCGTTAATTCTTACAGGCATTTCAATTAAATTATATTCACCTTTTTCTGCTTTATTAAAACTCTCTAAACTAGGAGTAGCCGAGCCAAGCACAAGAGGGCAAGAGTTATATTTACGCCTAAACTCAGCAACGTCCTTTGTAAAATATCTTGGATTAGACTCGCTATTATAACTTTGTTCGTGTTCCTCATCAATTATAATTATTCCAACATTTTGTATTGGTGCAAAAATAGCCGACCTAGCACCAACAACAATTTTAGCCTCTCCAAAGCGTATGCGCTTCCACTCATCAAAACGCTCGCCAGTAGATAGCCCACTATGCAAAATTGCCACTGCTTCGCCAAAGCGTGCTTTAAAGTTTGAAAGCACCTGAGGCGTAAGCGAAATTTCTGGCACAAGCATAATGGCTGTTTTGTTTTCAGAAATAATTTTTTCAATGACATTCATATACACTTCGGTTTTACCCGAGCCAGTTACACCAAATAATAAATGTGTTTTATCTCTACCGCCCAAAATTTGAGTTACTGCCCTTTGCTGCAACTGGGAAAGTTCTACCTTGTTATTTTCTATTTTGTTAAACGAAGGAGCTCGCAAATATTCTTCATTGCTCTCTATTAAAAAACCTAATTCTACAAACTTATTAACTGCCTGCGAAGAATACTTTTCGTTTAATTCTGATTTATAATATTTTTCATTTTTAACCAAAAATTCAAGCAAATTTAACTGATTTATTGCATTTTTTCGTATATTTTTAATAATTTCTTGTTTTTCGCCAACAAAGGTGACTACTTTTTTGCTTAAACTTTTAACCTTTCCCGTACGCATTTCGGCAGGTATAAACAGCCTTAAAACATTAATATATTTTAAATGATATAACTTACACATATGGTGCATAAGTTTAATCATTTCGGAATTAATTACAGGAAAATCATCAACTGCACCAAGTATACTTTTAACCTTTGATTTATCGTAACTAGTTTGCTCTTTAATTCGTATAATAAAACCCTCGACCTTAAACTTGCCAAAAGGCACTAAAACCCTATAGCCCTCCGACACTTCAAAGCCCGAAATATCATAATCAAAAATTTTATCTACATTGCTTGCTGAAATATCAACAATAACTTCTGCGTACATAATTTCTCCGTAGTAAAATGAAACAGAATTTATTAAAATTTAGTTTAAATAACAATCCTATCATCGTTAATATATTTTACTTTTGTTTTAACCTTTAAAGGTTTACGTTTAAATAGTTTTAAAACCTCTGGCATAATATCTATTGCTGCTTTATAGCCTTCTTCTATCATATCTAAATAGCCTTCTTTTTTTGTGCTTTTAAAACGCTTGGTTTCTGGCTTTACCATTACATCGCCATATAAGTAGCCTTTTACTACATTACCTTTCATTAAAATTCGGATAGAACAACTTAAAACATCTAAAAGTTTGGTACTTTCTGTGCCATAATTGCGAGATTTATTAACATCAACCGCCACCACATAGTCACAGCCCATAAGTTTTGGAACATCGGCAGGAATAGTGTTTTGAAGTCCGCCATCACACAAGTGCCTGTTGCCAAATACAACAGGTTGAAATATGCCAGGAACAGCACACGAGCCAGCACAGGCTTTTGCCAAATTACCTTTGGTTATAACACATTCTTCCATAGAAATAATATCAACCGCAACGGCAGAAAATGGAAGTGGTAAATCTTCTATATTAATATCACCCAACTCTTTTTTAAAAACATTTTCAATACCATCAGATTTAGATGGTACAAACACAAGTTTAGATGTTCGTATATCTTTAATGTCCATTTCTTTGGCAACACGTAGCATTTCTTCATATTTATAGCCAGCAGCATAAAAAGCACCAACAATGCTACCCGCACTGGTGCCACTTACATAATCAAATTTTATTCCATACTCCTCAAAAGCCTTCATTGCGCCAATGTGTGCAAAACCTCTTGCTCCGCCACCGCCAAGCGCCAAACCAACTTTAACCTTTTTGTTTTTGCCTTTAAAAAGCATGTTTGAATTAAAAATTTTCTTTTTAGCCTTGCCAAACATAATTAAACCTCAATAATATTTTAATTTCAAACCAAACATAGTATACCAAAAAATATAACTTTTTACAATAAAAAGAAATTGGTCCTTTCATTTTAAATATATTAATTTTATCTCAAAAATTTTCTTGCATTATGTTTTGTTGAAAAAAATATTTTTTTGTGATACGATTATGATATATTTTATTAGAGGTACATTATGCCATTTTGTCAATTTTCATCAGAGAGTGTAATTTCTAATGCCACAAGCGTGGACAATATTTTTATTAACGAATTTTTACCTTACGCTAACGACACTTGCGTTAAGGTGTATTTATATGGTTTATATAAATGTAATACTCCAAACACTTACGACAATTCACTTTCAGCCTTTGCCAATATTTTAGGCATGACTGAAGATGATGTTTATTCTGCCTTTTTGTATTGGCAGGACCAAGGTTTAGTGCAAATTTTAGCCACCGAGCCTTTTGAGGTTGTATACAACCCAATTAAAAATGCAATTACTAATACTAAAAAATATAATAAAGAAAAATATGCTGATTTTAACATGCAATTAGAGGCTGCACTTAAAGGCAGAAATATCTCTTTAAACGAATACTATCAGTATTATGAGTTTATGGAAGTCCATCATATGGAGCCGGCTGCTTTAATTTTAATAATTGAATATTGCACAAGAGCAAAAGGCGTAAAGGTTGGCTACAACTACATTTTAACAATTGCTCGTAATTGGGCTTACGATGGAATTACCTCTTATGAAAAAGTTGATGAAAAATTGCGGGAATTAGAGCAAAATTCGAGTGAAATTGGTGAAATTTTTGCAACTCTTGGCATAAAAAGAGTTGCCACAATAGATGAAAAAGAATTTTTAAACAAGTGGAAAAAAGAATTTGAATTTTCTTTTAATACTATTTTAGGCGTTTGCAAAAACTGCAAAAAGAAAAAGTTAAAAATAAATAACTTTGAAAAATTAGACTCTCTTCTTGGCAGATATTACGAAATGAAATTATCTTCACTTAAAGAAATTGAAAACTACGAAAAAGAAAAAGAGGGCTTATATAAAATTAGCCGAAAAGTGTGTAAAGAACTTGGTCTATATTACGACAACATCGAACCGGTATCGTCCAACTACACACAAAAATGGGTGCTTATGGGCTTTGGTGAAGAAGTTTTATATAGCATTGCTAATTATTGCTTTAAAACTTCGGTACGAAATTTAGATGGCATGGATAATGTAATAAATAAATTTTATAAACTTGGGATTATTACTGCCGATGCTCTTAACCAATATTTTGAAAATATATTACTCGCCGATAATCAAATTAAAGAAATCTTAGATGCTCTTGGTATTGTTCGCAATGTAAACAAGTTTGACCGTGATTTTTATAAAACATGGACAGAAGAATGGCAAATGCCATCAGCACTAATAAACGAAGCAACCTTTTTGTCAAAAGACAAATTTAACCCAATGCAACATTTAAACAAACTACTATCGCTTTGGCACAATAATAATGTAAAAACAATTGAAGAAAGTAAAAAATATGTTTTAGATAATGCTTCTTACCAACCAAAACAAAAAGTAACCAATAATCAAAAAAATCGTGAATATTCTAAAAATGAACTTGGTGCACTTTTTGATAATTTAGAAGAGGTAGAATTATAATAAAGGAATATTTATGAACGATATTATTTTAAAAAAAGCAACTGCCAGAATCGATGAAAAACGCCACAATGCTGAAGATACTGCACGTGAAAACTTGCTTAAAGCCTACACCTTGCCAGAGTTTAAAGAATTGTATAATAAACAGCGTGAAACTGAAATTGAAATTGCTAGACGTGAAGCATATGGTGAACCTGCAAACAGACAACAAATTTTTGATATTATTAAACAAGAGGAATTTTGCCTGAAAAAAATTGGCTTAAACTTAACCGATATTAAACCAAATTATGAATGTAAAGAGTGTAGCGACACGGGCTATGTGCAAGGCAAACTTTGTTCTTGTTTAAAACATGAAATAAATAAAGAACTTTTTGCATATAGTGGTTTTACAACTAAACTTGCCACATTTGAAGATAATAAATATAACCACCCGGCTTTTGACTTAATGCAAAAATGGTGTGATATAAAAAGTAATAAATTTAATATTTTAATTTCTGGGCACACCGGCACTGGTAAAACATTTTTAACCGAATGCATTGCAAGCCGCCTTATGCAAAAAAATAAATTAGTACTTTTTACAACTGCATTTAATTTACATACCTCAATGGTTAATTATCATATTAGTTTTGATTCTTCTAAACAAGATATTATTAAACCTTTTTTAGAAAGTGAAGTTTTAATAATTGATGACCTTGGCTCTGAGCCTATGCTAAAAAATATTACTTGTGAATATTTGTATTTAATTTTAAACGAAAGAATGCTTGCTCACCTACCCACAATTATTACAACAAATTTAGATTTAAATGATATAATAAAAATATATGGTGAAAGAATTTTCTCAAGACTTGCAAATAAAAAAACTTCGCTTTTAATTCAATTAGAAGGTGAAGATTTACGCCTTAAAAAAGATTAAAAATATTAAAAAAATGACTTAAAATAATAATTTTTAAGCCATTTTTTATTATTTAATTATAATTTTTAATTTTCCTGTGTTTCATCAAGATAGGTTGCTTCAATGTCTGCCAAATGAAAAAGTAGCGCTGTTGGATAAGAATAAAATACATTTTCTAGCCCATAAAAACCGCCCTTAACACGTGGGTCAAAACTACCCATGTGCCAGTTGATTGCCATTGCCTCTTCTCTGGTTAGGCGTAAAAAGCCATTTATAATATACACCGACTTTTCACCATGACCATATGGCAAAGGATCAGAATATGCAAAGTATGGTTTTTGCACCCAAACACCATTTTCTTTAACATTTTTTACATCGGTTTTGTATGTATTAACTTTGCAAATATCATGAAATAGTGCAATAATGCAAGCAGTTTCTAAACTAACTTTATCTTGCCAAGCCTCGCCATATTCAGTTTGTAATCTTTTTACAAAACGCTCATAAACTTTTAAAGAATGAAAGCAAAGCCCACCCAAAAAATTTGAGTGAAATTTTGTGCTTGCAGGTGCTTCAAAAAAATCAGTTTTTTCTAAATATTCTAATAATTTATCTATACCTTCACGCTTTATATTTTGTTTTGCTAAATTTAAAAAATATTGTTTTTGTTCTTGAATATCCATTTTATTCTCCATTATTTTTAATATTTTATCAAATTTTGAACTATTTTGCAATTAATAACATAATTAAAAATATGAATAATATATCCCCTGAAAAATTAATTTTTATTTCTGCAATAATTGCTATAGATATTGCCAAAGATAAAACCATTGCAGAAATTAATGTATATAAAAATTTATTTAATACTATTGCAAATAACCTGCAAAGTTATTGCAATCAACTAAGTTTTAAAAATTCAAAAAAAACTTGAAAAAATATTAAAAAACAGGCATTTTTTATTTAATTAATATATTATGTCAAAATTCACCAAACTTTGAATATATATATTTTATATGAGCAAAGTTTGGTTTTTTATGATACTGGCATCAATTACCCTTTTAATTTTTAAAGGTCCAGAAATTGTTATTTCACAAATGCTTTCTGCATCGGCAGATGGAGTAGCCCTTTGTATTGACCTTTTAGGAATATATTGTGTATGGCTCGGCATGCTAGAAATTTTAGACAAAAGCGGACTAAGTGAAAAACTAGCAAGACTTCTTTCGCCCTTAATTAAATGGTTGTTTAAATCAGATAATTTAGAGGCAAATAAATATATTTCAATTAATATGGCATCTAATATTTTAGGGCTTGGCAATGCTGCCACACCAAGTGGAATTAAAGCAATGCAAAAACTTGATGACGGCTCTGGTAAAGCCTCGTTTGCAGCAATTATGCTGCTTGTAATTAATTCATGCTCTATTCAAATACTTCCCACAACTGTAATTGGTTTAAGAGAAAGTGCGGGCAGCCAAAGTTCTACCGATATTATTCTTCCAACAATAATCTCTTGCCTGCTTACCTGCGTTTTTGCAGTAACTCTTGTTTTTTTATTTAGTAAAATAAAAAGGAGGAAAAAATAGTGAGCAAATATATTTTGCCAATACTTTTTGTTGCTCTTTTTATTTATACTTGGTATAAAAAAGTTAATGTATATAAAACTTTTATTGATGGCGCCAAAGGTGCTTTTAGTTTATGCCTAGATATTTTACCTTACATAATTACAATTTTAGTGGCAGTAGCCCTTTTTAGGGCAAGTGGACTTGCCGACCTGTTAATTAAACTACTTAGCCCTATTTTTAACTTGCTTGGCATTCCAAATGAAGTATGCGAATTAGTGCTACTTCGCCCATTTACCGGCTCAGGCAGTTTTGCATTACTTTCAAACATTTACACAACTTATGGTGTAGATACATATATTTCCCGCTGTGCATCGTGCATACTTGGCTCTAGCGAAACACTTTTTTATGTTACAACAGTATATCTTTCTAAAACCTCTATAAAAAAACTTGGCTTTGCTATTCCTATTGGCATACTCGCCTCAATTTTTGGCGCTGTTATTTCTTGCCTAGTATGTAAATTTATTTAATGCTAATAAGGTATTGTTAAAATGTAAAAATAATCTAAAATACTATTGTTTTCAATATATTTTTTAGTTTTTATTACATTTAGGAGAGCAAATGAAAACCATACAAGAACTCACCACCCTAATAGAAGAACTAGAAAAGCGAATAAAAAGCCTTTCTAATTCTCATACAACGTTAAGTCAATTAATTGCAATGCGTGATTACTTAGAAAACATACAAACTTATTTATCCGAACTTAATTCGGCTTTTGACACTCACCTTTTAGATTGCCAAAGCCACACAGAAGAAATTGCTAATATGCAAAGCCAAATAAATGCCCTTAATGAAAAAATTAATAATATAAACGGCTCAGTAAGCAATGAACAACTAGAAGAAATTAATGCCGAAATTGAAAATATAAAAATAACTTTAAATAACATTCAGGGTAACACATCAACTAGTTTAGAAATACTAGAAAATGATATACAAACCCTACAAACAGACCTAGCAACAACGCAAGAAGAAATACAAGAAATACAAACTGAAATAGCCAATATAAACACAACAATTGGCGAACAAAACACTACCTTAACTAACTTACAAACCACCCAAACAAATTTACAAACTACACAAACAAATCAAGCAAGCACAATAAATACTCTTTCTAATCGATTAACTACGTGCGAAAACAATGTATCTACCCTTACCGGCGGTGTTGATGTAAGCCAAATAAATGCAAGGCTGGTTGAACTTGAAACAATGGCGGGCCCAACAACTTGTGACACTATTACCGAAAATATTAATTTATTATCATACAATAACACTTGGTATGCATCACCAATTGCTTTTTCTTGCAAACAAAATGCAATGATTGGGGTTGTTGTAGATATTAAATATGAATTTACAGAAACCACCTCAACTTATGTTAATGCGTATGTAACAATTAATGGAACGGCAAATGTAATATCAACAAAAATCTCACCGACCGAAAATCCATATGGTACTATTTTAAGTGGCTGCATAAAAGCCCCATATAATTGTAATTATATTCTTTTTATAATTTCTGATGCACCAAATATTAAAATAAAATCATGTAAAATAACTTTATATGGCACAAATATAGTACTAAGTAAATATAAAAGAGATTTATCTGTTACCTGCTATAACGGTTATATGTATGTTACTAAACACGCTGGCAAAAGTTGCCGATATGGTAAATTTTTACCAACCGATACAATTACTCCAACCTCTTTACCATACTCAAAAGATACCAGTTCATATACTATTCCATGTAATAGAATACTATATACTCCATTGGTTATTAAACTAGACTCCGGCGACTATTTATTTAAAGATTGTTTTTATTTAGAACAAATTAATAATAAGGCAAAATATGAAATTTGCGACTCTACCGATGAAACAACTCTTGCAGACAAATATTTAGAAATTGAAATATTCGATGCTCATACTCAACTGGTTGGAACAAGTTGGGGCTCGCTTGAATTTTTGGCTTATCAAAACGGTCCTGCATATATTTATAAATATAAAAATGGTGGAAAATTTATTGGTGGCGAAGTAAGAATGCCCGAAAGCATTACATATGCTTCACCAGTTATTAATAATTATTTAACCTTTGAAAACTCCAAAGACTATATTTCTTCTATAAACGTAATTGTAAGAGGCGTAAGCGGCTATTTTTATATTTTAAATAATTATAATGTACCTACAATTAAATATAAAATTCAAAAAGGTGAATATGCCTCGGCATATCTACAACAAGATGGAACAATTAACGTTTATATTGTTCAAAATACAACAACATATAAATATAATTTTAGCATAGATACAACCAATAAAACATATATTCAAAACTCATATGAAGTAATTTCTAATTGTGAATATGTTTATGAAGGCCTTAATGGAATATTATTTAAACAATACAGAACAACTTGGTCTGTTGTTTACCCAGAAACAACCACTTCTGAATAAATTATTATAAACTAAATAACCACAAAAAAACTCTCTTATTATAAGAGAGTTTTTTTTCGCCGTGATTAAGTACTTAATTTATCAACGATTTACTAAGCTGCTTTTTCAATTTTAACTGTAAATGAAACTGCAGTATCATTTTCAGCTACAAGACCTGTGCCATTGTACATATAATAGATAACAGCGGCAGTATCTTGAGTGCCAGGAGTTGTGCTAACATATTTAAATGCGCCAGTATCAACAGCAGGAGCAACATTTGTAAGTGTAATAGTTACATTTTTATTTGCAGCATTTGCATCAGCAGCAAATGATACTTCAAAAGCAATATATTTTGCTGTAGATTTAGTATTTAATGTAATTTCCATTGTCACACCTTCAGTAGTTGTAGCAATACCATTAAAGCTTGTTGTTTTTGTTTCAACAGCAGTACCAGTAACAACAGCATCTGCTAACTCTTGGTAAGATTTAACAGTCGCTGTTCCGGCGATATCATCACCAACATCATATTTAACATTAGCACTAACAGTAAATGTTTGTGTGCTTGCTGCATATACGCCGAAAGCCATTAAAGCAACAGCAAGGCATAATGAAGCAATAGTAGTGAAAAGTTTAAATTTTTTCATTATAAAATACCCCCAAAAAAATTTTAAAACAAGACAAACTAATAAACTTTATTTAGTAACCACACTCCCACGGCAAGAGAGAAAGTAACATAAAAATTGTTTATTAATTCACCAAGGAAACAACCAAGTTTCAAGGGTATTATAATTAATTAAAGAAACAAGTGTCAAACAAAATTATACAATTTATACAAAAATTTTCAGTATAACATTTGTATAAAAACAACATAAATTTTACAAAATTGAAAGGCTTTTTAAAACTTACTTTTATTCCTCCCAAGACTACAAAAATTTTATCTTGTCAATAGTAAAAAAACAGATATATGTTTTTGCATATATCTGTTTTTTATTAAGATAAACTATTCGTTATCTTTTTTTACTTTACGTTTTGTTGAACGTTTTTTGTTTTGTGGTTTAGGGCTAGAAGTTTCAAATTCAGAATCTAAACTATCTAAAATTTCAGAGTCAGAGTAAATATCAGAAAGTTTTGGTTTTTCTTCTATTTCCTTTATTATAGGTTTTATTTCTTTCTTTTCTGGCTTAGGTGTTATTTCACCTAATTGAACGTTAAAATCATCTACAGCAGATAGGTCGGTTGTTTCATCTTGCTCTTTAATTTTTTTAACGTTTTCTTGTAATAAATTTTGAGATAATTTTTGAATCTTTTTACGTTTCTTGCCAATAACAATAACTATTGCAACTGTAACGCCACTAACAAACAACACAATGCCAATAATGAGTAATATTATTGGAAGTTTAGAAACTTTATCAATAAGTTTAGCATTTTCTGTTATATATCCAAACACACCATAAAGTCTTGTTTGCCATGAAAGCACTTCGTAAGTTATATCTGGGTCAAGTGCTGTCCCTGTAATAGAATGTTCATTTAGAATAAACACGCCATTAAATGGGTTGTTTTCTGTACCAATAGGAATCCAGAAACGTTCTTCAAGAACAATATCGGCAATAAGTTTATAGTATTTCATTGTGGTATATTGGTCAATTAAACCATTATTAATTATATTTGCAAGATATGCAAGTTGCTGCGCCGAAGCAATTAAATATGGATTATCTTCCGTGCCTTCACCGCTAGCAAACTCTTTAGGAATACTAAACCAATATAGTTTTTCAAATGTAAATAATATTGTGTTTTGATCGCCGTCGTTTACATTAAAGTAATTTGAAGTAATAAGTTCTAGCATGAATGTATTTAAGTTATCGGCTGAAGATTTAACAACAACTCCATTAACCGAAACTGAAGCAAGTTTGTATTTAACATTAGCAGTAACTACAAAGTTTAATAACATATTAAAGTTATATGGCATTGTTTTATTAGTAACATCTTGCTCGTTAACAACAATCGTGCCGGCATTTGCAAAGTTTGTTTCAAATGTAACAAACACGGCTTTTGCAATTACCACAGGTTTTATTGTTAGTGTGCCAAGTTCGGCATCTTGTGGAGTAATTGTATAGTAATAATAAGTGCCATCTTCGCTTAATGTAAACAAGTCTGCTTTATTATCTATTGTTATTGTTACCAAAGCATAACCATTAGTTAAGTTAATGTTTGTTAAGTTAATAACAATTTGTTCACCAACTGCAAGCGTAGCATTTTGCACTACAAATGAGCATTCTGGAATATTTTCAACAATAACCTCTACCAATTTAGACTTAAACACTGCGGTATAGTGAGTAGATTTTGTAACCGAAATAGTTGCTGTAGCACCAAGAGAGTAATCGGCAACACCATCAACTTTCCAATAGTCAAATACAAAGCCCACACCAGCAGTTGCCACAATTTCGGCTGTTTCACCCATAATGCACTCTACACTGCTTGAACCATTTACACTAACACTATTTGCATCAGCAATTGGCTCTTCTAGTGAAACACTAATTTGGAATGCGTAGTAAAGAATAACTGTTGTTTCTTTATTAGGCATTTCGAATGAACTTGTTGATTTGTTAAGTTCTTGAGAATCTTTAAATTTCCAACCATAATATTTATAACCTGCAAACATAGGAGCAACAACGTTTACTTCTGAGCCTGCAACAAAGGTTACATAGTCACAATATCTTGGAATTTCCTCCGAATAATGAGGGAACATGCTTACAGAATTTGTAAATAAGTTTGTTTTGCTATCAGTATATGAAATATCGTACGGAGCAAACTCAATATTAATTCTATACTTATCATAATCCCACATACCATAAAGTGTTACATTAATTGCACCATCTTCTGGAATATTGTTTAAATCATACTCAAAACCATAAACTTTTTCGTTGTTTATATTTCTATAAATATTGCCTTGTTCATCAAACCAGTAAACATATTTACCTGTGCTAGATGCATTGTTGTTCCAACCAACAAATTTAATAAATTCATCTGATATTAATTGAGGATTTATAATTTCTTTAGGAAGAACAACTGCATTGTCGTTTTCATCAACAAAAGTATTTGTTGCATGGTAAATATAATATGTTTGATTATTTGCTACATCAATTTCGCCACCAATATAATTATAGTCAAAAGTAACTCTATATTTGCCTAATTCAAAGTTAAATGTTGCTTCGGTATCGGCTAATATATTATTCATTACAAGTCTAAAATTATCTGTTACAAACTCAGCCATTTTAGATAAATCTTCAGTAACTAAGTCGTATCTATAAGATATATTGTTAAACATATATCCATTGGCATAAGATACTGCCATGCAAATTTTTCCGCCATATTCAACTGTAATTTCAGCAACGCCTTGACTAAAGTCAAGTACAGCAGAACTTACCAATCCTACACAATTGTCTGGGTATAATCTAATTTCAGATATAGCACCAGCATGGCTTGACATTATTTTTACAGTATATCTTACAACTGCTAGGTCTATAACACAATCAACATATAACACACCTGAATCTTCTCTTGTTGGATAAAGTTTGTTAATAGTTATTTTTGTTCCGTTTACGCTTGCACCACTTGCTGTTACAACATTAAACCACGCAGGAATCACAGCATCTAAAACAATGCTATCATTTACAAAGTATCCGTTTACAACTGCCGTTATTATTTGGTTACCATCGGCATCTAATCCACCTGTTACAGAGGTTGGTTTTATATCATCAAATAAGTTTGCAAATAAACTTTCTTTAATAAACAACTCTCCTCTGCTTGTGTTTGTTTTTACAAGCAAGTTAAGTACAACCTCTTCACCCTCAAACATTGCATTATATTCAACGCTTTGTGTGACATTTGTAACATTTAAGGTTAAGCCGGTTTGTATTAATTGTTCATTAGAATACCAACCAACAAATGTAGTATATTGTTCTACTATTGCAGTAACTGCATTTGCATCTCTGCCATAACGAACATATTGAACAACACTTGTCATATATACATCGCTTCCACAGTCTAAACTACCCATGTTAGTATTATAAGTAACTGCGTATATTTGTCTTTCTGCAACTAGGCAAAGTTTAATATCCTGTTCAACATTAAATACCAAATTTTCACCAGCAACATAGCCTGCCACTTCTTCAAAGTTTTCGCCAACAACTTGTTTCCAAGTCATAAGTTTATAACCTTCTTGCATATCAGTAAAACTTAATGTTAATTCTGTTGAATAATCAAATAGATATGCACCAAAATCAACTTTTGTCTCATTAATTACAAGTTTTGTTTTAGCATCTTGTGAATAAACGATTTTATCGTTAATATCATCATATTCAGCATATAAAACTTCTATAGTAAATTCTTCTGGCTTTAATTGAATATTAATGCTTGCACTTGCAGTAAAGTCTTTTAAAGTATATACATATGTACCATTTACCTCTTCACCTACAAGACTGCCTTTTTGCAATTCTCCAGTTTGATTTAAGCCAATTGTTTCAAAATTGTAACCATAATTAATTGTAAACTCAAAATCAACTTGTGTTTCTACCGCAACATTTATTTCAAAATTGCCAGAATAAACTACATTATTATAAGTTAAACTTAAGTTTTCAAACTCGAAGGCAATAGTAACTATTACAGGTGCAAGTTCAACAACAATCTCTACATCTGAAACAAACCCACTAAGAGTATATTCTGTTTGATTGTCGTTTTGAGTATTAGTTAATGTAATTTCACCCACACTCGAATAACCTGTGCAACCTATAATTTCATAGCCTTCATTAGCACTTACAACAAAAGTGAATGTGGTTTCAGTTTTTGCCGATGCAATTAAAATGCCATTTTCACTTAATAATTCACCACTTGTTATTGTGCCATAGTGTGCTTTATTTAGTTTTACTGTAATTGCGTTATCTTTTGTAACTGTTTTAATTTCTACATTTGTATTTGCAGTAAATCCGTTAATTACATATACACCATTTGCAAAACTACCTGTTTGTGGAGTGGTTACAAATTCATTTATTTCATAACCAACTTCGGCAACTGCAATTATTTCTACTTTTTGAGAAGTTGTAACATTATATTCATAAACATTGTCAGTTTTTGTTGCTTCTAATGTTGCAAAATATTCTCCGTTTAAATATGCCTTAACTTCTATGCTTGCAACTTTATTTGTTGCAATAGTTAATACATAGTTATTATCTATATATTGTGCAACTAATTCTAAGTTAGTAGTTAAATCATATATTGTTTTATCTTCTTCAATATAATCGCTGCCTTCTAAGATATAGCCATTAAATGTATAGTAATCTTTGATTGGTTCAATAAGTGTTGGCATTTGACTATTATATTTAATAGAATATTCTACTTTTGACAAGTCGCCTGCCGTTACATATTGCCAGCCATCTGCAAGAGTATTAAAGTTTCCACCATTAGCATCAAGAATTATTTTGTATGTATTTGCATCAAATACAGAGGTAAATGTTTCATTGCCTGAAATTATATAACTTGCAACATCTGTCACAGTCATAATATTTTCGCCAAGTTTCCAACCATTAAAGGTATAACCTATTGCGCTTAAAGTAATTAGTCCATTAATATCTGTACTAACATTAGCCAAAGTTTGACCATAATAGCCGGAAATTGTTGCTGTTTTAAATTCGTTAGAATATTCAAACAAGACTTCACTTCTTGTTACAAATGCAAAATCTGAATTAAATGTTAAAGTATATCTATTTAAATCATATACTAAAATTAATGTAGTTGCATTTTTTATTGTATATTTTTCATCAGTGTAAACATTTAGCAAATCAACAACACCATAACCTACATATGTGTAATGGTTTAAAGTTGTTGCATAATTGTTTAATTCAACTTCACTGCCATATGGCAATGTTAATGTTGTTGAAACATAAGTATTATCATTTACATAGTTTGCAACGTTAAAATCATAAACATAACGTTGTAAAACAATTTCATATTCATGAACAGACCATACAGCAAATAACCTTACTTCTTCAGCATAAGTTACAATTTGATTTAAAGGTTTAGTAAAGTCTAAAGTTTCGTTAGAACCATCGTTTACAGCCCAACCAACAAATGTGTAGCCATTATACATATGAACTGCAATAGGAACACTTGTTGCAACTTCGTAGTAATCATAAACTTTATTTGGGTCACCAGCCAAAATTTCTTCTGCTTTTGGTGAGTTTTGACAAACATACTCAAATATAAATGTAATTGTTTTTGCAGTAATAGTGCCTAAAGTTACAAGTAAATTGTAGTTTGCAATATCTAATGAGTTGCCTTTTAAGGTTACGACCATTTCAATATCTACACCCTTAGTTGCTCTTGAGTAATTTATTGTATCAATTTCAACCAAGTCACCATCTATTACTCCAGCAAGAACTAAACTTTCACCGGCATTTAACACAACTTGCTTAGTGCCATCTTCTTGTTTAGTAATTGCAGATTTAATTCCGTTTGCTCCAAGCACTTCAACTTGAATATCTTTTTTAGCAACTATAATTGAATTTGTTGCACTAATTATATTTAAATTATTAGAAACATATTCAATTTGATATTCACCTGCATTTAAATAGCCTGATGTAGAAGCGCTTACTTCTTTAACAAAAGCACTTAAGTATTTTTTAAAGTTATTGTAGTTTTCACCATTTACACCTGTTATTTCACAGTAATCAGTTAAGATTACTTGTTCTTCAACAACTGAAAGTTGACTATATGCAAATTCAGAAACAAGAGTTATATTTATATCTAATTTTGTAATATAGCCTACGTTTTGTGCATTATCTGCAAAACTAACAACAAAGTTTTGGCTAGCAGTAAGAGTTAATTCTTTTTTACCAACATTTTCATCGTTATAAACAACGGTTATATTTGGTAAATCCATATCATAAGAGTCATCTGCTCCATTTATTACTGCTTCGTAATCGAATTTTGCATAGAATGCATTTGTTCCATCAAACACTTTGTCATAACTTTCACCCTCTGCAAGAGTAAGTTTTAATTGTCTTGCTTTAATGTAAAGTTTTAACGAAGTTTCAACTTCCATTTTCACATAAGCACTTTTTAAACTATGTGAATTAAATGCATAGCCATCAGCGATAACATCGCCCGAATTAAATAAGATTGTACCTGTTATGCTTATTAAGTTTATTTCTTCTTCCGATAAAGTTTTGCCATCTACAGAGCAAGTAAAGTTAAAGTCAGAAATGTTAAACTCACCAATATTTGCTCTACCATAAATGCGTTCTAAATTACCATATTTATAACCGGTAATTTCTATTTTTAAAACTTCTGTTGCACTTGCTTTAATAAATAATTTATTAACAAGTAAAGCATTATCGCAAACAATTTTAATATTAACATTATTGCACTTATTTAAATAAGTTAAATCATGAGAACCAAGTCTTGCAAAGTTAGCATCTTGACTATCTTCTGTTCTATCAAATGTTGCAACTGCAATAACAACTGCTGAATCAGAAAGTTTAATTTCGTATCCTTTGCTTAAAACTGCTGTGTAAATATCATCTTCACTTATTTCAAAATATGGAGCGTTTTCAGCAGTAATTACAAACTCATATTGTGTTATTGTAAATTGTATAGTATTTGCATAATTAGAAGTATTTAAAGAATAATTTTTATTTAAAACTTCTACTTTTGCAGTATAAGTACCAACATTTATTGGGGCAAAATTGCTCTCGCTGCCATCAGCAGAAATATAGGTTATTTCTAGTGCAGATAAAATTACTTCTTTATCTTCATCAGATAAAACATCTACATTAATAAGTTCGGTTTGAACATCTTTTGCTGTTGCATCATAAACAAGATTTGAATTAGGCGTTAAGTTAATTGCCAATTGTTTTGCATTGATTGTTAATGTACCAACATAGGTAAAGTTATAGCAATGAGTAACATCAACATTTTCGGCATTTAATACCACAAAGTTGCAAGTTGTAATACCACTTAAATCAATTAAACTACAAACTCCATTATATGTATAGGTTAAAGAACCTGTACCTTGTTTAACATTATCGCCTGATGCCAATTGTAAATTGCCTGTGTAATCTAAAGTATATTTATTAGATAAATCATAAACAAATTCAATTGCTCCAATATTTAAATTTAGAGTCTTTTCAACAATTTGTCCTGAAGTAGAAACATTTAAAGCATAGTTTTCAGCATGCTCGCCTGCTAGTTCAAATGTTATTCCATAAGTACCAACTAAATAAGTTTGATATTCACCTAGTGCATAAACATCATCACCAGAAACAAAATCTGTACTTAAAAGTTGACTAAATCCGCCTTCGTTATAAACAACAGTTGTACCATCGTATTCTTTACTTTGTGCAAAAATCACGCTATTTACAAGTTTTGGTTGTACTTGTACTAATACTTTTGCAAATACACCTTGCATAAATTCTACACAAACATAGTATGGAGTTTCTGGATTAACAAAGGTGATTGCTCGTGCATCAAAGCGCTCAATTGCTACTTGATTGCCATTGTTTGTTACTACTACTTGACTGAACAAATCTGTATTTTTACCTGCATAAGTAGGATTAATTACACTAAGTTCAAGTCCTACTGCAGTTAAAAGCAAGCTACCAGTAATTGTGTAATTATAATTGATTTCTAAGCCAGCACAAGTTGCATAAGCAATTTCACCAGCAGAATATGAATATTCAATATCAACTATAGGAGTTCCAACTATTGTGAACTTAAGTTCTGATAAATATTTTTTATCAGCCTCGTAAATTCCTCTAACTTGATTATTTCCTAAAATATAACCACCATTTGCAACATAGTCGGCATATCCAATACTTGAATTAGTAAAGTTAATAATTAAAGTTTCTTTGCCAACAGTAATAACATTTGCACCTTCTTTAATTGTAAATGCAAAGTTACTATCGGCTGTTGGGTTAGCAATTGCTTGTAAGGTATATGTTCCTGCATTTATAATCGTTGTTGTTGCCTCACCGCCTGCCATAATAGTAAAGAATTTTGTAAAATCAGAATTTAAAGTAACTTTAACTTCTTCCTCAAAAGTTTTAGATGAATAAGTTGCTGTGTCAATAATATGAGGTATTAAACTTTGTGAGTTATATTTAACTTCATTATTAATAAACTCTACCATTACATTAAGTTTTGTAACAGTTACTTTTGTATCTGCACTAGTAGTTATAATATAGTTGTTTGTATTTACTCTTATACCTGCTTTAACAACATATAAGGCAGAAACATCGGTTATTGCATATTCACCAACATCACCAACCAATACATATACATTTCCAAGTAATGCATGCACTGAAATTAATTCGTTTTCACCAACAACTTCAAATTTGCTAGCCTCTAATTTCTTTAATTCACTACCATTATATTCATATGAAATTTCTTCTTTAAGCGAAAGAACAATTTCACGAGCAACTATTTTACCAGTAATTTCTTTTACAACATAGTTGCCATAAGCATCACCATTTATTTGAATAGTTTGCAAAATAGAATCCGCATTTTCTGATGCATAAACAGCAGTTAACATTATGCTTGCTTTATCCACTTCTAATATATCTGGTGATGTAATTACTAAAGTATTTGTATCATCATATACTTTTTCACCGGTGAATATTTGTCCATTATATTCAAAATTTTGAATTTCTAATTTTTGAATAAATACTGAAACAAAGCGATATTCATCTTTTCCTGCAATATAAACATAAGCATAATATCTACCTTGATTTTTAACATCAGTAAGAGCAGATGCCGATGCATTTTTACTAGCATAAATACCTTTTACAATTTCACTATCTGCAATTGTTACAGTTTTGGTTGAATCAATTGTTTTAATATCGATTTTAATATTTGCAATTTGATTTTGACCATTATAAACAAGTTCACCATTTTGAACAACAAGAACTTCCCCTTCTATAACAGTATCAGAAATTACAAAAATTATATCATAAACAATATCAAAATTGTTATAAACAGGACTTGCTGTTTCTTCTACCCCTGCAACAAACACTTTTTCATTTGCAATGGTTAATGTGTAAATTTTTATATCACCATTAGCATAGTTAAATGTTTTAATTGCATAACCTTGTGTTCTAAATACAGCACTAACAGCAATGTTATTAGGAGCAATAATTTCGCCCTCTTGTGCAATGTATTCAAAATAGCCATTATATAAATGTTCTGGGTCGTAACTAAATGTTTTGTTAATAGTAATTTTTATTTGAGCTTTAGAAATCATTAATTTGTTATTTTCAAACTCGGTTTCTTTTAACTCAAAGTTTGCATTTGCCACTTCAGCAATAATTTCATACTCGCCTGCGTTTATAACAGTTGTTAATATATTGCCTTCAGCATCTTTGTATTTAGCAGTAATAATACTATTTTCTTGTCCAACAATTATATTTCCTTTGTTATCTGAAATTTTAGCAACAATTGTTGCAACCTTTGCAGTACCATCGTAGGTATGTTCATAATTAGTCACATAATTTACTTCAACAAGTGCTTTGTTAATTAAATATGTACCTTCAAAAATAATATTATAGTAATCTATTGAACTTCCAGATACAACCATATTATTTACTAACACATTTGCAGCAGCAATTTCAGATAAATTATATTCGCCTGCATTAATAAGTGCATTTTGCCAACTCAAACTTCCTGAGAATGTTTCGCCTGCAATTAAGTTAGTTTTTACAAAACTATTTACACTTATTTCGGCACTCGCACCAGTGTAATAAATAGTTTCACTTTCAATATATGCAAAGGTAACATCACGTTTGTAAATTTCACCCTTAACATTATTAAATTTTAAATTATATGAATTAATAACATTAGTTGCAACCGATGCACTTACACCAGTTTTTGCCTGAAGTGTAAAATTAATATTTGTTACTCCAAACACAGACATATATTTGCCAACAAGTTGTACATATGTTTTGTCTTGTTCAAATAGTTCATCACAAACTGGAGTTCCAATTAAATTGTCTGTTCCATCATATTGTTTGTTATAGTTAAAGCCAGTAATTAATTCAATTACAACTCTTTCCATGTCTACAACTGCAGTAAATGTTTTAAAGTTGTTATGTTTAGAAACAATTTCTATTGTATATTGTCCTGCATACTTAAACAATATGCCCGCACCACTTGCACCATCAAAAGCAGAAATTCTAAGATAAATTTCATCAGCATTGTTATTAGTAACAGTATATGTATTATTCAAAATTGTTACATATGCTTTTAGTTCTTGTTCTGCAGAATTGTATATATATTGAGCAAATTCAACATTAATTTCACTTTCAGAAATAACCAAAATTTGTAATGTACCATTTAATACAATTTCGTAATTATCTTTAACATTACCAGTTGGGCTTTCAATAGCAATTTCAGCCTCAACTTGCTCAGCATTTGCTATAGCATATGTGCCGCTATTAGCAGAAAGTGTAGTTAATGTTCCGGTTAAAGTGTGTCCACTAATTAAGCCAATGCTGTCTGCATTGGTTAATTCATATGAAAGTGCCAAAGTATCGTAAGTTTTATTAGCCTCTACATTAATAATTAATTGAACTTTATTTATATAGAATTGTTTTTCTAATACAGAAGCGCTATTTTCTTCAAACTGATAACTTTCTAAGTTTAAAGTAAATGTTGCTATATATGCTGTGTTTTGTGCAGCCACTGCATTTTGATTGTCAACTTCTATAAATAAAGATATATCAGTAACAGCCTCAAATACACCAAATGCATTTTGAATGTAAATACTATATTCTAAATTTACAAGTTCGCCTGTATAAGAATAATTTTCTACAAAATCAGCAACACGTACATTTGCTTTTAATATTGAATACTGACCAGATAAACCTGTTATATTATAGTTTTGAAGAACTGGATTTTTTGCTAAATTTAAATCAAAAGTATAATTACTAAACTTTAAATTATCTTCAGTAGCGGTTGATGAATAAACACCAACGGCAGAAATGTTAATGATAATTTCTGAGGTTATTACTTCTGAATTAACAGGATTTGCAAGTGTTGGAATAACACTAATAAATTGACCATCAAAATACCTTTGTCCTGAAATTACTAATAGAGTATCAACTGGAGTAATTGTACCCATTAATCCTTCTTGTACACTTAAATTAAAGTTTACAAAATCAGTTGTATTAGATAAAACTACTGCCCATTCTCCAACATTTGCATTTGTAAAAGCAAATTTTGGGGAATTTGTGTTAATTTCAGTTAATAATGGACCGGAAAGCGTATTGCCTTTTTCGTCAACTACACTATAAGCAAAAGTTATATCTGTTGTACCATCATATGTTTTAGTAATATTTCCTGCTGTAATAATTGCATTTAACTTACTTATTTTTAATGTAAAGTTGCCAGTTAAAGTTTTACCAAGTGCGGTTACTGTATAACTTAACTGATACTCGCCAACATTTACTTCTTTTTCAAAAACATTAGTAGTTCCTGCATATACTACAGTTTGACTATCTATTGTAACTTCGCCAATAGCACCAAGGTCTGGGTCATTATTATAGGCAATAATACCAAGGTTTGCAACTTTTACTGCAATTCCACTATAAGTAAATTCCTTGTTGTTAACTATTACTATTAAATCTTGTTCTAAACTAATAATTACAAAAGCATCATCTAAATAATTATTATCTATTTTAACTTCAATATTGTTATTACTACATTGTCCTTTATATACAAGGTCATAGTAACCAACATCTTCAGATTTATTATCTCTTTCTAATATAACATTAAAAGCAATTTCACCGTTTAAGTTAGTAGTAATAGCAACTCTAAATTCTGGATCGGCTTCTAAATAGTTTTTGCTAAATAAAAGTTTGTTTTTAGACTCATTTAAACAATTATTTGTTACTTCGTTTAATTTTAGTTCATATACATATTTTGTTATTTCATATGTATAAGTATTAGCGCCAACAATCTCAAAGTAAACTTGTTTGCTCTTAATAGCAGCCTCATAAGTTCCAACAAATTTTGGTGCCGAGGTTGATGAATTATAAGTAAGTTCTATTGCTTTTTCAATTTCGGTTTTATTGTTGTTAAAACTTGTTTGCATTTGTTCGGTAGCAGCCTCTAATACATAACTAACCGGTTGTTGTTTATTATTAAATTCAGTTTTATTATCTACAAACTCATTAAATGTTACTTTAATTTGAATTGCATTAATAGTTAATGTACCTGCAAATTTAATAGCATAATTTTGAGTAATATCCTTTTCACCATTTAATACTTGAAGCATATTACTACTTTCAACACTAGCCAAATTAGCATTTTGAACTAAGCCATTATATTTAAATTCAAACTTGTTACTATTTTCAACAATATTATCGCCATCTATTAACCAAGTTGGATCAGTTACGTCAAATTGACCACTATAAATATTTTGAGAATCGTAAACATATGTTAAATTTCCAAGGTCTATTGTTATTTCTTTTGGTAAAATTTTTCCATAAGTTGCGGTAACTTGATAATAGTTATTTAATAGTGTTTCATCTGTAGCATTTAATACAAAACTAATCTTATTGCTTGTATTAACTTTAAATGCATCTTCATAACTAGCAGTTACATAAACGCCATCTATAAAAGTTGCCAAAATTTCATCATTGCTAGAATTTAATACTTTAGTAGTACCATCGTATTGTTTTTCTGTAACAAAATCTAAATCTGCCAAAGTTATTTGTCGTTTTGCTACAACAACTGCAACATGATAATGTGCATCTCCGACCTTAACCAAAATATCATATTCACCAGCATTAATAATTTCTTGCCTTACAATTTCATCAGGTGATTTTGGCTCAGCAGAACCTGCAACCAAATATGTAATACTTAAAGTATCAAATAAATCCTCACCGGTGTAAACTAATTCTGTAATAGTAAAGTTTAAACTAGCAGCAGTTAGTTTTAAAGTACCCTTAACATCTTTAATTATATAATTTTTATTGTCACTATTTGCAACCGAAATATCACTAAGAGTTGCATCTGTGTTATATGTGTAAACTATGTTAACATAAGGAACAGCATGTTTACTTACTTTATATATAAAAGTATTAAAGAAAGCACTGTCTTGATTAAAGGTTTCTTCGCTTATACCAGATACATTTTCATATTTAAGTTTATAACCACCAGCAAGCACATATGAACCATAAGCAATTTCTGTATCCATAAAGTTAATAACTATTTCTGCTTGCAAAATTTCAAGTTTATTTTTGCCTTCTTCAAAAGCAAAGTTAAAGTTTGCACCATTTGGGGCATTACAAGCCATTTCGTACTCGCCCACATTTTTAATAGTACCATTTGAGGTAATGATTAATGAATCTTTAATTTCATCTAATGTAACACCAGCGCTACCAACATATGTTTTTTCTACATAACTATAGATTAAAAGTTGTTTAATGTCGTCCACACGGTCTTTTGCATTATAAATTAAATTGCCCGACTCATAAGCCAAAGTTACATCAAGTGCAACAACTTTTAATTTTGCACCAGTAGCAATACTAATTGTATAGTTGTTTGTAACGTTATTGTTTGCATCATCTTTAATAACTGCACCAGACTTAGTAGCAATTGGATATTCACCAACATTAGTTAAAGTGATATCAATTAAGTAACTATCTAAATAATGTTTATCGCTTGCAAAGCCATAACCAGTTTCTGGCTCAAAACTATTTGCAGTTAAAGTTACAACATTAGTACCAGAATAAACATATTCTGTTTGTACACTATTTTTTAATTTTAATACAAGAGAAAGTTTATTAATTTTGCCTTGTAATTGCGTTAATTGATAGTTATCTTTTAAATATTCATAACCTGTTAAAGTTTGCAATTCAACTACAACTTTTCTTGTAGAAGCCCCTGCATTTATAACTTGTGCATTAACATTATCAAAATATGTTGCTGTAAGTGATGTTACATAAGGTAAATCGCTTGAACAAATATTTGTTAAATCTAATGTTTTAATGCTTGTAGCATCATATACCTTATCGCCTGTAAATGCTACACCGTTTGAAGTATATGTTGTAATTTGTTTTTTATTAACAACTATATTTATTGGCTGTGCATAGTCTAACTCTATAGAATCATTAATAGTAAACAATACTTTTGCATAATATGTTCCTGCATTTTTAATTGTTGCAATTTCGTTTGTACAATCTGCGTCATCATAATATTTAATTGTTGTTACTTTTATTTGTTCTGTTTCATCGTTAGATTGTGTTTCAAAAACAATGTTATTTATTAAATTTTCACCATTATATGTTAATGATTTAGCACTTATATAAATTTCGCCTTCACCAAGTTCTTGTGTGATATTTAAAGTAATGTTATATACTATTTCATAATTATTAGTAACCTCTATACCAGAACTTACCTTTATATCACCTACAAGCACATTTGTTGGGTAAATATATTGTCCTACTACTTCATCTGTTGTTCTTGCATAACCGCTTATTTCATGACCAGAAACAAGACCTGTTGCATCAGCATTTGTAATTGAATATTCATAATAGCCATGACCTAATACTTTACCATAATATATGCTTGAATCTATGTTTATAGCCAAATTGCGTTTTGTAATAATTAAAGTATTAGCAATTGCAATATTTTCATCTATATGTGGAATATGCTCTGAGTCTACATAAACAAACGAATAATTGTTAGCATATGCCGATGATATTACAGCATAAATTGCATATTCACCAACATTTGTACATTCAGATAAACGTGCATCTCCGTAAGTAGCTGTAATAAGCTCGGTTGCTGCTCCATCTATAATTCTTCCACACGCATTATAAATTTCGGCAACCATTGCAGCCTTGTGTCCTAAAGCATCATATTCAACCAAAATGTTGTCTATAGAAGCAATAGATACTTGTGCCTTGTTTACATCAATTATACCTGCATACATAATATTGTAGTAATTGATTTTTGAAGTAACTGTAAGTTGAGATACATCTATAGTAATAGTACTTAAAGCAGCAAGATTATATTTGCCAGCATCTACAATTGTAGTAAATGTTAATGAGCCAGCAAATACTTCGCTAAGAGCAAAGTTTGCTTTTCCGTAATCTACATATTCAAAATTATCCGCTATGCTTAGTGTTAGTTTTTCACCGGTATAGTAGATATCTGCAGCCTTTTTATAGTTAAACACAATATCGCGCTTTGTAATATTACCACGTAATCTTGCATCTTTTATTGTGTAAGAATTATATATTCTATCAATTTCTGGTTGTTCTTTATCTGTATCTGCTGCATTTTTTTGATTTAATTTAAATGTTATTGCTTTAGCATCACCAAATGTAGCCGCATAGTTAGCAGTAATATATAAATAATCATTATCATCATTACTACCAGCAGTTCCGTTACAAATGTCTGGTGTTGTAAAGCCTGTTGTTGGAAGAACTGTTGTAGTTGCATCGTATTGTTTGTTTTGACTATAACCAGTTATTGTTGTAACATCAATAATTTTAGATTGAATTTCTACATATGTTTCAAGTACATCATTAAAGTTGTGTGAATAAATATATGCTTTATATTTTGTTGCATATTTAAATACTGTACCACCCGCATCTCTTGAAATTGTTTCACCGCTTTCGCCAGTTTTTACTATATATAACCTAATAAAGTTAGATATTCCATTAAAACCAACCGGTTTTGCAGTTTTCCATTCATAACCTGGCAAGTTAACTGCTGTTAACCAATCTAAATTGGTTTTACCAAGATTATCATTTAACCACATTGCGGCTTCGTTATCTAATGCTCTAGTATAACCAACATTTAATATGTTAAAGTTTCCTTCAGCGTCTACACTATTTAAAGTTAAAACAATTTGCATATCGGCTTCTTGGTCTTTACCATTATAAGTATGTTCCGAAGTGCTAGTAATTTTTGCTTTAACTGGAGAAATGGTTAAAACACCACTAATAATAATATCGTAGTTAGAGCCAACATCAACTGCACCATTTTCTAAAACAGTAATGTTTTCAAAAGTTACAGCAGTGTTTAATGTAACGTTATATTCACCTACATCGGCACTATTTGTTTTAATTGTTCCATTAATATGGTGAGTAACACCATCTTCAATGTTTACTTTAAGAGTGGCAAAGTCTGCATCTACTAATGCATATGTAAATATTTCACCAGTATAAACCATTTCTTTTTCTAAAAGAGCTGTGATGGTTTTTTGAATAATTTCAAATTCTTGTTCCTGTTTTACCAGTTCATAATTATTAGTATCGGTTAGACCAAATGAGGCTGTATATTCACCTACATTTTTAACATTACCAGAATTAATAATAATATAACTTGGTTTGTTGCTTTGGTCATAACGCAAATAACCATCGTTTGATTGTACAGTTATTTGATATCTAAGTGCAACTGCCTTGCCTGTATACACGTAACCAAGTTTTGAGCCAGTATAGTCAGTTGAACTAAGAAGATTAATTGTTACATTAGCCTTGTTTACAATTAATGTACCAGTTAACCCACAGATTTCATAGTTTTTAGTAATTGGAGAGTTATCTTGCATTACAAGTTCTAATACTGAATAATCTGATGAATTGCATGCAGAAATATCATGAGTGCCAGCATTGATTGCTGCCCCATTTATTGTACTAAGAATTAATCTACCAGATGTGATTTTTTCATTTATTGGAGATTTTGTACCTAGTGCATCACGGTCTATAACAAGTTTAGAAAAATCAATATAGTAATTCTCTCGTGAATAAAC
The DNA here is from genome assembly GCA_015069385.1 of Clostridiales bacterium. GTDB lineage: Bacteria > Bacillota > Clostridia > Christensenellales > UBA1242 > HGM11367. The sequence goes on from SVIS01000003.1 coordinate 42,124, forward strand.
TTGAGTAATTTCTTTAATATTTAACCAAACTTGTGCTTTAGTAATTCTTCCTTTAAATGCTGCAAATGAACTAATTTCTATATTATAATATCCGCTTGTTGCTTTTTGAACGCTAATTGGATTGTTTTTAGTTGAAACATTTTTATCTTCAAAATTAAATACATAATTTGCTGCAAAGTTTGTATCGATTTTATCTTTTGTAACAATAGATGAAACATCGTTACCATTATAATCCTTGTAACTAATAATTTTATAGTCTGAGTTTATTTGCAAGTTTGCAAGTGTTGTGGCATCATATGCACGAACAAACTCTGAAGATAATTGCTCTATTGTAATATATAAAGAAGTAATTCTAAATTCAACTAAAGCGGTATAATCGGAGTAATTTTTAGATGTAATGGTAACTTTTAAGATATAAATTCCAACATCTTCTACTCCTTCAAATAAGTTACCTAAAGAATCAGTAATATTAATTTCTGGTGAATCAATATCAGTAACCTTAAATACAATATCACTTTCTAATAATTCTTGAACTTCACCATTATAAACTTTTTCGGAATTAATTATTAAATGTTCTGCTTTTAATGTCTTTTTTAAAATTGTAATTGAGCCAGAAACATTAAGAATAAAATTATCTTCAACTTTTATTTCAATGCCAAGTGCATCATATACATGCATTATAACTTGAAGATTACTTCCAGCATAAGTATATGGAAGTTCAACACCATTACCATTACCCTTTGTTTGTACGTATAATTGATTTTTTATACTAAATGCTACATTGTTAAATGGCATGCCAGCAAGAGTAAAACTAGTTGCAGATTCATAAACTGGCACATATTTGCTTGAGGTAGGAATATCTTCAACCTCTTTAACATGGGCTTGAAGTTTTGCTCCGGACCACTCACCCGAAACATGACCAATATCTATGGTTAATGTTCTTTTTTGAATTTCACCATCGGCTGTAAATTGATAGTTTTGAAGAGTATCATCGGTAGCAACAATTATTACACTATCATCTACTATGCTACCAGCAAGTGAGCCAGTATAAGTAACTAATACTTGCTTGCCAACTACAATATCAGAAGCATAAATATCGCCAGGGTTAAAGTCGTTTTCTTGTAAAGTATATATAAGTGTATCAGTGCCATCATATGGTTTGTTGATATCTTGCAAAATATCTACAATTTTTGGCCTAATAATGGCTTTAAATTTTTGATATGGAGAAAGTTTATTTTCGGCATGATATACAATGTCTTTAGTATATTCAACATCGTTAATATCTTTATATTTAATAGTTGCCTTAATAACCAAAGTAAAAGCATATGTACCACTATCTACAACATCTTTAAGGCCAAGAACATTTGCAGATACTTTAGCCGAGTTAACCTCTTGCCATACATTTGCATTGTTTAGTTTATACCACTTAATAATGGTGGTTAAAGCCACGTCAACAGTATTGTATATAGGTGAAATATACTCAGTTATGCCATCATAAGGCTTATCTATGTTAGTTCCTGTGCTTGGTGAAGTAATTGCATATTGCCATTGAGCATAAAGCACAGTTTTTGGAGTTTTTACCGACCATTTTGTTTCTGTTAATACACTACTTAAATCATCAACATTCCAACCATAGCCTTTAAAATCAAAGCCTTGACGAGTTAATTCTTCAAAATTAATTTCTTCGCCATACTTAATAGTAGTATCTAAATATGTTTTTCCACCAATAGTTTCGCCTTGAGCCAAAGAATAATCTAACCTAACTTGTACCGTACGGGTAAATAAAATATGTATTTTATACCAAGCAGTTTCGCCTAAGGTTAAGTTAAATTCAATAATAAAGTTAATTTCATCATCAGTTGAATGAACAGCATATTCTACAAAATTGCCTTCTTCATCACATACTGTTACTTCTTTAATCCAATAATCGCCTACACCTGCAAAAGTAAAACCAAATTGAACTTTTGTAATTATGTCACAATCTTCTCTTACAACTCTTAAAACGTTTTCAGAATATGCAACATCGTAGTAAATATCAGTATTATCTCTATCGTGTAACACTGGTTCAATGTAACCAGCAACATCATCTTTTTGAGCAGTAAATAAGAAACCGTTTTGACCTTCGCCCAAGTCACGTATTTCATAATCACCATTAACGATAACTCTAAAGTTAGAGTCATTTAATTCTGTTGTATTATAAACGGCATTAAAACCAGCAACATCTATTGAATAATCAACATCATTTTGTTCATAAACCTCTATAACATTTACATTGGTTTGTAAAACAAATTGCATAGTAATGCCGTTTTTCATTATATCCCAAGCAACCGAGTTAACACCATTATTGGTTAAATCTATACTCGAAATATGTTTTGCACCACTAAGTACACTAGCACCTGTTTTGTTTGCTTTAATTTTTGCAATTTCTACAGGAATAGTTAAACTACCATGACGCCATACAGAATATGCTTCCTCTTGCATTGTTACTTTAATTTCAAAAACTAAAATGTCACCAGTAGTTGTTGTTGGCATTGTGTAACTTGCTTTTTGGGCTTGAGTTGCCGTATTGGCAATAACATATGTTACGCTCTTACCAAGCCCAACATTTGCGTTGTTATAATATGCGCTTACTACAAAAGTAGCAGCATCTTGCTCGAATATGCCTTGAACTTCTTGTAATACTTTATTGGTTGTGTCATAAATTTTGGTAATTGTATCTATTGTTAGTTGTTTTGGTATAATAGTTACCACAACTTCGGTTTCAATTTTGTATCCTTCTGGATAACTTGAATAGTTAATAATATAATTAATTGAGCCAGAACCCGAACTACCAATTCCCTCTAAATAATTATAGGTATAAGCCATTTTTACAACAGCCGAGTCAGAAACATAAGTAAAACTGCCATATACTTTGCTTAATATACCATCACTATTATCAATTCTTCCTCTAGTGAAATTAGCAAAAGTAATTCCGCCGTCTTGGCTATAAGTAATTTCAATATTGTTTTGCACGCCATCAATTAACTTAAAGTTTGTAAGAGCAAACTCTTGCGATGACCCAGTATATTCAGCAACAATATCTTCAGATTCCCAAGTTAAGGCATCTTGTATTGACCAATAAGCATAGAAGTAAATATTTTGCTCTAAAGAATCGCAAATTTCAGTCAAAGCAGTATCAATTACATAACTACTGCCGCTATCTTTTAAGTAAATATGGTAAACGCCACTAGAGTCTGCCCCTATTGACTCTGCCATCCAGTATTCAAAATTAAAGCCTTGTCTTTCTGGTTTTGGAACTTCTACATATTCGTTAGAGCCATATTCTACTGTAGTTTGAGTCACACCTGAAACAATAAACGTATCATCAAAGAATACATTAATATTTACCCATGCACGAGTTAATTCTATGTTATAAACCAAACATTCTTCATGATATACAAAATGTTCACTTAAAAATGGATAATAAGAATAATCACTTTTGCCAGAAAGAGATGCATAAATAACACCTTCTCTTGTAGCCCTAACAAGTTTAAAACCTGCATTAAACCAAACTTCTACAATTCCGTTAAAAGTAACCGTAAAATCAGTTAATTGACCAAAAACGCCTTGTTGACTAGCAATAACATTTGTAACATTTTCATGATAAAAATTAAATACTACTTCCTTACCAACATATTCTATGAAAATATTGTAACTTGCCGCTATACCTTTATTTGCAAGGCTTTCTAACAAACTTTCTACCAAAGAGCCCAAACCATATGAACTGCCTGAAAAGTCTGCCTCTTCGTTATAAGAAACTATATCGTAGTTATATGCCTCAAGCGCACCATTAAGTACGCCAGAAATAGTATTGTCTAATAAATAGTTTACAGTTCTTGTAACATAAACATAAGTGCCTTGAGTTTTATATGTTTCGCCATCTACTTCAATTATGTCTTTACCATCAAAAGTATCTGCCATAAAATGAAGTTCAAACTCAATTGGAGTATAAACCGCCTTAATAACTAAATTACTATCATATGTAAATGTGCCATTTGGCTCTAATTCTATGTTTGTGCCTAATACATTAATAAAGAATTCATCTACAAGTAAATAGCCACCCTCAACACTTTGAGCATTTAATGTATAAAATTTAGTAGCTTCAAATGTACCAGAAGAAGCACTACAACGCACTTCAAAATGTGAGAATGTAAAGAATAACGATTCTTTAGGCAAATAAATTATAGAACCATCAACCGTATCTTGAATTTCTACAGGAATTTCTTCTTGAATTTTGTCAGTGTAATCATTACCATCTTCACGTGCAACTGGATTAATTTCTAACTTATATGGCATTGCCTCATATTCAACTAACTCATCTAAACTAACAGAAGCAACCTCATCAGCACCAGTACAAGTACCTAAAGTGTAAGTTGAAGTTTTTCTGTTATAGTTTAAACTTTTTCCACAAACTTCAAAAGTCCACTTTTGAGGAGTTGTTGAATCCATATTTGCATTTATGTTTGCAGTAATAGTTAAATTTTGGTTAGTAGCACCTGAGTTTTGAACGTTGATTTTATCTAAATAAGTAAAAGTATATGTGGCTTTTGTATCACCATCTTGCAAAATAACGTTTGAAGTATTATTTTTAACAGTTCCGTTTACAATAGTAACGGTTCCTGTATATTCATGCTGAGCAAGAGTAACAATAGCATAAATACCTTTTTCGAAGTAATACGAGGTTAAAGGAACAATTTTTACTTTTGTAACAAACTTATTACCATCAAGTAATGTTGATACAGCAACATCAAACGAAATGCCATACTCTTCAACTTGCAATTTGCCTGAGGCTAAAACAGCCTCCCCTAAGTTAAGTTTTGCACCAGAAATTAAATCGTAGGTATAGAATTCTACTTGAACAAAATCAAAGTGCGAAGCCAAATATTCTGCAGAATAGTCAGTTAATAATGAAATATAATGCAAATCTTTAATGTATGAATCGCCGTTTATTGAAACAACGTTGCCAGTAAAAGGATTATCTTGCCAAGTTTGGTCCTGTGCATCATAAACAAAGTCATTTTCTTGAACATCAAAGGTAATTTTAACAATCACCTCACCACGAGTAGCACCAATGGTGCTTATAACAAATTCAACCCTTATATTATACATTACAATATCTTGCTGAACTTGGTTGTAAGCAGTTGTATTTATGTCGTTTACACTTTCTATTGTGGCTGTCGTTTTAAATGGCGCCGCTTTTTCTGCTTTCTCCCAGCCAATAAAGAAATTTTGGTTAGTTATAAGACGTAAATCATAAGCCGCACCAAGGCAAGCCACTGCGTAACCTTTAGATGCACTATATGTAAAGTCTTCAATTAACAAGAAGTTATTTGCTACAGATTTTTTTGTTTCGTCTAAATATAGTTTTAAATTGCCTATATTTAAATTGGTTTCAATTTCGTTAATTGTTACATTGTTTTTTAAAGTTGCCTCATTACCCTCTTTTAGCCAACTAAATTGAACATTTACTGTATCAATTGTTTTATAATCAGCAGTAATTTCATATTTAGGAGTTAAACCATAACCAGAATCTACCATGCCAATAGCATCGCCAACTAAAACATCAATTTGAATTGCAGCATAATAATCAACATAACCACCCGGTTTATAAATGTGAATGTATCTTTCATCTATATTTGGGGTCGCCTCACTATCGGTACTTTTTCTAGTTATGTCGGTAGGAGCTAAAGCATCTGAATTTAAATAATCTACATCACGACTTGTTAAGTTGTAATTTATTTTACTCTTAATATCTTTTGCGCCAGAATAAAAGTCGTTATAAGCAGTTACTGTTAAAAAATATGGTAATTTGCTATCGTTGCTTTTTTCATCATAAATATATAACTTATCTGTATAATGCAAGGTAAGTTCATTTCCTGTGGCTGTATAATCTTGCCACCTTGCAGTTGTTCCGGTAATATATGGCGAATATACTCTAAATAGTATATTTGCACTGCCAAATTTAGAAGTATCAATTAAATTTTCAACTGTAATTTTAACAGATTTTAACCACCACCATGCATAAATTGATATTGTACTACTATCATCAGCGGTTCCATCTTCATTTACACCATTGGTTCCTAATAAATCTATTTTTCTATTAGTAACATCAGTATTTATTAATGCCGTTCCAGTAATGTTTGCATCTGTAAAGCAAACCTTTAACATGTGAATGTTGTTTTCGTCGTAGTCACCCACATCTTCAATAATTAAATTATTTTTTTTGTTAGTTAATGTAATTCTATATGCGTTTGCAGTACTAGTAACCTTTGGAGTATTAAAATAATTATTGTCGGTACCATCAACAAATTTAACATCTGAACTATTTAACTCATATTCAACAATGTTATACAAATAAATATTAAAACTTGTGTCGTAGTCAACAAAATAAAGTACTAATTCACCTTCTTCGGCAAACGCTACAGACTCACCTTCTTCGGCAATATTGTCTGCTTGATTATGTCCAATTGAGGTTATTTGAGCATAATTTGATGAAGTTTTCGCAGTATCTGTTATTGTTTTGTTTTTAAAAGTAAGTTGTGTACCATGCCTGTAATAAATTTTACCATCTATTTCTCTACGATTTTGGGTTCCTTCATAAGTTACATCAATATACTGTGTTACTGCGGTAGTTGCTTCTTCCCACAATTCACTATCTGTAATAAGTTCATTGCCACTTTGCATGCCATTATACAATTCAGAAAGAGGTTTTTCATCTGTATAGTATGTATAATGAGTAGCATCATAACCTTCAATTGTAGAAAAACTATCAGGAATTTCATCTTTTACCATGTAATAAGTAGGAGCAAATTCTGAAAATTTTTCTTCTAACTCAATAATAATCATTAAACGGCTTTGATGAGCATATTTTGCTGAAGTAACCTTTAATGTTCCTGCCGTAGGAGCATAATCTGTGGTATAACTTCTTTGTTTCTCTCCCACTGCTGGTTTTGCACTGATTTCAAGATCATAATAGGCATATGTTTGATCTTTAGCATTTTTGTTAATTTCTTGGCAAACCTTTGAAACATCTGTTAAGCCCTCACCAAAGTTGTTTTCTGCCAAATGGTCAATAGCAAGTTGATTTGCAGTTTTTGTAGCAGTTGATGTAAAGGTAAGCCCGCTAAAGTCAACCTCATGATCACCTTGATAATTCCATTCTGCAACCCAAAACCTAGCCACTGTTTTAGTTGCATTTTCGGGTACTTTTGCTAAAAAGTTAATTGTTTTTGTAGTTGCCCCATCAATTGTGCCTGTTGCATCAGCGCTATCTGCCAAAGTTAAAATGCTGTCATTTGCATTTTCAGTTGCCTCATTTGCTTGCAATAAATAAACTTCATAATAGAATTGATAAACACCATTAACATCACTCTCAAGCATAATAGATTCAGTACAATTCTCTCTTGTAACATTGATAGATGAACCAACACAGCCATAAAGCGAACCATTATTTCCTCTACAAGCAATGTCCGCATTATGTCCGAGACTAGAATCCACAATAAGGTCGTAAACACTACCCTCTAAACGTCCAAAGAGCGCATAACCATTAGGAGATTCTAATGTTGAATCAAATGTTAAGCCGGTTATTTTATGACCATTACCAAAAAACTTACCTTTAAATACATTTGTCGCTCCACTTCTACCAATAGGTGTCCAAATTCTGCCATCCATATAAATATCGGCGGTAAGAACAAAACAAACTTTATCGCTTATATATGTCTTTTCTCCAGCATTAATCGCCTTTGCCATTTTTGCCAAATCATCACAAGTTTTAATTTCATAACAACTTGTATATTTTACGCCATTATAGGTATATGTAGCCATTTTGGTGAATGACGTTGCAACAAGTTCGGAAGAACCTTCTAATTCCGCAATATAATCTTCCCAAAGTGGCAGGCTAGAAACATCTACCTGACCACTAGTTTGCTCTTCTGCATAAACAGGTGGTATATACTCTTTTCCACCAACAATGTTTATGCTAAAAACATTTACCATTGCAAAAATCACCAATGCGATTGGTGCAACAACATATAAAAGTTTACGTAAAACAGATTTCATAAAATTCCCCCAAGTTAAATCTTTGGTAAAAAATAAATTAGTATTTAGTGGCAGAAAAGAGCAAGTTAAAAATGCCTAGACTTTTCCACCAATTTAAAAAGCATTCCTTTGCAATAAAGCAAAGTTGTTGTAGCAAAACGACAACAAAATTCAATTTTTTAAATTAAATGCCATTTTACAAATAATTGTACCATATTTAACCCCTTTTACACAACTATTTTACGTAGTAAAATAAATATTTTAGAATTAATAAAAACAAAAATCTCTACAAATATTTTTTATTTTGTAAATAAAAATAGTTTTTTCATTTATTAATTAAATTAACCATCAATTTTAATTTATTTAAAATAAATAAAATAATTATTAAAAAATATTTTTAAAAAGTAAAAAAATGTTGTATACTAAATAAGAAAAATCAATAAAAATTTAATTATTTATTATTTTTTTTGAAAAAATAGAGGTTTTTATGAAAAAAATTAACATTTTTTTATTAATTTTGTTCGCATTTTCAATTTTTATATGTTTTCCAAACACCAAAGCCAAGGCAGATGGAACATACAATATTAAAATTTCTACCGATGCCATATATTCCGATGAAACCGATTTAGCCAACTACACCTTTGTTGCCAACTATGAAGATAACGAATACATAACTTTTATAGCCACGCTTTACGAAGGCGAAATTGAGTCATCAATTTCTAACCTAAATTATGAATGGTCAGAAATTACTTCATCGCAAGATGAAAACGGCATCGTTGTTTCTTCTTCTAAAAATTTTGTTTTAGATAAAATTTACAATAACGACCAACAAGCCGACCTAAACTTAATGAAAGTTGGTGAAAAAAAATATCGTGTAAAAATAACCGGCGACGCTGTAAATTGCCTTGTAGAACTTTCAGTTAGAATTGATGATTCTACTGGGCAAATAATTTCAACAAAACTTAGCCGCCCATTACCTACTAACACAAACGGAGAATATGTTCTTAGCAATAAATCATCTTATTTAACCATTTCGGCAATACTTTGCAAGCCATCTGTAGATCACACAATTAATTGGTATTACAAAACTCCAAACTCTTGCTCTTTTGATTTATATAAAGAAAATGGCGATTGCAACATTAACCCAACAGATTTAATTACTAGCAACAATGGATTTGGAAATTATTACTTTTATGCATCTGCACAAACATCTTCAGTTCTTTATACTTCAAAAATGATTGTTTTCAACACAACCGCCGGCGAAGTAAACGATACTCTTAATTATTCAATAACAAAATCTGTTATTGCAAATACCAAAGCAAATGTAGAGGCTTATACATTCAAACTAGAAAATGCCGCAGCCGATGGCTTAGATTTTAATAAAATTTTATGGTACGTAAACGACCAAAAAGTTGGCAAAGGCGAAACGTTTTCTTACGAACCAACCGATACAAGACCATTTATTGTTAAAGCACAATATCAAGGTGCAAATCTAATTGAATTAGCACAAATGTCAACTACTCCAAAATCTACTGGTACTTTAACTATGATTCTTTATATTGTGGGTGCAGTTGTAATACTTTCTGTTATTTTTGCAATATCACTAAAAATTCAAAATAAAAAACGAGATGTTGTTTGGTAAAAAACAAAAATCACCGAAAAATCGGTGATTTTTTAATTAAAATTAACAAAGTTTTAGTCATTTTGCACTAAATATAATTCATGTAGCGCTCGAGTGCAAGATACATATAAAACATTATTATCAAAAAAAGTATTATAATTTTTATCATTATAATTTGGAATAATTACAACATCAAACTCTAACCCCTTTGCCAAAAACGATGGCATTACACAAACCCTGCCAAGCATTTCATCTTCTTGAGTAACAAGCGAAATATATTCTAAATTTCCACACTCGGTAAAAATTTGTTTTGCCTCAAAAGCATCTTTAGTTAAAACCGCAATTGTTCTATTATTATTGCTTGCAATATTTGCAATGACTTCACTTAAATTTTTAGTTTTAATAATTTCTGGTTTTTTGCCATGACGAGTAAGCAAAGTGCAATTTAAACCCTTTATTTTATTCGCAAATTCTGCAATTTCATAAGTGCTTCTATACGATTTAGTAAGTTCAATAAATTCAGCATTTAAAAGAGTGCCCAGTTTTTGCAAGTCACTACTTGTCATAACTTTTTCTATACACTGATTAATGTCTCCAAGAATTGTTTTATTACAATCGAATATAGCATTAAACACATGGTAGGCCACAAACGAATAATCTTGCATTTCATCAATAATTAAATATTTAACTTCTTTGAATTTTTTCAAACCAAAAAAGTAATTTGTTATAAAAAGCAAGGCTGGAATATCTTCATATTTAACTTCTTCTTGCTCATTTAAACTAAATTGCATGCCAATGTTTGCCAAAAAGTTGGCATAAATTTTAACAATATTTGTTGCCTCAAAAAAAGGATACAATCTTGTTTTTATTTTTTCAGATATTTGATTAATATGCTCATTAATATTTAATTTATCAATAATATAGTCAACTAGCCACTCCACCCTAACAGCCGGAGTTTTATTTTTATATGTATTATAGTAAAGGTTACTTAATTCTTCTGCGTGAATTACCTCATCACCAAATTTTAAATCTTTAGGTTTAAAATTTAAATTAAAATACGCTTTACAAAATTCTTGCAAACTTTCATAAAAATCATATGTATGTTTGTATGCAATCTCATTTAATTTAATAGTATTATTTGTTATATTATTAAGACTTTTTTCACGCTTTTCTAGTTCTAAGCCCAAAAACTTAAGTTGTTCCTTGGCTAGCCTATAAAAAGACATTTGACTTATATTTTCTTCGCCAAGTTCTGGCAAAACATCGGCTATATACTCACCAAAAAGTTTGTTTGGTGACAATATTAAAACATCTTCCGCCTTCAATGTATTTTTATTTTGATACAACAAATACGCAACTCTGTGCAAAGCAATAGAGGTTTTACCCGAACCAGCCACCCCCTGAACAAGCATGTTCCCATTAATATTGGCTCTAATTATTTTATTTTGCTCTTTTTGAATAGTACTAACAATGGTTTTCATTTTATTTGTGGCATTGCCAGAAAGCACACTTTTTAAAATATCATCACCAATTGTTAAAGAACTATTAAAAGCACTCAAAAGTTTGCCATCTTTAACTTGATATTGTCTTTTTAATTTAATTTCACCCTCAACCTTGCCCTGTGGAGCAATATATTCGGCCCTGCCCAATTCGTAATCGTAGAAAAGCGATGAAACTGGTGCACGCCAATCACACACAAGAGGCATTTCACCATTTTTAACCAAATTATTTACACCAATATAATATGAGTTTTGTTTACGTTTGCCCTGTTGAACAAAATCAATTCTTCCAAAATATGGCGAATATTCTTGCCTTCTTAAACGGTCAATTTTCTGTGAGGTAAAATCTATTAAATTATCAAACTCGGCAAGTCTTGCCCCCTCGGTTAACGCTTCCTCATCGTCCATTTCATAATAATCATCAGCATATTGTTTAGAAAGTTGAGTTTTTTGAACTTCTAAACTTTTTAATTGTTCTAAGGCGTGCAATTTTTGAGATTTTAACTCTTTTAACACCTTTTTTAAATATTTGCTTTCATTTTCAAATTCTTGTTGTTCCATATTTCCTCGTATAATTTAACAAAGCCGCCTATAGTTTTAGGCGGCAGCAATTAATTTTTTTAAGCAACAACCCCACCATATTTTATACAGGTGATTTTGTTATTTTCTAAATCGTTTTGAATATCATATTCAAGTTCAAAACCAACAGAGTCAGAAGTGTTAGATTTTGCAAGTTTTGCCTCTTGCATAGTTTCAAGACTTAACACATTTGCCAAATCTTTAACCAAACCAACTTTTAGTCTATGATAAAAATCTTTACTAAGTTGCTCATAAACAACAACATTATTTGCTGAGCCCTGTTTTGTTGTTGTAAGTACTCTTAAACCAACCGCTCCATTTGCATATTTATATATACTTTTTTCAAATTTAACAGCCGAAGAAGAGCCATTTAAATAAGTTGTTATATCATATTGCAAAGTTCCTTTGTTTTCGTTAAAAGTTGCATTTGCCGTATTTGTGCCATAACTTAAAGAATATGTTTTAGTTTGTATATTATATTTTGTTTGCCTAAAAGTATAAGAATAATTAGCATTTGACACTTCATTCATTAAATCAGCAAGTTCACAAACAGCATCTTTATTTTTATAGAAAAGATAAGCAGTTAATTCTGCATTGTTATTTGCACCTTTAACTAGCACTACGGCTTTTGTTGTAGCGTAATTGTCAAAACCAGTATTAGTTGCACCTAAAACAAGTTCATTTTGCAAAAGGTTGCTGTATTCATATAATTTTGTTGTTGTTTTATCATCTAACCTTTTTTCACCCTCTACTTGATTTACAGCACACAAATAATCTAAAACCGAAACCAAACAACGTTCCTCAGGTAAAACTTCATAAATTGATTTTACATGATTATAATATGTAATTTGATCAGAAGTAGATGGAATAATTGTAGAATTATTTGGCACACCATCGAACTGTAACACACTATTTGTATAATAACTAGCGTAAAAAGTTGCAGGGCTTACAGTTGTTGCTGCAGTTACCAAATATACATTACCACCACAACCTGTTAAAACTAAAGCCACACAAGCAATTAGAAGTAAACAAATATTAATTCTTTTTTTCATAATTACCTCATATACATTTACAAATATTTTAACGCAATTTATATTTTTTAACAACTAAATTAATTATATTTTAAATAATTAATTAAAACATATAAAGAAAATACCTTCTTTGCTTGCGTTATTAAAAAAACTCTAAAAATATTTAGAGTTTTTATTTTGAAAATTATTTTTTCTTTTTAGTTTTGTTTGCACGTTCTTGTAAAATTCTGTGAAGTGCTTCCGGAGAACCTTCGGCATAACGAACATTTTTTGCAATAATTAATGTTTGGTTGTTATTTAAATAAACATAAAACTTATCTTTTGTTTCTTTGTATTTAGAAATATCTTGATAATTAAAATTCATAATGCCTTGCTTTTTGCCTTTTACATAAGCAGTAACTGAAAAGAAGCGAGGGTCAAAACGATATTCATATTCTAATTTTTTATCACCAAAATTATTTTGTTTAATTGCACTATTTCTAACAATAAAATACATTACTATAATAAGTACATCAAACAAGCCACCAACCACAGTAAGCACAATACCAAGCCATTTAATAACATTTAAACAAATTAATGTAACGCCTGCAGCCAAAATCAAAAAGCCAATTAAAAACCTAATTGTCATAGGTTTGGCAAGTTGAGAATTAACGTTGCCATTAATATCTTTTTCGGTTATTTCATTTTTAACTCTAATCATTTTTAATCTCCTAGCAAAATATAACAAGTTGATTGTAGCACAACCATTTTTTATTTGCAAAGATTTTTTAAAAAATTTTTATTATTGAAAATAAATAATTAACAAGTATATATTAAACACAAAAAAACCGCCTTTATTAAAAGCGGAATTTTGTTTTAAAAGAACGATTTAAACCTTCTTCTGCTAATTATGGTAACAACAATAAGTGCAACAACTGCCACACCGCCCAAAATTGCATAAAGTGTTACGTCATCTAAATATCGGTCAACTTCAATTGATATAACATTTGACATTATACCATCTTGAGCATCTTCATATTCCATATATTTAGCCACGACTTTGCAATCTGAAGAAAATTTATAAACACATTCAAACCCTGTGCCAATTTGTTCAGTAAAATCATCACTAAAAATATCAGAAGTTTTATACCAAACAAATTTTGCTTCATCGTAATATTGACTATTATCTACTTGTAAATAATATGTTCTTTTGCCAGCAACCTTATTTAAAATAATTTGAACATCTTTTGGAGTACTAAATGTAATTTCAACTGTTTTGCCGTTAACAACTACACCATTTACTTTACAAGTTATTGTGAACGACCCCACAGCGCTTGGAATAAAATTGCATCTAGCCCCAGCATCTCCAATAACAGTGTCTGTAAAATATGTTTCGCCATTTACCAGCCATTCAAGTTCACTTCCATCTCTTGCATCTATATGCCAAACAACTTTTTCTACAATTGGAGAAAATGCTTGCTCTAAAAGAGTTTCATCTAAACATTTAAGTGTAACCCATTTCATGTAAACTGTTCGCCCAGCAACTAAAACATAATCGTTAGCAAATTCGTTGTATCTAGAAATGTCTTCAAACCAACCATAAAATGCAGTACCCTGTTTTGTCATTGGAACATATTTAGGTAGGTCTGCAATGGTAGAGCCCTTTACAATTGAGTAAGGGCGTGTATTTTGCCCATCGTGTACATTAATAACAATAGCCTCTTTCCAATAAGCATATAAAGTAATATCTTGAGTTATTGTTGTATTAAAATTAAATTCTTGAGTTTCATCAGTTAAATACCAATAAATAAACAAATAGTTTGTTTTTGAAGGAGTTGCCACTTTTGTTAAATCAATTGGTTGACCTTCTTGAACTTTTAGTAAATAACTTGAAACACCATTTAATTTACCACCGTTATAATCAAATGTAACATACAACACATTACGTATCCAATTTGCATATAGGTCAACATCTTCAGTAATTCTGTCTGTTGCAAAGTTCCACTCGGTTGTAAAAGATAAATCAGTATACCAACCAACAATTTCGTAGTCCTCTTTTTCAGGTTGTGGAATATCGGCAATTACATTGCCTTTGTTTACTTCAACAACAATTTCCGTTTGTTCCCCAATAGTTCCACCATTAAAATGGAAAGTTACATTAAATACATTTCTCTCCCATTTTGCATAAAGTGTTTTATTATTTGTTATTGTAGTATTAAAATCATATGGAGTATCGCTATTTAAATCTTCATACCAACCTAAAAAAGCATGTTTGCTTAATGTTGGAGTTTTATCTGTTCCCGGAACAGTTGCTGTACGATTAATAATAACTTGTTGTTCGTGGCTAGACTCTTGCCCAACCAACCCACCATTATAGTTGAACGTAACTGTAAAAGTTACATACTCCCACTTTGCATAAATAGTTGTATTAGATTGAATATTTTGGCTAAAATCATACTCATTTTCACAAGCACTATCACTGCACCAACCCGCGAAATTATATTCTTGTCCCTTTTCTGGGTTTTGGCTTAAAGCACTTAATGTTTTATTTAAATCTGTAACAATTTTTGAATCTGTTTTGCCTTGCAACGCTCCACCATTATAGTCAAAAGTTACAAATGCTAAAGTATCTTCAAAATAAGTTTTATGTGTATTATACAAAATTTCGTGTCCGGCTGCGGTTGGGTGAGGGTCAATATATGGCCCTAACGCTACAACAACATCGCTTTTTAATTTTGCTTTTGTTTCTTCTAACTTAACCGGGTCACTAAGAATAGATAAATCTACTTCCAACTCAATATCTAAAGAAAGTGCTTGATATTGTGCAAGTGTTGCACAAGTTATTTCGGTGTAATCACCAGAGTAATTATCAAATTCAGTTTTAGAGTCTACCATATAAAAATTTTCGGTACTTGCAACTTTTTGAGCAATTACTTGATTTATTCCGGCAACTCCTTTTTGACTATTACCCGCCAAATAATCTTCTGTTAGGTTTCCAAATTGATTTATTATGCTTTTAGATAAAGTATAAGGAGGTAAACCTGTACTTGTTACCGTTAATGCAATATCAGAATTGCAACTAGAGAATGTTTTATAAGGATTATATATGTTTGTAAATATAATTTTTGCATTAGGAGCATATTGTTTTAATTTGGTTGATATTGCATCTAGATTTGTAGAAAATGAACTAACCGCAGCGGCTAAAGAAGTTTCTAGTGTGCTTAAATCTTTTTGAGTGCCGCCAATAAGACTATTAATAAAATTATCAACCAAAATATCTACCACGCCATTTTTTGCTATGCCAAGTAAATCATTACCACCAATGCAAATTGTAATAATATCGGCGCCTGCAAGACTGGCTTGAACGTTAGAATCGTTAAGCAAACTTAAAAGATGACTAGATTCATCACCACTTTTTGCATAAGACAACGCATTAGCCGTAACTCCTGTTTTCTCAGATATGTAGTTTTTAAAAGAGTTAGTATAGCACCCATCAACAAAAACATTTTGTCCGGCACCAGTGAAAGCATTAAGCCCATAGCCTTCGGCAATGCTGTCACCAAGTGACACATAGTTTATAACATCTACAGAGTTTTCTGCCAACGCAACCTTTGGTGAATTTACACAAAGCAAGCCACAAAGAGCAAGACTGCAAACAAGAAATCCTCCTAATATTTTTTTAAATAATTTACCCTTCATAAATAACCCTTTAATAAAATTTGAGCGAAATTTCACTTTTCAAAATAAGTTTACCACAATCAAAATTAAATTACTATAATTTTTTTAATATTTTTAAATATTTTTTTATTATGTACATTTAATTAATATTTAAAATATTATTTTTCACTCTTTTTTCATATTTAAATAGCAAAAAAATGTTATAAATAAACAAATTAAAACATAAAAATAATGAACAAATTAATTTAAAATTATTAAAAAATGAATTGTTTTATTAATATTTTTAACAATTTGACAAAAACAAAATAAAAATATACACTTAAAACATATGCCTCTGTAGTGTAATGGATAACACAACGGTCTTCGGAACCGTATATCCGAGTTCGACTCTTGGCGGGGGCACCAAACAAAAAAATTTGTATTAACAATTTTTAAATTAAAAACCAATAGTTTATTCGACTATTGGTTTTTTAATATGTTTTTTATATCTTCAATATTTTTATGTTGATTGAATCTGCCATTGCCTACATGGTAAAACTTTTCATATTCTATTTTCTTAAGTTTATTAATTATACAAATACTCCATAAATTTTTTTGCCGCTGGAGTTTGCAAGTTTTTATTATAATACGCTCCAAAAGTTATTGTTGGCAAAGCGTAATTTTCATAAACAACTTCCAAAACATTTTCATCTAACAAATCTTGCACAATATATTTTGGAAGAAGTGTTGTGCCAATTCGTCTTTTAACAAGTTCTAGTGCCGTTTTGTAACCTGCAACTTGTACTACAGGTGTTTTTTCTAAACCGTTTTTCTTTATAAAAGATATAAACAATTCATGAGTAAACGAGCCTTCGCTAATTAACACAAACTTATCAGCCAAACAATTCTTACTCTTAACAAAGCAATATTTTGTGTTAAACATTGGAATAAATTGCAAATTGATATCTTCATTTTTTTGAGTGATTACAAAATCAAGCTCGCCTGTTTTTAATTTAGCAAGCATTTGACTTTGCACACCCTCACTCATTTCTACATTAACACTTGGGTACTTTTTAATAAACTCACAAACATGCTCACACAAAATTTTACGTGCAATGTTTGAGCCTGAGCCAATTTTTAACTCACCAGAAATTAAGCCTTTTTCTTCATTAATTAATGCCTCAATTGCCAACAGGTTATTTAACCCAAGTTCCACCTTTTCAAAAATCTTTTGCCCAAGTGGCGTAAGTTCTATGCCCTTTTTAAGCCTGACTATTAAATTAGCCCCAAGGTTTTCCTCTAATTTTTTAATTGCCTGAGATACTGCTGGCTGAGATATAAACAACTTCTCGCTTGCTTTGGTTATATTTTTGCACTTTGCAACCTCGTAAAAGATATTATAGTTGTCTAAACTTGTCAAAAACTCCATAAGTACTCCTTATGATAAATATAAATATTATGTATTTTACTTATACCACATATTAACATATAATGCAAGTGTAAAGGAGAAACAACAAATATGAAATATGATTTAAGTAAATTATCAAAGGAAGAAATTTGTACTTTATTAACAAGTATATCACCATCTTTTACGGGAGTTTATTGTTATGCTCCAAGTCAAAGAAATAAAATTGTTAAAGTAGCAACAACTGACAAAAAGGGAATTATTGAATTATATGATGATGAAAGAAAAATTCATGACTTGTGGGGAGAATACAATAAACAAAATAACTCTTTGTGTGTTATGGCATGGGATCATGTGTGTTTTTGGCCCGTTACAGTTTATTTATATGAAAATTGCTTTAAAATTCCAAAATACAAACATTCTATAATTCAATATGAAACTAAAAGTAACTTTGATAAATATACCAAGATATTAGAGAAAATATTCAGTAAAAAAAGAGATATGCACTCAGAAGTTGAAAGATAATTAAGCATACAAGGAGAATAAAAATGAAAAATTTATTAACAAAGGCAATCAATTTTGCAAAAGTAAAGCATGAAGGACAAACAAGAAAGGGAAGCAATATTCCATACATAACTCACATAGTTGCTGTGGCAAAAATATTAGAAGAAGAGAATGCTGATATTAAAACTATTATTGTGGGAGTTTTGCATGATACGCTAGAAGACACAAATACTACCATTGATGAACTAACCGACATTTTTGGCGTAGAAATTGCATATATGGTTGACACTTTATCAGAGAAAAAAAGTTTAAAATATGAAGATAGAAAACACATGCAAGCATTAAGAGTTAAATATGCCGAAAAAAGAATTAAAATGGTAAAATGTGCCGACTGCCTATCTAACCTAAGAGATACACAAGCTCAACTAAACACACCAAACTTTTGGAGTCGTTTTAATGCGCCAAAAGAAATAATTGCAAAACATTACCTCGAGGCAATTGAAGCCATAGAGGAATTGCAAGGCACAAAAATGTATAATGAATTAAAAATGTTATACGAACAAATATTTACTACAAAAAAAATAACACGTTATTGTACCGATTGCATACATATGGACAGAATAACTACACCCGACCCATACGACTGGTTTTGTGACGATGATCAACGCTATGTATGCAAAATTTCAGGCAAGACCTTATCGGAAGCCAACCGCCCATATGAAAAACAACCAACCCCACCCGACTGCCCGCTAGAGAGGTAAAAAATTAGACTATTTTTCAAAAAGGTTGAAAAAATTATAATAATGTAATATTATATAGATTATGAATGCTACTAAAGAAGAATGGCTTATTTTAGGCCTTGTACTGCTGGCAATAATTGGAATAGCAATTGGTTTAGGTTTTGCTCTTAGAAAAAAAGATGAAAAAATAAGACGCATACCATTAATTGTTATAACCATTGTGCTGGTTGTGCTTGAAATAATTAAACAAACAACAAGCATTATTGATGGTTATAGCATGTGGTCCTTTCCTCTGCATTTTTGCAGTACATATTTTATTTGGTTTTCACTTGCAAACTTCACTCGTGGCAAGTTTCAAAAAGCAATGCAGTGCGTTGCATTTGTTGCCAGTTTTTATCTTTTAGTGCTGTTTTATTTTGACCCTACAAGCATAATAGGAAGTTCCACAACGGCAGTTTTTGCAAGTTTTTATAACTTTCATACATTTGTTTTCCACCATTTGGTATTGCTTTATTTCTTTTTAACTATAACTTTAAAAATGGTTGACTTTAAACCTAAATATTGTTTGCACTTTTCAATATCTATGGCAATTTATTATTGCATAGCCGTTATATTTGCCAACATATTTAGCGTTAACTATATGAACATTTTACATAGCAGCATTGGTTTTATGGAAAATTTCAGGCTAGCATGCGGGCAAATAATATATAACATTGCCCTAGGGCTTTTAACTGTTTTTGTAGGAACAATTATTATTTTAATTTTACATTTGATAC
>SVIS01000003.1:62000-112946 GCA_015069385.1 Clostridiales bacterium
GATACTTAAGAAAATTAAGGAGAAAAAATCATGAACTTTTTTGAAAAAATAGTCACATTTTTACAAACAAGAATGCCGGTTCCAACTCCATATGGTTGGTTTCACCTTTTAAGTTTTGCCGTTGTAATTGGCGTTAGTGTTCTTTTGGCAATTAAATTAAGACACTCTGACAACAAAACTATTAAAAGATTTTTGCTTATTGTAAGCATTACTTTAATTGTACTTGAAATATATAAACAAATTGTATTTTGCTACAATGCCCAGTCAGATACATGGACATATCAATGGTATATTTTCCCATTTCAATTTTGTTCATCTCCTATGTATGTATGCTTACTTGCTGC
Organism: Clostridiales bacterium; assembly: GCA_015069385.1. Classification (GTDB taxonomy): domain Bacteria; phylum Bacillota; class Clostridia; order Christensenellales; family UBA1242; genus HGM11367. Next base: position 62,345 of record SVIS01000003.1, read on the forward strand.
ACTTGTTAAAAAAGGTAATTTTCAAGACTATTTATATTCTTTCTTAGGCACATTTGCACTTTTAGCAGGCGCTTTAATAATGTTTGTGCCAACCGATGTTTTTATGAGTTTTATTGGCGTAAACATTCAAACAATGGTGCATCACGGCGCTATGATTGTTGTAGGTGTTGTTCTTCTTGTAAATGGAGCATGCAAAACCAACCTTAAAACCATGCTTAAAGCTTCAGCAGTTTTTGGCGTTTTAGTTTTTATTGCCCTTGCAATCGATTGCTCTTATATTTGGCTTGGCGGAACGGCAACTTGTAATATGTTTTTCATTAGCCCATACTTTAATACTTCTCTTCCTGTGTTTAGTTCAATTCAACCAAATGTACCATATTTTGTATTCTTGCTTTTATATATCTTTGCTTTCTGCCTTGCCGCCTTTTTGGTGCTTGGCACAGCAATGCTTATTAAAAAACTTGCATCAAAAAGAAAGGCTGCATCAAACAATTTAGATACAGCCAATAATTAAAAAATATAATTTAATAATTAAGTTTAACATGGTTAATTAAAATCAATATTCCTTGTATAAAAGGTTGATTTTCGTTCACCATGTTTTATTATTTGCTTTTGGTTTAAAAGTTGTTTTAATGCACGCTCCACCGATACTTCACTAATGCTTGGGCAAAGTTGCAATATATCTTTTTTCGTAAACTTTGCATACATAGTTTTAACAGCTTTTTCAACCTGCTTTGTGGCAGAAAGTTTGTTTTCACCTACAACCTTAATTCTTTCTTCAAGCTCTCTATATGCCCTTAAAATAATTCGCAGCATATATTTAATAAACCAACTTACATTGTTCTCGTTCGCATTCCAACCAATTGAGCTTTGTTGCAGTGCATCATAATATTCAGTTTTTGTTTCTTCAATAAGTTTTTCTAAAGAAATATACTTACCAATAAAATAATCAAATTTATATAAAAGCAAAGTTGTAAGTAAACGGCTCATTCTTCCATTACCATCGTTAAATGGATGTATGCAAAGAAAATCTAATATAAATATTGGAATTAAAATTAACGGGTCAACACTTGCCTTGCTTGCCACAATGTTAAACTCTTCACATAATCTTTCAACCGCCTCTGGGGTTTCATATGGCTCTAGTGGCATAAAACGAACAAAACTTGTTCCATCTGCCCGTTGCTCAGATATATAGTTTTGTGAATTTTTAAACTTACCACCAATGGCTTTTTCAGAATATTTATATAAATCTTTATGCAACTGCAAAATGTATGAACTTTTAATTGGAATATAACTAAAACTTTCATGAATTGTGTTTAAAACATCTCTGTAACCAAAAATTTCTTTTTCATCTCTGTTTTTAGGAGTTGTTTTATTTTCGCAAAGTTGTTTAATTCTTACACTGGTTGTAATAATACCTTCAATTTTATTTGAAGCCTCTGTGCTTTGAATTTTTGCAATTTCCACCAATTTATTAAATTTAAACTTGCTTATTCCATTTAGGTTGTTTTGTCTGCCCTTATATTCATGAATTTGAGCAACTAGCCCTAAAATTTCACTATCGTAAACCTTTTCAATATATTGACTATAATTAAAAATTTTCATTCCAACTTCCTTTTATTGCATCATTTTATATTATTTGATGCAATAAATCAAGCATTTTTCCATTTTATTGCATCATTTTATATTATTTGATGCAATAAATTTTTTATTGATGCTTTAAATATCTGCAAACACCAAAATATATTCAGCCAATTTGCAATATGGCTTTTTGCTCTTTTTGGCATAACTAATACTTTGCTTGGTGGAATCTTTTGGCATACATTCTTCTATTTTTAGTCTTTTTGCCGGCACATAATTTTTATCATAATAAAACACACAATAATTACTATTATCTATCATTGCCCTATTGCGCCTTATACTTCCAGCCATACCATATGTCCAAGTTTTTTCTTTAAACCTTTCTTCACAACCAAGTTTAGTAATATCATAATTAAAATATTTTAAAAAGTCTTTTTTAAATTCTGTAATTTCATTTTCTAAATAAGCGCACTCATATTTACAACAATAAACAACTCTTGTTAAATATGTATATTTTTGTTTTAACTCATAAACAATTTCATGACACAAATAATTAAACTCACCCTCACCATCAAAAATAAAAGTGGTGATATTTTTATTAACAATTAAATCTTCAATAAATGCTTTTAAACTATTTTTTAAAATAAAATTTGCCTTTATTCGATTATGACCTATAAAGCAACAGGTTTTGTCCATATTATATCCCTCATTCGTAATTATTATGCATAAATATTACATAATACGGCAATAATATTACCATATTTCGAAAATTAAATCAAATAATAAACGAAAATCGTAATATATCATAAGAAGATGCATTGTTAAGATATTTAATATGGAAGAATTAAATTTATCATACAAACAAATAATCAATCGAATAGGTTATTTTAGAAATTTACGAAAAATATCGGCATATAAACTTGGACAAGAATTAGGTCATTCTAAAACCTACTTTTATCGTATTGAAAGTGGAGAAATAAAATTAACTTTAGAAATGCTTTTAGAGGTATTAGAAATTTTACAAGTTACTACTTCAGAATTTTTCTCTCCAATATTAAAAGATGAAGATAAACAAGTTTTGGAAATGTTAGCAAACTTGTCAAATGAGAATAAACAAACCATTTTAGACTTAATGAAAAAATTAAAATAATCTTTTAAAAATATCATTGACAAAATATTTTTTGAGTTTTACAATACTTCCATATTGTAAAAATAGTTAAAGACAAGTAGTGCTATTACAATTCGCACAGAGAAGGGTTGGTTGGTGAAAAACCTAAGATAGTTTTAGTATGAAACCACTTTATGCATCTATTTTTAGTAATATTTAAAGAGTGGAAAGTTTTAAACTTTCAAAAAAGGTGGAACCGCGGTTTTTAAAATCGTCCTTTGTTTTATGGCAAGGGCGGTTTTTTTGTTTACCCTGCCCTTTTCAATAATTAAGGAATTAAAAGGAGAATTTAAAATGGAACAAAATGAAAAACAAGAAAAAATGCAAATGTGCCGTCATAGCCTTTCGCATGTGCTTGCAAAAGCAATCAAAAATTTATATGGTAATGAAAATGTAAAACTTGCAATTGGTCCTGCAATTGACAATGGTTTTTATTACGATTTTGACATGCCAAGCATAACTGCCGACAAATATGACGAAATTGAAAAAGAAATGAAAAAAATTCTAAATGCCAACGAGCCATTTAGAAGAGAAGAATTATCTAGAGAACAAGCCTTAGAATTATTTAAAAATGAGCCTTATAAGGTAGAACTTATTAACGACTTGCCAGACGAAGAAACAATTTCTGTTTACTATTTAGGTGACAACTTTGTTGACCTTTGCCGTGGCCCTCATGTTGAAAACACTTCTAAATTGCAATCATATGCTTATAAAATAAACAGAGTTAGTGGCGCTTACTGGAAAGGTAGCGAAAAAAACAAAATGCTTCAAAGAGTATATGTTTATGCCTTCCCTGACAAAAAACAATTAACTGAATATATTAACCAAATAGAAGAAGCAAAAAAACGTGACCACAGAAAGTTGGGCAAAGAATTAGATTTATTCTTCTTTGATGAAACTGCTCCGGGCATGGCTTACTGGCTACCAAAAGGCTTTACAATGATGAACACTTTAATCGACTTTTGGCGCAAAGAGCACAAAACAAGAGATTATCTTGAGTTCTCTGCTCCACAATTAAACAGCAGTGTATTATGGAAAACATCAGGTCACTGGGACCATTACAAAGAAGACATGTTTGTTTTGACTGACGTTGATGGCAACGAGCAAGCGCTAAAGCCTATGAACTGCCCTAACAGTATTAAAATTTATCAAAGCAAAATGCGCAGTTATAAAGACTTACCTCTTCGTTTAAACGATATTGATGTTATTCACAGAAACGAAAAATCTGGTCAATTAAATGGTTTGTTTAGAGTTAGAATGTTCCGTCAAGATGACGCACACAACTTTATTCGCCGTGACCAAATTGGCTCAGAAATTAAAAGCATTATAGATTTAATCAACAAACTTTATGGCGTTTTTGATTTACCACATATTTTAACATTATCTACAAGACCAGAAGATTTTATGGGTGAAATAGAAACTTGGAACGAAGCCGAAAAAGAGTTAAAAGCAGTTTTAAACGACCTATGTGGCGAAAATAACTACAGAATTAACGAAGGCGATGGTGCTTTTTATGGTCCAAAAATTGACATTAAAATGAAAGACTGTTTAGGTCGTGAATGGCAAATGGGCACAATTCAGTTAGACTTCCAATTGCCAGAGCGCTTTGATTTAACTTATGTAGACAGCAACGGCGAAAAAGCCCGCCCTATTATGATTCACAGAGCAATATTTGGCTCATTTGAACGTTTTATTGGCATTATTACTGAACACTTTGCAGGTGCCTTCCCACTATGGCTTGCCCCTGTACAAGTAAGAGTTATGAACATTTCAGAAAACAGTGCTGACTATGCACAAGAAATTTTTGCAAAACTAAACGAAAAAGGTTTTAGAGCAGAAATTGATATAAGAAACGAAAAAATTGGTTACAAAATTCGTGAATGTGTAGGTCAAAAAATACCATACATGATTATTGTTGGCGATGGCGAAAAAGAAAACGGAACTATATCTATTCGTGGAAGAGGAAATGAAAATCAATCCGGCTTATTATTAGATGACTTTATTGCAAGGCTACAAGAAGAAATTAAAACTTTTAAAAAATAGGAGAACCTATGAAAGTTGTTATTGCAACTAAAAATGCAGGCAAAATTGAGGGCGCTAAAAACGCACTACTTAGATATTTTGATAATGTAGAAATACAAGGAATACCAGCCCCATCAGACGTTAGCGAACAACCTGTAAATTTAGAAACCTATCAAGGTGCAAAAAACAGAGTTAAAAACTTAAAAAAATATTGCAAAGAAAACAATATTTCTGCCGACCTATATTTAGCCGTTGAAAGCGGAATTACAAATTCCCTTGGCCAGTGGGCAATTGCAAACATTGCCGTTATTGAAGACAATGATAATTTTCAAAGTTTTGGTGTAGGACCTTGTTTCCCAGTACCAGAAAAATATATAAAAGAAATTATTGAAACTGACCTTTGCCAAGTTATGAATAAAATATTTGGCGAGGTGGAAAACCGAAAAGTTTATGGCGGCATTCAACTATTAACCCACAACCAAATATCTAGAGTTTATTTAAATGAACTTGCCTTTACAATGGCACTAACAAAATACATTAACAAAGAATGGAATTAACAAAAACCACCAGTTTTAAACTGGTGGTTTTATTTAACAATATTGCCTTATAGCATTTTGTTTTTATAATTAATCTTATTTTTCTATTTGACCACCTGCGTGCTCAAGTAAATCTTTTTTAGTTTGACTAAGTTTATCTGACAAATTAATTGTGTAAGTATGTGGGTTTGTAAGTCTTAATGCCTCTGGCCAAAGAGTTGCAAGATTTTTCTTAACGTTCTCTCTTGTTTCTTCTATTGTAGGAAGATTATAAATTAATTTTCCGTTTTCAATCATTTGTACTTTTAAATCTACAACCTCGTAATCTTTAACTTCTTTTTTTGTCCATGGATTATCTGGATGAGTTAAAATTTGCTTGCCTCGTGGCGCTTTTTCATTAAAGATTGTTAAAATATCGGTAATAAACTTTCCGTTATTTTTGTCATATAATCTATAAATTTTTTTGAAGTGTGGATTTGTAACTTTTTCTACATTATCTGAAATTTTAATTTTTGGAATAAGCTTGCCATCTTTTTCAATTGCAACAAGTTTATATACACCACCAAACACTGGGTTGGACTTTGCGGTAATTAAGTTTTCGCCAACGCCAAAACTATCAATAGGTGCATTTTGAAGGAGTAAACTTTGAATAACATATTCATCTAAACTATTAGATACACATATTTTAGTATCTTCAAGTCCTGCTTCATCTAGCATTTTTCTTGCTTCTTTTGTAAGATAAGCAAGGTCACCACTATCAATTCTTATACCCTTTAATTTTTTACCCATTGGTTTTAAAACTTCATTATGAACTTTAATTGCATTTGGCAAACCGCTTTGAAGTGTGTTGTAAGTATCAACAAGAAGTGTGCAAGAATCTGGAAAACTTTGTGCGTAGGCTTTAAATGCATCATACTCGGTATCAAAACTTTGAACAAAACTATGAGCCATTGTGCCAAGAATAGGCACACCATATTTTTTGCCAGTAATTGTACAAGCAGTGCCAACTGCACCTGCAATATATGCATCAAGTGCGCCATCAACTGCAGCCTCAAAGCCTTGAGCCCTACGTGTTCCAAACTCCATAACTGCCCTGCCATTTGCTGCCCTAACAATTCTGTTTGTTTTAGTTGCAATAAGGCTTGCCCTATTAAAGTATAACAAAAGTGCAGTTTCTACAAGTTGGGCCTCTAAGAGTGGTGCTTTAACAGTTATAACTGGCTCATTAGGAAAAACCACCGTGCCATCTTCAACTGCCCAAACGTCGCCTGTAAATTTAATATTTTTTAAACGTTCAATATATTCATTACTAAATAAATTTAGGCTTTTTAAATAATCAATATCGCTTTCTGAAAAGTGGAAATTGGTTAAATACTCCATGCATTTTTTAACGCCGTTTGCAATTACAAAACTACCACTATCTGGCACTTTTCTAAAGAACAAATCGAAGTATGCCATTGTATTATCTACCTTTTTGTTAAAGTAGCCTTGTCCCATTGTAAGTTCATAAAAGTCTATTAATAAATTTTTTGATTCTGTATTCATAATTTTTCTCCTTATTTATTTAAATCTTGGTTTTTAAAATATTCTCTTGCATCTGGAATTAAATAAGCATAATATTCTTGCATATTATTTCTGAGGTTTGTAGAATGAACAGGAATTTTTTCCCTATCTATTGCTAAAAATTCATATTCTGGGAAATACTCCTCATTATATGCCCTATAGCCCTCATCGGCAATTTTTACATTAACAAACGGAAATTGCTTTTTAAATTTTGCTGCCCAAATGTCTCTATCCTGTGGGTAAGGCTTTAGGTTCGTTTCATCAAAAATTGCAACTTTTACCTTTTTATTATTTTGATAATGCTTTTCAAACCAATGTTTTATAAGCAAAGCATCTAAATTTTCAAAGCCAGTACCATTTTTAATTTGATTATTTCTAATTTCATTTTTGGAAATTATTATCCAAACCTCATCTAAAATATTTGAAGCGTAGTCAATAACTGACAAATGTCCCAAATGTGGTGGGTAAAATTTTCCAACAAAAGCACCTATTTTTTTATTTTGTTTTTTCATATTTTTCTAACCTTTTTTTATATACAAAAGCTTTTAACTGCAATAAACTTTGTAAACCAAATTTTTCAGCATCTAGCATTTTTTGTAGAGTATCAAAATCTACAATCTTTAATTTTATGTCTTCCGTGCTCTCTAATTTTTGTGGTTTAAAATTTCCAACTTCTGCCTCAAAGCAAGCAATGCTTTCATCTGTCATGCCTGCACTTGAATAACTTGGCTTAAACACCTCGGTAAGTTTTACCACATCTGCACCAATTTCTTCTTTTAACTCTCTTGCTGCTGCTTGCCTTAGCGTTTCGCCGTCATCTACTAGTCCTGCCGGAACTCCATAAATATAATCGTTTATAGCGTACCTAAACTCTTTAATAAGCACTACATACATTTTTCCATTTAAATTAAAGTATGGTAAAATTCTAACGGCATCAACTACATTTTCGCCCTTACAAGAAAGCGTATTTAAATTTCTTCTTGATGCAACAAAGTATTTAAAAGGTTTACCATCTATGCTGTACTCTAACTCAAACATATTTAAATATTTGTTATTGGTTAATTGATTAACCTTTATTAATTTTTTCATACTCTCTCCGAATTTTTATTTTGTTTATTGTTTTTTACTTGTTTTTCTACTTTTTTAAATATTTTGTCAATTTGGCTATCGGCGTATACTTGTGCCAAAGTTGTAAACTTTTTACTTCCAACAATTGTATTAGCCAGTTCAATAATTTTTTTATCGTAACTATAAACATTATTTGTATACCAAACTCGCTCTTCTGGGTAGTTTAAAAGTTCAGTAAGTTCATTGCCATAATGCTGTGCTACAACTTTATCTCTTTTTTTTATTGCACTAAACAATGCTTTTTCTAATTGCTGGGTATTTTCAGCATTTTTTTTAGTTTCACCAAATCTAACATTTTCTGTTTTTAAAATTTTTGCACCATTTGTATACATTTCGTATAGGGCTTTGTTATGCTCTAAATTTGCATTGTGTGTTTTACCATCAAAGGTTGCACAAGCATCGGCTACTACTCTAATTATTAGTTTTTTATTGTGCTTTTTTGCATACTCTAAATAACTATTAACAAAGTTTTTAACGCATATATCTGTGCAACAACCTACAACGGTTACTTCCTCTATGTCATAGTTTTCAACTAATTTTCCAAAGGTATATGTTACAAAGCCGTTTGTTGTGTCTTTTTCTATATCAAAAGCAAAATCTTTTTGGTAAGGCTTAAGTTCATCAATTAATTCGCTTTCATAACTTCCTTTTAAACAGTGCTCAGGAAATACCTCAAATTCTGAGTCGTTTTTACTATGGCAGTCTCTAAAATTTATAATTGGAACGTTTTCCTTTTTTGCCTCTTTTATTAACTTTATTATATTAGGTGTAATTTGATTTATTTTTGGATCTGCAAGCGCCCCTTGCTTAACAAACCCGTTTATCATATCTATTATTACTAAAATTTTTTTCATGTATTTATCTCCTTTTTTATTATATGTTTTTGATATTGTCATTGTGATAATATCATTAAGAAAATATTTTGTCAAGTATTTTTTCGAAAATTATTGACTTATTTTTATCAAAATGATAATATCAAAACGAAATCCAATAAAATATGTTTAGATATTGTCAAAAATTAAACAATATATATAAAGGAGTTCTATACAAAATGTATATAAATAACAAACCATTCACAGCAAGACGTTTTTCTAGCGGAGAGTTAAAACTACTTCACCAAGACTTACAAGGTTATGTAAAAAACAATAAGGTAAATATTGTATATAATAATGATGAATTAAGTTTATTTGAACTAATGATTATTATTAATTATTATACTAGTAAAAATATAATAGTAGATTTAACTTTATCTTATTTACCTTACCAACGAATGAATCATGATAATGGTTATGAGGTCGAAACTTTAAAACATATTGCAAACATTTTTAATAATTTAAAGTTAAATAGCCTAAAGGTTGGCGAGCCACACTGCAAATTAAACTATTTTAATAATGCACAAAAAATTAACATTATTGAAAAGTTATTTAAAAAAGTATGCAAAGAAATTAACTTTAATTTAAATTCAGACATTTTATTTTTCACCGATAAAGGCAGTCGAGAAAAGTTTGGACATTTAAGCACTAACTCTGTATATTCAGAAAAAGTAAGAGATAAAAAAACTGGACTTATTGCCCAGTACAACTTAGTTGGCGAACTTAAAAATGCAAATAAAATTTTAATAGTTGACGACATAATTTCTTCAGGTGACACCATATGCGAGGCAATAAAACAGATAAAGAAAAACTTTAAAACATCTGCTCTGCCAGAAATATTTATTTTAAGCGCACACTACGAAAACAACAAATATAATAAAAGATTACTTGAAAATAAATATGTTAAAAAAATTTTTAGTTGTAATACCTTAAGAAAAACAGAGGCAACAAAATTAAAACTATATGATTTTTATAAATTAGTGGAGGAATAAAAACATGACAAAACAAAACGTACAACAAATAATTGATTGGATTAAAGAATATTTTAATAAAAATAGTTTTGCTAAAGGTGTTGTGCTTGGCATGAGTGGCGGTAAAGATAGTTTGGTTGTTGCTAAACTTTGCACTCTTGCACTTGGCAAAGAAAAAGTTTTTGGCGTAATTATGCCAAACGGCAAAATGAAAGATATTAACGATGCCATTGTAACCTGCCAACTTCTTGGCATAGATTATGACATTGTTGATATTGAATCCTCATATAACGATATTATTACAAAAACAAAAGAAATTTTAGAAAAACGTGGTAAAACTTTAACCGATGTTTCTACAATAAACACAGCGCCAAGGCTACGCATGACAACTTTGTATGCAGTGGCTGGAAGCATGGGCTATTTAGTTGCAAACACATCTAACTTAAGCGAGCGCATGGTTGGCTATAGCACAAAATGGGGTGACAGCGTTGGCGACTTTGCTCCAATTGCCAACTTTACTAAAAACGAAGTATGCGAAATAGGCTTGCTTTTAGGCTTGCCGGTAAATCTTGTAACCAAAACGCCAAGCGATGGGCTTTCTGGCAAAAGTGATGAGGACAAATTAGGCATAACCTATGACTCACTAGATAACATAATTAGAACGGGCACAAAAAATAATGATTACGAAAAAATTTTGCGCATGTATAAAAACTCTACCCATAAGCGTGGTAGCATTCCTGCCCCAAGCAGCAATATGAATAATTTTTTGGAGGAATTGACTCGTGAATAAATATAGCATTTATGGAGCAATTATTGGCGATGTTGCCGGCTCACACCTAGAAGTTTTAGAAATGAAAGAAAAAGAAAATGGCTACAAAGTAAGTAGCCAAAAAAGAGAAAAGGTTTTAGACCCAAACACTATCCTTTTTACTGATGATTGCTCATTAACAGATGATAGCATATTAACAGTTGCACTTGCCGATGCCCTGTTAAATAACAAAGATTATTGTAAATATTTAAAAGAATATGGAAAACAAGAAATTGACCTTGGTAAAGACAAATACGGCAGAAGTCGTTTTGGAAAATGTTTTTGCGAGTGGCTTAACGGTGATTTTATAGGAAATAGTTTTGGTAATGGTTGCGCAATGAGAATATCCCCCATTGCTTATGCTTTCTCTAGCCTAGAGGAAACATTAAAAGAATGTAATAAAGCAACAATATGCACGCATAATCATGAGGATTCTTTAAAATGTGCTAGAGCAGTTTGTGGAGCCATTTATTTGGCACGAACAAACAAAAGTAAAGAAGAAATTAAAAATTTTGTAGAAAAAGAACTAGACATTAAGTTAAATTTTGATTTAAAATATTTAAGAGATAATTACATATTTACATCAAAAGCAATTAATTCTGTTCCTCAAGCAATTTATTGCTTTTTGGTATCTAACTCGTTCGAAGAAACACTTAGAAATACCCTATCAATTGGTGGCGATGTAGACACAACAGCGGCAATATCATGTTCAATTGCATCGGCTTTTTATAATATTCCTCAAAACTTTATAAATAAAGTAAAAGAATATATTAAACCTGAATATTTAAAAATTTTAGAACAATTTTCTATAACATATTTGGAGGCATAAATGAAGTTAAGTAGCGAAGATAAAACTTTTTTAGCACTATATTCCGACAGCGAATACGAAAAACCAAGCGTAACCGTTGATGGTGTTATTTTTAGATTAGTAAATAAAGAAAATGACAATTACCGAAAACTTCCAGAAAAAAAACTGCAAGTGTTTTTATCTAAACGCTCCTACCCTCCTTATAAAGATTGTTATGGTGTTGTTGGTACTTTTATTGACCTTAAAACCGAACTTACTACTACCATGGAATTATGCATTAAAAACAAAGTTGGATTAGAAAATTTTTATAGCGAACAACTTTTTACATTTGGTGAAAAATCTCGTGACCCAAGAACACGTGTACTTTCAGTAAGTTATATGATTTTAACTAGTCAAGAAGAAAAAATTGAAAATGGTGAATGGTTTGATATAAATATTTCAAAAATAACCAATAAAACATCAACATCTATAACTCAAGAAATTAATATATTGCTTTGCAACGAAAATAATCAATTTGAAAACAAATTAGAATTAAAAATTGACAAAAAAGGCTTAAAAACAACAAAAACTCTCAATATTCTACAAAATACATTGGCATTTGACCATATTAACCTTATATATCACGCACTAGAAAGGCTAAAAAACAAATTAGAATATACAGATATAATTTTTAATTTACTGCCTAAAACTTTTACTCTAACAGAGTTAAAACAAAGTTATGAAGAAATTTTAAACGAAAAATTGCTCGATGCCAACTTTAGACGTAAAATTGCTAAAATGGTTGTTGCAACCAACGATTATGAAGTGGGCAAAGGTCATCGCTCTAGTAAATATTTTGCGCCAAACCCAACATATAGTTTTATTGATATTGATTAAGATGCTTTAATAAAAGCATCTTTTTTTAAAATGCAAGAATAATACAAACGAAGAAAGTGTTTTCTTTTAAAATTGCCTCTTGAAAAACTTTTATAAGTGTGATAACATAAACTTGAATAAAATCAATTTTTAAGGCAGGTATATTTATGGCAAAACAACAAGTATATAAATTAGAAAACGGCTCTACTTTAGTTTATCAAAAACAAAGCGCTTTTAATGGCTATTCGTTTGTTATTGGTTTTAGGGGTGGTTCCCAATTAGATGGCAAATATAAAGGTTTAAGCCATCTACTTGAGCATTTGCTTTTTAGAACACCAAACCCAAAAGCAAACAATATTTTATTAGATAACATTGTTAAATATACAGTAAGCCAAAATGCTACAACAACTCAGAACTCTATTTCAGTGGAGTTTTCAACAGTATATAAAAATGTTGATGCAGCGCTTGATAATTGCATGTCTAATTTGCTTACTAGAAAAAAATTCACAAAAGAACAAATTGCTCGCGAAATAGAAATAGTTAAACATGAAATTAATATGGTTAAAGATGAAGAAGACTTAGATATGCCTACTGCGCTAGATTGTTTAATAGAAAATTTAGTAAAAAATCCTAATGATTTTTCTGATACAGACATTTTGGGAAATAGCCGCACTTTAAACATGGTAACTCCAGAAATTTTAACTAACTACGTAAAAAAATATTTTAATTTAGACAATTTAATTGTATCGGTTACAACAAATAAGTCAATTGAAGATGTTGTTGAACTTTGCAATAAACATATATACCCTAAACTCAAAAATGCTTCTAGTCCAAAATATATTGTTCCGGCACCAAAAGAAAAACAATTCCTTGAAAAAAATCTTCTTGTTGCATTACCAGATGATTTAACAAAAAGCCTTTCTATTTGTTTACTTTTGCGCGAGCGCTCTGGTAAAGCAGAAGACATTAATTTAGAATATGCTTATGATATTATTGAAGAATATTTAATTAATCATATGGGTGGCATGCTTTGGGATTCACTCAGAATGAAAAATCAATTAGTTTATTTAAGCGCATTATATAATTTAAATTTTGACACAGTTAAATTAAAGGCATTTACTGCACTTACAACTGCTCCAAAAATGCGTAAAACAATTTCTGAAATTTGTAAAATTATTCGTGAAATTGGCCTAAATGGTGTACCAAAAGAAAAGTTTGAAATGATTAAAAATGTTTTGTGTGATACAGAATCTGCAAACCTTAACAAATTAAAAAAGACTTCTGCTGCAGGCAACTTCTATAATGTTTTGTTTGAAAAAGAATTTATAGATTATAAAAAAGTAAATTCTTACATTCAAAAAATGACATGGGAAGAATTTAACCAACATATAATGCCTATTTATTCTGCAGCAAACGTATCTTGTGCAATTCAAGGCAATTTTGATGCTCGAAAATGCTATACATTAATAGAAATTGAAAAAATGCTTGGAAATTATTCACATGTAGAATTTGAAAAACAATTAAATCTTCCTCGCATTGAAGAAACTCCTATCGTTCAAGATCCAATGCAAGCTTTTGCAAAAATGCTTGGCGTTGACTCTATTGAATTTGAATATGAAACTGAAAATACTGAAGAAAAAAAATCTACCCCCCCCCAAGCAGTCACAATCGACAACGAGGTAATCAAATAATTACTATATACAAAAACGCATCGCTAATTAAAGCGATGCGTTTTTATTACTCTTCAATATCTTCTACTTCAACGTCCATTTTGTGCATTTTTTTAATATGAAATGTTTTTAAAAAGTTGTTATCAATTTTTTGTGCAATTATTGTAAATATTACTCCCACAATTGCTCCACCAAAACCAAAACAAAGGTCAATCATTGTATCAAACAAAGCAGCCTGCCCAATTAAAACTTCGCCAGCATAAGTTACATAACGTTGATACCCCATATTAAATATCAAATCAAAAACAAACTCACCTATTTCCCAAATAGCACATATTGCCATTGTAAAACTAACCATAAACAAATAAGTAAATAATTTATTATGGCGGCTTCTATCTTTTTTATAAACTGTAACATTTAATACATAAATACTCAAAACCGCTACACACATACCCATTAAAAAATGAATAATCATATCCCAAAAACTAAGTTTAACATAAAGTTCAAGCACTACTCCTAAAAAACCTGCTAAAAACATATAGGCATAATAAACAATGCCCACTACACATGAAAAACTTATTTTAAATAGTTTTTTTACTAAAAATGGCACACAAAGCAGTAAAAGCAATACAAATCTATAAATAAGTTTACTTATAGCCAAGTTTCCTCTTCCAAACTCAACAATACCAATTATAAGTGAAACTAAAAAGCAAATAAAAACTGAATAAAATATTGTTAAATTTACAAAGTCCCAAAAATGATATCTATGTTTTTCTTTCATAACACCTCTTTATTTTTTGAATTTTAGCATACTTCGGGCAATTTTGACAAACAAAACATATAATGAAGTATGTTAAAAGTAAATAAATATAATCGAAATTTAGCAGTTGACTATGCAATAAAGTATGCCCTTGTACGCAATAATAAATATTTTGATTACACAAATATTGGTGGCAACTGCACAAACTATATCTCTCAGTGCCTATTTGCCGGTGCCCCACAAATGAATTTTTCTAGCAATGGCTGGTTTTATATTTCACCTGCAAACACTTCGATTTCTTGGGCAAATGTTGAGCCATTTTATAACTTTATTACTACAAATACAGGCATTGGAATTTTTGCAAAAGAGAGTCCTTTATCTATGTGCGAAGCAGGTGATGTTATTCAATTAAAATTTAAGAATAAAAACATATTTTCGCATGCTTTGCTTGTAACAAAAATAAATGCTCCTAATCCAAAAGATATAATTGTTTGCGCAAACACTCGAGATATTAAAAATGTGCCGTTATCGTATTATACGTACGAAAAAATGCGACTTATACATATTTTAGGTTTTAGAACCGAAATTTAACTTGAAAAATGCATAAACTTTTGATACACTGAAAAAAAAGGAGTATTTAAATTATGGAAACAAAAACTGCTCACGGAATAGTAGATGCTCTTGCCATCTCGGGCGAGGTTTTAATTCCTCTAGTAATATTAAAATCTAATCAAGAAAATTCTCAAAATTTTTTAGGATTTATTCCTGGATTTACTATGAAAACTATAGTCGAATCTTCAGAAGATATATGTAAAGAGAAATTAAAAAAATATTTAGTATCTAAGTTAAAAACAATGAAGGAACTTGGTGAACCTTTTCCATTCTTTCCTACTCGTGCCGAAATAATGTCTGAATATGACAATGTTAAGTGCATTGAATTTGTAAAGGTTAAATCAGAACAAAGAAAAGATCAATAATTAAAAAAAATCACTTTTTAAAGTGATTTTTTATTTAATTTTTTAGCAAAATTAATGGCACAAGCATTTCATCTGTAAGCGAAGTATGATGCCCTTTAAAACGTATATCATCTGCATAAAATACTGCTTGTTTATATGTATGAGTATTTACAGCAATAAAATCACCTAAAAGTTCCGCCTTATTGCCAAACTCTCCAAAAACTCCCTTTTGCAAAAGGTCTGAAGTTTTAAACAATATAAAATCTTCACTATAAGTATTTTTAAAATGCTCTTCAAATTGTTGCATATATTCTTTTTTTACTTTAAATGATGGCGCACGGGATTCCATATATGGTGGAGTTTCTAAATATGAATACATTTTTTCATCTTTGTAAAAATCCACATAACCATTTATATCTACTTGCCCGTGGTCGGCTGTTATAATAAATAAAGTATCTTTTGTCTGTTTATACAAATTTTTTATATTACTAGAAATGCTAGTAATTACTTGCTTTGTTTTCTGACTTGTTACACCAAAGTCATGCATAGTATGGTCTGGTTCATCAAAGTATGCATAAACAAATTGCTTACCTGGTTTATTGCATACATACCATAACTTACAGCACAAATCTTCCTCATCAGAAATTGTTAAATTACGTTCATTATGCTTTACTGCCACATATGGCGGAAAGATAGTATTAATTTCGTAATCGGAATTAGCATTATCAAAATAATAATCTATTTCTGCAAGCGGAGAATCTGTTATTTTTACTTTTTGATGAGTTTTTGCATCAGTATTTAAAAATATTTCAATATTTTTACCTATGTCTTCAAAATACATACTCCAACCAAACCAACCATGCTCTAGTGGATATTTATTTAACAGCAAAGAGGTTGTTGCGTTAGTAGTTGTTGATGGAAAAGTTGAAGTCAATGTTTGCACAATATTTTTTCTTAAAAAGTCGTTTGGTTTTAAATTTTTTTCAATTGGGTTTATACCTAAGCCATCAAAACAAATAAACACAACATTTTTATAATTTTTAGCGAGTTCCTCTTTTAATATCGAAAGTGTGGGCTTATTGTTTGGAGCACCTAAAAACTCGGCAAGTGTTGCCGATATATTTAAATTACAGTTTTTAAAGTCTGGAAAAATCAATTTTTTATCTTTATTCATAATTACACCTATAAAACAAAAAGCACTAAATGTGCTTTTATTTTTTAATCTAAATAATTGTTAATACAAGTAGCCACTGCTAAAGCGCCAGCACCAATATGGCAAGAAACACTAAGCGATAGAGGATCAACAAACCTAAATTTTACATTAGGAAGTTTAGCCATAATTTCCTCTTTAAATTTTAATGCCTCTTCTTCGTTTTGGGTGTGAGCAACCGAGATTGTCATTTTACCCGCCTCGTATTCTTGTTTAAATGTTGTTTCTAAATCTTGTTTTATTTTCATTATCATTTTTGTTTTTGCTTGATTCATCGCTAGTGCTATACCATACTTTTCAAATTTTAAACCATTACTATAAAGTATTGGTTTAACTTTTAAAATGTCTCCAAGCATAGCAGCGGCAGGAGATATTCTTCCACCTTTCTTTAAATATTTTAGCACTGCTGGCACAATATAAATTGACATTTTATCTTTTGTACTTTCTAAATATTCTTTAATTTCAGCAGCAGTTTTACCTTGTTTTGCAAGCGCAAGTGCTTCAAAAACACTTTCTTTTTGAGTTACTGAAATTCTTAAATTATCTACAACAAAAACCTTTCCATTAAAATTCTCTGCTAGTTTTTGAGCATTTTCACATGTTTTACTAAGCCCACTAGACATTGGAATATATAAAAGTTCATCATAATCTTTTAAAAGTTCAGTCCATAATTCTTCTAAATAATATTGTGAAGGTTGAGAAGTTGTAACCTCAGCACCTTTTGCAAGATGTTCAAAAAATTGTTCTTGTGACATTGTAATTTCTTCAAAATACTCTTCACCATTAATAGTAAAAGGCATTGGAATTACAAATAAATCTAATTGTTTGCCTTCTTCTTGTAAAATTCCAGAGTTAGAATCTGTAATGATTTTTATTTTACTCATTTGTTATCTCCCCATATGGTAGTATATTATAAAAATATGTAAACATTCCTTTTTATTGCTACATATTTACATATTATAACAAAATAGTCTATTATTTTCAATATAAATTCTAAATAAAATAAAAATAATGTCCATATAAGTGGACATTATTTGCTATTTTTTTTATCTATAAGTTCATTAAACAATGTTTGATATTTAAGTGCTACTTGTTTCCAACTTTCACCAAATATTGTATTTATATTTTCACAAACTTTATTATATAATTCTTTGTTATGTAAAACTTCGTAAATTCTATCTCCATATTCTTCAATAGTATAATTAGATAAAAATCCATTTTGGTTGTCAGTTATTCTTTCACTTGAACCTGTACCTTTAATCACAACGCTTGGCGTTCCAACTTGCGCAGCTTCTAAAATAACTAAAGCGTCATTATCAAAAGTAGATGGCAACAAGAATAAATGTGATTGGCTATAATGTTTAGCCAAAATATTTTTATCACCAATATAGCCCAAAAACTCAACATTATTTTGTAAATTTAATTTTTTTGTTAATTTTTTAAGAGTTTTTTCGTATTTTCCTGAACCTACAATTGAAAATTTAAAATTACTGAAGTTTTTTGTATTTTTTAAATATGCAAGACTTCTTAACGAAAATTGAATATTTTTAACTTTAATTACATGCCCTACAAAGAACAAATTAAAAACATCACTTTGCTCTTTATCTTGAAGTTTAGGTGCAGTTTTGTCAAAATAATCAACACCATTTTTAATAATCTTGTAATCTTTTTTAAAACCTTCACCTTTAAGTTGAAGCCCAAGGTCAT
This sequence comes from Clostridiales bacterium, assembly GCA_015069385.1. Taxonomy (GTDB): domain Bacteria; phylum Bacillota; class Clostridia; order Christensenellales; family UBA1242; genus HGM11367. Next base: position 80,960 of record SVIS01000003.1, read on the forward strand.
TCGAAACACAAACAATTTCATCGGTACGATTTAATTTTTTAACTAAAGAGTTTAAAAGCATTTTTGTAATTATTTTACTATGGCATGAGTCATAAAAAGCATCTTTAAATTTAGTATGCATAGTTGCTATACAAGGAATATTTAGTTTTTTTGCTGCCCTTAACGCCATTCTTGCCATTCCGTTTGCAGTGCAATAATATATAATATCAGGAGCAAATTCTTTTACAATTTTAAATATTCTATTAAAATCACAAAATGAGAAAACCATTTTGTCGCTTTTAGATAAACTTAAACTTTTTACCCTATGTACAGGAAATTCAGTAAATGTTTGCTCCCTATGGTAATCTGGCGCAAATAAAATTACTTCATTTCCAAGTTCAATTAAACTTTTACATAAGTTATATGTGGCGAGTTCTGTTCCGCCTCTTACCGGTAAAAAACTATCAGTAAAAACTGCTATTTTTAAATTTTTCATATGTTCCTCACTTTTTTGCACAAAGCCTTATTAAATGTTCATAAATATCTACTTTGGTTGTGTTATAAAAATTATATAAATTTGCAGTTGGGTTTACTTCGCACACAAGCGAACCAGTTACTCCACGCAACATATCTACTACAGCAAAATCACACCCCATTGCATTTGTTGCCTCTATGGCAAGTTTGGTTTCTACAATAGTTGGAATATAAGGTGTAAGCCTGCCACCTAAACTTGCATTACTTCTAAAATTTCCATCGGCACTTTCACGGCGTAGTGCTGTAATAACTTTGCCTTTTATAACAACAATACGAACATCTGTGCCAGCCGATTCGGCAATAAATTCTTGAAGCAAAATGCCTTCACCCTTAAATTTGTCTATTACAGCAAAAACATCTTCTTTGCGCTTAGCAAGATAAACACCCTCACCAGATTCACCATACCATTTTTTAATAACAATTGGTAATGATAATTCATTTATCGCTTCATTAACAAATTTTTCAATACCTTCCCTTTTATAAACATTTAAAGCTGGTAATATAAAGGTTTTTGGAATGCTAATTTTATGAGCAATCATTTCTTGATATAAATTTGCTTTATTTTCGCAAAGCAAAAATGCACGACTATTATTTATTACCCGCATGCCAAGCATTTCTAAATTTTTGGCAAGGTATGCATCGTGGTCAAAAAATAAACAACAATCATAATTTAAATTGCCAGAAAAACTTTTAACCGAGTTTGTGTTTAAAAATGTATAAACCTCAGAATTACTTTTTAATGTTACATCAAAATTATATTTTTTTGCCATTTCTAATAAACGAGCATTTTTTTCCTTAAATTTTTCATCCGGAATACTTTCGTTAAAAACAACTAATAAATTTTTCATAGTTTCTCCATTATGTTATTTCTTATATAGTTTAACATAAGAAACTATTTTTGTAAATGTTTGTTTATAATAGCAACTATTTTATTTTTAAATTGTTCTTGGCAAATTATAACAAAATTATTATCTTTTGCTAAAAAATCACAAAATAGTGCCATGTTTTTTACCTTTTTTTGTATTTTTTTAATTATTTTTAAATCAAATTCTGTAATTTTAATGTTCGAAAACATTGTAATTTTTACACAGTTAGAAGTTTGAATAATATCTTTTAATTTAGAAAATTTATTTTTTGGAACATACACCTGCTTACAAATTATAAAATAACCTGTGTTAAGTTTAATAATTTTTTCTATATGAGTCCAACTTTTTATTTTATTAAAACTATTTGATATGTCACTCAAATATATTACAAGTACTTTATTAACACATATAAAAAGGTTAGAAAAACAAAAATCGGAGTTCACTAAGATAGTTCCTGCTGCATTTGGTATGTTTGTATTTTTAACCATTAAAATAACACGTGAATTTTTAAGTTCTTTAAACGCGCTTTTATGTACAACTTCTGTACCAGCATCTGCCATAAACTCAGCAGTTTTATAATTTAAAATAGGTAAACTCTTTGCTTTAGTAAATAACGTAGGAGTTTTATCAAAAACACCATTTACATCTGTATAATTTTCATATACCTCTGCATTTAAAACCTTTGCAATAATTGCTCCTGTAATATCAGAGCCACCACGCTCAAAAGTTATAATGTTTCCATTAATGTCGCCACCATAATAACCACCAATTACAAACTTTTTTTGATTGGGTAATTTTTTAAATCTGGTTTGAGTTTGTTTATAGTTAATTTTGCCTTCTTTATTAAAAATTATATAATCTTTTGCATCTAAAAATGTAAAACCTAAAAACTTAGCATATAGTTTTGCACTTAAATATTCTCCTCTAGAAACCAAAAAATCTTTATTTGCCACTCCATGTTTTAAATAAGATAATATTAATTGTTTATCTTTTTCAAAATTTATGTCTACTTTTAACTTTTTTGCCATATTTTCATATCTTTTAAAAACATTTTGTAATTTGTCACAATAGTCAAGACCTAATTTATAGGCATAAAATATTTCAAAAAGGCAATCTGTAACTTTTTTTTCTTCGGTTTCACTTTTACCAAGTGCAGAAACAACCACAAATTGACAATTAGCATTTTTAAGCACAATATCTTTTATATTTTTGGCGCTACAAAAACCAGCAACACTTGTGCCGCCAAACTTACAAACAATCATATTCTTGCCCAATTATTTTTTCGAGTTCAAATTTTAGTTTTTCAAAATTCTCTTTACTAATTTTTGTAAGAGGCAACCTTAGTTCGTTTTTGCAAAGCCCCAAATGCCATAAAGCAGCTTTAACAGGTATAGGGTTTACCTCAACAAAAAGTACTTTTATAATATCGTGTACACCCCTTTGCAATATGAACATTTTTTCATATTGTTTTTCTTTTGAGAAATTACACATTTTAACAACCAGTTTTGGCAAAACATTAGAAAGTACAGATATAGTTCCACTAGCGCCCATGCTCATAAATATTGCGTTTAAACTATCTTCCCCAGAATAAATGGAAATTTTAGACCCAACCAATTTAAAGATTTGTAAAACTTGTTCTATATTTCCACTTGCCTCTTTAACCCCATTAATATTTTTAATTTTTGCCAAAGACAGCATAGTTTCAGGCAAAATATTTACACCCGTTCGCCCCGGCACGTTATAAACAATAATTGGCAGTTCACCGCTACTAGCAATTGCTTTATAATGCTCTATAATTCCTTTTTGTGTACATTTATTGTAATATGGCGTAACAATTAGGGCACCATCGGCACCTAAACTTTCCGCCTGTTTATATAGTTTTATCGCATGACTAGTTGAGTTTGAACCACAACCAACAATGACTTTAATTTTTTTATCGGCAGTAGCAATTGCCGTTTTAATAATTTTTTCTCTCTCAATTTCGCTTATTGTTGCAGGCTCGCCTGTTGTACCAAGCACAATAATTGCACTTACGCCAGCCTTTATTTGCCTTTGAATTAATCCTTTTAAAGCCAAATAATCAATCTCATTACCACTAAAAGGAGTAACTAACGCTGTACCTACTCCATTAAATATTTCATTTTTCATATTCTTTTATTATGTATTTTATTATCTTTTTGTTAAAAAAACCGACAATACATGTCGGTTTTTTTAATTTTTTAGTTATCCGCCAAAGGTACCATAAAATAGCCTTGATCGTAACCACACATTGGACAATTTTTAGGTGCTTCCTTTTCGGTTAATTCTGTACCACAATTTGTACATTTCCATTTATTCATCTTTTGCATTCTATACATTTTGCCGCTAGACATTTTTTCATATAGTTCTTTCAACAATAAATGATGGCAATGCTCAACTTGAACAACATGGTGAAAAGCGTTTGCAACATCTTGATAACCTTCATCTAAGGCAGTTTGTTCAAAATGTTTATAAATTTCATCACACTCATGAAGTTCTACATCACTTTCCATTTTTAAAGATTCTGGCATTACATAATTTGGAAACGGAAAGCCGAAGCATAAATCAATATTATCATAACCCCAATCTTTACAATCGGTTGCATCACCAAGTTTGCCTTTATTTAATAAAAAATCATAAAACACTCTTGCATGTGCCATTTCGTTTTTTGCAAGCATTTTTAATGTGTTAGATATAAAGCCATAACCATTTGCTTTTGCGTCTTTTGCCATAAATTGATATCTAGCCCCACCGGTAACTTCGGCAACAAATGCCCTTGCTAAATTGTCTTTAGTTTTACTTTCATCAAAATTCATAACTACTCCTTTTAAATCAAGAATAGTTTTGCCAAATATTTAAAAATCATACGCTAAAAATCTTACAAACACAAAAATTATAATTAATTAAAGCCCCGGAAACTACTCTTAGAAGCAATAGAAAATCATTAAAATAACTTTTCTATCACTCATTTTATCAATTATTATTTAAATTATGTCAAATATAACAAAATCTCAATCAAATTGACTATCTTTTCTGACTTTTAATCAACTCAACCAAATATCGCAGTTACGATTTGATGCACTTTAGAACATTTTGGCAGTTTGAGCGCACTTACCAAGTTAAAAATGCTAAACAGTAGTTTTTGATGTATTTCTAAAATTTTTATAAAATGGTTGTAAGAAAAACAAAAAAAGTGATATAGATATTAATATCTATTAGTACAATATATGTAAATTTTTAGGAGGAAGAATGAAAAAGAAAATTATTAGTTTAAATTTACTTTTATGTTTAAGTTTTCTTTGTATTTGCTTAACAGGTTGTTTCTCTCCAAGAGTTGAGAAATTAGAGGTTCAATATACATCTAATATTCAATTCTTTGTAGGTGAAGATTGGCACGATGATTTAATTAAGGGAACTGCAATTTATTCAGATGATACTGAAAAAGATGTAACAGAAGATTTGAATATTGATACTTCTGATTATGACAAAACACAAGTTGGAGAATACGATATTGTATTTGAATATGAAGATATTGAAGTAAAATATCAAGTAAAAGTTGTTGAAGAAATGACTAACTTAACTTCAATTCAAAAACGAATTGAGCCTTGCTTCCAAAATGCTTTTAAAGCACAAAATGGTGTTTTAGAATTTTCTGCTACAATTTCTGAATATGTTGAAGAAGATTTATATTTAAAACAAACAATTCAATATAAACTTGAGAATAATACTCTAAAAGAATATTATAAACTTGAATATACAAATGAAAGCGAATCAGATTGTATGTCTCTATTTGAAATTCTTTATGTAGGAGATTTAACTAACGGAACTTTAACAAACAAATACTATACTACTGATGATGATATTACATATTATTATGATGTGAATTCAAAACAAGGAACATGGGTAGAGTTTGAAGAAGCAATCCCTCAAATTGCAACATTATATGGAGCTTCAACTTATGTAGATGCTAAACAATGGTTAAATTTTTATACTGACTACTATCCAAATATTTATCCATTAAAATTAACAAAATCGGCAAATACATATACAATAAAACTATCAAATAATCAAACTATCAAAATTGACAACGAAGGATATATGTCTGAATATTGTGGAATAGAATTCTCAAAAACTACTAATATCCCAAGCGAATTAACAGCAGAATAAAAATTATAGGAACTATCCCGTGTTGGATAGTTCTTTTATTATATGGAGAAAATATATGAGATTATAGCAATTAATATAGTTTTAATTATGTTAATCAAGAGATTATAATAGGTCTTATTATGCTCCATTGATGTCGTTTGGCACTATAAATCAAAAACCAAGTCAATTAAAACCCCCGGATAGTTTCCGGGGTTTTCTAATATGAAATAGAGAAGTCATTTTTAATTATAACTGAAAATTATGTTCCCACAGGGAATCGAACCCCGAACTAGCCCTTAGGAGGGGCACTACTTTTTGAAAAAAAGTTTGTTTAGCCACAGGCGCAACAAGCCCCATTAAACAAACTTTGTAAAACACTAATATTGGTGTTCCCACAGGGAATCGAACCCCGAACTAGCCCTTAGGAGGGGCTCTACTTTTTGAAAAAAAGTTTGTTTAGCCGCAGGCGCAACAAGCCCCATTAAACAAACTTTGTAAAACGCTAATATTGGTGTTCCCACAGGGAATCGAACCCCGAACTAGCCCTTAGGAGGGGCTTGTTATATCCGTTTAACTATGAGAACATGATTATTTGCTTTTGCAAGTTTAGCACAAATAATGTATAAAAGCAAATATTAATTTTAAATAAGCCCGTGTATAATTATGTTATTTTAATAATTTTTCTAATTTTCTTTTTGTTCGTGCAATTGCATTATCAACTGCCTTTGTAGTAATGTTAATACGTTTTGCAATTTCAAAATAAGAATAGCCACTTAAATAAAGTTGCAACACCCTTTTTTCTTTTACCGAAAGGTTATTGTTTATTGCCTCATTTAATTCAACTTTTCGCTCTTCTTGCAACATTATATCTTCGGGATCAAGTATGCCAGATGGAATATATAAACTTATTTCTTCATCATCTTCATCTTTGCCTTCCATTACTACTGCACCTTGGTTATTTAAAGTCAAACTTTCATTTAGTAATTTATTTTTTAATCTATTTGCCTTTTTTACAGCCGTTTGAATTGATCTGGTTATACACAAAGTTGCAAAAGATTTGAAACTTGAATATGCTTCGTCATATGTTCTACAAGCACTATAAAGTCCAAGCATAGCTTCTTGCAAAATATCTTCACCTTCAGCGCCAATTAAAAAATAACTTCTAGCAATTTTACTTGCAAGCAGTTTATATTTAGACAACAAAAAATCTAGTGCTTTTTCATCACCACTTTTATATCTTTTTAAAATTTGCTCATCAGATAATTTACTATACAAAACATTTTTCCTTATATTAGCAATATTTTATCCACGTTGTCTTACAATTTCATAAACTACAACAGCCGTTGCTACACTGGCATTTAAACTATTAACGCTACCTTTTAATTTTATAGATAGTGTTGCATCACAAAGTTCACGAGAAAGCCTACTAACTCCCTTACCTTCGCTTCCAACCACAACAGCAATTGCACCTTTAAGATTTTGAGAAGTCATTTCTTGACCACCTGTTTCTAAACAATAAACCCAAATGCCTTGTTTTTTTAATATTTCTATTGTGTTGTTAATATTTCCAACTCTAGCAATAAGCATATTTGTTGCGGCACCCGCACTTGTTTTAAGTACTGTATCATTAACGGCACAAGCCCTATGCTCTGGAATAATAATTCCATGCACACCGGCACATTCACACGTTCTAATAATTGCACCAAAATTATGCGGATCCTCTATACCATCTAAAATTACAATAAAAGCATCTTCACTTTTTTGTTTTGCTATGTTTAAAATATCTTCCACCTCGCAATACTCAAACTCGGTAGTGTAACAAACAAAGCCTTGGTGTCTGTTAGAAGTTTTTTTATCTAACATATCTTTAGATACAAAATCAATGCGAATACCCTTTGACTTTGCAAGTTTAATTATTTGATTACTTGCGTTATCTGTTAAATTGTTTTGTACAAACATTTTATTAATTGTTATGTTGTTTTTAAGTGCCTCTAAAACAACATTTTTACCCTCTATAATCATATTAACCTCTTATTTTTTTAATATTTCTTCAAGTCTGTTAAAGTCACCTTTTAAATATAAATATCCTACAAGGGCTTCAAAACTTGTTGCTTTTTTATATGTTTCTAAATCGCTATTTTTTGCAATGTTGTTTGTTTTTGCGTTTCTAGCACGACGTACAATGTTTTGTTCGTCCTCATTTAACATAGGTAAAATTTGCTGCAACTTAATTGCTTGGCTTTTTGCATTGCACTCTTTTGCACTATGCCCATGACACGACCCGACAAGCATGTTGCAATTTTTAACCACTTTGTCACGAACAAACAATGTATGCACCCCATCACCAATAAAAGCAAGAACAATTGGATTAAGTTCTTTAATTTCGGCAAGACTAAGTGAAGGCATAAATAAATCTTGTAAATTTTGTGACATAATTATTCCTTTTATTCCAAAAATATTTTAAATCTTTTTTACAATTTTTACAATAGATTTTTGCATATTGCATTAACATTTAATTATTTGAATAAATACAAATTTAATATGAATAAATTATTCGTGCATTTTTTAATTACATTTTTGCAAACATGCTCCGCAAACCGAAATGTTTTTCACGAAAATAAAGGAAATGGGGATAAGTTTTAAAAGTTATCCACATTTCCACAAACTAATGTTTATACATTTTAGTTAATAATTATTCAATTTTTATGCAAAATGGGCAAATTGGGGATAAATATGGAGAAGTTATCCACATTTCCACATTAAATGTTTGAAAAATTTTAAAATAGTATTGTATTTTACTTGACACCACTATATGTTGGGCTGTTTGTCATAAAACTCAAAAGTTTGTCAAATCAAACATTTTTTATAGCGGCTTAACTCTTGGCAGGTTTTTGCTTCTAGGATATTTTGTTGGTGTAGTTTTAACTTTGTCAACAACTACAAAAGCACGCTCAGCATCAATTTCTTCAATAAACACTTTTTGTACTTGTTTAACCTTTCCTCCTAAAAGTTCTATTGCATTTTTAGCAAGAAGAATCTCCTCTTCGTAGTTGCTACCTTTTAATGCTACAAATTGCCCACCTAATTTTACAAATGGAATACAATATTCGCTTAAAGTATTCAACCCTGCAACAGCGCGAGCAACAGCAATATCAAACTTTTCTCTATTAGCCAAAGCATAATCTTCGGCTCTTGCATGAATTGCTTGTATATCTTTTAGTCCAAGTGAATTTATAACCATATTTAAAAAGTTTACCCGTTTGTTTAAACTATCTAACATAACAATATTAAGGTCTGGGCGAATTATTTTAAGAGGAATACTAGGAAACCCTGCGCCAGCGCCTATATCAATAACACTTGAACCTTTTTTTAACAAAGCATGTGGCAAACAACAATCTAAAAAATGTTTTATTGCAAAATCTGATTTTTCTGTAATTGCCGTTAAGTTATATTTTTTATTTTCTTCAATAACTAGGTTATAAAACATAATAAGTGAGTCAATTTGTTGTTGAGTAACATCTATATTATATTTTTTAAAAAGTTCGCTTAAAAGTTGTTCCATAAACAATCCTTTTATTTAATTGATTTTAAATAGATTATTAAAACAGAAATATCTGCAGGGCTAACACCGGAAATTCTTGAGGCTTGACCAACATTTAGTGGACGAATTTTATCTAATTTTTCTCTTGCCTCCATTCTAAGACCCTTTAAACTTAAATAATCAATATTTTCAGGAATTTTAATTGCTTCTTGTTTTAAAAGTTTAGCGATGTCTTCATCTTCTTGTGCAATGTATCCCTCATATTTAACTTCAGTGTTTACATATTCTAAAATTCGCTTATCGTAATTAGTAAACAAACCATAATATTCTTCTATATCAAAAATATTAATATTGCTGCGTTTTATCGCTTTTTTAACACTCATTCCAACCGTAGGAGCACTTTCACCTTTTGCTTTAAAAAGCGCAAAAAGAGTATCATCTAATTTTAGTTTTGTGTCTAATAAAGCCTTAACCTTTAAAACCTGTGCTTGCTTTTGTTTAAATGCATTATACCTAACATCATTTACAAGCCCAATTTTTCTACCTATTTCAGTTAGCCTTACATCAGCATTATCTTGCCTTAACACAAGCCTGTATTCAGCTCGAGACGTCATCATTCTGTAAGGCTCGTTTGTGCCTTTTGTTACTAAATCATCAATTAAAACGCCAATATATGCCTCGTTACGCTTTAACACTAATTGCTCTTTTTCTTCTAAAGCAAGTGCGGCATTTATTCCAGCAATAAGTCCTTGCGCAGCAGCCTCTTCATAGCCGCTTGTGCCATTTACTTGACCAGCAAAAAATAAATTCTTTACTAATTTACTTTCAAGCGTTGGTTTTAACTGGGTGGAGTCAATAGCATCATATTCGATTGCATAAGCATCACGCATTAGCATTGCGTTCTCTAACCCCTTAATGCTTGAATACATTAACTTTTGAACATCTACCGGAAGCGAAGTAGAAACGCCTTGAACATAATATTCATTAGTGTTTAACCCTTCGGGTTCTAAAAATATTTGATGCCTATCTTTATCTGCAAATCTTACAATTTTACTTTCTATGCTAGGGCAATATCTTGGACCAACCGAAGATATTTCCCCATTATACATAGGTGCTCTATTTAAATTATCTAAAATAATTTTGTGAGTGTTTAAATTTGTATAAGTTAAATAACAACAAGTTTTATTTTCAGGTGTTTGCTCACTTAAAAAACTAAAACTTTGAATATTATTATCACCTTTTTGGATTTCCATAGCAGAAAAATCAATTGTTCTGCCATTTAATCTTGCAGGGGTACCTGTTTTAAATCTTATAATACTATGCCCTAAACTTGCAAGGCTTTCTGTTAAATCTTCTGCTCTTGAAAAGCCGTTTGGACCAACGTTTTTAGAATACTCACCAATAATAATTCTACTTTTTAAATAAACCCCTGTAGCAACAACAATTGTTTTAGCATAATATGTTTCACCCTGCTGAGTAACAACACCACTAACTTGCCCACCTGCAGTTAAAATTTGTTTTACTTCGGCTTGTTTAATAAATACATTTGGCTCATTTTCAAGCACTCGTTTCATACGATTATGGTATTCTTGCTTATCGACCTGTGCTCTTAACGAATAAACGGCTGGACCTTTGCCTGCATTTAACATTCTAATTTGAATGCTTGTAGCATCGGTATTAATACCCATTTCGCCACCAAGAGCATCAATCTCACATACCAAATGTCCTTTAGCCGTGCCCCCTATGGATGGATTGCATGCCAAAAAAGAGATAGCATCTAACGATATTGTTAATAATGCCACTTTGTGTCCTTTTCTTGCAAGGGCCAAACAAGCCTCTACACCTGCATGTCCAGCGCCTATTACTATGGAATCAAATTGTTCGTTCATACTTTATGCTCCCAAAAATCAACAAATTGTACCACAATTTATATGCCATTTACAATACAAAAAAGGAAGAAATTTAAATTTCCTCCTTATTTTAAGCAATATTAAATTATTCCTCATCTCCAGTAATGGCTGCGCTGCAATTAGGACATTTATTAACGCCTCGCTCTACCCTAGAACCACAATATCTACATTTAACAGTATTAGCCTCCTCTACTGCCTCGTTCATCTTAGTTGCCATTTGTTGTAACGATTCAAATATATTAAAATTAGAATTGGGCTCAACTGAAGCATCGCCATTTTTTATCTTTTTTTGTTGGCTTTTTACAATACAAATTACAATAAGCACAAATATAATAAAGATAACTATAGGCGCTAAAAAAAATAAAAACATATATACTCCCTCTTTAGTTATATAAATAGTATAACTTTTTATGTAATTTTTTGCAAGATATATAACCAAGATTTTTAAGGTTGATTTATCTGACAACAATATATATAATAAAATTATGAAAAGATTAGATGTTTTGCTATTTGAAAAAAACTTTTTCCCAACAAGAGAAAAATCAAAAGAAGCAATTGAACAAGGAATTATTAAACTCAATGGCAATATTTGTATTAAACCGGGAATAAAAGTAAATGATGATGCCATAATTGAAATTTGTGGCAATATTTTAAAATATGTATCTCGAGCAGGCTTAAAACTAGAAAAAGCCGCTAGTTTATGGAACATTAATTTTAACAATAAAATAGTTTTAGATGTTGGTGCTTCAACAGGTGGGTTTACCGATTTTGCTCTTCAAAATGGTGCTTATAAGGTATTTGCTGTTGATGTTGGCACTAATCAACTACATAGTAGTTTACAAAACAACAAAAGGGTTATAAATTTAGAAAAAACTGACTTTAGAAGCATGCAAAATTTATCAGAGGAAATAGATATTGCTGTTTGTGATTGTTCATTTATTTCTTTAAAACTTTTGCTTCCAAAATTTTGTGAGGTTTTAACAAGTGGTAAAGAATTGGTTACATTAATTAAGCCTCAGTTTGAATGTGGTAAACAAATTGCTCAAAAATATAAAGGTGTAATAAAAGATTCTTATTTGCAAGAAAAAATTAAAAATGAAATAATTTTAGAGTTTTGCAAGGCAGGCTTTAAACTTATGGGAGCATGTGAATCACCCATTCTTGGTACTGCCGGGAATAAAGAATTTTTGGCATATTTTATTAAAGAATAAATAAAAATACAGCATAAATATTGCTGTATTTTTATTTAACAAAAACTATTGTCATGCCTGCGTTCGCATTATTTAAATCTTCACCATCATACCCACTTTTAAGCGAAGTTAAAAGTTTAAAACATTTGGGATTATCTAAATTCCAATCTTCGCCAAAAATATATTCTTTAATAATTCTTTGTTTTTTTAATGAAACTAGGCGCTCTCTTACCGCTTTGCAAATAGAGCCGCCCACACCACTGCTACCATAGCCATGAATAAATTTTATTGCCTTAATTCCACTTACTTTTGCAAGTTCAATTTCCAATTCCATATTGCAAAGTGCAATTTCTACAGGTGGCATGTCTTCTTTTAAATTAACAACTATTAAATCTGTATCCATAATGTTTTTATTATATCTAAATTATAAATTAATTTCAATGTAAATTTATAAATTACTACTCATTTTTTGAAGTTTAAAAATATAAAAATATGTCAATAAATAAAGTAACTGGAGGTATAATAATTTGAGAGCAAATGTTAATGCTTTAAACGAAATAAAAGAAAGAATTGCAAACTTAAAGGGCAACTCAATTAACTTAAGCGTAAACCGAGGAAGAAAAAAAATTGATAAACTACAAGGTTTTATAGAAAACATATACCCAAGTGTTTTTACTTTTATGACAGACTCAAAAGCCCGCGAAACTTTTTCATACTTTGATGTGCTTTGTGGCCTAGTAGTATTAGAATAAAACAATTTATGATATATAAAAAGGCACTTTAAAAGTGCCTTTTTTTAAATGAAACTTTAATTTTTAAATTATATTTGCTACGCAATTACTAGTTTAAATGCTGGACGAACGCCACAGTCAATATCGTCGTATACACTGCTAAGGTCTATATCACCATCACTGTATACACACCTCACGCAAGAGTCGTTGTTTGATGGGGAACATGCGAGAGGCGAACGTAACCACCAACAATCGACAGACCCCTCTAATAGTTTTGCTCCACCTTGTGCCGTAGTAAATAGCCCAGTATATTCTAATGTGCTTAATAGCCATAATGATTGATTTATAGTTGATTGTGAATATGGTGTTGCTATTATTCGTCCATTTGTGTCATCTTTGTCATATTCTTCACCACCAAGCGTTCTTGTAGTTATTTGGCTATATACTCCTGAATATTTCTCTGCACCAAAGTTATATTTTGTATATAATCCTGTTGTTCCGTTTACATAGTTTTGTATGGTTGAATTGTTATAGTGAATACCATAGTCATTTGCTTCTGTACAATTTTCACTTTCATTAAACGCTATATAGTCACTATCTGTATTTTTTAATATGTATTCTGATATAAAGTAGTATGTTCCTGCTGGAACGTTTGTAGAAGTTGTATCAGTAAAAGTATCTACTGCTACCATGCCATCTTCGCCTACTGCATCGCTGCCTGTTGCACTATAGGCAAAAGCATACCAGCGAAGGGCTGTGCCGTTTTCATCTTCACCCATCTCTACATAGAGTTTTGTTTTTGCTTTTTCTGTTTCATCTACTAGGCCTGTCATTGCTCCAGTTTTTAATACCTTTCTATCAAATGTGTATTTTTTAAACTCCATATTGGCGGAGAAATTTGCTTCAAAGTCTCCTATTGTTTCTATATCTAACAATGTAAAGGTTATTGTTAAGTCTTCCTTTTGTGCATCTTTTGCTAGTGTAAATGATTGGGCTGACGTTACTCCGCTTATTGAGGTTATTTCCTCTGTGCTTGTTGTATCATATGCCACTGGGTTTGGTATGTTACATACTATTGTATAGTCTGACATGTTTGTTATTGTCATTTCTATTACTACTGTGTTTCCATCGTTTGCTAAGTCTGTAAATGCTAGGTCTGTTCCAAATGATTGGCTCTTTGTTATTTCCTCTGCTGTGCTTCCGCCAACTATTACACTACCCGTTGTTTCTGTTTTGGTTGTTGTGTTTGTTTTAGTATACGAGGTTACTGTATAGTCCACTTGTACTTTACAATTATGCGCTGTAAAGCCTATTGTTCCGGTGGCGGTAAGTGAGGCTTGTTTGGCTGCATATATGCCTATTGCCATGGCACATATGCATAAACATATTGCTACTATGTTTATTAGCCATTTATAGTTCTTCTTCATTGTTTTCTCCTCTTTTTAAGATCATATTTGTATTCTACCCCCCCCAGCCGATTATCAACTAATTTTTTATGTTTTTAAAATAAAAATTTAATATCAATTATTTTATAATTACATTAGTAAAATAAAAAACAACCGTATACAACGGTTGTCAATGTGTGGTACCCATATGCGGAATCGAACCGCAGACTTCGCCGTGAGAGGGCGACGTATTAACCTCTTTACCATATGGGCATATAGTTTCAATTTTGTGCGAACTATTTAATAGATCTTTTTTATTTGCCTTGGACTTGTGCTTTAATTTTAACAAAAGCATATTAGCACACTTTTTATATTTTTGCAACAAAAATTTTTACATATAAATAACATCTAGTTTTTATAAATTTTTAAATTCAATTTTTAACTACAAAAAAATAAGCACCAAATTTGGTGCTTTATTTTTATTCATCATCATCTTCGTCATCATAATCTTCATAGTCATCATCATCTTCGTAGTCGTCAAAGTCATCATCAGAGTCAGAGTCAAATTCTTCGCTTAAGTCTTCATCATCAACAATGCCATCAAGGTCATCATCTGGTAAAAGACCATCATCTAAATCATCATCGTCATCATCAAGACCCAAGTCTTTAACACTTGACATATCGCCAAGTTCTTCACTATCAGAATCACCCATTTCATCATCTTCATCGCGATTTATATATTGGCTCCACTCAGCATCTTCTTCGCCGTCATAATTAGGGTCATTTAAACGATCAGCATAACAACTAGGGCACATAATTTCATCTGGCTGAATATAGTTTGTTTTACAAATTGGGCAAAGTTCTAATTCAGATTCATCAACCTCTCCACCACCAACTTGCATTTCTTGTTTACAAACGCTGCAATACTTTTCATCTTTTGTAATATAATTAAGTTCACAACGTGGACATCTAATATAAGTAACTTTTGTCATAAAATAATCCCCTCTAGGTAATTTAAAAAAATCAACCATAGTATACATATGCAAATAATTTATGTCTAGCAATTTTAAGCATTTTTTTATTTTTTAATTTAAATAATTTTAATTTCAACATCAACACTTATTTGAGTATTTTCAATTATATCTTCAAGTGTATTACCCATGCGTATGTATTCCATATAATCATTATAGTTATTTGCATAAAAAATGTCATTAAGTTTTAAAATATCAAGTTTTAGTCTTTTGCTTTCTTTAGTTGCAAGTGAAATTTGCTGTCTTATAACTTTCCCAATATCTCGTTTTATTTCTTCGCCCACTAAATCATAATTTATTTCTATGTTTTTTTCATCTATGTCAACAATTTCATCTATATCTAGCGAAATTAATATTTTAACTGACATAAAAGGCATTTTTTTATAAAAAAATGTTTCAGTAAATACTTTTTTATTTAAAATATCAAAATTAATACTTGCGCCTTTTAATCTTTTGTCGCTAGAAACTGGAACTAAAATTTCTTTAGGACTATAGTCACCGCTTAGCCAATCAAGGCCCTGCGATACAAACTCATCTAGTACTACTTCTAGTTTACCATCTTTAAAAATAGCCACCTCGCCACGATTAGAAATAAATTTTGAGCCATCATTGCTTGAGGCTTTATTTTCTGAACTACCACCCATGTTTGATTCATTTGTTTGGCTCTGAGCATTGCCCGATTGCTCTTTTTGTACTATGGCAGTTGAACTAACACCTTGCATTTGTTCACTAGTCAAATTAACAGCATTTATTTTAGAAATACCACTTTGGCTAAAATATCCTTTATAAAAAGAGTCTATGTTAGAATTAAGTGAAGTTGTGCTAGTTTCTTGCTGATGACACAAAATGTCGCTTAGTCTAAGTCCCGTTTCCTTTTTTAACTCAACACCGGTATTTAACATTTCTTCAACACTACTAGAACAGTAAATTAATTGCACAATATTACGAATTTTGTTAGTTCTAATAAGTCTATCTAAAAGACTTGTTACATTTTGTTGTGATATAGTAGAACCTATTAATACAAACCGAGTGTGCCCAAGTTTTAATTTACGTCCAAATATTAAATTTAAATTGGCAAAGGCATCGCCAACCGTTTTACCAGATGCTGATAAAATTTTGCTATTTTCTGCCAAACTCTCACTTACCGAAGATATACTTATTTCTGAGTAAATAACAATATCGCTATTTTCATTCATGTCAATTCCAACAGCCGTAACAATTGCCGAGCGAAAAGAAATTGAATTACGATTTATTGCCGAAGGCAAAAGAGTAAAACAGATTATAGCAAAAATAAGCAAAACTGGAGATTTAAAAACACTTTTAAAAAACTTTTTAGCCTGTTTCATGTTTTTTCTCCTTTTTAAGCCAAGTAAAAATTGCAAGCATAAGTGGAACCAAAATTAAAATTGCTGTTGCAAAATAACAAAGAGTGTTTTCTGCAAAAGCCACATACTTTAAATAGTCATTTAAATATAAAAACTCAGCAGCAAGCAGCATTAAGTTTATAAATCCATACGAAATAACTGTATTTTTAAAATTAAATACCTTTTTAAAACATTCATTGGCACAATACATAAATATTGACCCCTGTAAATATATATTAAATAAAAATACTACAATTGCAAAAATATCCATATGCCAGCCACTTGCTGTCCCTATTGCATATTGCACAACGTCACTTATTAAATTTGTGTGAAAAAGTGATGTTTCTTGATATAACAAATAATACATAGCACTAACTACAACAAGAACAACAACGCTAATAATAAATGGAATAAAAATTTGCTTTAGTTTGCCTTTTTTTATTTCAATTTTATCCATAAATATTAATAGTGCAAAAAGGTCACCTGTCCAAAAAGAAAGCCTAAAAAGTGAAGAAAAAAATCCCGAAAATCCTTCACGTGTTAATGCACCCATACCAAAATTAACTTCTGGCACAACAGCAAATGCAATTGCTAAAACAAAACAAATAATTATTACAGGAAAGAAAAACTCACAAGTACGAGCCATTGTTCTAATTCCGCTATAAGCCATTGCTGTAATTATTGGTAGCAAACAAATAAACAAATTAAATAAACTAAATTCTTCATCTACAACATCTTTAATAAATGTAAAACTATCACTAATAATTAATAGTATTTTAAAAAAGAAAAAAGCAAAAAAGGCAAAATAAATTATTTTAGTAACTATAACACCTAAACGCTTGCAAAGTATTGCGTAAAAATCTTCATTAGGAAACTTTTTTTTAACCCAAACAAGCAACAATAAAAACAAAAAGTTGAGCGCCATTACAAAAATAATACTTAAAATTCCGCCCGAGCCATTATATTCATACAAAAGCGAAGGAAGAGTGGTTAATTTTAATGTAAAAAGAAGTATTCCTGCAATTATACCGGTTTGATGAGCCGAAACTGTCTTGCCGTTATTCATTACCATCTGCCTCCTTTTGCCTTATTTTATTTGCGTTAGAAATTGCAACTGGTCGTTTTTTCATATCATAAAGCGGCCGTTTAAAAATACCATCTTTTAAATCATCTTTAATTTGCGGTGCAAAAGGTGCTAAATATGGTGTACCATAAGCATTTAATGTGTTTAAATAATTTATTATATATACAACGCCACCAATTATACCAAGCAAACCAACTGTTGCTCCTAAAACTACAAAAACAGCCCTTAAAACAGTTAATTGCGATGCCTGAGAAGGAATTGTATAAATAGCCATAATACTAACAGCAACAATAATAACTCCCGGCGGAGAAATTAAACCTGCCTTAACACCGGTATCACCAAGCACCAACGCCCCCACAATAGATGTTGCAAGACCTAAATATTGAGGCAAACGCAAACTTACTTCATATAAAATTTGAAATAAAAGCAAAATAAACATAATTTCTAGCACTGGAGTAAAAGGTAAATTTCGTGTGGAGTTAGAAATAATAATTATGTAGTTTAATGGTAATGTTGTGTAACTATAAAGCCTAATACTTAAATATAATCCTGGAACTATTGTAGCAAGCGCTATGCCTATTGTTCTTATAATTCTAATAAAGTTTACAAATACATAATTTGTATAATAATCATTACTACTTTGCAGGTCTTCAAAAACCATATATGGAACTGTTAAAACAATAGGGGAACCATCTACCAATATTGCAATTCTGCCCTCTAAAACCTTAGCAACAACAATATCTGGCTTTTCTTGAAACCCCACCTGTTCGAACATAGAATATGGTCGTTTTTTTAAAAAGTTGGCTATATAAAACGAGTCAACAACGCCATCTATATCAATCGCCTTTAATTTAGAGGTTATTTCTTTTACAATTGATTTATTTGCTATGTTTTTTAAATATAAAACACTAATTTTAGTATTTGTTTCTCTACCAACATTTAAGTTTTCTATTTTTAAATTTTTAGTTGGAAGTCGCCGTCTTAAAAGTGAAATATTTGTTGCAATAGCCTCTACAAACCCCTCACGTGGTCCATATATATTTGGTGAGGTAGGTGGCTCACTTGGCATTCTTGTTGGGAATTTTTCTAAATCTACCGACAAATATTTCTCTTTAAAAACAACAACAACTTGGTTTTTTAAAATATATTCAACAATTTGATTTCGCTTAATTGGCGCAATATCGGCAGCACGAATAATTTTTGTTTGTAAAGCAATAAAATCAAATTGGTTTTTATATGAAATAATTGGCTCTATAATTTCTCTTGCAATTGCAGTTTTGTCTACCATGCTTTTTAAAAACATTAATAAAACTTCGCCCGAATTTGTTGTAACTGTGCGACAAATAAAATCTAAATTATTAGACAATTCTTTTTTTACTTCTTCTTGCAACAAAAAAGACATACTACTTAAACTCCTATTTTTACAAGTAGTATGTCTTTATTTAATTAAATATATTCTTAAGATAATTGTACTGTAACTGCAGATGAACCTGTTTGATATTGATTTACAGAAACAGCAGCAATTGTCATGCTTAAAACTTCTGCTTCAAAAAAATCTGTAAAATCTGCCGTTAATTTTAACCTTGACAACATGCCTTCTGACAATTGTTCTTGAATAAGTTCGCTTGTATATAAAACATGCTCACTTAATGAATAATTGCCATCGTTTAATGTTACAACAACTTTAAACTTTTCAGGAACATAAAAGTAAGAAAACACTTCAAAAGTCAACAAATTTGTTTGAGAATTAAAATTTGCATTGTTTGGTGTTTGCAATGTGTCGTAATATTCGTAAGTATATGTATTGGTAAAATTGCTATTTACATAATAAGTACCCTCGGTTGCAACTGCCTCTATTGTTATATTATATTCGCCAGGACCATACACATTTAAAGTGGTTAAATCAAAAGACATTAAACCTTCGCCTTGGGCAAGTTCAATATATTCAACACTATCGGTATCTGAATTTACCATATAATATACTTTATAGTAAGCAGCGTTTTCTATTACGTTCCAAGTTAAAACTTCATCTTGACAGAATACAACCGGTGTGTCTAATTTTATATAATTTACAATTTGTTTTTCTTCTGAATAATCACTATGTGCTTTTTGGGTTGCCCCAAGAGCCCTTACTTTAATTGTAAACTCACCAGGTTGACTAAAATAATTTGCCATTTCAACAATATTAGAAGTACTTGTAAATACTGTTTGAGTTTGACCGTGAATTACAACAACCTCATATTTTTGTACATTTTCAATTTTATCAATAACTAAAGTTGTGCCATAAGAACGTTCAAATATTTCAAAGTTAGGTGTAAGTAATTTTGTATTAATTTTAATATTATGTACTACTAAAGCAACAATTATGGCAATTAATACAGCAGCAACACCGCAAACAACAGGTATTAATATTTTTTTGTTAGCCTTTTTTAACCATGATTTTAATTTACATTCTTTTTTTTCTTTTGGCTGTTTTACCTTTTTTTCTTTTTTAGGTTTTTCTTCACTTTGCTCTTGTTCTTGATCGCTATTCATTTCCTCTTGAGGCTGCTCTACTAAATCAACTTGTTCTTCCTCATCTTCAGACAAAGAATTTACAACGTTTTCTTCAGATTGATCATTTTGCTCTTGTGCTTGCTCTGTTTTTTTCTTTCTTCCTCTTTTTTTAGGCTTTTCTTCGTTCGTTACTAGTTCTTCTGTGTTTTCATTAGAAGCAAGAACATCTTCTGCCGTTTCTTGTTCTAAAACATTTTCACTAGCCTCTTCTGATGGTGTGTTTTCTTCGCTTAACTCTTGCGTATTTTGATTTTCTTCAGTATTTAAAACTTCTTCCTTATTTTTTTTCTTTTTTTCTTTTTTAGGTTTTTCTTCTTTAACCTTTTTTTCTTTTACCTTTTTATCCTTAGCAGGTGCTTTTTCATTGGTTGGTTGCTCAGGCAAAGAATCTTCAGTTGAAAAAGTTTCTAAATCTGAATTGGCATTAACATTTTGCTCTGGTTTTGCATCTTGGTTTGTTGGTTTCTCCTCTTTTTTAGAAGTGGTTGAACCAAATAAACTATCTCCCGATTGTTGCAAAAAATCAAAACTATCGTCAAATAGATTATTATCATCAAAATCATTAAACAAATTTGCCATATTATTCTCCTTCGGCGATAATTAATTTTGCAAAAAATGCAATAATTAAAAATATTTTAATAAAACCTACTTTTTTTGTCAAATTGATTTAATATTATTAAAATATATTTTATAACTATTATTTATATAGTTTACTCCAAAATATATATTTTTATAAAAGGTTATTAAAAAAACATTTGCTTTAGAGCAAATGCTTTCTAATTATTTATTAGCCTCGTTTAATTTATTTAATAATAATTCAATATCTATTTCATGAACTTCGGCGGCTTCTTCTAATGTTTCAGAAAGTGCACAAGGACAAGAAAAACAATGCATACCAAACCCCATTAAAATATCTTTTAAATTTTCATTTGCAGACAATACTTCTGCAATTGTCATATCTTTATTAAATGCTTTTTTCATATATTTACCTCTTTTTATTCAACAAATTCTTCACCACATAAAGAGCAATGTTTTGCCAAAATATTATTTTCGCCACCACAATTTAAACACCTTTTTGTAGTTGTACTATGAGTATATAACCTATCTAAATTTAAGTCAACAAAAGTTTTTTCTTTCTTTTTAGGTTCAACACTTTTAATTTGTATTTCACCTTGTGTTTTTTCTTCAATTTTAAAATTGCCAAAAGGAACATATTCATCAATTGGCTCACTATTTATAGAACTTTGTTCTTCATTATTTTGTTCGTTTAATTTTTCATTATACTTAATTTCTTGATTATTTACTAATACCTTATTTTCTTCAAAAACATTTTCGTTTAACTCTTCATTTTGGGAAGTATTTTCAGCCACCGTTTCAGTTTGTGCCACAATTTCTTGTTCTTGCTGTTTTAACTTTTCTTCTTGCGCTTTTATTGCATTATCACTTGCCTCTTGATATTTGCTTGGCAATTTATATTTATATATTCTAACATCACAAAGTTCAAGGCCTGCAGTATTAAATAGTTTAGAAATAGCCAACTTTAATTTTTCAGCAATTATAGGATTGTTATTTATAACATCATCTAACATAAAATTATTTTTTTCTAAAACATCTACTATTAAATCATTTACCCATGCCTCTATTAGTTCCTCAGCCTCACCTGTTTTAATAAAGTCATATTCATTTAAAAGAGATTGCATAAATTCTTGAACATTGCCAACTTTATATGAATAAACTCCAAAAACATGTGCTTTAAAAATGCCATATGCTTTGGTACCCATTTCTACTTTTCTATATGTTTTAAATTTGCCCGCATGTAAATTTTTATCAACAAAATATTGCTCTGCTGAAAATTTATCTTTTTGTTTGCCATCTTGAATTTTATCTATGCCAAATTTTCTACACATATAAGGTAAGTTTGCAAAGTTTAAAAAATATTCCCCCGTTTCAAACTTATCTGCTACTTTACCATTTTTACCAAGTACAAAAAAATATCCATCTGGCACAACAAGTTTTGCATTAATTTTTACCACACCTCTAGCACCAGAGTAATTTGTAACCAAACACTTTAAGTCCTCTTGTTTTGGACATATGTCATATTTGTTTTTATTCCAAAATAATCCCATAATTTAATAGTATCATATTAAAATTTAATTTGCAATTCAACAATAGTAAATTTGTCATACTTTTGTCAGTAAACGCAAAGCAAAAAATATATTTACATTTTCTAAACAAAAACAATTTAATTACTGATAAATGTATGACAAACAACAATAAAAATTTTTTTTGCTTTATTTAATATTTTTTTTATGTTACCATATATAAAAGGAAAAAATATGGAATATATAATATCATACAATTCACAATCAAAAAATTTATGTTTTTTAGAATTAAAAAAATTAAATTGTAATTTTAAAGAAATTGATAGTTTGTCTAACGAACAAAGCCTTATAAACCTTGATATAGATAATGAAAAATTAATTAAAATTATTAATACAAAACCTATAATTTTTTTAAGACATATTATTAAAATTACTAAAAAATTTAATAAAAATTACAATAAAACTGATTTTTTTAACACAATTTTAAATAATTTAAGTAAAAATTTAACATTTAGTATTCAATTTTTAAGTAATATTAACAAACAAGATTGCTCAATTAACATTCAAACTTTGGCTGATGAATTAGAAAAGAATAACTATATTTTAAATGTAAAACAACCAGAGCAAATTATATCAATTTACGAAACACAAAATACCATTATGCTTGGTTTTGGCAACGAAAATTTAAACCTTTCTACCTTTAAAGGTGGAGCGCCCCATTTTTCTAAAAAACAAGAATTTGTGTCAAGAGCAGAATATAAATTATTAGAAGCAACAAATTTAACTAATTTAGAATTATCTAAAATTTCATCTGCTGCTGACCTTGGTGCAGCACCAGGCGGCTGGACAAAAGTACTTGCAAGTAAAAATATTAATGTTCACTCAATAGACCCCGCTCACCTAAGCCCAGAAATAAAAAACATAAAAAATGTTAAACACTTTCAAATGCTAACTGAAGAGTTTTTGCAAAAATTTAATTTCACATACGATTTAATAGTAAATGATATGAAAATGGACATATCGCTTAGTACCGACATAATACTTTCATTCTACCCTCGCCTTAATACAAACGGCTATGTTATTATGACATTTAAATTAGCAAAAAATTTTACATACTCACAAATCATTAATCAACTAAAACGCCTAACCGAAAAATATAAACTTGTTCTTGCAAGACAACTTTTTCATAACAGAAGCGAAATAACAGTTGTGTTAAAAAAATTATAAATAACTTTATAATATGTTTTTTACTTTCAATAAAATAAGCCCCAAAAGTCAAACCACTTTTGAGGCTTCTTTTAATCTTATATAATTTTTTTTATTATGCTATTACTAGTTTAAAAGCTGGACGAACACCACAATATAAATAAGAGTTTTTTGGTCCACTGAAATTAAGATTACCAGACTCCGTCACAACCGATATTCGAGATTCAATACCAGCAGTTTGAGTTGTGCGTAACCACCAACTTTTATTAGAACCACCAAGCGAGCTTGCCTTACCTTGCACCGATGAGAATAGACCGCGATATTCTGATGTGCTTAATAGCCATAAAGATTGATCTATAGTTGATTGTGTTGTTGGGTTTGCTATGGTTTCATAATTTGAACCAAACTCTATATATTGCTCACCACCAAGCGTTCTTGTAGTTATTTGCCCATACACTCCTGAATATTTGTCTGCACTAAAGTTATATTTTGTATATAACCCTGTTGTACCATTTACATAATTTTGTACGGTTGAATTGTTGTAATTTACGCTACCTGTTGAATCAAAATCAATACTGTCACTATCAATATTTTTTAGTACATATTCTGATATAAAGTAGTATGTACCTGCTGGAACTGATGTAGAATCTGTTGCTGTAAACTCATCTACTGCTACCATGCCATTTGCACCTACTTCTTCGCTGCCTGTTGCACTATAGGCAAAAGCATACCAGCGAAGGGCTGTGCCGTTTTCATCTTCACCCATCTCTACATAGAGTTTTGTTTTTGCGTTTTCTGTTGTATCTGGTAAGCCACTCATTGCTCCAGTTTTTAATGCACTTCTATCAAATGTATATTTTTTAAACTCTAGGTTTGCATCAAATATTGCTGATATTTCTGAGGCGGTTTCTATGTCTGTTAAAGTGAATTTTATTGTTATATCTTTATACTCACCTTTTGTTGATAATACAAATGATTGGTGTGAGGTTACTCCTTGTATTGTTGTTATTTGGGTTGTTGTACTATTTGAATCATACGCTACTGGGTTTGGTATGTTACATAGTACTGGAAAGTCTGAGTCGCTTGTTATTTTTAAGTTTATTGTTATTGTATTTCCTTCTTCTACCAAATCACTAAAGTACATTGCTGGAAGAGGTAGTTCTTCTCCTTCTTCATCTACTAGTGTTTCTGCTATTGTTGCTTCTGTTCCTGTTAGTTTTGTGGTGAAATCTTCATCATATGCATCTATTGTTCCTGACACCTTTACCTTACAGCCATGCGCTGTAAAGCCTATTGTTCCGGTGGCAGTAAGTGAGGCTTGTTTTGCTGCATATATGCCTATTGCCATGGCACATATGCATAAACATATTGCTACTATGTTTATTAGCCATTTATAGTTCTTTTTCATATATCTTTCTCCTTTTTAATGATATATTTGTATTCTACCCCCCCCCCAGCCGGTTGTCAAGCAAATTTAAATAGGTTTTTAATAATTTTAAAATGATACTTTTTTACATAAAGATACAAAAAATACCAATACTAATTTTAAAGGTGAGGTATTTTGTATGGCACATTCTTATAAAGGAGCAATTTCATTTGGCTTGGTATATATTCCAATTACCTTAAGTGTAAGTGTAAAACAAAATGATATTGGTTTTAATATGCTCGATAAAAACACTATGAGTAGAGTAAAATATAAAAAAACTTGCGTGGATTGTAAAAACAAAGAGGTTAAAAATGAAGACATTGTAAAGGGTTATCAATATCAAAAGGGCAAATATGTAATTTTTACTGATAAAGATTTTGAAAAAATAAAATCACCAAAAGATAAAAACATTGTAATTGAGCAATTTGTTAACTTAGAAGAAATTGACCCAATATATTTTGACAAAGCATATTATGTTAAACCATCTGGTGCTGATAAAGCATTTAATGTTTTACTTGCAGCCATGGAAAAAGAAAAGAAAGCCGGCATTGCCAAAACAGTTCTCGGTACTAAAGAAACACTGTTTTTAATTAGAGCAAAAGATGGCAAAATGTATGCAAGCACAATGTATTTTAAAGATGAAATTCAAAAATGCGAAGAAGTTAAAAAAAGCAAGATTGATAAAAAAGAATTAGATCTTGCAATAAATTTGATTAACCAAATGACTTCAAAATTCGCTCCTGAAAAATTTAAAGATGAATATACCGAAAAAATAAAAAAAGCAATTAAGCGAAAAATTTCTGGAAACGATATTGTGGCAACATCAGAAAAGACTGAACAAAACAATGTTATTAACTTAATGGACGCTCTTCAAAAAAGTTTGTCTGGCACAAAACTTAAAGCAGGAGCAAGCAAATGAGTTTAGAAAAATACAACGAAAAAAGAGATTTTTCTCAAACTAAAGAACCAAAAGGCATTACAAAAAAAACACAATCTAAAAGTCTTAAATTTGTAATTCAGTTTCATAGAGCAACCACAGACCACTACGACCTACGTCTAGAATATAATGGGGTACTTCTTAGTTGGGCTGTGCCAAAAGGGCTTTCCACTAATCCAAATGTTAAACGGCTTGCTGTTATGGTTGAAGAACACCCAATAAAATATGCCGATTTTGAGGGTGTAATTCCTAAAGGTAATTATGGTGCTGGTGTTGTTGAAATTTTTGATAGTGGAACTTACGAGCAAACTGAAGACTTTAAGTTAGGTTTAAAAAACGGCAATTTGAAATTTTTCCTTAATGGAAACAAATTAAAGGGTTTGTGGACATTAGTAAAAACCGACAAAAACAACTGGCTTGTTATAAAAATTAATGATAAATTTACAAAAAAAGAAGAAAAAACCTCAAAAAAACCTAAAAATCCATTCAAAAATGTTCCTGTAATGTTGGCAACACTATCTAATAATATACCAACAGGAAAAGATTGGTTATTTGAAATAAAGTATGATGGCTATAGAATCACAGCATACAAAAGCGACAAAAGTGTGCAACTTTTTTCTCGTAATGGAAATGATTATTCTAAAAAATTTTCATCTATTGTTGAAAGCGTAAGCCAAATTGCAAAAGATATTCCCTTTGTTTTAGATGGTGAAGTTGTTAGTTTTAATAAAGATGGTGTTTCTGATTTTTCTCTCTTGCAACAAAATATTAAAAGCAGTAATGATAATTTTAGTTATGTAGTATTTGACCTGCTTGCTCTAAACGGAAAAGACCTTCGCAATACTCCCCTAATAGAAAGAAAAGAATATTTGAAAAATATACTCGAAGGCACAGATAATAAAATAATTTATAGCACTCATGTTATTGGCAATGGTAAAAAATGTTTTAACTTAGCAAAAAAATTAAATTTAGAAGGAATTGTTGCTAAAAAAATCAACTCAACATATGTTGGTAATCGCAATGAAGATTGGCTAAAAATTAAATGTTATAAGCGCCAAGAATTTATAATTATTGGTTTTACTACAACTGAAAAAAACAAAATATTAAGTGCAATTTTGGTGGGTTTTTATAAAGACAACGCACTAATTTTTGCCGGTAAAGTAGGCACCGGTTTTTCAGAAAATATGAAAAAAGAACTTGTTTCTAAGTTTAAAAAAATTGAAACAAATACTTGCCCACTTGCAGAAAAAATTGATATAAAAGCCAACTGGTTAAAGCCTAAACTGATTGCTGAAATAAAGTATGCTGAATTTACCAAAGACGGACTCCTTCGTCAGCCAAGTTTTGTTGGCTTAAGAGAAGATAAAAAACCTAGTAATGTTGTTTTGGAGGAAAAAGGTGGAAGTTAAAATTGATGGAATTACAATAACTAATCCTGACAAAATAATATATCCTAAAGAAAAAATAACAAAACTTGATGTAGTTAAATATTACAAAACAGTTGCAAAATATATGCTTCCATATTTAAAAAATAGAGTACTTTGTGCCATTAGGTGTCATGGCGGAATTAATGAAGAATGTTTTTTTAAAAAACACCCCACTACCGAAACGGAAAATGTAAATACTATAAAAATAAATGGCGAAGAATATTTTTATATAAAAACCGAAAAAGACATAATTTATCAGGCACAAATGGGCACGCTAGAATTTCATACTTGGGGAAGCAAAATAAAATCAATTAATAACCCTGACTTTATGATTTTTGACTTAGACCCAGCAACAAATGTTAATTTACAAAAATTAAGGCAAGGTGTTTTGCTCGTTAAAGAAATTCTAGACAATTTAAATTTAAAATCGTATTTAAAAACAAGCGGTGGAAAAGGTTATCATATTGTTGTGCCTTTTGCAAAATGCAAAAATTGGCAAAGTTTTAAACATTTTTCACATAATATTGCTCTTTTATGTGAAAAATTACACCCTACTCTTTTTACAACTTCTATTCGTAAAAAAGACCGAACTGGCAAAATTTTTGTTGATTACTTAAGAAACGAAAAAGGCTCAACCTGTGTTTGTGCATATTCGCTTAGGGCGCGAATTGGTGCCCCTGTATCGTTGCCAATTTCATGGCAAAATTTAAATAAGATTACACCAAACGAAATTAATATGCAAACTGCACTTAAACTAATTAACACTCAAAATCCTTGGAAAAATATTTATGAAACGAATCAAAGTTTAAATAAATAATATTTTAATTAAAAAAAGAATTTGCAAAATGCAAATTCTTTTTTAATTTATCTACCTTTAGTTGTATCAACAACAATTTTTTTAGCTTCTTCAATTTCTTTTGTTCTATCGTTGCTTTTTTGAATTTGTTTTTGATAATTTTTTCTAATTTCAGCCTCATGAAGTGCAGAAACTTTAGCACATTCTACTAAATAATTTAAACATTTTTTATATGTAGGTAAAAACTTTTCTTCATAATCTTTTTTTGCTTCATCATAATTAATATCTTTTACAACAATAGTTGCTAAACTTGTATTTGCCAAAAACATTTCCGAAAATTCATCTTTAGTTAAAACTGGTTGTTCATAATAATGACTTGGTTCATTAAAAGTTAAAGCAGGTGTACCATCTTTTGCATATCCAAGTATTTCGCCTTGAAAATCAACCGCAACAATTTTGCCCTTATTAATTAAACTTTGTAACTTTCTTTGAGAATAAACTTTTGTTGTAGATAACTTAACATCATCTTTAGCATAAACATAAAGAAGAGCATTATAATTTTGAAGTTTGTTATCATGTCTATCTGAAACAAATTTTGCCTTTATTTCTTTATAAATAGGAAAATTTCTTGAAATTAATGCTTTATTAACTTTGCTTAATTTATAGTCATCAAGTTCATAATATTTTTTAAGTGCATTAAAACGTTCAAATTCCAAAAGATATGGTAAGCGATAAACATCTTTTTTAACACTTGCTTTATAATCTTTTAATTCTTGTAATAAAGTTTTAATTTCTTCTGATTTTAAAACTATTGGTTCAGCCTTATCAATATCTGTTAATGTGGTAGTTTTTCTGTAAGAACTTTCCAATAATTCTTCAATTCTACCATTTAAAAATTCAACTATATGATTTGGTTTATAAGTAAAAAATTCCATAAATATACTCCATTAATAAATTTGCATGTATATTGTAACATACAAAAAATACCTTGTCAATGCTCGTTTTTTTTTAATAATTTATTTAAATATATGTATATAAATAATTCTTTATTAATATTTTATCTTCTATTACATATAATAAATAAACCAAATCAAATTTGGTGAATGAAAAAATTTTTGAATATATTTGACATATTTAAAATTCATTTGATAGTATATATATGATAAAAATTTAATTAAAGGAGATATTTTAATGAAAAAGAAAATTTTAGGAATAGTTCTTGCTTTTTGCTTAATGATTCCTTGCATGTTTATGGTTGCTGGTTGTGGCGATACAGCAATTTATGCTGGCACTGACTTAACTTTAGCCGAAGCACTTACTCAAGTAGAAACAGGTGGCACAATTAAATTAGATGCTGATATTGTTTTAGATGCAGAACTAAGAATTGCAAAAAAAGTTACAATTGACCTTAATGGATATACAATTAGTAACACAGTAGACATTTGGAATGATGCTGCTGGCGAAAATGAAACTGACTCTTGGTCTTTAATTTCTGTTAGAGCAAATGGTGATTTAACAATTAAAAATGGCACGCTTGCCGCAAAAGAAAACGATTGTTATGCTCTTGATGTTCGCTATGGTGGTAAGTTAACTATTGAAAGTGGCGAATATGTAGGAAATGTTTCAGCAGTGTATGTTGTAGAAGGCGAATTAAATATTTTAGGTGGAAAATTTAATATTCAACAATTAGATAATAGAACAAATGATAGCCGTTATACAATTAACTGTAATGATGCTAATCATACTGCACAAACAGCAATTGTAAAAATTTCTGGTGGTCAATTTGCAAATTATAATCCAGCAGGAAGTACAAGCGAATATCCAACAATTAATTTCTTAGAAGAAGGTTATGTTGCAACTGCTGATGCACAGGCAGATGAAAATGGCGATATTTGGTATACAGTTACAGCCGAATAATTATTGAAATAAAAATACCGCATAAGGTCATCAACTTTTGAAACTAGTAAAAAATAACAAACTTTACAATAAAGTTTGTTATTTTTTTATTTACGTTTTAATTTGAATTTATTTTTTTATTGTAAATGCATATAATCTACGATTTAATCTTATGCCTTTTGAAGTTAAAAATTTATCGAGATATTTTTTTAATGTCTTGTCATCTTGCTTCTCATCATAATAATCTAAAATAGGTGTGTGTGTTAATAAATACTTTAAATCATCAATTGTTTTATAATATTCTATCTCTTCAAATTTTAAAAATTTTATTTCAGAAAATCCTGCATCAAGACATTCATTCATAACCTTTTTGTATAAAGGTTCTTTGTTATAATCTTGACCTCGCTTAAACAAATCTTTTAGTTCTTGACAGTCGTCTTCCGAATAATCTTCGGAAATAAAAACGCCACCTTTCTTTAAAACTCTAAACACCTCTTTCATGTTTGCGCCACAATGGCGAGAAACAACCAAATCAAAAGAGTTATCTGGAAAGTTGAATGGTCCATTGCAATCTAAAATTCTAAAATTAAACTTCTTTTTAATTTTTGGAATTTCATCATAATATTTTTCAACATTCTTTTTTGCCTTCTTTAACATTTCTGATTCAAAATCTGTTAAATAGATTTTGTTCGCAAGACTATAAAACCTTGTTGTTTTTTCAGCACTTCCACAACCAATGTCTAACATTTTTGTTGTTGGAGTTATGTGTTTCACTACTTCTTTGTAATAATCATAATCACTTAAATGGTCAACAGAATAATTCATTTTTGCAAAGTTCCAACCAATTTCTGTTCCAATTTCTTTGTAATCAAATTTTTTCATAATATTTCTCCTTAATAATTTTTGTTTTAATTTCAAAGTGTTTTGGTTGTAAAATAAAAAACCTCCTTTATCTCAAATAGCAAAAAACAACCATAATAATTGCATATTGATTATTTTTTTGCCATTCATAAAGAAGATTTTAACCTAGTCTTTATTATTATTCTTACGTAACACATCGCGAATGGTCGAATTGAAATGCTACACTTGCATATTAACATAAAATTATTTTGATGTCAATACATTATATAAGTGTCATTGCTTCGCTCCAACCGACTAGCACACATCTATGAACTAAATGATTTTAACGTTAACCTTGATAGTTGTATACTTTAGTAGCATTTGTAAGAGGGGCGTTGCTTGTGTCAATAGTTATAGCGTTCCATTCTTCTTCTGTGCCAGTATAATTTACTGTAGTTAATAAAGGACAATTCATAAATGCATTTGTTTTAATTTCTGTCAAACTATTTGAAAGAGTGAGATTTTCTAAATTAACAGAACTTGAAAAGCAAGAGGTTGATATAATTGTTATTCCACGTCCAATTACAAGTTTAGTAATTTTAAAGTTAGTACAAGCATACTCGCCAATGCTCGTAACACTATCTGGTATTATAAATGTTCCTGTTATTCCACTACAACCATTAAATGCATACATTCCAATACTAGTTAATGTTGAAGGTAGGGTTATACTAGTAATTCCGGTGCAACCATAAAATGAAGATTTTGCTCCTGGGTTTGTGTCTGGAATACTTACAACTGTACATTCTTCACCATTAAAAATAACTTTTGATGGAATTATTAAATCGCCAGTTGGTTTATTAGATGAGTTTGCTACCACGCTTAATGTTTTTGCATCTGCATCTAAAACCGAGAATGTTAGATTGGTATAAGTAGAAGCATCTAATACTTCTTCTTCGACTACTGGCTCAGTGCTTTGCAATTGAATATTAAAACCATAGTTGCCGGTTACTGATTCATTATCA
>SVIS01000018.1 GCA_015069385.1 Clostridiales bacterium
CTTAATACTCCCTCTACTGCGTAGAGTGTGTTATTTTGTATTGTTAGTGTTATTACTATATCCTCTACTTCTGTTCCTAGGTCACTAAAATACATATTTCCTAAGGTCATTGTTCCTGTACCATCTGTAAATGTTGAGGTCAATGCTGTTGGGTCTGCACTGGTTACTGCTTGACCATCTTTGGTTGTTGCATGGCCATACATCTCTCCTGTTATGCTTAGATCTAAACCATGGGCTTTAAAACCTATTGTGCCGGTGGCGGTAAGTGAGGCTTGTTTGGCTGCATACACGCCTATGGCTAAAGCACATACGCATAGTACTAATGTTGCTACGTTTATTAACCATTTAAAATTCTTTTTCATTTTTTTTCTTCTCCTTTATATATTTTTTTGCACCGAATTTTAAAAGTGCTTTTTCCTAAAAAAGAAATATTTTTTCCTTTTCGTTTTTAGTATACCGCCCCCCCCCCAGCCAATTGTCAAACCTTTTAATTTAAATAAATATGCGGATATTTCATATTTCCGAGTAGCAGGTCTAAAAGTTTACTTTTAAGCATGCTGCGAGGAAATATATTTTTGTGAACGGCTTCTTTTTAGAAGCAAATGCAACAGCATTTTTGCTTTGCGTTAGCAATGCAATATTCACAAAAACTATATTTGAAATAACTATCGCCCTTTTGGTCTATTTTGCTAATGCAATATTTGACTTTATGGGCGTAGTTTCCCTCTTTTCGCGCCATACGAAAATTTTCGCTCCGCTTCAATTTTGCGCGAACTCCCTTGCGAAGTTTTTCTTTGGAGATATTATGTATTTTTATATGTTCTCTTTTAAGCATGCTGCGAGGAAATATATTTAAAAAAATATTGGCACCAACAAATATGTTTTGCTTACCAAATATCGCATTGGCACTATTTTGGTTAAAATGCCACATAAATGTGCATAAAAAAACCTATTAGCAAAAACTAATAGGTTTAAATTTTTTATCTTATGCAAGAGTTTTGCATGCGGTTTTGTTTTGCAAATTGTTTAAGTGCTTCAACTTTTTGGTTTTGAGATAAGTCTGAGTTATATATTTTTTCGGCTTTAGCCAAAATTTCTTCACACGTTTTGTTTTTAAATATTTTAGCCATATTAAGTGCTGTTTGCCCTCTATTATTTTTAGCAAACACATTTGCACCTCTGGCAATTAAAACTCTTAACCCCTCACGATTGCCACGTTTTGCACAAAGCATAAGCGGAGTAATGCCCTCGTTATCTGCAACATTAATATTAGTGCCGGCTTTAAGCAAAATATCCATCATTGCACCATTATTATTGTTTATGGTATGCATAAAAGCATCACGACCATTATTATCACAAATGTTTACATTAGCACCAAGTTTGATTAATTTATTTAATGACTCTTGGCGATGACGATTGCAAGCAGCAACCATAAGAGGTGTTCTGCCGCTATCGTTTTGATGGTCAAGATCTGCACCGTTTACAAATAAATATTCAATCATTTGGTCATTGTTTTCTTGCACTGCATCAAAAAGAGGAGTTTGATTATAGCAGCGTGAAGCATAACCATATTTTGTATCGGTAATATTTACATCGGCACCAAACTCAAGCAAAACCCTAACAAGGTCTAACGAGTTTTTTCTTACAGCCAAATGAAGTGGTGTTAAGCCAAGGTTATTTATATGGTCAACCACAGCATGTTGTTTTAACAAATATTCAACAGCCTCACGTTTGCCAGATTTTACAGCAAACATAAGTGCTGAATTTGCATCTGAGTCTACCATATTTACAGAAACAGCATCAGATTGCTCAATGAAAAACTTAAGCATTTTTTTATTACCCTCTAAGGCATATTTATGGAACAATTTTAATTGCTCATTTTCTGGCAAACTTAAAACTTGCTCTTTCCAATTAGCATTGGTGTTTGCATAACGGCGAACGCCTTTTTTATTATACTCTACCCAAAGTTCATTGCTACTTATTTTTAATGGTAAATGCTTTTTTTTGCTATACTTTTCTTTTGTCATAACCCCTCCTAAATATATTTTAAGTATAACACAATCTTGCAATTTGTCAACACACTATCCTATTGACATTATTCGACAAATAAGTTAATATCACTACATAAGTAAAAAAGGAGTAACGCATGATAAAAACTTGGCAAAAGTGGTTTGTATGCATTTTTGCAACAATATTTGTAAGTGTATTTTTTGTTTATGATGCAATGTTTATTCAAGGCAATAAGGCAAGTACCACTCCACCAATTAATGCAGAAACATCTAACGAGGAAGAGTTAATTGCTCCCGAAATTACACCTATTATACCCGAAACGCCAAAGGAAGAAGAGGAAGAACAAGAAGATACTTTAACACTTCCTAATTACACCAACGGATACGCATGCATGACCGATGCATTTAATAGGCTTAAGCAAGAAAAATATTACACATATTCTTATTCTTCTAGCGGAACTTCACTTGGCGTTGTGCAAAAAATTAAAGGTGTTAAATATTATAGCGGTTCTAATTTTGGCTCTGAAGTTTTTGCTTATTGCGACTCATCTTTTGGTAAATGTTTTTATGAACGAATTACCTCACCAGACATGCAAACCTATAATTACATAAAAACAACCAATATTAATTCTAACTATAAATATTCACTATCGGGGGCATTAAACACAACCTTAACTAACGAACAATTAATTAGCCTTGTTGGCCCTTACAGAACACAAATTATTAGTTTAAGGCCAGTTAAAGGAATAGATAAACAAGCCAAGTTTGATAAAACATCTGATAAAAATTATTACATTTGCTCGTTTGTATTTAGTGTAAATAATCTTCCTGCTGCATATTTAAAGGATATAAAGCGAGAATCAGGTGCCTCATCTGTAACTCACTCATATTTGCAAATAAACTTTTATGTTTCTAAAACTACCGGTCAAATTGCAAAAATTGAACACTCAGAATCCTACGAAATAGACATTGGTATTAAACTTAATATAACTTATTATCAAACAGCAACTTTAACAATTTATAAACAACCTTTTGAAATTAAGTTTTAAAAAAGCGTTTAAATAACGCTTTTTTATTTTTGATTTTCATCTTTTAAAGTAACAAATTTATTCATATTAAAATATCTGTCAAAATATATTTCTGCATATTGCATTACATGATTTAAATCATCTAACTTTAATTCATTTTTATTTAAAACTTCCATAAGTGATAACATATGTTGAAAATCTTTGTAAACAGGAAGTTGTATTGCTCTATTTGGATTAGACAAATTTCTTGTTCTATAACGCTCGTAACTTTTCTTAAGTTGCAAATAATAATTAAGCGCCACATCTTTTGTAATAATTCCAGCATATACAAAACGTTGATGAATAATATTATCTTTCTTTTCTGTAAAATGATTATCTATTAACCATTGTATATTTCTTTTAAAAGTATCTATATCTTTAAAATATCTAAATTCAAATTCTTTATTCATGAGTCACCTCGTTTTCAGTTATATTATTTTCTAAATTTTTAATAATGCCATATACTGTTCTTATTCTATAATTGCGCATGTCAAAATTTTGTTTTTTAAGGTCATTTATTAAATCTTTTAAACAAATGATTGTTGCGGTATATGCCTCTTTATAATAATCTATTACGCTAATTTGTTTATAATTGTTAACTAAGTTAATAATAAACGAACCAAAAACAGCATTAGAAAAGCCCCTTTTTAATGCTAATTTTTTTATAAATTTGGCATATTGTTTATGCTCTTCTATTAAAAAAGCCTTTAGTTCATCGTTAGCAAACTCAATATTGTTGCCTTTTAAATCTTTTCTCCAAACCTGCAAGTTTTTAAGCATGTTAGCAAGGCTTAAAGGGTGCAAATATGGAGTTTCTAAAATATTTTTCTCATATTTATCAAGATAATTTAAAAAACTTTCGTAATATTCTTTTTGTGATAAATTACTCATAAAATTAAACCTCTATAATTAGTATATTATATAAAAAATTAAATTTCAATAGGCAATTTTAAAAACAAAAAAGGCTTTATAAAGCCTTTTTATTTAACAAGTATATGCTAAAAATGCCGTTTGCCCCTCACAGACTCCTTTTACATATTCTTTGTTATTATCTTTTATGTGCATTACGCAAATTTGGTCATTTAAAACACATTCGTTAACAAAATTTATTTCAAAATGTGTATAAACTTTGTTTTCTATAGCGCTTAAAACAAGATTTGCATAATTTGTGTTGTTCATATGTTTGTTATGGTCTAAATCGCTAAACCTTACTATATGTGTAAATTTTTGCACGGGTTGAATATCTGGAAGCATTATTTTTGCAAACTTATCTTCATAGTTTTTGTCCGGTATAACTTCACCCAAATAATTAACACCATCGGTACGTTGCAGCCTTCGTGCAATTGTGTCAATAACACACCATTTTGAACTTGCAATAACCAACACTTCACCATCTTCACTTAAAATGCGCATGTCACGGTCAAAATCTATTTTTCCTTTTTCTTGTGGCCAAGTTTCAACTATAACATTAGAATAAGGTGTTGGCATTTTTAAAATGTCAAATTTTACTCTGCTTAAAACCCAATATAAATTTTTTTGAAGCATGGTTAAATAACCAACACCAATTTCTTCAGCATGAATAGATGCAACATCTTGAAAAATGCTAAGTACTCCTTTGGCAGTAAGCCTATCGTTTAAATCGAAATAACTGCTAAATAGTGTAATTTTTGTAGAATATTTCATTAAAGCCATTTAGTTTTCTCCATTTTTAAATTTCATATATACTTTTTTACAAGAATAATCACTGCCCATTTCAAAACCCAAACTTTTTAAATTATTTAACATTAGATTAATTTTTTCGTATTCATTTAGCATTGCCATTGTATTATCTTCTTCGCACTCTATAAAAGTTCCTAAACCTTGCACGTTTTGCAATGTAAATTTTATATTATCCTTTTTATAAACAATCATATTTTGATTAAGAGTACACCAGCAGTTTAGACCTATTTTTTCAAATATATTTAATATATTGTTTAAATCTTCTACCTTGATTTTAATTTTTTCTTCAGATATAACTATGTTATTTTCATCAACAATTTTATTTTTATAAATTAATAAAGTTTTGGGATTATCATCTAAAACCTCACGAACAATAAAAGAATTTTTTAACAAATCTTTATATTCAAAATTATTTAATTCTTGCTTACTAAATTTAGAAAAATAAAAATCATTTAAATTATATTCTTCTAATATTTCAAACTCTTTAAGCATTAACATTTGTTTTATTTCATCAATTGAATTAAAAACTTGTACTGTTATTTCTGTTTCTTTCATATTACCTCATTTTTATTGTTAAGAATATCTTTTGCCATACATGTTGTTGAATTAAATTTTAAATCTGTATCTATATAAATTTTGCCATCTTTATAATACCCTATTTCATTTCCTTTTTTGCAAAGAAATATACATGGATAAACATTACAATCTGGAGTAATACATACACCACCAATACCTGCATCACATTTAAAATTACATTTATGATTTAAATCATTTCCAAAACTACCACATCTTCTGATTTCTAAAATATTTTTATCGTAAACAGTTCTTACTTCATTTATAATTTCAAAAAATTCATATATTTGTTTTTGTGACAAAATTAAATTAGAGTCTAAATTTTTAGCCCTACCTTGGCTTAAAAAGTTTGTAAATTTTATTGCGGTTGCCCCTAAAGCAACTGCCTTTTTACAATATATTGGTATATTTTTATAATTATTGCTAGTAATAGAACACATTAAGCAAAGTTTTAAACCCCGTTTTCGTATTTCTTTAAATAAATTTTCTAAATACGCCTTATCAACTTGTGAAATTTGTTCATGTAAATCAAAATGATAAGATATTCTTAACTCGTTTATTCCACATTGCTTTAATTCATCTATGTAATTATAATTATCTTTAAATACTAAACCATTTGTTATAGGAGATTTAATATTTATTAATTTATAACTTTTTAAAAATTCTTTATGCATTAATGGCTCAGTGCCATTAATCATTACTTCATATTTGTTTTGTAAGGTTGAAACCATTTCATATAATTGATCTCCGGAAAAATTTCCACCATAAGAAATATAGCAATGTTTACATTTAATATTACAATCACTGCAACTCATAATTGTAACATATTTACCTTGAAACTCTTTTACCATATATCTACCTCAAAAAATTAAAAAAAGGCATTGCGCCTTTACTTTGGTGCGAAAGGTGGGACTTGAACCCACACGGTTTCCCACTTGCCCCTTAAACAAGCGTGTCTACCATTCCACCACTCTCGCATATTATATTTTTTTATACTTGCACCAACTTAATCAAATTAAGGGGCAAGTAAACTTGTTTCTCAAAAATGCGTAATGCTGTATATTTCTATTACTATTTTAATATCGCATTTTTTCAAAACGGGGCTTACGCTATTGCGACGCCCGTTGTGCGCTAAAAACTTGCCACTGGCAACTTTTCTTAACGCTTCAACCCTTAAACAAGCGTGTCTACCATTCCACCACTCTCGCATATTATATTTTTTATACTTGCACCAACTTAATCAAATTAAGGGGCAAGTAAACTTGTTTCTCAAAAATGCGTAATGCTGTATATTTCTATTACTATTTTAATATCGCATTTTTTCAAAACGGGGCTTACGCTATTGCGACGCCCGTTGTGCGCTAAAAACTTGCCACCGGCAACTTTTCTTTACGCTTCAACCCTTAAACAAGCGTGGCTTGCCTAAAGCACCACTCTCGCATATTATATTTTTTATACGTGTTTCATTATAATTTATTACAAAGTGCTTGTCAAGCATTTTAGAGGTAACAAAAAAACACTACCAATAGGAAGTGTTTTTTTTGTTTGATATTAATTGAATTTAGCTTTGTATGCAGCGCCAAATTTAAGAACTGGTTTATTGCAAGCAGCAATTTCAACTGTTTCTTTTGTTCTTGGGTTAATGCCTGTTTTAGCTTCAACTTTTTTAAGTTCAATTGTTCCAAGACCAACTAATTGAATTTTGTCACCAGCTTTTAAAGTTTCAGTAACAACATCAACCATTGCTTCGTAAACTTCGTTGATATCTTTCATTGTGATACCAGCTTTTTCTGAGATGGCTCTGATAAATTCTGTTTTATTCATAAATATCCCCTTTGATTTTAATCTTAAATGGTTATTCCCATTTAGTAACTTTATTATACTAAAATTTTAATTCAAAGCAAAACATTTTTTAAAAAAAGTTGAAAAATGTAGATTTATGTGGAAATTTAGCCAAATTTGGATAAAAAACAGAGAAAAACGGATAATACAACTTAATTTTGCTATTTTTTTGTAAAGCCCGTCCATTTAAGCATTATTTTTAATAGGTCAGCAATGTAAGTAAGTTTTGCAGAATCTAAAAAATCTTTGGCAATTTTAAGTTCATCTTCCGATAAGTACGTAAACTCTTGCAAAAGTTCTAATGCTTTTAAAGAGGCTTCTTTTTCTATTTTAATAGTAGACATTTTAACTGCAACAGCCAAAATAAAAATTGCAACAGTTACAGCAAATATGCACAAAGAAACAACAAGTTGTCCTAAAATTAAAAATATTAATCCACCAAGAAGTAGTGGTGTTATTAATTTAGATAAAAATTTACTCCATTTAACTTTGCGAACATATTTTTTCATTCGTGCCTTTTCAAAATAAAATTGAAAAGCATGCCCTAATTCATGGGCACAAATTGCAAGCCCTGCCAACTGATTTACATGAGCATATTGTGTGCAAAGAACTAAAACTCCATTAGAAGAAAAACAATCTCCCAGTTTATTGTTCGTAAACTCTAATTTTATGCTATTTTTAAAAAATTTGCTAGAAATAGAATGTGCAAACTCGATTGGTGATATAGATGTTTCATACTTAGATGTTTGATTAAATCTATCTATTAAATCATCGGCAGAAAAATTTACCACAGCCAAGCCTGCCAGTATTAAAACAATTAAAACCCCTATTGCTATTAAAATAATATATATTAGATCCATGGTGTTATTATAAGATTTACAAAAATTAATGTCAAAAAAACTTCTGCAAATAAGGCAGAAGTTTTATACTTTCTATTTCATTAAGAACAAAAGCCCTAAGGTGTTTGGGCCACAATGGCTTGTAATTGTTGCACCTGCGTTTGTTTCATAAATTTCTTTAAAACCCGCTTCGGTTAAAGTTTTAAGAGCAACTTCACGTGCAGCATCACCTGCTGTTGTATATGTTAAAAATGCAACCGATTTATCAGCATTTTCAAAATCTTTGCTTACATCTTCGCAGTATGCTTTTACAACTTTATCAAAAGTTCCTCTGTATTTTTTTCCAGAAACCATTTTTCCATTCGACACGACAATTTGTGGGTGAAGTTGCAAAAGGTTTGCCCCAAACGCAGCCAAAGATGAGCATCTGCCACCCTTTTTTAAATAATCTAATTTATCAATTACAAAACTTACATTAAGATTAGTGGTATCAGTAGTTACAGTTTTTACAATCTCTTCAACACTTGCGCCTTGCCTTGCCATTTTTTGAGCCTTAATTGCAAGCAATGCAATACCTGTTGAAAGAGACTTTGTATCTATAACATAAACATTTTCAAAATGTTCGGCTGCCCTAGCAGCGTTTGCATAAGCACAACTAATTCCGCTAGATAAACAAAAGTGAATTACTGCGTCACCCTCTTGCAAAAGTTTTGTGAAATATTCATTATATTGATATTCATTAATAGCGCTTGTTTTTGGCAATATTTTATTTTCTGCAACAAATTTAAAAATTTCTTCTGCGGTAATATCTCCATCTTCACCCATTTTGTCGCCAAGCAAAACAGTAAATGGTAATGTTTTAATTTCATATTCTTTTAAAAGTTCTGGAGTTAAATCTACAGTGCTTTCAGCCGATATTATAATTTTCATTAAAAAATCTCCTTGTAATTTAAGTTACATTGTTATTTTAAATATTTTACCACAAAGGCTCTACCTACTATACATTTTTTAAATATAAAGATAAAAAACCAAAAGTAGAGTCGACATTTTTCACCTCTACCACAAGTAGAATTATATCATAAAAACCTTTACAAAGGCAAAAAAATAATGTATTTTATTAATATATGGAACAAAACGAAGAAAATTTAAAAACGACCATTGGAAAAAATATTGGTGAGTATAGAAAACTTGCTGGTTTTTCACAACTTGATTTCGCTGAAAAATTAAATTATTCCGATAAGGCTGTTTCTAAATGGGAGCGTGGCGAATCTTTACCAGATATTATTGTATTAAAACAAATTGCCGACCTTTTTGGCATAACAGTTAATGATTTAATTGGCGATGTAAGCAAAAAGAAAAAAACACATAACTTACACAAATTCTTGCGCAACAAAATTTTTATAATGCTACTTAGCACTGGGCTTGTTTTTTTAATTGCCACTATTGCATATGTTTTTTTAACAATGTTTAATATTTTAACTGGTTATACTTGGCTTGCTTTTATTTATGCCTTACCAATATGTAGTATAATTTGCATGGTATTTTCTGGGCGATGGAAACAAAAACTTGCTCTTGCTATTTTTGAATCAATTTTTGTTTGGACGCTTGCACTTTCTATTTGTCTTTCTGTAAATTTTGCATTTTCTCAAATTTGGCTACTTTTAATAATTGCTGTTCCGATGCAAGTTTTAATTATACTTTGGAATTGGTTTACTAGAAAAAAACCAATTTAAAACCTCTAACATGTTAAGTGCTAGAGGTTTTTTATTAAATATTTTTTTTCTTCTTCTTTTTTCCACTAATTCCAAAAATAATTAAAACTAATGAAACTGTTGTAATAATAATTATTACAGCGCCAATGGTAGCCCTAGAAATTCCGCTAAAACCAACTACATTTATTAAAACGTATGCTGTTATAATATTCTGCTGTGCATCTGTATATTGAATTTGTGAATAATTATCAACATTTTTAAGCCATCTTATTTTTGTACCACTTGCAAGTTTTTCTCCTGTTTTTTCGTAATCAGTTCCATTTAAAATATATATATCGCACTCTTGATTAATAGTAGCATTTATGTTCAACTCTTTTTTAGGCGATTGAACATCAGCCCCTACCACTTGCGATTTTAACACATATCCGCTTTCATAGCCCGGCACATCGGTTATTTGCACTTGGTAATATTCTAAATTATCAACACCGCCAACAACAACCTCTGTGCCTATGGTAGTTAAAACCTCATTATAATTACATGTTTTAATAAGTATTGCAGACTCTTCACCAGCATTTGCCGCTTCATACACATAAGCATAAGGGTAAACAACTCGTACTGAAGAATATATTTCTGCCATTGCCTGCAAATTGCCTACAAACGGCAAACAAAAACTCAGTGCCATTATTGCTATAATTAATAATTTTTTCATAACCTCAAAATTATTCTTCTTCATCTATATCTTTAAGAACAATTTCTCCTTTGTTAAATTTTTGACGTTTTTTATTTTGTTTTTTCACTTTTGCTTCTTGTTTTTTTATTTCTTTTTCATGTTTTTGTTTTTCTTTTTTATCTTTCATATCAGATTCCATCTTCTTAAATTTATCAAACAAGAAGTCACTTAATTTTGGAATATACAAATGAAGAGGAATTGAAAGTCCAACTAGTACGGCAAAAATAATAAACACAAGCCATGATACTGCTTCTAAGCCAAAAAAGCCCCCAAGTGTAAATGAACAAATTACAATGCACAAGCCCGACAAACTTACACAAATTGCACGCAATACATTAAATGGCAAGCATAAATAGAATAAGTTAACAAAACCTGTGCCAATAAGAACCAATGTGCAAAGCGTTGTATACTCTGCCGTAGTAAACAATCCAAAATTATTT
Organism: Clostridiales bacterium; assembly: GCA_015069385.1. Taxonomy (GTDB): domain Bacteria; phylum Bacillota; class Clostridia; order Christensenellales; family UBA1242; genus HGM11367. Next base: position 10,932 of record SVIS01000018.1, read on the forward strand.
AATGCAATAACAATAAGTACATTAAACAACATTAAAAGGCCATTTGGCAGGGCACGTTTTAGAACCGAGGTAGTAAAATCGCCTTTTATTATATTTTTGTTTGGCTGAATTGCAAGAACCACCGATGGAATACCAATTACAAACATTTCAAGCATAAGTAACTGACTTGGACTAAATGGATAAGGACTGCGAGTAATAATAGTAATTAATGAAAGTAAGATTGTAAAAACTGTTTTCATTAAAAATAAAGTACTAGACTGCTGAACATTGTTAATAACTTGCCTACCCTCACCAACAACGGCTGGAAGCGAACTGAATTTACTATCAAGTAATACAATATTAGACAAGTTACGAGCAACCTCACTACCATCTGCCATTGCTATTGAACAATCGGCTTCTTTTAAAGCAAGTGAATCGTTTACACCATCTCCTGTCATAGCAACAGTTTTGCCGCTATTTTTAAGCGCTTTTACAAGTGCATGTTTTTGCTCTGGACTAACTCTGCCAAACACAGTAAAGTCGTTAGCAATGCGCTCAACTTCCTTTAAACTAAGCCCTTCTAAACTAACACAAGCATCTGCATTTTCTACCCCAACTCTCTTTGCAATATTTGCAACAGTATATGGGTTATCACCAGAAATTATTTTAACTTCCACACCATTTTCTTTAAACCAGTTAATTGTATCAATGGCATCTTCCCTTATGTGGTCCTCAATAACAATTAGTGCCATTGGCTCCATATAATAAGGAAGTTCATCTTCTTTAACTATTTGTTCTGGCGAGTGTGCAAGCATTAAAACACGCTTACCCTCGTTTGTTTTTTCAAATATTATATCTTGAATTTCCGGTTCTAGTGTGCCAACATGCAAAAACTCTGGTGCACCAAAGGCATAAGTTCCAATCCCATCAAAACTTGTTGCTGTAAATTTTCTTTTAGATGAAAATTCTATATTGTTAGTTACAAAAAATTCTGTAGATTTTTTATAGTAAAGCACCATTGCATTTGAAGTTTGGTTATTAGACTGCTGAACATTTAATATATTTGCAATTGCTTTTTCGTTTAAAACTTCACCATATTGTTTTAAATTAATATGTTCGCTAACACGCATTGTACCATCAGTTATTGTTCCTGTTTTATCTAAACATAATACATTAGTTCTTGCAAGCATTTCAATACTGTAAATATCTTGAACAAGTGTCTTTTTTCTACCGAGTTTAATAACTCCAAGCGAAAGTGCAATTGTAATTAAAAGGAACATACCTGCTGGCACCATACCTGTTATAGAGCCACATGTTTTTGCAACAGCCACAGCAAAGTTTCTGCCATATGCAAAATAGTTATTAAGCAGCATTAACCCACCAACAGGCAAAATTAAAATACCAATACTTTTTACTAACGCATTTATATCTTTAAATAAATTAGATTGCGGGCTTTTGAACTTTTTAGCCTGTGCAGCCACGGTTTGAATATAACTATCTTTGCCAACTTTATCTACTCTTGCAATACATGCACCAGAGTAAATAAAACTGCCACCATATAATATGTCACCTTCTTGTTTTTTTACCGATTGTGACTCACCGGTTAACATACTTTCGTTAACTTCCACTTTGCCGGAAAGCAAAATGCAATCGGTAGGTATTTGATTACCTATAGAAAGTTTAATAATGTCATCTAAGCATAGTTTAGTAGCAGGGATTTGCTCCTCTTTGCCATCACGCATAACTTTTAGTTTTGGTGCCGTTACATAACTTAGTTTTTCAACAGTTTTTTTTGCTTTAATTTCTTGAATAATAGCAATGGTAGTATTTAAAAGCACAACAATAATAAATAAAAGGTCTGAGTATGCTTTAACAATAACCAAAGCCATAAAAACAACAGCCCAAATTAAATTAAAAAAGGTGCAAATGTTTTGAAAAAATATTGTAAAATATGACCTGCCGGACGATTGTTTTGTATTATTAACAAGCCCAGCATATTTTCTATTTTCTACTTGTTGTTTTGTAAGCCCAACATTGATATCTGGATTATACCTAGAAATATCAATTTCTTTTTTCTTTTTCATAATAAACATAATACACTTTAATGAATTTTATGTCAAACCATATAAAGATTGACAATTAATATAAAACATATTACAATTTAATTGGAGATAAATTTATGACAAAAAAAATTTACCATGTTTCTACAACACCAAACTTAAAAGAATTGAAGCCCCATGTTTCTACACACGGCAAACCATATGTTTATGGTACAACTGCAGTAGATTTTGCAATGTTTTTTGGAAGCAATAACAAACATGGTGACTTTGATGGAATTTACGGTATTGATGAAAACGGAACACCTTTTTTCGAAGAAGCATATGAAGGTGCTTTAAAAGAACGTTTTGATGGTCAAACTTGTTACATTTACGAATTAGACCCAACAACCTTTGAAGAAGGCAAAACAAGTTTTGAGGGTGAAGTTGTTAGCGAAAAACCTGTAAAAGTTATAGGTTGCACAAAAGTTGATAATGTTTATGACTATTTACAAGAAGCAAACAAAGAAGGCAGAGTTAATTTAACAGAGTTTAAACAAGATGACCCAGAATATACAGCAAAAATAGATGCACATATTGAAGAACGTATTGAAAGATTTAACATTAGACATGGTGGTTTAAGTAGAAAACCTGCACGTGACTTTTGTAACAAAAAATTTGGACATATAATGAATAAACCAAGAAATCAAGAAAATACTCAAGATTTAGGAAGGTCTAAAACATTCTTTTAATTAATATATAAAAAATATTTACAACTTTAAAAATTAAAATATGTAAAAAATAAATACCCCTTATTATAAAATAAGAGGTATTTTTATTATTTTATATATTTTTTTAATAAAATTAATATTAATTAAAAACAAGTTATATTATTTAACATCTAAAATATCTAAAACTTCTTTAATTTGTTTCATTGCATAATCCATTTGTTCTTTAGTATGGGTTGCTGTGTAAGAAGTTCTAAGAATTGCTTGACCAACAGGAACGGCTGGAGAAACAGTTGGGTTAACATAAACGCCACGTTCTAAAAGGAGTTTGCAAGCAACATATGCTTTTTCATCTTCATAAACAAAAATTGGAATAATTGGAGTTGTAGAATCAATAACATTAACACCAAGTTCTTTTAAACCGTTACGCATATATGCAGAAATATCACGTAATGCTTGAACTCTTTCTGGGTGATTTCTTAAAATTTCAAGTGACTTTCTTGCACATGCAACAGATGCAGGTGTAATGCTTGCACTAAAAATGTATGGGCGAGATGTATGTTTTACATACTCAATAACTTTTTTAGTAGAAACCATGTAGCCACCAAGAGATGCAAGACTCTTAGAGAATGTTCCCATATAAATATCAACTTCATCTTCAAGACCAAAGTGTTCGGCAGTTCCTCTACCATGAGCGCCTAAAACACCAAGACCATGAGCATCATCAACCATTGTTCTAGCACCATATTTTTTAGCAAGTGCAACAATTTCTGGCAATTTTGCAATTTCACCGCTCATGCTAAACACACCATCGGTAACAATTAAAATGCCTTTATCGGCAGGAACTTCTTTAAGTTTGTTTTCTAAATCTTCCATATCGCTGTGTTCATAGCGAATAAGTTTTGCATAACTTAAACGACAACCATCATAAATGCTGGCATGGTTTTCTTTGTCACACAAAATAACATCATTTCTTCCAGCAATGGCAGAAATAATGCCAAGATTGCTTTGGAAACCTGTAGAGAATGTAACGCAAGCCTCTTTATGTAAAAACTCTGCAAGTTCTTGTTCTAGTTTAACGTGAATATCAAGTGTTCCGTTTAAAAACCTTGAACCACTATTGCCAGAGCCGTATTTTTCTAAAGCATCAATACCTGCTTTAACAACTTCTGGGTGAGAAGTAAGACCTAAATAGTTGTTACTTCCAATCATAACAGTTTTAATGCCTTCCATATCTACAACGGTGTCTTGACCGCTTCTTAATTCATGAAAATAAGGGTAAATACCTTTTTCTTTAGCGATTGTATAATTATGTTCGCCTTCTGTTTTTGCAAACAAATCCATTTAAAATTTTCTCCTTAAAAATAAAAAAATAACAAATTGATTATACTACATAAAACCCCAAATGTCAATTTATTATGGTATGTATTTAAACATTGTTTAGAATGCTAAGTATTAAACATACAAAAATTACACAATATATATTATATGTATTTTAATTATCACTCTAAAGTAAAAAAGGTAATCGAAAACGATATTGTAACCAAAATAGAAATTTTAGATGAATACCACGGCATAAGCCCAGCCATGGTACTATATTTTTCTTCTCACCCACCCATGCCCATACGCGAACACAAGTGGGACGAATATATTGCATTGCTGTTTAAGGAAGAATAACTAACGTTTTGCAATATTTAAAAATCTCTTATCTACACAAAGATAAGAGATTTTAAGTTACTCCTAAAAATATTTTTTTTGCTAATTTGTTTAGTCGCTTAAAAATTTAATATAATTTAATTTTAGGCAATTACTAATTTAAATGCTGGGCGAATACCGTAGTTGTTACCAACAAAGAAATAGTTTACACCGCCAGTTGTGTCGACATACATTGCACAAGAGTAATCATTAGATGGGTAGCAACCATAAGGTGAACGTAACTACCAGTAATCGCTAGACCCTTCTAATAGTTTTGCTCTACCTTGTGCCGCAGTAAATAGCCCATTGTATTCCGATGTGCTTAATAGCCATAATGCCTGATTTACTGTTGATTGGCTTGTTTGTTCAGATAATACTGTTGTATCATCTGAATCATATACTTTGTAATCTTCACCACCAAGTGTTCTTGTAGTTATTTGGCTATACACTCCTGCATATTTGTCTGCACCAAAGTTATATTTTGTATACAACCCTGTTGTACCATTTACATAATTTTGTACGGTTGAATTGTTATAGTGTACTCCATAGTCATTTGTTTCTGTCATGCTGGAATTAAATGCTATATAGTCACTATCTGTATTTTTTAATATGTATTCTGATATAAAGTAGTATGTGCCTGCTGGGACTGATACAGAATCTGTTGCTGTAAACTCATTTACTGCTACCATGCCATTTGCACCTACTTCTTCGCTGCCTGTTGCACTATAGGCAAAAGCATACCAGCGAAGTGGGGTTGTTGTTTCCCCTACTGCATATTCACCCATCTCTACATAGAGTTTTGTTTTTGCGTTTTCTGTTGTATCTGGTAAGCCACTCATTGCTCCAGTTTTTAATACACTTCTATCAAATGTATATTTTTTAAACTCTAGATTTGCATCAAATATTGCTGATATATCTGAGGCTGTTTCTATGTCGGTTAGTGTAAACGTTATTGTTATATCTTTATACTCACCTTTTGTTGATAACACAAATGATTGGTTTGAAGTTACTCCTCTTACTGCAGTTATTTCTGTCGTTGTTGCTGTACTATCATACGCTACTGGGTTTGGTATGTTACATAGTACTGGAAAGTCTGAGTCGCTTGTTATTTTTAAGTTTATTGTTATTGTATTTCCTTTTTCTGCCAAATCACTAAAATACATTGCTGGAAGAGGTAGTTCTTCTCCTTCTTGGTCTACTAGTGTTTCTGCTATTGTTGCTGCTGTTCCTGTTAGTTTTGTGGTGAAATCTTCATCATACGCATCTATTGTTCCTGACACCTTTACCTTACAGCCATGCGCTGTAAAGCCTATTGTTCCGGTGGCAGTAAGTGAGGCTTGTTTGGCTGCGTACACGCCTATGGCTAAAGCACATACACATAGTACTAGGGTGGCTAGGTTTATTAGCCATTTATAGTTCTTTTTCATATATCTTTCTCCTTTTTAATGATATATTTGTATTCTACCCCCCCCCAGCCGATTGTCAACTAATTTTTAGTGTTTTTTTAAAAAACTTAAATTCATTATTAAAAAATGCACCTTATGTGCATTTTCAGTTTGTATTTAATTTTGTTATATTTACATTTCTTGCTTATAAAAAAACAATGGATTATTCTTCCATTGTTTTAATTTATTATTCAGCTATTATGCTAACAATTTTTTTGCAACCGCTGTTAGAGAATTTAACTTTACCATCTTTCATTGCAAAGATTGTGTAATCTTTACCAAGACCGCAATTTTCACCAGCGTATACTTTTGTGCCACGTTGTCTTATAATGATGGAACCAGCTGTAACGAATTGACCGTCGAAAGCTTTAACACCCAAACGTTTAGAATTACTATCACGACCGTTTTTAGTGCTACCGCCACCTTTTTTATGGGCAAAAAGTTGAATATTAATAAATTTCATTTTTGACCTCCAAAGTGATATATTTTTTTAATTTTTTATCTCCTAAAAGTAAAAGATTAACCGATTGTTCAAATGTTTTTAAAACTATTTGAGCATGCTCCATTTGTTTTGCTGTTAAATTATTTGGCAAATAACAAGAAAGATATGCTTTTTTTTCGTTAATTTTTACCATAGGTTTTAGGTTTAATACATTTTCTAATCCTACAATTGCAGATTGAGAAAGACTAGAAATTGCCGAACACACAATGTCGCTTCCCTCTTCGGCATAACCTGAGTGACCAGAAACAACAAAACCCAAAATTGTGTGCTTTTGTTTTAAAATTTGTACGTTCGTCATAGTTATATACTACTTAATTTCAAGAATTTTTACTTGAGTAAATGGTTGTCTGTGACCTTGTTTACGGCGGTAATTTTTCTTAGGTTTGTATTTATAAACTACAATTTTGTCGCCTTTACCTTGAGCAACAACTTCGGCTGTGCAAGTAACGTTTTTTAAAACTGGGTTGCCTGCAACTATTTTACCGTTGTCAGATGTAAGTAAAACATCAAAATTTACTTTAGAGCCAACTTCAAGTTCAAGTTTTTCAACTTTTAAAGTATCACCTACTGAAACTTTGTATTGTTTTCCACCTGTTTGAACAATAGCAAACATTTTCTTTTCCTCCTACTTTTAAATCTCACTACGTAATAGGCGTTAAATATATAATATTTAAACTTATTTGCCCTACATAAGTGGCATACGGGGCTTAGTATAACATAAAGGCACAACAAAGTCAATGACTTTTTGTGCCTTAACATATAATTAATTTTTTAAAGATTTTGATACTGCACCTACAACATAGTCATAATATCTTGGCTCTACTCCGCCCACAGCAACAGCGTTTGCTTTATTAATAATAAATGCTCCGCCATTTTTTAAACATTGATTTAATTTATAAAATCTTATATGACCAATGCTTGCAATGGTTGAATAATTTGAAATAGGTTTTTCAAAAGAAACTTCTGCCAAAAGATTTAGTTCTGGACATACATGAACAAGTTCGCTAGTTTCGTCGCCTTCTCTTGCAATATTGCGAACAAAACCATAACATGCCATATTGCTTGTAAATTTTAATGCGTTAATTAAAATACCCTGCATACTAGATACTTTTGTTAAAGTTTTTTCGCTTTCTTTAATAACAAAAGTTGTATTTTGGAACTGAACAAAAGTTGGTTCTGCAAAATATGTTTTTGCAACCTCAAATCTATCATCTAAATCAAGTGAGTGTGCAATTTTAATTTTTAATACACCATCTGCCTCAGTATTTGCTTTAGCAATATAATTAATTTCACAACCATTTAAAACAAACAAACTTAACAATCTATTTTGTTTATATTCACCAAATACAAGTTTTTGAGCAAGCACATTAAATACTTTTTTATTGATAAACATTTCAGTAAATTGCTCTTTAGTATAAGACTTATTTGCAATAAAATTGCTATAAAGCCTATCTTTTTGTGTTAAAAGTGTTTGTTCGGTTATTTCATCATTAACAAGCATATCTTGAACATCTGACATTTTTCGTGACATATTTTCAGAGTATAAAGAAACAAAATACTCTTTGTCATTTATAAAAATACTATTATTTTCTTCAATTAATTTTGAAAGAAGTGAAACAACACGTTCTTTTTTACTATAAATTAAACATTCTAATAAATATTTAGCCTCTTTTGCTCTGCCAGCCCTATATAAACCTTGAACAAAATCATAAATTTCATCTTCTAAACCATCACGGCAAACAAGAGAAATTAACCTAATTGCCCATTTTGCCTCTTTAATATCTTTTAATTTCTTAAGCGCCATAAATAAACTTTGAGCAAAATTTATAAGGTCAGCCTCAGCAAAAAGAGTTTTTACATCGCTTAAACCATATAAGTTTAACAAATCTTTTTCGGTTTTAAAAATATTAATTAAATATGTTTTTACAACATTATTTGCTTCTGTTCCATCGTTAAATTTTAAAATCATTTTTTCAAACGGAACACCTAAAGTACGCTCTTGAGGCTCTTCAACTTTTTTTATTGCCATGGTTTCAAAATGTTTAGGAGAACAACCCAAATTTGATTTATCGGCAATGCCTAGTTTTGCTTTTATAAATGCCTTAATTTCTTCGTTAGTTTCTTCTTCGTATAAATCTTCTAATCTTGCTGTTACTTCAGGATTTTCTATACTTGCTAAAATTTTTACATAATGAAATTTTTTAGCGCCCGCATTTTCTAAATTTTTATCGAAGAAAGCCATTGTATCGGTATAATAATGTTTTAAAATTTTAGCAAAAAGTGCATCATCGGCTCCGTTTTCTGAATTAAAAATTTCTGCCATTGCTTTTTGTGTATTATATTCTAACCCTAACGTATAGTATGTATTTTTAAGCCTTGGTTCACTAGAAATAAAAGTTTTAATATCTTCACTATTTTCCCTATATAAATTTTGCATATATTCAAGGCATGGTGCTAAATAATTAGAAAGTTCTGTTCTATCATTATCTTCAATTATTTCAAACAAGAATGGTAAATAGTCAGGAAGTTTTAAGTCTGTGCATTTAACTACTTCTATAAATCTATCAAAAAAACGCTCTTTATGGCTATATTCTTGATTTTTGCTTACGTAGTTTGCCGAGCCAACATGAGCAACAAAAAGTTTTTCCATAAAAGCAACAATTGCTGTATAGTGATTAGTAAACAAAAACATTTTAACCAAGTTGCATAGTGCTGGAACATATTCATTTAATTGAAAAATAAGTTCGGCAAGACTGCTGACCTCTGTTAAATCTTTATTTATATTTGCCGGCAAAACCAATGCTTTTAAATCTTCTTTAGACATTGGGTCAAGAATTGGTAGATTTGATACATCTACACCAAAAATTTTATATACTCTATCGCTTATCTGTTTAAAATCTCTTAGTATTTCCATAGTATTCTCCAAAAGAGATTTTAACATACAATTCTTTATTTGTAAATTTTTTTATAAAAATTTTGTTACGCTTATTTAATTGAAATTATATAACATTTCCATAACTTTTAAACCTAGTTACTTTTGCCAAAAAGATTATACTATAACCACTTTCGTTTTCTTGAATTTCTATTGTAACATCATCGTTAATTTCACCATATTGCCTAATAACATCTCGCAAATCTGCTTTAAGCGATGGTAATAATCTTTGCGGACTTGCCGATTTATCTTGCATTAAAACTTTGTTTAATCTTTGTGCTTGTGTTTGTTTCATAATTACACCTTCTTTTTAATATTACGTCTTAAAATGCCCCAAAAACCTCTATATTTTTTTGCAACATCATAAATCTTTTTTGTTCCATTATGTAAATTTTCTGCCAGTAAGGTTATGGCTCTATTTAATTCATAACTACATGCTTCACCTGCTGGCTCACCTTTTGTAACGCTATCATCTTCTGGCACAACCCCTATAAGTTTTGTTTTTAAAAATCTTACAATTTCTTCTATGCCTAATGTTTCTAATGTTGCCTCAAAATCACCACGAACTCGGTTTATTATTAAATATTTGCCAAGCAAATCATAATTTGACAAAATTGACAATACTTTATCGGCATCTCTTACGCTTGAAATATGAGGAGTTACCACTACAATTGCCTCATTTGCAGAATATACGGCTCTTCTAAAGCCTTCTTCCACCCCCGCTGGACAATCTAATAAAATGTAGTCAAAAGTTTCGGCAAGTTTATCTACCACACTTTTTATATCTTCCTTATTTATATATACCTCATCATACATATGAGTTGATGCAAGCACATAAAGGCTTGGATATTTTTTATCTTGCACAAGGGCTTGTTTTAATCTACAATTACCGGCTATTACATCTAAAATATCAAAATTTATTTTTTGCTCTATGCCCATTACAACATCTAAGTTGTTTAAACCAATATCCATATCTAAAATAACAACTCTAAACCCTAAATTTGCTAATTTCATACCAAGTCTTGCGCAAACAGTTGTTTTACCAACTCCACCCTTACCACTTGTAATTACAATTTTTCTTGCCATATTTTTACCCTTTAAATTAAAATTGTGATATTTTTTAGTTTACAAAAAAAGCCCCTAATAATTAAAGGAACTTTTTTAAGAATTATATGTTTAAATTACAAATTTTAGCGAAAAGATAAATTATAATAAAAAGAGAACATATTTTTTAGCAATTATGTTCCCTTTTTATATCCTTAAACAAAATACTCTTAAATTATATAATTAACTTATTATTTTTTTGTATTTGGTTTTTTAGGTGGAGTTTTTTGTAGCCTTTCTTTTTTATCTGCATTTAAATCTTTTTTTTGCTCTACCTTATTTTCATTTTCTATTTGTGACTTTTTGTTAGTTTTCAATTCATTTAACTGTTCTTGTCTTTTTGAATTTTCTTTCAACATATTCATTATTTTTTCATCTTTTTGGGCTATTTCTGTTCTTGTTTTTTTATCTCTTACTAA
>SVIS01000019.1 GCA_015069385.1 Clostridiales bacterium
CGAAAAACCATCATTTGTAACAAGCACATTAGATGCACATACTCCTTCAGGCACAACTGAAAAATGGTATAGTTTAAAAGGTGCCGACATGACAAATGTTGACTACAAAGGTTATACTTTCTGGTTTATTCAAAAATATGTAACTGCTGGTGGATATGGCTCAATAAGTGGACGATTGTTTAATGAATCGGGTAATAATTATACCGGAAGTGCTATTGAAACATATATTTTAGGTGACTATTTAAAAGATACAGGTATTTTAGATAGTGAAGGAAATGTTTCTGATGAATTATATGACTCTATAACTAAACGCTCTGTAACGGAAACATATCAAAATTATATGGGTAGTACATTAACGGTAACATTGACCGATGCAAGACTTTGGTTGATAAGTCGTCAGGAAATGTTTTTATTATATGATAATAGTATATCAATGAATGGGCAAGTAGAGATTTGTTATGGCATAGGTGATACTACAGGATCTCAAAGTAATGGAAATGGAGCATATTGGGCATTTCGTTCTGTAAGTTCAGATGCAAATAGTAGTGGCCCTGATTGTATTAATCAATTAGGCAAGTTCACAACAGTTAGTATTTCATCTGCAGTTTATGGTATACGTGCCGCTTTTGAAATTACAATTTAACAATTTTTAAAATATTAAAAAACAACATACATATTGTGTGTTGTTTTTATGTAGTAGGAAATATCAACTTTTGGAAATTCATTTACAGAAAGGTCGAGGTTTCCGCCCATACCAAAGGGCATTGCCTTTGAGCCATCAAAAGGCTCTTGCATTTATGCAAGGGTAAACCTTCAACTTGTTTGAAGGTTCAATGCTATTTTATATAATTAACTTTTATTGTAAAAACAAAAAATACTCCGTATGGAGTATTTTTTAAAACTTAACTTCTTTTTTCTTTTCTTTCTTTTTCTTTTCAACAATAATTGGTTTTGTTACATTAATTGCCCAGTCAAATTGTTTTTCATCAATTGGTATAAGGTTTTTACAATTTTTTTCAATCATGTTGTTAAATTCAGTAAAGTCATCTAAATAAAGTTCTGGTTTTGTTTCTAGTTTTGCTGTTATGCTTTGTACTTTATATGTGCGTTTGGTTTCAAAATTTTTAACTGCTTTATTTTCAAGCGCAACTCTTGCACGCATTCCTGTTCCGCTTACAAGTTCATAAACTTGTGCGTTAATAGTTACTTCCATATGAGGTACGCAATTGTTAATAATATTTTCTAGGTCAACAGAAAAAGGAGTTGAATATAGGGCAGTTATTCCATCTTTAATATAAAAAGCATGGTCAGAAAGTTTATCGCCATAACCAACTTTGTGAACAAAAACTTCTTTATCTAATTTGTTTAAAACTTTAGATAGCGAGGTTGCTGTTTCTACTTTAAAAAACACATTGCTGCCTTCTTCAAATCTTGACAAAATTATTCCGGAACGATTTAATAAATGCCCAGGAGTATCGTAATATGTTTCTTTGCAAGTGTCACCATCTACAAAATTAAGCCTTTGAAATTTTAAACCCTTTGCAAAATCTAAAAAGTTTTTAAAAGAGTTTTTATCAACCGCTTCGTACTTTTTAGTTGTTTCGTTATTTATTTTAACATAGTAACCCATTTTTACCTCACAGAATTTTGTTTTTTAACAACCTAATTTAATAATATTTTAACAATATATAAAAAATTAAGCAACCATTTTAAATTAAATAATAAATGTTAATTTTGTAAATAAAAACACCCTATTTAGTAGAGTGTTTTATTATTTTTAATTAATTTTTGTTTTAAAATATTAATAGCATTTTTATAAATTAATTTATCTTCCTCGTTTAAATATTTACAAAAAGTTGAATAAATTGCATCAATATAGTTATTATCTAAAATTTCTTGTTTTAAAAAAGGGTATTTTACATAATAAGTGCAGGCAGTTAAAAACAATGCTCTATCTAATTTGGTGTTGGGTGAGTAGGTGTATAGTGGTTCTAAATTTAAAAAGGCATTTAAATATTGTTCAGTAACACCATCTTTAGTTATGGTCATTTGCTGAGCACCATTTGCTGTAGTAATTACATTGCAAAAAGCATCGGCGTTTTTAATCATTTCGTTATAAAAAATTATTTGTTCATCATTGCCACAGTAAGGTTTTGTATGATATTTAATTGCTTGCAACAATACTTGAAATTGTTTTTCGGTTAAAAACAAAGTTTCAGGCTGCATTTGGTATATTATTTCATAACTTAAGTCACCATGGTCAACACTTTTTTTGTCGCTATAGGTTTTGTATAACTTCCATTGCTCAAAACGACCTAGGTCATGAAATAAACCTAGTAAATACGAAAAATTTCTTTCATCTTCGTTTAAATTAAGTTTGCAAGCAATAGTAAAACATTTTTCTGCCACGCTATAACTATGAATAATTTTCCTCACAATATTTGTATTGGTGGTATCATATTTACTTATAAAGTCAAAAAATAACATATTATACATTTGAATTATTTGTTTCATTTAGTAGCCTCTAATAATTTTTTCATAGCTTCTTCAAAGGTCATTTTTAAAATAATGTCGCCGTCCTTAGGACCCTCTATTGGGTATGGCTCAAAGCCGTCTTTATTATAAAAGCCTTCTGGGTCAATAAAGATAATTTTTAAGCCATTTTGTCTTGCTTGGCGCTCAACTTGCCTGCGGTCAGCATGACACCCCATACACACTAAACTTTTAACATCAGTTTCAAAGTTGGTTTTTGCAATGTATTCGTTAATATCATAAATTCTTAAAATCTTTTCAGGAATATCAAATCTTTTAACAAGCCTGTCAAAATTATTATTATAAACTGTTCCTTTAAAATAGACTTTTTTATAAAGTTCATTAAAATATTTATAGCCATTGGTATGTTCGGCACTGATGCAAGCAATAGGAACTTTTGCAAAAATTTTACGCATTTTGGCTTCATCTTCTATTACGCTTAAAATTAAATTGTCTTGGTCGCAAAAATAGAACTTTCCTGTAATATGGTTTTGAACTTTATATGTTTCGTGCATTTCATATAGTGGTGGAATGCCGGTATCTATACTAGGTCCACAACCCATTTCAACCTGAGCGGGTAAATATTTTAAAATTTCTTTAACATCTGTTATGTATGTTGGATTGCCTCTTTGTTCTGGCATTCTATACATTTTTCTAGAAAGTGCCCACATTCTGTCATAGTGTTTTGTATAATCAAAACCTTTGCTTCTAATAATAATATCGCAACTTATATAATTTGCAGGAAACTCGCTTGTGTTTTTAGGGTGTTTTTCGTAAAACATTATATCTACTTGAGTGTTATCTTTAAAGTAACTGTTATTATTTTTAATAAAATTATTTTCATCTAAGGCTTTTGTAATTTTATTTACATAAGCATATATTTCCTCTTTTGGCAAAGTGTTTGTTACATAAAGATAATAATCGGCAAGTGCAAGATAGTGTTTCCCATTAATAACTTCATCGCAGTAAGTATCGTAAAAATGAACATAACGGCGCCTTTGTGTTGTTTCATCTATATAACCAGATTTTTTTGCGTTTTCTGGTCTTTGATTTCTTAGCCAACAACCTTCAAAACAAAAGTTTCCATCTTCGGCGAAATACTTGTTAAAAACCTCGGCCTGTTTTTCGGATATTTCTTGAATTATATATTTATTCATTTAGTCCCCCTAGTAATTTATATTGTAAAATTAAAGGTAGAATTTGTCAAATTTAATTGCGGCAGGCTTTACTTAACTAAGTCATTTAGTAGCGGTGTTTTTTTGCTTTTTTCTTGACAAACACTCGCATGCGTGTTAATATTAGTGCGGTATGCTCGTGCGGGAGAGCGTTTTTTGCGCATAATTGTCAAATACAGCATACTAAAATGGCTTTTAGAGTTTGCTGGCTAAAAGTTTAAAATGCAACTAGCACAGGTGGAACAACCATAACCACCGAATAAGATGCACTTCTTTTGTGGCTTTAAATATTTTAAACCAACCTAGGGTAGCATAAGGGCAAAAGATGCGGCATATGTAACTTTCGCCAAGGCGAAGTGTTGCCTAAAAATAGAAGGCGAAATGGTGTGCTACTTGTAAAACAAAAGCAAATATAATGAGGGTGAATTTGTTTAATATGGGTTGATGTTAAACTATGCCTTCTAAAAAATCTAGTTAAAAGGAGAAATGGAATGCCTACAATTAATCA
The DNA here is from genome assembly GCA_015069385.1 of Clostridiales bacterium. Lineage (GTDB taxonomy): Bacteria > Bacillota > Clostridia > Christensenellales > UBA1242 > HGM11367. The sequence goes on from SVIS01000019.1 coordinate 4,216, forward strand.
ATTGGTTAACAAAGGTCGTAAAACTTTTGACAAAAAAAGTAAATCACCACTACTTGAAGAATGTCCTCAAAAACGTGGCGTGTGCTTAAACGTTAAAACTACTACACCTAAAAAACCTAACTCAGCTCTAAGAAAAGTTGCCAGAGTTAAACTTTCAAATGGCACAGAAGGTACTTGCTATATTCCTGGAATTGGTCATAACCTTCAAGAGCACAGCGTTGTATTAGTTCGTGGTGGTAGGGTTAAAGACTTACCAGGTGTTAGATATCACATTGTTCGTGGTACCTTAGATACTGCCGGTGTTGCAAAACGTAACCAATCTCGTTCTAAATATGGTGCTAAACGTCCTAAAAAACAATAATTAGGTCATAAAACAATTAAAAAGTAGTAAGTCGAAATAAATAACTACTTAGAATTTTATAAAGGAGATACACACATGCCAAGAAGAAGAGGTAATTTTGGTCGTCAAGTTTTACCAGACCCAAAATATAAATCAATACTTGTAGCAAAATTTGTAAACCAAGTTATGCTAGATGGTAAAAAAAGCCTTGCTCAATCAATCGTTTACGATGCTTTTAATATCATCGAAAACAAAACTGGTGCAAATGCTTTAGATGTTTTCACTCAAGCAGTAGAAAATGTTAAACCAGTTTTAGAAACTAAAGGTAGAAGAGTTGGTGGTGCTACTTACCAAGTTCCAATGGAAATTAGACCAGCACGTCGTCAAACTCTTGCTATTCGTTGGATTGTAGATTTTGCAAGAAAACGTAACGGCGAACGCACTATGGATGAAAAAGTTGCAGGCGAATTATTAGATGCTTACAACAATACAGGTGCTTCAATTAAACGTCGTGATGAAATGCATAGAATGGCTGAGGCTAATAAGGCTTTTGCTCATTTCAAATGGTAATTTAAATAATAAACTAAATTTATTGTTTAAAATTATAGGAGGGCTTTAATATGTTTGTAAAAAAAGTTGATGTTAAAAAAATTGAAACATATTTTAAAGATAAATGGCAAATTTCAGTAAAAGCCACTAAAAAACCTTATGGCATACATTTAAAATTCTTGTTAGACTCACATGGTCCAACTCCAGAATATACTTTAACAGATTACGATGTTGTTCCTCTTAATTCTTTTGCAAAATTAAACTATATTGCAACTAAAGATTGTTGGAAAAGTTTTTTATTAGAAGAATTTAAAGATGAATATAAAGATGCTTTTAATAAACAATTAACAGAAGCATATGAAAAAGAAATAATTAAGTAGGGGGTTACTTATGTTCGTAGAAAGACTTTCAGAAGAAAATATAAAAGAATTTTTAAAAGCAAATATAAAAATGGATATTGAGCAAATAGAAATGCTTGGTGACAAAGTTTATGTTCGTTTAGGTTTTGATGTTGCGGCTACAGGTAGTCAACATGTTGTTGAATATGTTTTTACTGATTTTACATGTGAAGGACAAAATCTTTTTGCAAAAATGGCTCAAGACGTTGTTCAACAAAAATGGATTGAGTTTATGGAAAACAAATTTGATAAAGTTTCTTCAAATCCAAAGGCACATAAACAATATACTAAAGCCAAGCTTGCTTACCTGCAATCGGGCAAAGATAAGTAGGAATAAATATGGAAATAAATAAATTTGAAAAAACAAATTATATTTCTTTAATACCAAAAAAAGAATTAGAAAATTTTGCTGAATATATTTTTGGTTCTAAACTCCGCTCGTGGGGTATTCATACAGAAATAAACACAAATGGTCATTTTAATTATACCAAATTTGTTGTAAACTTTGATTCTGATTGTGAGTATGTTTTCACATATTTTGATGCAAAACAAACAAAGGGTCATGTTAGATATATCTTTAATATTAAAGAAAAATGGCTAGAACTTATGAAAAATAAGTTTGGCAAAGAATATGAAAAACTTTTAAATGAGTATCAAAATAATAAAGAAAAATCATTTTAATTTTGCCTTTTATGGCAAAAATTTAAAAATAATATTTTAATTAATGTTATTACAAATAAAATAAGGAGACAAAAATGGCAACCGATTTACATTTAACCAGAAACGTTGGTATAATGGCGCACATCGATGCTGGTAAAACTACAACTACAGAACGTATTTTGTATTATACTGGTATCACCCACAAAATTGGTGAAGTTCACGATGGTGCTGCTACAATGGACTGGATGGTTCAAGAACAAGAAAGAGGTATTACAATTACTTCTGCTTGTACAACTTGCTCTTGGAAAGACAAAAAAATCAACATCATTGACACTCCTGGACACGTTGACTTCACAATTGAAGTTTTACGTTCTTTAAAGGTTCTTGATGGTGCAGTTTTAGTTCTTAGTGCCAGAGATAAAGTTCAACCTCAAACAGAAACTGTTTGGCGTCAAGCAAATCAATGTAAAGTTCCATGCATTATTTATGTTAATAAAATGGACCGTGATGATGCTTACTTTGACAAATGTATTGAGTCTGTTAGAGATAGATTAAAAACTAATCCACTTCCACTTCAAATGCCAATTGGTATGGCAGACACTTTCCAAGGTGTTATTGACCTTCTTACAATGAAGGCATATATCCCAGAAGATGATATGGGTAAAATTATTGATGCTAGAGAAATTCCAGAAGAATTTATGGCTGAAGCACAAAAACGTCATGATGCTTTAATTGAATCAATTGTAGAACTTGACGATGTGCTACTTGAAAAATATTTCGCTGGTGAAGAAATTTCGCTTGATGAAATGAAAAAGGCAATTCGTGCCGCAACAATCGATAAACGTGTTACACCAATGCTTTGTGGTTCATCTTACAAAAACAAAGGTGTTCAAAACTTACTTGATGCAATGGTAGATTATCTTCCATCTCCACTTGATATCGAAGCTATTAAAGGTGTTAACCCTGATACTGGCTTAGAAGAATCAAGAGAAGCAGATGAAAATGCTCCATTTTCAGGTCTTGCATTCAAAATTGCAACTGACCCATTTGTTGGTGGTTTAACATATTTCCGTGTTTATAGTGGTAAACTTAAAGCAGGTTCTTATGTTTATAACTCAATCACTGGCAAACAAGAACGTGTTGGTCGTTTAATTAGAATGCACTCAAACAACAGAACAGAAATTTCTGAAGTTGGCGCAGGTGATATTGCTGCAATTGTTGGTTTAAAAGATACAATTACAGGTCACACTCTTTGCGATGAAAAACATCCAATTCAATTAGAAAGCATGGTATTCCCAGAACCAGTTATTCAACTTGCAATTGAACCAAAAACTAAAGACCAACAAGAAAAAATGGCTTTGGCGCTTGCAAAACTTTCACGTGAAGATCCATCATTTAGAGTTTCTACTAACCAAGAAACAGGTCAAACAATTATTGCCGGTATGGGTGAATTACACCTTGACATTATTGTTGACAGACTACTCCGAGAATTTAAAGTTCAAGCAAATGTTGGTGCTCCACAAGTATCATATAGAGAAAGACTTAAAAAGCCAGTTGAGGCAGAAGGTAAATACGTTCGTCAATCAGGTGGTAAAGGTCAATACGGACATTGCTGGGTTAAATTTGAGCCTTTAGAGGAAGGCAACGATGGCTACGAATTTGTTGATAAAACAGTTGGTGGCTCAATTCCAAAAGAATTTATTCAACCAGTTAATAATGGTATTAACGAAGCAAGATTAAATGGTATACTTGCTGGTTACGAAACAGTTGGTTTTAGAGCAACAGTATTTGATGGCTCTTACCACGATGTTGACTCATCAGAAATGGCATTTAAAATTGCTGGTTCTATGGCATTTAAAGAAGCAGCGGCAAAAGCAGATACAGTTATTATGGAACCTATTATGAAAGTTTCTGTAGAAGTTCCAGATGATTATTTAGGTACTGTTATGGGTAACTTAACTTCTCGTCGTGGTTTGCTTCAAGGTACTGAAAGCATTTCTGGCTCTCAACGTATTAATGCCGAAGTTCCTCTTTCTGAAATGTTTGGATATGCAACTGACCTTCGTTCACAAACTCAAGGTCGTGGTGTGTTCGTTATGGAACCACTTAAATATGCAGAAGTTCCAAAATCTATTGCAGAAAAAATTATCACTAACCGCAAAAAAGAAGGTTAATAAAAATAATATTTAATGTGCTTGCCTTGTAATTATTTTAAAAATTTGGTGCACAAAATTTTTGGAAGTAGTTGCAAAGGCAATAACATAAATATACAACCTAATCAATTGAGCAAAAACTGCGTTAATTGGTTTAAATAAAAGCATTTTAAGAAAATATTAAAAAATGCTTTGCAAAAAAAATTGAATATGTTATTATGATATTCGTAAATCAAAAAATTAAAGGAGAATTTAAACAATGGCTAAGGAAAAATTTGACAGAAGTTTAGTTCACGTTAACGTTGGTACAATCGGTCACGTTGACCACGGTAAAACAACTTTAACTTCAGCAATTTGCCAATATTGCGCAGCTAAAGGTTTGGCTGATGCAATGAAATACGAAGATATCGATAAAGCCCCAGAAGAAAAGGCTAGAGGTATCACAATCAACACTTCACACGTTGAATACAAAACTGCAGCTCGTCACTACGCACACGTAGACTGCCCAGGACACGCCGACTATGTTAAAAACATGATTACCGGTGCTGCTCAAATGGACGGCGCTATTCTAGTAGTTTCAGCAGCTGATGGTCCAATGCCACAAACTCGTGAGCACATCTTACTTGCTCGTCAAGTAGGCGTTCCATACATCGTTGTATTTATGAACAAAATGGACCAAGTTGATGATCCAGAACTTGCAGACTTAGTAGAAATGGAAATCAGAGATTTATTATCTTCATACGGTTTCCCTGGTGATGACACCCCAATTATCAAAGGTTCAGCTTTCAAAGCTGGTGAAGCTTGTCAAGCTGGTAACCCAGATGATGAATGGTGCAAACCAATTCAAGAACTTCTTGATACTTTAGATTCATACATTCCAGAACCAGCACGTGCAACTGACCAACCATTCTTAATGCCAGTTGAAGACGTATTTACAATCACTGGTCGTGGTACTGTTGCTACTGGTAGAGTAGAACGTGGTGTTGTTCATATGAACGATACAGTTGAAATTGTTGGTCTTGGCGAAAAGAGATCTACAGTTGTTACTGGTATTGAAATGTTCCACAAACTTCTTGACGAAGCTCAAGCAGGCGATAACGCTGGTATCTTACTTCGTGGTATCCAAAGAACAGATATCGAAAGAGGTCAAGTTCTTTGCAAACCTGGTTCAATCAATCCACATACTAAATTCCAAGCACAAGTATACGTATTAAAACAATCAGAAGGTGGCCGTCATAAACCTTTCTTCAATGGTTACAGACCACAATTCTACTTCAGAACTACTGACGTTACTGGTACTATTGAACTTCCAGCAGGAACAGAAATGGTTATGCCTGGTGATAACGTAACAATGACAATTGAACTTATTAAACCTATCGCTATTGAACAAGGTTTAAGATTCGCTATCCGTGAAGGTGGCCATACAGTTGGTTCAGGTGTTGTTACTACAATTATTGAGTAATTAACAATTACAAATTTTCACTTTAACAACTTAACCCGTGTTAAAGTATAATGTTTAACTAATAACCCAAGTTAAATATAAAAAAATGTTTTAATTCTTAACCCAAATTAAAACTAAAAATAAATAAATAAAAATATACGGCTTAACCCACCGTATATTTTTTTGTTTGAAAATTTAAAAATAATACGAAAAAAATAATGTTTTAAAGTGCAAAATATTATATTTTTTGCACTTTAAAATTGGCATTTAAAATGCAGCAAGTTAAAAAATACGGCAACTGCCGTATTTTTAAAGGTCAATATTTTAATTATCTTTTTTAACATAAAAATCTTGTTTTAATAAAGGTGAGTTAATAAATTCTTCTAAATCTATGTCAAGTGCTTTGCATATTAAATATATAGTTGATAATCTTACATCATCAACTTTTTTATTTAATAAGTCGTAATTGTTTTATAGTCTAAACAAGTGAGTTTTGCTAACTTATATTGTGACATTTCTCTTTCATTAATAAGTTCTAAAATTCTTTTACCTACGGCTATACCTAAAGTCATATAACACCTCAAATATCAACATTATCATTTGCAAAATAATCTTTTAAAAAGAATTCGTTAATTGATATATTTAGCGCTTTTATAATTGCGTAAATAGTTGATAGTTTAACATCTTTAGATTCACCTTTAATTAAATCATTTATAGTTTTTTCTGTTAAACATGTAATTCTAGATAATCTGTAAACCGATATATCTTTTTCATATAATAATTCTTTTATCCTTTTGCCTACTATATTGCCTATATTCATCATACCAAGTCCTCATACCTATAATAGACTTCTATATTTTAAAATATACATTATTTAAATATATTATATTTGACTATTGGTACGGGTGATGATATAATATACTCATGAAAAGATATTGTTTATTAATAGTAAATAAAAATTTAAAGTATAGTGATTATTTTTATAATAAACTTAAAACATTATTAAGAAATTTTAAAAAAATGTATAATTTTACTTATTTGTGTGAGCCAAAATATTTTATTTTATGCTTTTGCTTAGAAAATAATTTTGAAAAATGTATTTTAATTAAGGAAAGTAGAAATTTTGAAAAAAATATTTATTTAATTAATGATATGCATCTTACAACATTAGCAGTAACATTAATATGTAGTAATTTTATTTTTATAGGCTATAACAATAAACAGGCTCAAGTTATTAAACAAACAATAAATAATAATTTTTCCAAAATTAAAACAATATTTATAGAAAATTAAAAAAACTCTGCGAATTTCCGCAGAGTTTTTTTAAAATTATTTATCTAGTAAGTTATCTAATTCTTTTTGTTTGTTTGCAATTTCTTTAGTAAGTTTCTTTATTTTATCTTGTTTTTCTTGTTCTTGTTTAGCACTAACCATTTCATTAAATTTAACTTCAATAATATCTCTTAATTTAGTAATTTGCTCAGTTGTTAATGTTTCACAATTTAAAGTAATTCCAAATTGTTTTAAAACATTTTTAAGTGGTACATATTCATTAATTACAAAACCGCCTTCACATTTTGCAATTTTCTCCATTTTAGACAAACTATTAGGAAAGTAAAGTATTTGATATTTTTTTAAATTTTCGCAAATATTGCAACCAACAGCTTTTTTTGTATCTATTGTAAAAATTCCAATATCTTTTGAAATTGCTAATGCTGAACCTCTATTTGGACAATAATGTTGCAAAAGAGCCAATCTTCCATAATATATTTCATTAACATTATATACTTTAGGTTGTTGAATTATAGGTTGAGAAGCAATAAAGTTTTGTAAATTTTTTCTTAATTCTTTAGTTAAGTATTTTGCTAATTTTTTAACTTCAACATCAGTTAATGTAATATCAGAAGTTTCAACAAGTTCTTTTTTATGCCTTAAAATAAATAATTTAGGTAATTTAACTTGTACTTCTTTAGGTAAATTTTGGTTATTATTAAATGTATTGCCAAGCCCCATTACAACAGTTGGGTGATTATATTCTTGTTGACAAATTTCCCACAAATTGTCGTGCAAACTAATAGTATTATTTAATTGAAAAAGTCTATTATCTAACAAGTTTTCAATTATATCACCTTTAACTACAAAAGCATTTACAACTCGGCTATTGCCAAAACCAGATTGTACCCATTTAATTTCAGATAATTTATTCATAATTAACTCCAATATTTAAATTCTTAAAAATTTTATCACATGTTTGGTGGTGTGTCAATGGGCTAAAATTAAAAAAGTGTATCATTTTTAGTTTAACAGGAAATCTGAAAAAAACTTAAATGAATTATCATTTAAGTTTTTAAAATTATATTTAAAACCTTGCTTGTTCGGCTTGTAATTGTTCATGTAGTTGTTGTTCTTTTTTAGAAAGGTATTTAGATAAATTTCTAACTTCGGTTGTTGTTACAATCATCTCAGCAGTTTCTTCATATTCTTTTAAATGTTTTTTAACAAAACTTTTTGGCAAATAGGTTTGAAAAACATGAGGTGCAAAACCATCTGGGTCTCTAAACTCAACCGGTTTTACAAGTTCAAAAACAGAATCTGCATTATATGTATGCTTGCAAGCACCACGCAAATGCTCTGCAATTGGTGTTTCCGGCTTTTTAACATAGTTTATATTATTTAATACATTTCGTGTTATTGTTCTATTGCCTTTGCAAACTGAGAATGGAACTAAAATAAAAACTTTTTTACCTTTTTGTAGTTTTTCAACTTTTACCCAAACTATATTTGATAAACGATATCTTTCATCTTCATTATATAAACTCATTTTAATATCTCCTTAAATTCTATAAATACTATACAACACAAATAAAATAATTTCAAGAGTGAATTTATTTCTTTTTGCTAGTTTATTATAGCACGGGGGGGGGTGATGTCAATGGCAAATTTTTCTTTTTAGAAAAACAAAAAATATGTAAAACTTTTTTGACAAGCAAATATAAAATTGATAGAATATCTGAGAAAGTTTTTAAGGAGGATATTATGGAACTTAAAGGTAGTAAAACAGAAGCAAATTTATGGAAGGCGTTTGCAGGCGAAAGCCAAGCAAGAAATAAATATACATATTTTGCATCAAAAGCAAAAAAAGATGGTTATAACCAAATTGCTGCAATTTTTGAAGAAACAGCAAAAAATGAAATGGAGCACGCAAAACTTTGGTTTAAACATTTGGGCGGAATAAACGATACTTATGAAAATCTTTTAGCAGCCGCTGCCGGTGAAAATGATGAATGGGTAAACATGTATAAACAAATGGCAGATGAGGCTAGGGCAGAAGGTTTTGAGGCAATTGCTCGTCAATTTGAAGGCGTTGCTGCAATTGAAAAACGCCACGAAGAACGTTATTTAAAACTTGCAAAAAATGTTAAAGAGGCACAAGTTTTTGTTAAAGAAGGTGAGCAAGTTTGGATTTGTACAAACTGTGGTCATGTTCATGTTGGTAAAGAAGCACCTGCTGCTTGCCCAGTATGCGTTCACCCACAAGCATATTTTGAAATTTTAAAAGAAAATTATTAAAATATTTTAGGAATGCCCTAAGGCATTCCTTTTTTATAAGTAAAAAATTTTGTATATAAAAAACACCGCTTAAAACATAAGCGGTGTTTTTTATGCAAAATTAGATATTAATTAATCTCATAATGCGTTGGTTCATAATCATAAGAACTAAGTCAACAATCCAAATGATGTTCCAACCAAGAACAAGTCTTAAGATACCAGCAACAATTTTACCTTCAGAAATACGTGTAATAACGCCGCAGAAAAGTGCAGTTACAGGTATAATAGCAAGAATAATACTTACTAATTTGCTAAGACCGAAATAATCTCCTTTCTTTGCCATAAATCCTCCTTGATTTTATTATACTATACTTTATCATAAAAAATCTACAAAATTAATGCAATTTTTGTAATTTGATGATACAATATATATATGAAAAAAATAGAAATTGTTGCAAAAAAAACAGATAGATTATTAAAAATATTAGAAAAACAGTGTAGTGAGGTCAATTATTCTGCCTTTTCTTCAGCACTTAGAAAAAAAGATATTTTAGTTGATGGCGTTCGTCAAAAAGAAAATATTGTAGTAGCACAAGGAAGTAATGTTTGTGCCTATGTTCCAGATAATGCTTTAAAAAAAGATTTATTTGAAATAGTGTACGAAGATGACAATGTCCTTTTTGTAAATAAGGGTAAAGGCATTGAAACGTGCGATGGCGATTTTAATGTAGAACTAGAACTAAGCAAACAAGGTAAAAATGTTTATGCTGTTCATAGGCTCGATAGAAATACTTTAGGTTTAGTTATATTTGCAAAAACACCAAATGCTCAAAAAGAATTAATTTCTGAATTTAAAAAGGGCAATGTTGAAAAATTTTATTATGCCGAAGTTTGTGGCAATTTAGAACAAACGCATAAAGTTTTACATGGCTATTTGGTTAAAAATAAAGAAGAAAGCAATGTTAAAGTTTTTACTAATAAACAGCCAAACTCACAAGAAATTGTTACTGAATATACAGTTTTAAAAAATAGCGGTAATGTTGGTTTGTTGTCAGTAAAAATTAAAGATGGCAAAACACATCAAATTAGGGCACATTTGGCTTATAATAAAATTTATATAATTGGCGATGGAAAATATGGAAAAAACGAAATAAATAGCAAATTTAAAGCAAAAACACAACATTTAAAGGCTTATAAAATAATTTTTAATATTTCAAAAAATTCATATCTTTATTATTTAAATGAATTAAAAATTGAATTAAATGCTAATTTTTAATTATTTTGGTATAAAAAATTAATTTAAAATTATTATTATATATTTTTGATTTTTTTTAATATTTATTGTATCATTAATTATAGTAAGGTATTTTGGTTAATTTTAGTTAAATTAATTAAAATATTATTAGGAGAAAATTTATGCATATTATTCCTAGAACAACCAAAGTTAGGTCAGAAATTATTAAAGGCATTACTGCAAGCGATTTAATTTTTATTGCCATTTGCGCTGTAGGCGCTATTGGTCTTTTTGCATCTAACTTTGCTTATCATGAATATTTTGGTTTTGCTTGGCTTGGTTTTACCCTTGTTTTCTATTTTGTTAAAACAGGTGATGAAACAAGGCTTTATCAAACCCTTGTATATTTGTTTAGGTTTTTTGCGCAAAGCAAATTTTATACTAAAGAGGCAAAACGTGGCGCTCTTCCTATGAATAAAATTATTCCTTTTACAGGTTTGTATCAAGATAGGTTTATAGATTTTGGTGAATACTATGCTCAGGTAATAGAGGTTAGCCCAATTGTTTTTGGTCTTTTAAATCAAGAACGTCAAGACTTGGTTATTAACTCTTTGCAAAAGGCTATTACCAGAATTAATAACGACCAAACGGCTAGCATTATTAAAATTAACAAAGCCATGATTTTAGATAATTATATTTATAATGAAGATAAAAAATATAATAAACTTATGGATATGCAAGGCGAAGGCGAAATGAGCCAGTCGGAAGTTGAAGTAAGAGCCGGTGTTTTTGAAGAACGTGTTTCTATGATGGAAAGAATGAACCGTCAAGAAAAAATTTATAAAGACTATTTTTATATTGTTGTATACGATAAAGACCGTGAAACACTAGAAACAACTATAAATGGTATTATAAGTACATTACAAAATGCAGTTACCGCAATCAATTGTAAACTTGTTCGTGGTAATGAACTTTTAGTATTTATGCGTGCAAACTTTGGTAAAGAGTTTGATGAGCGTGAACTTGAAACAATTTCAATGAATAAATATTTTGATTGGGTAACTCCAAACGAAATAAAGTTTCAAGCAGCAAGAACTTTTATAGATGGCAAACCATATAGGCACTTTGCAATTACTGACTTTCCAATTCAAGTAGGCAACGCATGGGCTGCACCATTTTATTTGTTAGATCGTACAAAAGTAATAACAAAATTTAAACCTGTTCCAAGGTATGAGTCCGAAAAAGCAATCGATAAAGCCATTATGGAAATGGAAAGTAAAATGATGCGTGGTGGCTCATCAAGTAAACAAATTGAAAATCAAACCCACTTGCAAACTTTACAGGCACTTTTGGTTCAACTTAAAAATAACAACCAACAACTTTTTGAAACAAGCGTGTATATTACTTGTGAAGAACCTGCCAGAAAAGACGTGCGTGCTATTTTAAAACAAGAAGGTTTTAAATTTAGCGAAATGTTTGGTCGCCAAGTAGATGCTTTTGTTTCAAGCAATATATCTATGCGTAATGCTTGTAAAGAGGCAAAACGTGGCATTCCTACAGACTCTATTGCAGCAATGTTCCCGTTTATTTCTTCCGCACTTCAAGATGAAAATGGTTTTTATATTGGTGATAATGAGTTCCCAGTTTTCTTAGATTTCTTTAAACGTGACCGTGAACGTGTTAATAGTAACATGATGGTTATTGGTAAGTCTGGTTCGGGTAAATCGTATGGTACAAAAACACTACTTTCTAACTTTGCTGCCGATAACTCTAAAATCTTCATCTTAGACCCCGAAAACGAGTATACCAACCTTGCACTTAATTTAAATGGTAAGGTTATTGACGTAGGCTCATCAGCAATGGGTATAATTAACCCATTCCACGTGTTTACAAGTTTGAAAGATGAATCACTTCTTTCTCAAATTAAAAAACGTGGTAGGTCTTCAGAAGAAATCGAACAGGCTAAATATAATGCAGCACAAGAAGGTGTTGAATATATTGAAGAAGATGAAGAAATCGATACTTCCGATACTTTTGCTCAGCACTTGCAGTTTTTAGAGCAGTTCTTTAGAGTAATCTTAGAGGGTATGTCTAGTGATGCTTTCGAGGAACTTAACTCTCTTGTAGTAGAAATTTATAGGCAAAAAGGTATAAACGACCACTCAGATTTTGCCAACATGAAGGCGGAAGAATTCCCTATATTCGATGACCTTTATGAGTTGATTTTACATAAAATTAAAACTGAAACAAATGAATATATTAAAACAAACTTAATGGTTATTGAAACCTACATTAAAAAGTTTGCAAAAGGTGGACGTAATAGTAAGTTGTGGAATGGTCCAACAACACTTGAAACAAAAGAAAATTTCGTTTCGTTTAACTTCCAAAGTTTGCTTGCTAATAACAACCAAATTATTGCAAACGCACAAATGCTTATTATCTTTAAATATTTAATGAACGAAATTATTAAAAATAAAGACTTTAACCAAAAATATAAACTTAATAGGCATATTATTGTTGCCGTTGACGAAGCGCATATGTATATTAACCCAGAATACCCAATTGCGCTAGACTTTATGGCTCAAATGGCAAAACGTATTCGTAAATATGGTGGTATGCAAATTGTTATTACACAGAACATTAAAGACTTCGTAGGCTCGCCAGAAATTGCTCGTCAGTCAACAGCCGTTATTAACGCCTGCCAATACTCGTTTATTTTCTCGCTTGCTCCATCTGACCTTAACGACCTAGTAGAACTTTATCGTAGGTCTGGTGAAATTAACAAAGAAGAGCAAAACAGTATTATTACAGCCGGTGTTGGTCAAGCCTTTGTTATTACCAGCCCAATGAATAGAACAACCGTGCAAATAACTGCCGGCGACTATGTTAAAAAAATATTCTCATAATTATAAAAATTATGTAAAAAACACGTATTTTTTAGCAAAATATGTGTTTTTTAATCGTTAAAATAATTTTTTAAAATTTTTACTTGAAATTGTCATATTAATATGTAATAATAAAACAAAAGGTGATTATTATGGAATATTTAACAACAAATCAAATAGCAGAATTATGGGGCAAAAGCCCAAGGTATGTGCGTGAGGTTTGCTCTAGGGGCAAAGTTGAGGGCGCAATTTTAAAAGACAATAGTTGGTGCATACCAAAAGATGCTAAAATGCCACAAAAAAAGGTAACCAATAAAACAACTAAATAATTAATTATTAATTAAAAGTCTTTCTTAAATTTTAAGAAAGGCTTTTTTTATATATTTTATAATTAAAAAATAGACCAAAAGGGCAAAAGTTTCAATACAACAATATCTCCAAAGAAAAAACTTCGCAAGAGAGTTCGCGCAAAATTGAAGCGGAGCGAAAATTTTCGTATGGCACGAAAAGAGGGAATCTACGCCCGTAAAGTCAAATTTTGCGTTAGCAAAATAGACCAAAAGAGCGATAGTTTCCCGAATATGAAATATCCGCATATTTATTTAAATTAAAAGGTTTGACAATTGGCTGGGGGGGGGGCGGTATACTATTTTCAGA
>SVIS01000020.1 GCA_015069385.1 Clostridiales bacterium
CAATAAACTTAAAAATAACAAGCGACTCAGACTTTCCAGTACTATGTAACATACCAAACCCAGTAGCGTATGATAGTACAGCAACAACGACAGAAATAACAGCGGTAAAAGGTCTAACCTCAACCCAATCATTTGTGTTGTCAACAAAAGGTGAGTATAAAGATATAACAATAACGTTTACACTAACCGATATAGAAACAGCCTCAGAAATATCAGCAATATTTGATGCAAACCTAGAGTTTAAAAAGTATTCCTTTGATAGAGATTTATTAAAAATAGCAGACACAGCAAATACAAACACAGGTTTAGATGTAGGTAACCTATACGTAGAAATGGGAGAGTATAATAGCACTCCATTAAAATGGTATGCATTTGGTTATAGTGCATCTGGTAGCGAAGAAATATCAACAGGAAATATGACAACACTAGATGGCACAGTATTTACCGATACAACATCTGCAAATGTACCAGCAGGAACATATTACTTTATTTCAGAGTATGCAATTGGTACAACTGCATTTAATACAACAAAGTCAGATGTATTTGATGATATGCAATATAATGGCTCAACTTTACAAACAGCAATAAATACACTTGCAACAAGTAGTACATATAAAATAAATGAATCTGACATATATTCACAAATATCAGCACGAACTTTGGCGGGTGAAAAACCAAATTCTATGTTTGAAGAAGATAGTAATAGTATAATAGATAGGCAAAAAACTAATTCAACAACAAACCAAACCTTATGGGCACTTAATTATGATGAAGTAAGTGTACTATTAGGAAATAACGCATCAACATCAACTGATATGGGAAAACACAAAACTACTAATATTACTGTAAGTACAACAACTGCTTGTGGTTGGTGGCTTCGTACACCTTCTGAGGGCAATGCTGACTTTAATGGTTCTCTTATGACATGTGTGAGTGCTAATGGCAATTTTGGATTTAGTATGGTGGACTATACGGGCAACGCCATACGCCCTGCCTTCAAACTCGTGATTGCTTAATATTTAAAAATAATTAAAAAAACATATCTATTATCTAATAGGTATGTTTTTTATAAATTATTTAAAGAAGTAGCACGAGTATTCCGCAAATTGCTGTGGCACAAATGGCATGCGTAAATTTTTGTAGTAAAAACATTTTTGCAGGAACAATGCCTTTTAAAAATGCCATTGCTTGTAAAAATGTGGCAATTCCACCAAACGATATAATAAATGTACAAAAACAGGTGACAAAAGTAGGTGATAAGGCTACAGAAGATAGCATTAAACAGCCCTTAGTAATTTCACCAATCCCACAAATAACCGCACTGAATAAGTTGGCATTTAAACCAATATTAGAAAGTAAATTTGTTAAACTTATAAATATATAATTGTTGGTTATAACTTCTAGTAATACAAAAGTAAAGCAAACTACACCTCCAATTAAAAAAATTGAATTAACTGAAGTAATAACACTTTCAGAAAAATTTAAATTATTACCCATTTGATTTATTTGTTTCTTCTGCTTTTCTTTACCGCCAATTTTTCTATAAATTAATCCATTTAAAAGAGCCCCTAAAATATGTGATGCTAGTATAATGTAGCCCATTTTTGCATTTGCAAACATTCCAATTGCAACTGAACCCAAAATAAACATTGGCCCAGAGTTAGAGCAAAAAGAAGTAGTTTTTATTGCATCAGTTTTGCAAATTATGCCGTTATTATAGAGGTCTGCTACAAGTTTGCTACCAACTGGGTAACCAGTTATTATGCTCATAAAAAATACATACGCACTTTGTTTTGGGCAATTATATATTTTATTTATAGGTTTTGCAAAAATGTTTGTAATACTATCAATAATACCAGTTGCTGCAAAGAGTTTTGTAAGAATAAAAAATGGCAAAAGAGAGGGCACTAAAATTTTAGCCCAAACCAAAATGCCATTTAACGCCACAGCACTATATTTTGCAGGATTTATAGCAATTAAAACAATTATAATAAGTAAGCAAAATCCGAGAAAAATTGAAGCTTTGTTTAATTTTTTTTTGCTTTGATTGACAAGAGTTTTCATTATAAGTTAATATATGAAGGTGAATATTGAAAAAGTATTAATTGATAAAGCAAAAAAGTTAAATAAAACAATTATTTTTCCAGAGGCAGCGTTTTCTGAGCGCATTTTGAATGCTGGGCAACAAATTGCCCTTGAAGGTATAGCAAATGTGGTTTTTGTAGGAGCGCAGGCTTTAATTCAAAGTAACTTAAAGCCAGAACTTGTAAATAAAATTACAATTGTAGACCCACAAAATTGTCCGCTTTCTGAAAAACTCTCAAACATTATTTACGAAAAGCGTAAATCTAAAGGGTTAAGTTTAGAAGAGGCACAAACTCTTTGCCAAGACCCAATTTATTTTGCATGTGCTTACGTTTGTGCTGGTCTTGCTGATGGCATAGTTTGTGGGGCAGAGGTTTCTACTGCAAAAACTTTAAAGCCGGCACTTCAATTAATAAAAAGCAAAACTGGTTTAGTTTCTTCGTACTTTTTATTTAGTGGAGAAAATAAAGTAACAGATGAAGTTTTCATGATGGGTGATTGCGCTGTTGTTGAAGATCCAACGGTTGAGCAACAAGCCCAAATTGCAAACTTAATGCTTTCTGAATGTAAGCGCTTTAATTTGTTTGAACCTCGCTTTGCTTTTTTATCATATTCAACCTGTGGAAGTGCAAAGTCTAATAGTACAACAAAAGTAAGGCAGGCATATGAACTTTTTTCTAATCAAAACCCAAATATTCATGCTGTTGGTGAAGTACAATTTGATGCAAGTATTAAACAAAGTATAGCAAAAACTAAAAAAGTTGCATTTACAAAACCTGCTAACATGTTTGTAATGCCAAATATAGATGCCGGTAACATTTGTTATAAAGCAATTCAATATTTTGGTGGCTTAACAGCAATAGGACCTATTACAATGGGGTTTAATAAACCTGTTAACGACTTATCTCGTGGGTGCACAGTCCAAGATATTATTTTAGTTACAGCAATAACAGCACTTCAGTGTGAATAACTTTTTAATTAAACAAAAAATAGGAGTAAAAAATGAAAATATTAGTTGTAAATGCGGGCAGTAGTTCGCTTAAATATCAAATCTTTGATATGGAAAATGAAAGTGTAATTGCAAAAGGCAATTGCGAAAAAATAGGTATAAATGGTTCTTTTATAAAATTTAAAGCAAATGGAATTGAAAAAACATTTGACGGTAATTTACAAAATCATACGCAAGCACTTTCTAAAGTTTTTGAAATTTTAACAAATAAAGAGTACGGCGTTTTAAAATCTCTTGACGAAATTGATGCTGTTGGTCATAGAGTAGTGCATGGTGGAGAAATTTTTAAAGAGTCTGTTTTAATAACAGAAGAAAATTTAAAAGTTATGGAATCTTTAAATCCTTTTGCACCTCTTCATAACCCAGCAAATATTTCAGGTGTTAGGGCATGCCAAGAAATTTTTGGCAATAAGCCACAAGTGGCAGTTTTTGATACAGCGTTCCACTCTAATATGCCACAAAAAGCCTTTATGTATGGGTTACCTTATGAAGCTTATGCAGATTGGAAAATTCGTCGTTATGGTTTCCATGGCACTTCTCATCGTTATGTTTCTAGCGAATGTGCAAAGTTGCTTGGCAAAGATATTAAAGATGTTAAAATAATTACTTGTCACCTTGGTAATGGCTCTAGTATTGGTGCAGTACAAGGCGGTCATACTGTTGATACCTCTATGGGCTTTACTCCACTTGCTGGTGTTTTAATGGGTACTCGTTCGGGTGATATTGATCCATCTATTTTAGAAGCAATTCAAGATAGAACAGGTTGGTCTTTAAAAGAAATTACTGCTTATTTAAATAAAAAGAGCGGAATACTTGGCATGAATGGTGTATCAAGCGATATGCGTGATAACGAAGCCGAAATTGCAAAAGGTAGCGAACGTGCAAAACTTGTTGTAGAAATGCTTGCATATCAAATTAAAAAATATATTGGTTCATATGCTGCAGCAATGGGTGGGGTTGATGCAATAGTATTTACCGGCGGTGTTGGTGAAAACGATGCAGTTCTTCGTGGCAAAGTTCTCGAAAATTTAGAGTTTTTAGGCATAGAATTAAATAAAGATAAAAATATGAATATGCCACGTGGCACAACTGAAGAAATAAGCGCAAGCACATCTAAAGTTAAAATTTATAGAATACCAACAGATGAAGAACTTGTTATTGCTCGTGATGCTGCTGCATTAATTTAATAATGAAATTAAAACACACGTAAAAACTTTTTTAAAAGGGTTGACATTATTAAAATAATTTACTATAATGGCAAAGTTAAATTAAATAAACTGGTTGTAAAAATCAACTTTAGTTAGATAAATTTTTTAGGAGGAAGAAAATGGCAGTTCCAAAGTGTAAGGTTTCAAAAGCAAGAAGAAATAGTCGCAATTCAAGCAACTTTAAAGCAAGCACTCCTACATTAGTTGAATGTAAAGAATGTCATGCACTTATTATGCCTCATAAAGTATGTCCACAATGTGGTTACTATAATGGCAAAAAAGTTGTTGAAACAGAAAAGAAAGAAGAAAAAAAATAGAGTAATAAAAACACACCTAAGTAAAATAGGTGTGTTTTTTACTATGCAATAATAATACGAACAGAAGAAGAAACCTACAAGCACCATTTAAATTTAAAACAGGTGCTTATATTTTTGAATAAAAAATTTTAAAATTGGGTATTGACACAACAATAATTGTGTGATAGCATAATAAAGCAAAAGCAAATAATCATGTTTTTGCAAATCATTTCTTGTATTTTATCCCCAATAAAAATAAGAAACACCACACTTTGCCAGCGTTAAAAACGCTGGCATTTTTTATGTATTTTATTTTTATATTAAACTTTAAAAAAATTTTTAATTTTAATTAAATGTAATTTAATTACTTTTATTTACAGCAATTTTTATAAAATTTTTTTAAAAAAAGTATTGACAAACACCCCGAATAGTGTTAATGTAAATTACGAATTAAAAAAAGGAGGTAAAAATAATGAGCAAATCATTTAAACAAAAATTAAATATTGTAACTAGCGTGGCCTTCTTTTTAGGTGATAGGTTTTAGTTTATAAAACTTTTTCATAATTTAAAGCCACGCAAATAGTAAGCGTGGTTTTTTGTGTATAAACATAAAAATCAAAGCAAATATTTTAACTGTTTAAATAATATACACATTGTTTTGGAGAGAATTATGAAAAAGAAAAAAATAGGAATATTAAAATATTTAAAAAAATATAAGTGCAAAATTTTAATTTATTTAATAACCATGGTGTTATATAATGGATTAAATATTTTTACTACATTAAAATTAGCAGATTTTATAACTCAAATAAGTGCTTTAAATTATTCACAAGCAATACTTGCAGGTGCGTTTGCTGTTACAAGCGCATTAGTAGGAAGAATAAGTTATTACATTTCATGTCATATATTTATGGTTGTTAGGTCTAATATTGCCTACGATATTCAATTAGATTTAACAAGGCAATTTTTTAAAATAAAAACACAGACTTTTGGTAGTGTAAAGTCAGGTGATTTTATAAATCGAGTTTGCTATGACCCAGAAAACGCTGTTGAACTTTTAGATGGTGTTATAGATGATTTTGCAATGTTATTATCTTTTATGGTTACAACAATATATATTTTATTTTTAAATATATGGGTTGGTCTTGTAACAGTTGGGTTCTTAATTATTCTTTTTCTTTTAGAAACTAAAAAGGTAAAATTAAGGAACAAAAATATAAAACTAGCAAAAACTGAAAAAGATAAAATGTTAGGGCTTGTTAATGAAATTGTTAAAAGTGAGCGTGATATTAAATCTTTAAACTTAGATGACAACTTGGCATTAGAAGCAGAAAAATGTTGCTCTGGTTATAAAAAAATAAGCAAAAGAAAAAGTCTTGCAGATACTTTCTTTTGGAATTTTAGACAATTTTTAGTTGTAATAATGGTTGCAGTTGTATCGCTAGTTTCAATATTTTTGCTCAAAGATGGTAAACTTGCATTATCTAGTTTTTTGTATGTTTTAATGAATAGATCGTCAATATCTGAGGTTGTTTGGATTGTTGGAAATATAGCATCTAACTTTAGTGAAGCAAAAATTGCAATTAATCGTATGTTTGAAATTTTAGATGAAGAAAAATATCCAACAGAGGTTTTTGGTGATAAATATTTAAATAATTGTAATGGTGTTATAGAATTTAAAAATGTAGATTTTTCTTATATAGAAGGCGATACAAAAACACAAGTTTTAAATAATTTGTCATTCGAAATTAAACCTAATACAACTGTTGCGTTTGTTGGTAAAAGTGGCTCAGGCAAAACTACAATTTTAAATTTGCTTAGCAAACTTACTGAATGTCAAGAGGGCAGTATAAATATTGATGGCAACGATATAAAAACTTTAAGCAAAGACTTTTTGCGTGAAAATATTAGCATGGTAAATCAGTTCCCATACATATTTGATAACTCGATAAGGAATAACTTGCTTATGGTAAAACCAGATGCCAAAGAGGAAGAATTAATTAAAGCATGCAAAGATGCCTGCATTTGGGATTTTGTTTCTTCTCAAGAAAAAGGTTTAGATACCAATGTTGGCGAAAGCGGGATAAAACTTTCTGGAGGTCAAAAACAAAGGCTTGCAATTGCAAGAGCATTGCTTAGAAAAACAAAAATTATTTTATTTGATGAATCTACATCAGCCCTAGATAACTTTGCTCAGGCAGAGATAAAAAAGAGTATAGATGCTCTTTCTGAAAATAGCACAGTTGTAATAGTTGCGCATAGACTTTCAACTATTAAAAATAGTGATAAAATTTATTTCTTAGAGCAAGGAAAAATATGTGGCGAAGGAACATTTGAAGAATTATTTAATAATAATGAAAAATTTAAAGAAATGTTTTTAGTAGAAAATATTTAATTAATTTTATTCCTTTAAAATAAAGGCAAAAAATATATTTAAAATTATTATAAAAATAACAAAAAAATGACTTAAAATTAATTTAAGTCGTTTTTTTAATATCACATAAATATATTTTAAAAAAATATAAAATGAACATAATTATTTCATGCTTGAAAAAATATAATAATTATGATACACTTTACATGTTTTAGTCATATGGGAGTAAAAATATGAAAACTAGAGAGCAAATTGAAGAAAAATATAAGTGGGATTTAACCGAATATTTTAAAGATGATAACGAATGGAAACAAACATTTGAAAGCATTAAACCTATGTATGAAAAATTAACTACATACGAGGGTAAATTATCAGATAGCAAATCTTTATTAGAATGTTTAAAATTAGATAAAGAATTAGATGAAATTGCAGCACGTCTTTCAGTATATATTTCTTTAAAAGTTCGCGAAGATGGCAAAAATAGTTTTTATCAAAATTTATCTAATCAATTAGATAAATATTTTAATGAAATTTCACCTAGGTTGTCTTTTATTACTTCTGAACTTAATGAACTTTCTGATGAACATTTAACTAAACTTAGCAAAGATAAAAACTTTGAAGATTTTGATTTAACTTTAAAAAACTTCATAAGGTATAAACCTCATAAACTGTCTAAAGAAGAGCAAAAACTTATGGCAATGCTTTCTGAATGCATTGGTGGTGCTGGCGAAGTTTTTGACATGCTAGATGCTGTAGATATAAAATTTGAAGATGTTATAAATTCAAAAGGAGAAAAACTTCCACTTAATAATTCAAATTATTCTGTTTATGTCCAAAGTGATGATAAAACTTTAAGAGAATCTGCCTATAAAAATTTAAATGGTGCTTATGGTAAATTAAATTATGTATTGGCAGCCAATTATTTAAACAATGTTAAAACAAATAGCACGCTTGCAAAGGTAAGCAAATTTAATAGTGCATTTAGTGCATCACTTTTTAGCGAAGAGGTTGATGAGTCTGTATATAATACCTTGGTTAGTCAAGTTAATGAAAATTTAAATGTTCTATATAGATATTATGATTTAAAGCAAAAAGAACTTGGCTTAAAAACTTTTAATAATTTTGATGTAAATGCTGAACTTAAAACTAATGTAACAAAAAAATACAGTTACGATGAGGCATTTAATTTAGTGGCAACAACTATGCAAATTTTTGGTGATGAATATGTAAAAGTGTTAAATCAAGCCAAAAATGAACGTTGGATAGATGTTATGCCAAACGAAAATAAAGATACCGGTGCGTTTGCTTGGGGTGCATATGGCGCACACCCTGTTGTGCTTTTAAATTTTGAGGGTACAAATGATTCTGTATTTACATTAGCACATGAACTTGGTCATATGATGCACACTTATTATTCAAATAAAAATAATGTTAGCACAAAAGCGGGATATGAAATTTTTGTAGCAGAAGTTGCTAGTACAGTAAATGAAATGATACTTGCAAAAACTTTGTTAAAAAATGCTAAAACAAAAGATGAAAAATTGTATTATATTGACCATTTAATGAATATGTTTTATGGTACAGTTTGCCGCCAAACAATGTTTGCAGAATTTGAATATAATGTGCATAAAGCATACGAAAATGGAGAAGATGTAACCACCGAGGCAATTAATAATATTTACTTGTCGCTTGCTAAAAAATATTTTGGTGAAAAAGTAAGTTTGGCAGATGAAGTTAAATATGAGTGGAGTAGAATTCCTCATTTCTATAATTCGTTTTATGTATACAAATATGCAACCGGTTTAATTTCGGCACTTGCAATATCTAATAAAATATTAAGCGGCGAACAAGATGCTGTAGAAAACTATAAAAAATTTTTGGCAAGTGGTTGTACAAAACCACCAGTAGAACTTTTAAAAATTGCGGGTGCAGATTTAACAAAGAAAGAAACATTTACTCAAGCCTTTGATTTTATTTCTTCAATTTTAAATGAATGGGAAGTATGTAGTTCTAAGTTTTCAAAAAAAAAAACCTCTTAAAAACTGCGAAAAAAAGGCTGTAAATTGTCAACAAAAAACAAATTTAACAGTCAATAAAGAATAACTAACAAAGCAAAAAACACCTTAAATTTAAGGTGTTTTTTAATATAATAAGAACATCGACTTTTAAAATATTTTTACTAAACTGGCTTCTCTAAAAAATCAATTCTTTTTATTAATCTTCCCACGAGCCAAATAAATAACCAATTAAAAAGTATCGCAAGTTTTGTCGACTACAATTTTGAGGTATAAAATTGGGCGGGCAGGGTGGCATTTGCGGTGGGCAAAAATTGCAATTTGGTATGTTATGCCTACATTTAGGTTTGCTGGGTTTAATACCGGGACATAAGTCACATGTTGGCTTTTCTGGCTTGCAAAAATTGCATTCATTTTCATCTTTCCACCAACAATTATTTTCGTTCCAATTATTGTTACAGTCACAATCTTGCGCCTTGCTATAAAGCGTTTTAAAATCATAATTTGTTTTATGTATTTTATAATATTTCATAATTACTTCCTCACATCATTTTATGGGATTAATTTATGTTTTGACAATATTAAACAATAAGTGATAAAATGTATGTAAAAGTGAGGTTAATATGGCAGATATTTTACTTGCAGTTGATTTTGGGGGCTCTTATACAAGCATTTATCGCAAAGATTGTGGTCTTGTTTTAAAAGAACCAACTCTTCTTGGTGCTGTTATGACCGAAAATGGTTACGAAGTTAAAGTTATGGGGGTTGAGGCTCGTGAAATACAGGGCAAAACCGATGACCGCACAGTTGTGTTTAGCCCAATTTCTGAGGGGGTTATTAAATCGCCAGATTATGCAACAATATTATTAAAACACTTTATAGATAAAGTAGTGCCTCAAAAATCAGTTTTTGCAAAAATTAAATGCTTAGTTCCATATCCAACAGGGCTCACTCAAGAAGAAAAAGATGATTATAAAAAAGTTTTCCTAAATGTAGGCGTAAACGAAGTTATTTTTGTTCCAAGGCTTCTTTGTTCGGCTTATGGTGGCGGAGTGAACATATTTGCAAACTCAGCAAATTTAATTGTAGATATTGGTGGCGTTTCAACTGATATAGGTGTAATTAATCTTGGTACTTTAATAGATGGTGCAACCCTAGCAGTTGGAGGAAAAGCAATTGATGCACAAATTGTTCGTACAGTTTCAAGTAAATATGGTGTAGAAATTGGTTTATCATCAGCCCAAAAATTAAAGGAAGAAATAGGAAGTCTTTATTCTAACGATACCGCAAATATGGAAGTTATGGGTGTAGATGTTAAAACAAAAACGCCGGCAAGTGTTGTTGTATATGCAACCGATGTAAAAATGTCAGTGCTTCCACTTCTTGCTGAAATTACTAGAATTGTAGAAACTACACTAAATATTTTACCACCCGAAATAAGTGCTGATGTTGCAAAAAATGGTGTGCTTGTAACCGGTGGTTTTGCAGGTATTGCAGGGCTAGAGCGCTATTTGCGTAATGATCTTAATCTTCCGGTAAAAGTAGCCGAAGAGGCTCAAAATGCAAGCATTTTAGGCGCAGGCAAACTTCTTGCCAATTTAAATGAACTAAAAAAAGTTTTAAATGAATTGTAATTGATAAAATAGGTTAAGAAATAAATTCTTATCCTATTTTTTATACAATTATCGCAAAATATCAAAATACAAATAAAACCGCTTGACATTTGTCTGGGGGGGGGGAGTATATTAAAATTATATATCATTTATATTTGTTTTATTAATTAGATAAAAAAACAACACATCACAAATAGTTCTACATATTATAGCAAATAATGATATCATAAATATGAATTTTACATATTTTACTTTTAATAAACCAAGTTAAAAAGGAGAAAAAATGAAAAAAAATAAATATATTTATTTGGGATTATTTATTTTAACAATTTGTCTAAGTGTTTTTTCTAATATTATGTTATTAAAAACCGAAAGCAATTCTATTGTTAAAGCAGAAGATGAGTTGGTTGTTGCAAAAATTTATGATGAATCAACAACCTCATGGCTTTCATATTCTACTTTAGAAGCAGCAATTGAAGCGGTGCCAAGTGGTGGCACAGTTGTTTTGTGTAATGACTATACTGTTACTGCTGAAATTGTTATTTCAAAAAACTTAACAATAGTTTCAGATAATAACAGTACATTAACAAAATCTCATGAGGGTGCCATTTTCAGAATTAGTTCTACTGGTTACACCTTAAATATAGGCAATCAAGCAGATACATATCAAGGTTTAAACTTAACAAACATTTACCTAGATGGCAATGGAAAAAATATTAATTCAACCAACTCTTTAATAGATGTTCCTAAAGAAGGCAGTCTTAATCTTTATAGCAGTACTTATGTTCAAAACTTTTATAAAACAAGTTGGCTTGATGGGGCTGCAATTTGCATCAGAGGTGGAACATTTACAGCTGATGGTGTAACATTTAAAGATAATAATAGCCAATGGGGTGCTGTTAGTTTTTCAACTGCACTCGGTGGCACTGGCGCTTATGGCACTATTAAAAATTGTAATTTTTATAATAATTTAACTTCAACTATGAATGTGAATTATGGTGAAAATTTAACAATTGATAATTGTAATTTTGAAAATAGTGCTAAAATCGAAGTTAATTCGCAAAGAGGGGCTTTAAACATAACTAATTCTGTTTTTAAAAATAATACAGATAATAGTACTGACATTTTTGGGAATTCAAATAGTAGAATTATTTATTTTAGTTCTGGTAATAGTGCTCTTAATTTAGATAATTGTGAATTTTTAAACAATAATGCAACACAATGTGTTAGTGTAAATACAGGTGCTGCGATTATTAACAATTGTAAATTTTTAAATAATTCAGGTCGAGTAATTAGTGGAGGTTATAATGCAACTTCAATAACCATTACAGATACAGAAATTTCAAATAATTCTTCTGTTTCAGACACTGGGGCTGGTGGAGCACTAAGTTTTAGTGGTGGCACTGCAATTATTGAAAATTGCACAATAAAAAACAATAGCACACAAATTGATGATGGCATTTATGTTTGGGGAGTTAACACCAAGGGTGGTGCAATTTACTCTGCAAACACAAATGTAACAATTAAAAATTCAGAAATCAGCGAAAATATTTCTGATGAACTTGGTGATCAAATTTATATTACAGGAGGTTCGTTAACATTAGAATCTACAACCATAAATGGAAATGGTGATGCTTCTAATAGTGCGGATATTTATATTAATGGTAGTTGTGCATTAAACTTAAAAACTCAAAACGAAATAAACGGCACAATTTATTTACAATCCAACACTGTAAACACGTTGAACCCTAGTATTACTATAGAATCTGGTTATGAATATAATGATCAAAAATTATATATAGAATTTTCAAATCCAGAATACTATACCGAAGCAACAGGCATATACGCCGTGCAATTTGTAGATGAATCTACATTTAATATGTCTATATTTAATTGTTTAAATGCAAATTGTGCATTAACTCAGGGCACAACAGAAACAACAAAAAACAATTTATATTTAACTCAATCGGTAGCAAAAATTTATGATGAAACTGCAACTGCATGGGTTTCTTATACAACCTTAGAGGCTGCAATTGAAGCCGCAACCGATGGCGGCACTGTTGTAATGTGCAACAATTATGTTCTTACAGCAGCTATTGTAATTACAAAAAACATCACAATAGTTTCTGACAATAATAGTAAAATAACAAGACTTCATGCTATGTCAATGTTTGTCATTAACAATGGTTATTCATTAACTATTGGTAATAAAAATACAACATATCAAGACTTAACATTAACCAATATATATATTGATGGCAATGGTAAAACAATAACAGCCCAAAATTGTATGATACTTGTAGGCGGAACACTTAATTTGTATAGTGGTTGCTATATCCAAAATTTCTATAGTGATGATACTTATGGGTGTAGTGCTATTTATGGTGGAGTAAATTCAACTTTAGTTGCAAATGGTGCAACATTTACTAATAACGAATGTGAATATGGTACGATATATTTCTCTAATACAACCGATAATGCTTCTATAATAACAATTACTAATTGTAATTTTTTAGATAATATCGGAACTAATAACGGTGCAATTTCTTTAGCAGGTCTTTATAATTTAACAATAACTGACACTGTTTTTTCAAATAGCAATATATATTTGATAAGCGAGTCTTCTGCTAGTGTTGTTCTAATAGAAAATTGTCAATTTACAAAGAATACTGCATCAGCTTTAAGCATTAACTCCGATAGTAATGCGTTATTCCAAGTAATTAATTGTGAATTTACTAACAATTCAGCTACTGCAATTTTAGTATATTCGCCAAATACAGTAATTGATAGTTGTAAATTTTTAAATAATACAGCAAAAGCAATATGGTTTGAGTATTCAAACGCAAGTTTAATAGTTAAAAATTCAGAATTTGTCGGAAATACCGCCACTGAACAAGGTGACCATATTTATGTTGCAAATGGAACATTAGTATTAGAATCAAACACTATTGTAAAAAGTGATTCTTCTACCAATGCAGGGGTTTATGTACATGGAAATGGTGTTCTAAACTTAACAAATAAAAATGAAATAAATGGCACAATTTATTTAAGTTCTGACACAACAAACTCTTTAAATCCGAAAATAATTGTATCTTCTGGTTATAACTTTGATAATAACGTGTATAACATAGATTTATCAAATCCAGAACTTTACACTGAAACATTGTATGTATCTGCTGTTCAATTTGCCGATGATGAAACATTTAAACATTCTGCATTTAAATGTATGATAGAAGGTTATATATTCATTCAAGGCACAACAGAAACAACAAAAAACAATTTATATATAATAATTGCACCACAAGCAAGAATATATGTTGAATCTACAGATACTTGGAAATATTATAGCTTGCTAAGTGAGGCTGTTGAAGCAGCCCAAAGCGGTGATACTATTGTAGTATTTTCAGATTGTATACTTTCTGAAACTATTTCAATAACAAAAAATTTAACATTAGTTTCTGAAGATAATAACATAATAACAAAATCTCATACAGGAACAATGTTTGCCATTAACGATGGTTATTCATTAACAATTGGTAATGAAAATGCAACATATCAAGATATAACTTTAACAAATATTTACATAGATGGCAATGCCCAAAATGTAACCTCATCTAGTGCACTTATTGGTACTAGTCTTGGTACTTTAAATTTATTAAATGGTTGTTACATTCAAAATGTAAAAGGATCAATCAGTGCAATTTATGTAAGAGGCACATTAAATGCAAATGGTGCAAAATTTTTAAATAATGATTGTGCATTGGGTACTATTGTTGCAAATTATGGTACGAAAGAACCGGTAGTTAACCTCGAAAATTGTTATTTTTATAACAACCAACAATATACTATTAGTACAGATGGTTCTAGATATGCAACTTTAACAATAAAGAATACTATTTTTGAAAATTCCACTTCTTTATACTTTGTATATAGCAATAGTGATTATACTTCAAATATAAATTGTGTTATAGATGGTTGTACTTTTTTAAATAACACTACATCAAAATTTGCATTAATTCATTGTGGTGGTGCGGAAGGTAGTTACACAATAAAAAATTGTGAATTTAGTGGAAATTTATCCAACGTAGAATATGCAAATGTTACAGGATTATATGCTCCCGCATGTATATTTGTTTATACAATGAATGGTTCACAAGAATTAACAATAGATAAGTGTAAATTTTATAATAATTTTATTTCTGCCATTACTGGCTTCGGAACAATTAGTAGTACTGAAATATATAATAACACAATGTATTCAAGTGCAGTTTATACAATTGGCTGTGGATTAAATATTTATAATTGTAAAATAAAAAATAATACTATAACTAGTGAAAGCGAAACTCAACCGGTTAATGGTTGTGCAATTTTAGTCAATGGTTTGCCTATTGGTACTACACCAACTGCTGAAACAAATATTAAAAATTCAGAAATATGTGGCAATGCCTCAAATCCATTAAGTAGCGAAATTTATATTTACAGTGGTATAACATTAAATTTGGATAGAACAATAATTGAAGGAAATAATAGATCAATTCATCTTGTAGGTGCAAGTGTTTTAAAATTAAAAACAACAAATACAATTAACGGAAATATTTATTTAGAAGCAGCATCTGTTTATTCAAGTGAAATTGGAAGTAATGTAGAGGTTTCACCAAATCTTCAAATAGAAAGTTATATTTATGACGATGTAATAAACATAAACCTTTCTAAACCAGAATTATATTTAGAAACTAATGCTTTACCAGTGATTATTTGCGAAGATGAAACGGTTTTCAATTTGTCAAAATTTAAATGTTTGGTTGATGATTACTCCTTTACAGCAGGAACAACAGAAGAAAATAAATATAATATATATGTTGCTTCGGCTGAGTTTTCTGTTACTTATGATTTAAATTATGAACCATCAGAAAATATTGTAGAAAAATATGCTTCTGGTTCAGTTATAATTCCACCGCAAGATCCTGTTCGTGAAAACTATATATTTGCAGGCTGGTATACCGAAGCAGAATGTGAAACAGAATACACATTCACTACAATGCCAGCAAACGATGTAACAATATATGCAAAATGGGAAAAAGCAACATATACAATAACAGCAACAGCAAATGCCGGAGGAACAATAACTCCAAATGGAGAAGCAACATATAACTATTTAGACACACAAACATATACAATAGTTGCAAATACAGGCTATGCAGTAAAAG
>SVIS01000021.1 GCA_015069385.1 Clostridiales bacterium
CACCTTTACCTTACAGCCATGCGCTGTAAAGCCTATTGTGCCGGTGGCGGTCAAGGACGCTTGTTTTGCTGCGTACACACCTATGGCTAGAGCACATACACATAGTACTAGGGTAAATACATTTATTAGCCATTTGAATTTGTTTTTCATTTTACTCTCCTTTTAAATGATATATCTGTATTCTACCCCCCCCCAGCCGATTGTCAAGCGATTTAATGTAAGTTTTATAATTTTTTTAGATATGGTAATTTAAATTGTTTAATGATAAACTTTTAATAAGAATAATAAAGTTTAGTTTTAAACTGATTTTGCACTCAGTCACAGTTTTAGACTGTAATATTGAAATATATGGAAGAAAAAATTTACGAGATTTGCAACAACTTTGCAAAAAATTTAAAAACTGAAAGGCTTGCGCATAATATGACACAAAAACAAGTCGCTGAAAAAATTGGAATAAAAACACAAAGTTATCAAGCATATGAAAAAGGAATTACATTGCCTACAACTGTAAATTTGCTAAAATTATCCTTTTTATTTAGAGTTTCTATTGATGAATTGTTTGAAAGATAGCAAAAAATACAACCTCTAGTTACGAGGTTGTATTTTTAATTAAACTTTTTTATTTAATTTAAACTGCATGTGTATTTGTTTTTGGCGTCTTTTATTTATTTTTTTAATCGTTTCACGCTTTGTATCTTTAAACTCTAGGTCAGAATATACAGCAGCAGGGATATCTTTTAAAATATCATAAATTTTATCTATAACATTAAACTTACGAATGCGAAGTGTGTTAAAAACCATATCCTGATATTTATTTTTGTCATTAAGTAAACTATTAATTGTGTTACATAATGTTTTGCTTGTAACTGGTAAAGCGCAACCATTATTAATTAAATATTGTTTATTATATATTTCTTGCTGTGGTAATTTATTTACTATTAAACTAGGAAGCCCTGAGGCTAATGTTTCGGTTACAGTTAAGCCGCCTGCTTTACCAACTATTAAATCACTGGCTGCAAAATATTCTGGAATTTGATTTGTATAACCTATGTTAAAAACTTTATGTGTTAAATTATATTTTTTAATATATTTATTAATTAATTTGCGGCTTGGCTCATCATTTCCGTTAACTATAACAAGTTGGATTTTTTGATTTACTTTGCTAAATGCTTTAATTAAGTCATGTTCTTTTATTTGAAAGAAACTTGCCTTCATAACAATTATAGTAAATAAATTTTCATCTAACCCTAAAAGTTTGCGACACTCTTGTTTATTACGCTGTTTATAAAATTCATACGAAATTGGAATACCTGTTACATAAAGTTGGCTATTATTAAAACCACGCTCTATAAAAGGTTGTATCATATAATCATCAGTTAAAAACATATAATCTAAACCACTACAAGTACATTCCCAATATGGAGAGATGCCATAGTCTAAAGTCATGCAAGCGACCTTTGCTGGAATATTATATGCCCTTTTAATATTTGTAATTGCTATTGCTGCATAAATGTATGTACAAATAATTAAATTTGGTTTAAAATCAAATATTTTTTTAGCCATGCCATTTAGCATTGAATATGTTTCTTTATTTGCACTAAATTTATCTCTATTAGAAAATTTTACATTTTCTTGTGTTTTAAAGCACATATTATATAAACTTACCCAGTTTTTGCACAACCAAAAATAGCCACCCTCCATTGACCATGCTTTTAATTTTGATGCATATGATTTATACATATCAACTATTTCTATTTGGGAATTTGGTTGCTCTTTTAAAAACTTTTCTTTAATTCTTTTTGCGGTTGAATTATGTCCATTACCCGCAGAGGCTGTGAATATTAAAATTTTCACTTATATAATTACCTTTATTAGTGATTTATAAATTTATTACTTTTTTATTTTACATTATTATAACAAAAAAATCAAGAACAATATGTACTCTAATTTTTTTGTAAAATTTGTTTAATTAATTCTAGGCTATTATCTATATTTTCATTTGTTGCTATTTGTCTTTTATATTCTGCACAATTTGTTTCACCGGCTATATACCAAAGCAAATGTTTTCGCATAGTTACATTAATAAAACGTTCGGAATAAAATTTCTTCAACATATTAATATGCTCTTGAATTAAATTAAATTTATCTATACTTTGAAGGTTTTTTAGTTGGTTAAAAATATTAGGGTTACCCAATGCTCCTCTACCAACCATAACAGCATCTACACCGGTTTCTAACATTTGATTATATGATTTTAAATCTACAATATCACCATTTCCAACAACAGGAATTTTAACTGTTGATTTTACGTTTGCGATTGTATCTAAATCTACCATACCAGAATACATTTGAGAGCGAGTTCTTCCATGAATGGTAAGCATTTTTGCCCCTGCATCTTCACAAACTCTTGCCATTTGAGTTGCAATATTATCTTCTGCCAAATAGCCCTTTCTAAATTTACATGAAATTGGTTTATTTGTTGCCTTAACACATGCTGATACTATTTTATATACAAGCGGTAAGTTTTTTAAAAGTGCCGAGCCATCACCATTATTTACTATTTTTGGTGCAGGACAGCCAAAGTTAATGTCTATTAAATCAAACTTATCAAGTTCTAGCATTTTGCAAGCATTAGCCATAACTTCTGGCTCATGCCCAAATAGTTGCACTGCTTTTGGAGTTTCAAATGGGCTAGTTACTAGTAATTCCTTAGTCTTTTTACTATCATATGAAAGCGCTTTAGAACTCACCATTTCAGTAAAAGTTAAATCTGCACCTGCAAGTTTGCATGCATGACGAAAACCTACTTCGGTAACTCCTGCCATTGGTGCCAAAAAAATTTTGCCGTACTCTTTTTCATCAATTTTCATATTTAAATTATGGCATTAATTGCGTTTAATTTGCAAGGCTTTTTTTAAATCTGTAAAAGATAGTTGTTTTAGAGCAAACAAGCATGCAAAATATATTACAACTCCTACTCCAATAGTTAATATAAGTAAAATTAAATTTATTTTAGCACTACTAAGTACTATAATCAAAAGCAAACCTACCGTCATAAAAAGTGATGCTATAATTGGTGCCACAATTTCTAATAATTTTAGTCTAAATGATGTATATTTTTTAATATAAACAACATTTAAAAGTGCGGTTACAAAATAACCAAGAGTAGTTGCCAAAACCAAGCCATAAATATTTAATTCAGCATTTGATACAAATAGTATAGTTAAAACTATTTTTGTAATTATGCCTAAAAGCATTGTAATGGCTGGTAACTTAACTTGATTGAGTGCCTGAAGTAACGAATTAGTTATTGTTAAAAAGCATAAAAAGAACATTTGTATTGCTGAAAATCTTAACAAATTTATTGCTATAATTATAAGTTCGGCATTTAAATTTACAAATATATTAGTAATAATTGGTCTTGCTAACACAAACATTCCTATTGAGCATGGTAAAATGAACATAAAAACTAATTTAAATATACCACAAACCTCTTTAGTTATATTTTGATTTTTATTTAACTTATAACTAATTTCAGGAATGCATGCAAGAGCAAGTGCACCAACAAGCACATTTGGTAAATTTATTAGTGGTAATATCATTCCTGTTTGAATACCATACATACTTGTTGCAAATGATGATGTAAAACCACCAAATGATAAAAGATTAACAACTAAAAAACTATCAATTAATGCCGAAAATGGCAAAATCATATATGAAAAACTAACAGGAGCCACCTGTTTAATAAAAGATTTGTAATCTGTTTTTTGAAGTACTACCTTTTGTTTTGTTAGATTTTTTCTATTTATTATTAAAAAATAAATAAAAGACAAAAACTCGCTAAACGAAATCCCCAAAAGAGCACCAAAAACACCGCTCTTTATTCCATATTGCATAAAAACATAAGCAAATAATAATCCAAAAATAAGTTTAGATGCCTGTTCTATAACTTGACTAATAGCTGTTGGTTTCATATTGCCAAAGCCTTGATAATATCCCCTGTAAGCACCTAACATCACCGCAAAGATAAATCCAAAAGCAATAGCAAAGTAACCATAAACAGCATTTACATTTCCCTGCATATATGAAATTGGATAAGCAAAAACAAGTAAAAATATTAGAAAAATAAATCCAAAAATAATGCTTACATTTCTTGCTAAAACAAACTCTTTATAAATTTGAGCATTATTATCTTTTGCCCTATATTTTGCAACAACTCTAGTTAAATGAACGCTTATGCCGCCTGTAATTAAAGTAAGTAAAAACGAGTAAACAGGAAATGCCATTTGATAAAGCCCCATACCCTCGGCACCAAGCAAATTAGAAAGGGGTAATCTATAAATTGCTCCAAAAATTTTACCTATTATATTTGAAAAAAATAATACAAAAGTACCGCTTGCATTTACTATACTCATATTTTTAGGTTGTGAAATGTTTTGTAAATTATGTTGAATTTTAAATGAGTTTTTTAAAATTTATAAATTTTTTATAGAATTAAAAGATAAATTTTGCCATTTTTTGGTAAATATTACTAAATTTGCCTATTTACAAATATAAAGTTATATGTTAAGATTATAAAGAAATTACGGAGGTTTTAAATGAAAAAAAGTAATATCAAATCACTTATTATTCCTTTTCCAAGTGCTCCAATTGTAACTAATGAACTTGAAACAACAACTAAAGAGCGTCTTGCAATGTATGATATAATTACTAAAGCTTTTATGTATAAATATACTTACGAAAAAGCAAAACTTCAGGGCAAAGAATATTTAATAGAAGATAAAAACATTAACAAAGTAGGTGTATTTAGCAAATTTTTAAGCGAAATCAACAAATCTATTCGTGACCCATTTTTAAGAGAGTTTGTTATTGCTTCACTTAGGGCTTTAAAAAACAACAACTATGCAAACAAAAATGTTCAAGCAACATATGAAACAGTACGTACTTGGTTCTGCCCAGACAATTTAAAAGGTAAAATATTTAGAAATAATTTGGCTTCTGGCAATTCTTATACCAGCATTGATTTTAAAACTTTATTTACTGAATGTAATAAAGAGCCAATTACAGAAAAATCACCTTGCTTTGCCGAAGTTAAAAAGGAATATAATAAATATAAACAACAATATGATGATTTATTAAAATAAACAAAAAACAAACCTTAAATAAGGTTTGTTTTTTTATTTATATTGCAAGAACAACACGAACGAAGAGAGTGTTTTCTTCCAATTTTCTTGTACGAATATAAATTTATTCTTTTTCTTTTCCGTTATTCTTTTGTCGTTGCTCTCTTTCGTATGCTAGTTTACGTACACGAATTTTCCAAAGCATTTCTTCGTAACTATCTCGGTCATCTGAATAATTATTATATAAATATTTTAATTGTTCATCTGTTGGAATAGTTTGATTATTAAACAATATGTAATATCTTTTATAATTAGGTGTTGGTTTTTCATAAGTAATTTTAATATAGCCTTGTTCTTCGAGAGAGCGTGTTTCTTTATGCAATACATATCTTGCAAGGGCATCATGGCTGCGATATTCACAACCATAAAACTCGCCATTTGGAGCAAGCCAGCCTGAGCGAAATTTTGTATTGTCGTAAACATCAGTACCATGCCAATCTAAATACTCTCTACCCTGTGCTTGTACTGTTTGACAACCGGTTATATCACAATTTCTCATTTGACCACCAACCGAATTATATAGAGTTACATCAGTTAAATTTTCTGCTGGAATATATTCCCACCAGTAATTTTCATACTTAACAAAATGCGGCATAAAACACCTCCCTTTTACTTATTTTCAAACAAAGCAATCTCTTTTTCTGTTAAAAATCTATACTCTCCACGTTTTAAGTTTGTATCTAATTTAATAGTTCCAAAAGAAATTCTTTCCAAATATACAATTTTATTTGAAACAGCACCAAACATACGTTTTATTTCATGATATTTTCCCTCATGCAAAGTTATTATACCACAAAATGGCGATTGAAGTTGTATTTTACAAGGTTTTGTAACATAACCATCTTTTAACAAAATACCATCTTCAATTTTTTGTTTGTCTTCGTTTAATAATGGTTCAGCACATTTAAAAGCATATGTTTTTTGCACATGATTTTTAGGAGAAAGCACTCTATGTGCACCTTGACCATTGTTAGTTAATATAACTAAGCCAAGAGTATCTTTATCTAACCTGCCACATGGAAACAAATTATATTTTTTATATTCGTTTGGAATAAGGTCTAAAACAGTTTTTTGTTTTGTGTCGGTAGTAGCACTTACTACACCTTGAGGCTTGTTTAGCATTATATAAATAAACTGATTATAGTTAATTTGTTTACCATTATGCTCTACTTTTGCATTATTCTCATCTATTTTACAATCGCCGTCAGTAACTACTATGCCATTTACTTTAACATTTGCAGCCTTTATTTCTTTATTTGCCTGACTGCGAGACAGGCTAGTATTGCTACTTATAAATTTATCTAAACGCATCATAAACTAATCATTTTGCGGGCAATCTTTAATTGTTAATTGTATACGCTTTTTTGCAACATCTACAGAAAGCACTTTAACATTTAATTGCTCACCTACTTTTAAAACATCTGATGGATGCTTAATATATTTATTTGAAATTTGAGAAATATGAACTAAACCATCTTGATGCACACCAATATCTACAAATGCACCAAAATCTATTACGTTTCTTACAGTACCTTTAATTACCATACCTTCTTTCAAATTTTCCAAACTTAAAAGTTCTGCTCTTAGCACTGGTTTTGGCATATCTTCACGAATATCTCTACCTGGCTTTGTTAATTCTTTAACCATATCTATGAGTGTAGGCACACCAACACCTATTTCTTTTGCTACTGCATCTTCGCCTTTTAATTTTACCAAACTTGAAAGTGTTTCTAAATTGCCATCTTTAACATCATTATCTGACAAGTTAAACAATTTTAAAAGTTTTTGTGCACTCTGATAACTTTCTGGGTGAACTGCCGTGTTATCTAGCACATTTTCACCACCAACTATACGCAAAAAACCTGCACATTGCTCATAGGCTTTTGGCCCCAACTTTTTAACTTTTAACAATTGTTCTCTTGAAGTGAAATGTTCGATTTCCTTTCTATACTCAACAATATTTTTTGCAATGCTCACATTTAAGCCTGAAACATAAGAAAGTAAACTTGGGCTTGCAGTGTTTAAATCTACACCCACACTATTTACGCAATCTTCTACAACACCAGTTAGTACTTCGGTTAAACGGTTTTGAGGCATATCGTGTTGATATTGCCCTACACCTATGGATTTAACATCAATTTTAATAAGTTCTGCTAGTGGATCTTGTAACCTACGAGCAATAGAAACCGCACTACGAAGATTTACATCGAAGTCAGGGAATTCTTGTGCACCAAGTTTACTTGCAGAATAAACCGATGCACCTGCTTCGTTAACCATTGCGTAATTTAAAGGTCTTGAAATATGCTTAATAAGTTCACAAATAAAAATTTCAGATTCTTTACTTGCTGTTCCGTTACCAACAGCAACAATATCAACTTTATGTTTTTCTACCAATGCTTTAAGTTTAATTAATGCTTCTTCCGTTTTATTAAATGGAGGGGTTGGATAAACAACTGCTGTATCTAAAACCTCGCCATGAGCATCAATTATAGCAACCTTGCAACCCATTCTATAACCTGGGTCAAAGCCCATAATTACATTATTTTTAAGAGGCGATTGTAAAAGCAATGGCCTAAGGTTTACTTCAAACATTTTAATGGCTTGCTCGCTTGCAAAATCGGTAAGTTCTGTTCTACATTCGTTTTGAAGACTTGGAAATAAAAGACGCTTATAACTATCAGCAATAATTTCTTGCATTATTTCTTTTGTTGTTGAGTTTTCTATTATATATGCTTTTTCGATTTCGGCTTTTGCAAAATCTTCATCTAAAACAATTTCTACTTTTAAGCAATCTTCTTTTTCGCCCCTATTAATTGCCAAAATTCTATGGCTAGGAATGCTTTTAACAGCCTCTTCATGTTCGGCATACATTTCGTAAACAGCATTACCCTCTTTTTCAAGCAAGGTTGTTTTAATGGTTGCATGTTCTTTTAAAAGTGCACGCATAGTTTTACGCAATTCGGCATCATCAGAAACTCGTTCAGCAACAATATCTTTAGCACCTGCAAGTGCTTCTTCGGCTGTTTTTACCTCTTTTTCTTCGCTAATATAGTCAGCGGCTAAACTTAATAGATTATCTTTTGTTTGTTGAGTTTGAATTATGTCGGCAAGAGGCTCTAAACCTTTTGCTATAGCCACGCTTGCACGAGTTTTACGTTTTGGCTTATATGGACGATAAATATCTTCTACCTCGGTTAAAGTTTTAGCATTTAAAAGTGCCACTTCTAATTCATCTGTCCATTTTTCTTGCTCTTTAATTGAATTTTCAACTTCTTCTTTACGTTTTTGGAGGTTACGTAAATAATTTAACCTATCGGAAAACTCTCTTAAAATTTGGTCATCACAAGATCCATGCATTTCTTTTCTATAACGTGCGATGAATGGAATTGTGCAACCTTCATCTAATAAATTAATAATGTTTTGCGAATACTCTTGTTTTAATTTAAATTCTTCGCTAAGTTGTTCTACTATATTCATAATTACCCTTTTAACTCATTAATCTTTTTCTTATATCTTCTGCTTTTTTATAAATAGTTTCAATATCTTCACCAATATTGTACTTACCATTTTCATATAGTACTTTGCCACCAACCATAGTAAAGTACACATCACTAGATTTAGCACTATAAACTAAATTAGAAATTATATTATCTTGTGGTTGCATATGAGGTTCCTGCAAAGATACTAAAATTATGTCAGCGTTTTTTCCTACTTTAATTTCACCTGAATTAATATCAAGTGCTTTAGCCCCATTAACAGTTGCCATTTGTAGAACTTGCCTTGCGCTAACTACACTTGCATCATAAATATTAACTTTAGATAAAGTAGCCACTAAAAACATTTCTTTAAACATATCTAAACTATTATTAGATGCTGCTCCATCGGTACCAATAGCAATATTTAAACCTTTATTTTGCATTGCGTAAATAGGCGCAATACCGCTTGCAAGTTTTAAATTAGATGATGGACATGTTGCAACACTTGCATTATAGTCAGCAAGAATTTGCAAATCATCTTTATCCATATGCACACAATGATAACATAAGCATGGTCTATCTAGCATTCCAAGTTGTTCAATATATGCAGGAGGTGTTAATCCGTTATTTTTTTGTGTGCAATCTCCTACTTCTTTTAATGTTTCACTTAAATGCAAACTAAGACTCAAGTTATTTTTATTAGCAAACTTTAATAGTGCAAAAAACTTTTCTTCGCTTATTGTGTAAATTGCATGTGCCGTTGCTACTATGTTTACAAGTTTTGGATTTGTAAGTTTTTTTACAAGTTCATAATTATCTTCTAGTTCTTTATCAAAATTAGCATTTGGCGGACTTGATATGCTTACTGCAACACAAAATCTTGCTCTAATTCCTGCTTTATTTATTGCCCTACACATACCATCATAATGAAAATAGAAATCATCGAAAGTTGTAATACCTGCACGAACATACTCAGCAATGCCAAGCATTTGCCCCCAATATACATCTTCATTTGTCATTTTTGCCTCTAGTGGCCAAACCCCTTCGTTAAGCCAAGTATCTAAACAGCAATCATCTTTGGCTCCACGAAGAAGTGTCATTGGTGTATGCGCATGAGCATTTACAAACCCCGGCATTAAAATGTTACCTTGCACATCAATAACTTTATCTACAGCCATGCGAGGCTCTTTTTCGCCAACATAGGTAATTAAATCTTCCTCCACCACTACAGAGCCACAAAAATACCCTTTTTCTTTAGTTAAATCTAATATTTTTGCGTTACGAAATAAAATTTTCAAAAATACCTCCAAAATTATGAAGATTTGTCATATTTAGAATATAAAATATAAATAGAACAAATGTTTACACATAATAAATTTTGTAATTTTACATTGTTGTATTGTACTACAAATAAAGGAGATTTGGCAAATGAAAGAGCGAGTTATATTCCATTGTGATGCCAATAGTTTTTATGCTTCGGTTGAGGTTGCAAATAACCCACAATATGCCGGTAAACCCGTTGCAGTATCTGGTAATCCTAAAACAAGAACAGGCATAATTCTTACCAAAAACCATATTGCTAAAAAATATGGTGTTTTAACGGGTGAGGCTATATGGCAAGCAAAGCAAAAATGTCCTAACCTTATTTGCCTACCACCAAACCATAAACTATATTCACTTTACTCTATAAAACTGCGTAAATTATATGAAAAATATACAGATAAGGTTGAAAGTTTTGGCATTGATGAATGCTGGCTTGATGTAACTGAAACAATTAAGTTTTTTGGATCTGCACAAGATTTAGCTTATAAAATTAAAGAAGAGGTTAAAAGCACGCTTGGTATTACAATTTCAGTTGGAATAAGTTTTTGTAAAATTTTTGCAAAACTTGGCTCTGATTTAAAAAAACCAGATGCTATTACAACAATTAATAAAGAAGACTATGAAAAAATTGTTTACCCACTACCAATTACCCATATTATTGGTATTGGCAAACGTCTGGAGTTAAGATTTAATAAACTTGGAATAAATACTCTTGGAGATATTACTCGCCTACCAGACTTTATTTTGAAAAAAAAGTTTGGGATAATTGGGCTTAACTTAAAACAAAAATTGCTTGGCAACGATTTTGAAATAGTTAAAAATTGTGAAGAACATGAGCCACCCAAAAGCATTGGAAACGGAACTACAACAATTTTAGATGTATATAGTAAAAATGAAATTCTTTGCGTAGTTACTGCTCTTTGTGATGAAATTTCATCTAGATTAAGACTGGGAAATTTTGTTGCTGGTGGAATTTCGGTTACTTTAAAAACTGCCGACTTTCAGCATTTTCATAAATCTAATAAAATGGCATATAGAACAAATAGTTTAAGTGATTTATCAAAAAACGTAATGCAATTAATTGATTCTTTTTGGCAATACAATGAACCAATAAGGGCAATTAGAATTTGCTCTTTTTATTTATCTAACGCAAAAGAGTTACAACTTGATATGTTTTCTAACACTAATAAAAATAACAACTTAAATTCATGTTTAGATACTATCCGTTCAAAATATGGCTATTATTCTATTGCACCTGCTAGCACAATAAAAAACTCACATTTAGACTTAAGTCGCCTTGAAAATGTGAGTTTGTAATTTATAAATCTCTTCCACCATCGTTTGAGCGCTGTGGTTGAGGCTGTTGTTTTTGTGGTTGAGGCTGTGTTCTTGATTGGTGTAAATTGTTGGAATATATAGAGCCCATTAGGTTATTAAATGGGTCTTTTTGCCTTGGTGGTTTGTTAGAAATATTAGCAGCTGGCGAACCATGAGGAGTATGCGCACGTTTTGGCCTAAAAGGTGGCTTTGGCGCAAAAATATCGAAAAAGTCAACATGATAAGGTTTCGCTTTTGTTAAACTTGGTTTTACACCTTCGAACCCCTTTGCCGGTTTTGCTTTTTTAGCTGGTTTTTTTCCACCCTTTTTTACTGGTTTTACTTCTTCTTTTTTAGGTTCTTTTGTATTTTTTAATATATTACGATAATTTTCTTGTAAATCGTTAATTCTATCTTTTACTTTACCATTAAAAATTATTGCGTTATCAAGAACAAGTTTGTCAATAATATTTTTAAGTTCGCTCCAATACTTTTCAGAGTTTTTATCTAATTTTTTTGCTTTAACAATATTTTTAAATTGTGCAAGCAATTGATTACCATAGCCACCTGATGCTTTAATTAATGAAAGCATTTTTAGCACATAACCCTTGTTTGTATTTTTAAGTTCACTTATTAAAAATTTTGCATGTGCACCAACTTGTGCCTTTTTGTTAATTATTGCAAGCAAACTTTCATTTGCCATATCAATACCAGTGCTTTCATCGGCAATATACATATTAAATTCTTTTTTAACAACTTCTAGCACATTTTGATTTTCAATTATTACAGATTTTACAAGCGTGAGTAATTCTTTATCTACAAAACCTAGTTTGCACTTTTCTACCAAAAACAATGTTAAACGTTTTTTATTATTTTCGCCCAATTGAACATAAGTTACAAAATCAAAAGTATAAGAGCCAATTGTGGCAACAGAATCTATTTTATCTTGCTTATACTCTTTAATTAGTTTATTTGCTTTACATAATTCTTGCTTAATATCTTCTTCTATAACATATTCATCGGCATCATTAAAAGAGCCTAGAAGTTCGCTAGAGCCGGCATCTAAATTATGTAACATAACTAAGTATTCGTTTTCCATACACATTTATTATATCTAACCCGCCCAATTATTGCAAGTGTTAATTTTAAATAACAAAAAATATAAAAGAAAAGACTCTTGTTTGTGTTATTAAATAATAAAAACACACTTAATTGCATATAGCAAATTAAATGTGTTTAATTAATTATATTTTATGCAATCACAAGTTTAAAGGCTGGGCGGATTGCGCACGTACTGAAGAGATCGACATCGTAAGGTCCCACCACGCCTGAGGATCCGACATTCTCGGCTAAAGTGACACCAGCCGATCTGCGTCCGTAAGGCGAACGAAGCCACCAGCACTCGTTATACCCGTTCAATAAATTTGCTCCACCTTGAGCCTCAGTAAATAAGCCATTGTATTCCGATGTGCTTAATAGCCATAATGCCTGATTTGGTGTTGATTGGGTTGTTGGTTCTGACAATACTGTTATATTATCTGAATCAATTACTTTGTAATCTTCACCACCAAGTGTTCTTGTTGATATTTGCCCATACACTCCTGAATATTTTTCTGCACCAAAGTTGTATTTTGTATACAACCCTGTTGTTCCGTTTACATAGTTTTGTATAGTTGAATTGTTGTAGTGAATACCATAGTCATTTGCTGCTGTTATACTGGAATTAAATGCTATATAGTCACTATCTGTATTTTTTAATATGTATTCTGATATAAAGTAGTATGTGCCTGCTGGAACGTTTGTAGAAGTTGTATCAGTAAAAGTGTCTACTGCCACCATGCCATCTTCGCCTACTGCATCGCTGCCTGTTGCACTATAGGCAAAAGCATACCAGCGGAGGGCTGTGCCGTTTTCATCTTCACCCATCTCTACATAAAGTTTTGTTTTGGCTTTTTCTGTTTCATCTGGTAAGCCGCTCATTGCCCCAGTTTTTAATACACTTCTATCAAATGTGTATTTTTTAAACTCTAGGTTTGCATCAAATATTGCTGATATATCTGAGGCTGTTTCTATATCGGTTAGTGTAAACGTTATTGTTATATCTTTATACTCACCTTTTGTTGATAGTACAAATGATTGATGTGAAGTTACTCCTCTTACTGCAGTTATTTCTGTCGTTGTTGCTGTACTATCATACGCTACTGGGTTTGGTATGTTACATAGTACTGGAAAGTCTGAGTC
>SVIS01000004.1 GCA_015069385.1 Clostridiales bacterium
GCCACAGTATCAACATCAACTACACCACTAGAAATACGAGGAGCCGATGCATCATTAAGTTTTGGTGACAAATATTTTAGTGACTTAACAACTTCTGGAAAACCACAAGATATAAAAGTTGTATTAAATTTTACAAATGTTTCAGAATTTAATGCAATTGCTCAAGTACAAATAACATCAACAGCAAATATAAACATAACAAGTGATAAAGAAGGTTTAATTTTATTAAAAACAGGCGATGATGCATCTGGTTCAATAACATATACTTTATCACCAATTTCAAATGACCAAGGTGAGTATGAAAGTTTTTCTGCATCTGAATTAACTTTGAATATAAATTTATTAAAAGCAAATTATCAAGAAACATCATTTAGAACAGATGTAACAGTAAAACAATTTACTCAAGAAGAAAAAGCATCTATAAAACAAGGCTTAGGCGATGCAGCATGTTGTTACGACATACCATATGGCGAGCAATATAAAAATTATGCCGAACGTTTTACATATGTAGAAATGGGAACAGAAGTAGCAACTGGGGCAAAACTAAGATGGCTTGTTGTGGGTGTAGATAATAATGGTGCAGTGGCAGCATTAACCTT
Organism: Clostridiales bacterium; assembly: GCA_015069385.1. Lineage (GTDB taxonomy): Bacteria > Bacillota > Clostridia > Christensenellales > UBA1242 > HGM11367. Next base: position 600 of record SVIS01000004.1, read on the forward strand.
AGATGATAAAATGGCATTAAGTAATGGCTTTATGTTAAATAAAGACTACTATTTATTATCAGAAAAAGTATTATATAGCGAAAATGCAACTAATTATGGAATTGCATTCCAAAATGAATATTCAAATACAGAACCATTTTTAAATACAGAATATGGCGTAAGTGCAAACGATTATGCAACAAGTAATGTTAGAAAATATTTAAATGGCACTTCAGTAAAAAGAGATTATGAATATGACCAAACAAATAATGTATATAAAAGTAGTGGAACACAAGTAGGTTTTGCTAGCACATATACTTTTACAACCGAAGAAACCAACAAAATTAAAGCAAGATCAATAACTCAAATGTATGAAACCGATACTGCAAGGGTAACTTATGATGAAGATGATAACATAATTTATTCAACAGCCCAAACAGGACAAACATTCCCAACAACTCAAACCGGCAAAGCAACAATAGATAGCACAGCCCAAGATAAATTTTGGTTGTTAAGCGAAACCGAATTATGGACAGTATTTGCCGAAGATACCTTAATATGCGATTCAGACTCCTGGAAAGTATTTATGTCAGCACGTACTATGGTTCAGGGTACAACTTCTGGGGCTGCTAGTTGGTGGCTCCGCTCGCCTAGCGCTTCTTTTGCGAATTCTGCGCGTTGCTTGAGCGTCGGAGGTTGCTCTTATGGGGACTATGTCGAGAACGCTTACGCCGGCGTTCGTGCGGCTTTCAAAATCTAGTGCAGTTTAGGGTATAAAAAGTTAACCGCATACCGCAATGATGTGGAGGCTGTAAACTTAAGTATATATCACGCACCTTTTTAAGGTGCGAAAAATGTGAACATAAGTTTAGCAAAAAAACAACTATGGAAGAAAATAAAAAAATAACAAGCAAAGCCTCTGCGCCACAAAGTGGCGCTGTGGCAGAAGAAGAAAAAAAATTATCTGCAAATATGCAGGCAAAAGTCGATAAACTAGAAAAGCAATTAAATAGCAAAATTACACCACAAAAACCTACAATTCACTTAAGAAAAGATGCAAGCGAATTAATAGTTATATCTCGTACTAGAGACTTTGTAAAATATGTTATAAATGCAACTCGTAAAATTCCTAAAAGCGAAAGATATTCTTTTGCTTTTAGATTACAAACTTTGGCTCTTAATATTATTGAAAACATGGTTAGGGCTAATAATATTATTGTTAAACCTAAAAAAATTGAGCAATATAAAAAGCGATACGAGTTTCAAGAAAAGGCAATGGGTGACCTTAAAGTTTTAGAATATTTGGTTGCCATTGCAGTGGAAGAAGAATTTATGCTTGTAAAACAATTTGAACAAATTGCAAAACAAGGTACCGAAATATCTATTCTGCTTACAAAGTGGATTGAAAGTGACAAAAGGCGATTCTTGGCTAATTGCCAATAAAATATATAGAATCGTAGGGAGCAGGTTTGAAGCAATCTGGGGCTGCTAATTGGTGGCTCCGCTCGCCTAACGCATCTAATGCGAATAATGCGCGTTACTTGAACAACGAAGGTTACTCTAATGAGAACAATGTCGAGAACGCTAACGCCGGCGTTCGTGCGGATATACCCCAAATAGTGAGAATGCTATCGTAAGCACGCTAGCACAGTGCCTTGGGGGTAAAGGAATCTGCTTCCTTCTATATTTATTAAACCATGTTAAACCTTACTCTTAAACATGGTTATTAAATATTAGAAAAAACGAGCCGCTGGAATAAATGACATTAGCGCAAGGCTAATCTCTTAAATTTTTGTTTTCCTAAAAAAGACCCGGCGGACAAAAGAGGTGAAGCAAGAAATTGCTTTGCCGCTTTTAAATTTAGGCTATTTTTATTTGGTAAGTTATGATTAAATTTGAAGATGTTTTTAATTTTAAAAATTTATACGAGGCTCACCTAAGGGCAAGAAAATGCAAAAGGCACAAGCGTGAAGTTGTAGACTTTGAAGTAAATCTTGCACAAAATTTAACAAAATTAGAAAAATCTTTGCAAGATGGTACTTATAAAATTCAAGGCTATAAGAGATTTATGATTTATGACCCCAAAGAACGTGAAATTCAAGCACTTTCTTATTATGACCGTATTGTTCAAAATTGTTTATGCTACAATTTTATGGTGCCTGTATATTGTAAAAAGTTAATTTATGATAATGCTGCTTGCCAAAAAGGCAAAGGTACACATTTTGCTCGCGCTCGCCTAGAGCGCTTTTTGCATGATTATTATAAAAAATATGGCTATCAAGGTTATGTTTTAAAAGTAGACATAAAAAAATATTTTAATAATATTAATCATCAAATATTAAAACAAATTTTTTCTACTATATATGATTTTAAACTAAAAGATTTAGTATTTAATATTATAGATAGTTTTGAATATTCACCAAATAAAGGTGTGCCTATGGGTAATCAAACTAGCCAAATTTTTGCACTTTTATATTTAAATAATTTAGACCGAATAATTAAAACTAAATTTAAAATTAAATATTATATAAGATATATGGACGATTTAATTTTAATTCATTCAAACAAACAAAATTTAATTGAGGTATATAATTATATAAATTTGTATGTTCAAAAAGTTAAAATAGAATTAAATAAAAAATCAAAAATATTTGCATTTAAAAACGGAATTGATTTTTTAGGTGTAAAATATAAACTTTTAAAAACGGGAAAATTATTAAAAAAAATGAAGCGACAAAGCAAAGACCGAATGTTAAAGCGTATTAAATTTTTACATGAGCAATTTTTTGAAAAAATAATTAATAAACAAATATTAAAAATGAGTCTTGCTGGCTTTAAAGGAAATATTAAAAGACTTAATGTAAATGGCGTTGCAATTAAATATTTATCCTATTTAAAAAGTTTAGCAGCATAAGTAGTAGAACAACTCTAACATAAAGTAGTTGTTTTTTTATGCCTAAAATTAAAAAAAATTAAATTGCCTATTGAATAATATAATAAAATGTGCTACAATTTTATATAATTAGTAAAAAAGAGGTGTTATTTATGATTAAAGATGAACAACTTACCCTAGAAGCACACAGACAACTTAATTGTCTTATTTCTGAAAAAGCTACTGCTTTTAACATGATAGTTAATAATTATTACAAAAATGGCGAAACCGATATTGACTCTAACAAAGTAGTAACCAGATTGCAAACTCAATATTTTGCTTTAAACAGAAACGAAAATAGCATTAAAACTGCTTCTAATTGGAGTCATAATGAATATAACGAGCCAAACGAAGTAAACTTGGCTATTTCTCCTTTGGTAGATAACAAATATTCTTCTTTTGCACTAAAAGAAGTTAATGAAAACTTAGAACTTAACTATCCATTAGATGATGATTTTGCTTCGCTTGTGCAACCATTTGCAACAAAAAACATTTCCGATAGTGAATACGATGCTCATTTACGTGTGTTGGAAGAAAAACTTGGTGTAACTGTTTCGCAAAACGATGTTTTAACTCAATCTACATACAAACGTAGTTTTGGTAAACTAGCAATTTTAAAAATTAAAAACGCTTTTTTAAGATTAACAAAAAAACCTGTAGAAGTTAAAGCAGTTTATAAAGGCAAAATTTCACTTCAAAGCAGAGTTTTGGGTTACCCAATTTCTAATATTGAAAAAATTACTAAAATTTATGACTTTATTTTTAAAGTTTCAATTGCAAAAGAAGCAAAAATATATAAAAATCAAACTGGTGAAAAAACTTCTAAAGAATTACAATACGCAGCAAGGCTTTTTGCCAATGTGTTAATGTCTAGAATTAACGAATTTAACACACAAGAAAATCATCAAACTTTAGAAAAATGTTTATGGCTTCAATTTGCAAACTTTGTAAATGCTCATAATTTAGATTCAAAACAACTAGTTAAAGTATGTGACCTAGGCGCAAAGGCAGTTGCCTCTACTTGTAAAGATCTTGGCATAACTAAAGAAAAAATTATAGAAAAAATGCTAAAACGTGGCTTTGTATATAACTGTGCGCCAGCCGATGAAGTTCAAGCACTTTTAAGCGTTAATGAAAAAGATTTTACAAAATATTCATCTGCAGAGCAAACTGCTGAAAAAAAAGATGACAAAGCAGGATTTGTTCCTGATAACACTATTGAAAAAAACAAAAACAATAATCCAGATAATACAAAAAAAGATGAGCCAGAAAAACCACAAACTAGCGTTATTCCTGCTCCTAATGAGTTAGAAAAACCTGGCGAGTCGCTTGAAAATCAAATTAAAAAATCTACTATTGAAAAAATGGTAGACAAACAAATTATTAAGTTTTGTTCTACTCAAGGTAATGCTCTTGGTGATAAAATTGATGCCGGCAAGTTTAAAGGTAAAAAATTAGAAGTAGCAAGCGCTCAGTTAAGATTTTATAATTTAGTACTTTCGTATTATGTTCAAGCATCAAATGGCAAGGCAATGAAAGTAAAAAATGATGGTGAGTATAACGAAACCGAAATTTCTAAAGCAAAACTAATTGTTAAAGGTTTACTAGAACGTAGGCTTGCGCTTGTAGATGCAGTAACTTCTAATAAACTTCCTAGACCAGAAAATCAAAAAGCATCTTCTTATATAAATGCTGTTTGCGTAAATGCAACAAACTATAATGTAAGAGAATACTTCACAAAACTTATTAAAGGTTGCATAGAATATTGTTTAAACGAACAGTTTGGCAAAAAAGGCAAACAAGATAATAGTGATGAAGTTGTTTCAATGCTGGCCGAAGGTGAAACCTCTAACCAAGAAGAGTCAACCCCAAAACAATTACAACCTGCACAAGAAGACCAAAACACAAATAACTTAGCCAAGCCAGAAACAAAACCATATACTCCAAACTTTGTAATGTTAGATGAAAATGGTAATGAACAAAAACCATATGTTCCAAACTTTGTATTTGTTGAAAGCAAAGATGATGGTATAGAAAAATAAAAATTTAAACGTGCTACCGCTAGTAGCACGTTTTTTAATGCAAAATATTTGTAACTTTAGCATAAATTATGATAGAATAAAATTAATTTAAGGAGGAAAAACAAAAAATGTGGGTTTGGATTTGGCTTGGCATTGTGGTTTTTTGTATGGCAATAGAGGCCCTAACCATGGATATGGTAAGCATTTGGTTTTTACTTGGTGGCATTGTTGCTTTAATTCTTGCAGCAGCAGGGGCTTCGGTATTGGTTCAGGTAATAGTTGCAATATCAATTTCGGTAATTTGTTTGTTTAGTTTTAGAAAATTTGCATTAAAGTTGTTAAAAAAAGATACAACCAAAACAAATATTGAAAGCACATTTGGCAAAAAAACAAAATTAATTACAGCCATCACTGCCGATTCTTTAGGCACGGTAAAAGTAAATGGTCTTGTGTATAATGCAAAGTCACAAAACGATGAGCCTATTGAAGCAGGGGCAATGGTAGAACTTGTTGAAATGCAAGGCAATAAATATATAGTAAGAGAGGTAAATAAATAATGGCATTAACAATAATATTAATAGTACTTGCTGTTGTAGCATTTATAATTTTAGTTTCATCTGTAAAAATTGTAAAACAGAGCGATGCAATTGTAGTAGAACGTTTGGGTAAATATCATAAAACCTTAACAACAGGCATTCATATGATTGCACCATTTTTTGATAGAACACTTCCTGTTATTAGTTTAAAAGAAAAGGTTGCAGATTTTCCACCTCAACCAATCATTACTAAAGATAACGTAACAATGCAAATTGATACTGTTGTTTATTATCAAATAACAGACCCAAAACTTTATGCTTATGGTGTTGAGCACCCTGTTAGAGCAATCGAAAATTTAACCGCAACAACTCTTAGAAATATTGTAGGTGAGTTAGAACTTGACGAAACTTTAACTTCACGTGACACAGTTAACGCAAAAATGCGTGAAATTTTAGATGAAGCAACCGATGCTTGGGGTATTAAAATTAATCGTGTTGAGTTAAAAAATATTGACCCACCTCGTGCAATTCGTGAAGCCATGGAAAAACAAATGCGTGCCGAACGTGAACGTAGAGAAACAATTCTTTTAGCCGAAGGTGAAAAACAATCACAAATTTTGCGTGCCGAGGGTGCAAAACAAGCCCAAATTTTGCAGGCACAAGCCGATAAAGAAGCAAATATTTTGCGTGCCGAAGGTGAAAAAGAAGCATTAATTGCTGAAGCCGATGGTAAAAGCGAAGCCATTAAAAAAATTGTTGAAGCAAACCCTAATGCGGCATATGTAACACTACAGGGTTACGAAGCATTAAAACAACTTGCAAAAGGTGATGCAACAAAAATTATTGTTCCAAGCGAACTTGCTAATGTTTCTGGGCTATTAACTTCTGTGGCAGAAACAATAAAAACAGATAAAAAATAAATACTTTTAACATACTAAAAATACAAGAATATATTAAATGTTTTTGTATTTTTTTGTTTGATAATTATTTTACATATATGTTAAAATAAAAATAATAGTATTAAAATTACATAAATTAAATTTAACAATTTATAAAAAACATAAGGAGAAAGTTATGAAAACTAATAAAAAATCTTTATTGTTGTTATTATTTGTTGCAATAACTGTGGGGCTTTGTGGCTCTTTCTTTATTACTGTAAATAGCAATAATGTTGTAAAAGCAGAAACAAATGTTGCAAAAATTTATAACGGTTCAAGTTGGACAAATTATACAACTTTAGAGTCTGCAATTTCGGCAGCCTCAAGTGGTGGAACAATTGTTATGCTTGATGATTATGAAATGCAATCTTATATAACAATAAATAAAAATTTAACTATTGTTGCACAAAAGGATTCTAAAATATCAGCCTATGATCAAAGGCGCGGACTTTTTTATGTAAGTTCAGGAAAAACATTAACCTTAGGTAGTGCAGCATCTACATACCAAAATATATCATTAAATAATTTATATCTTGATGGAGATGCAGATGAATCATATTCAGAAGAGGCAATGATATATGTTGCTGGAACTTTAAACATGTATGATGGTGTATGTTTGCAAAACAACATTAATTATGTTAGCAACGGCGGCGGTGCAATACATGGTACGGAAACAAGCATTATAAATATTTATGGTGGTAAAATTATAAATAATAAGGCATTAAAAGGTGGCGGAATATATTCAGAAGGTGTAATAAAAATACAAAATTGTGAAATATCTAATAACGTTGCCACAGACAGTGATGGCGGTGGTTTATATACAACAAGTGAAGTAGAGTTAATAAATTGTACAATTTCTAACAATGTAGCAGTTTCTAGCGGTGGTGGGGCATATTTTAAATATGAGGCTTATGTAACAAATTGCACAATAACAAATAATAATGCAGGAAAATTTGCAGGTGGAATCTATGCCTATTCATGGTTAGATATATATGGTAGTACAGTATCTAAAAATGTAGCACAAAGTTACGGTGGCGGTATTTTTACTTTAGACCAATTTTATATCGATGATTGCCAAGTTACAAATAATGAAGCAGAAGATGGTGCTGGAATATGGTCAGAATATGGAGCAGTAGTAACTAATTCATCCATTTCAAAAAATACAGCAACTGGGCAATATGGGGCAGGTGGAATGTATGTTGAATACTTTTTAACTATAACAAATTCTGCAGTTTCATATAACACTGGAAATATTGGTGGAGTTAGTGTTGATGGTGAATTAACCATGGAAAGTTGTGAACTTATTGGCAATGAGTCAAAAGAAAATATTGGTGGTGGTGTATATGTATTTGGCGAGGCAACAATAACAGGCTCTTTAATATCTGGCAACATTGCAAATGGCGATGGTGGTGGAATATGTATTGAGGGTACGGCAGAAATAACAAATTCAACAATATCAAATAATTATGCAAATGATGGTGAAGGTGGTGGAATATATGTTGAAAGCACATCAACTATAACAAATTGTATAATTTCAAATAACTCATCAAAAACTAATGGTGGTGGAATTACTGCTGGTGGCAATTTAACTTTAACCAATTGTACATTATCAAAAAATTCAGCCGAAAATGCTGGTGGTGGAATATATACTGGTTATGATTTGTCATTAAATAATTGCACAATATCAAATAATTATGCAAATGGTGAAGGTGGTGGAATATGGTGCGATGGTACTATATTTGAATTAACCGATTGTGTAATATCAAAAAATGAAACAACAGGCTGTGGTGGTGGTATATTTACTTACTGTGGAGCAACAATAACTAATTGTGAAATAAATGGCAATAAAGCAGCCGTTGCAGGTGGAATATATCATCAATTTGAAATGACAATTATAAATAGTATTATATCAGACAATGAAGCAACCTCAGGCAATGGTGGAGGAATTTTTTGTGACGATGACTTAACAATACAAAATAGCACAATAGCCAACAATTCAGCAGCCTCAGGCAATGGTGGTGCTATATATGCGGATTATAATATAACTATAACTGATTGTGAAATTTATAACAACACCGCAGCAGTCGGAAATGGTGGAGCAATTTGCATTTTGCCGGATTATGATTGTACTATTACAAATTGTCGCATTTATAAAAATAGTGCATCAAATGGTGGTGCATTATACAATGATTGCTCTTATCCAACAATAACAAATTGTGAGTTTTTTGAAAATACAGCAAGTTCTAATGGCGGAGCAATATTTTCTAGAGGGATTGCATTAATTCAAAGTTGTAATTTTACCAAAAATGAAACAATAAATGAATTTGGTGGTGCAATTTACAATACTGGTGAAATGGCAATAAAAGACTCATCAATATCAAATAACTGTGGTAATGATGGTGGTGGCGCAATTTATAATGTTGGGGGACTAACATTAGAAAATTGCGAGTTGTTAAACAACAAGTCGAGTTGTGCAGGAGCAATATATGATGACGGCGGTGTAACAATAATTAATTGTACAATTAAAAATAATGAAGCAGACGATGGAAACAATATTTTTGTTGAAACTGATGGAATGTTGACTTTTGAAGGTGAAAATTTAATTGATGGAACAATAGAAACACAAGAACCTATTACAATAAATAGTGGGGCAACTTTTGCAGAAACTATAAATTTAAAAGCCACAACTCCAACAAATTTTATTTCAACTGCAATAATAACATATAAAAATGAATCAGATATTAACTTAGACAATTTTAATTTATTAAATCAAAACTATCGTTTGGCTTTAGGAAAAACTGAAGAAACAAAACTAAATGTGTATATATCAAATGAATTTATATTTACATATGACTTAAATTATGAAGCCGAGCCAATAACTCAAACATATGAATACGGTGCAACATTAACAAAAATAAGTAATCCAACAAGAACTCATTATGTGTTTGCGGGTTGGTATACCGAAGCAGAATGTGAAACAGAATACACATTCACTACAATGCCAGCAAACGATGTAACAGTATATGCAAAATGGGAAAAAGCAACATATACAATAACAGCAACAGCAAATGCCGGAGGAACAATAACTCCTAGTGGGGCAACTGGATATGAATATTTAGATTCAGCAACATACACATTTGCAGCAAATGTAGGCTATTATATATCTGAAATTAAAGTAGACAATGTAGCATTAACACAAAATGAATTAACTGTAGCAAAAATTAATGGCTATAAATTTACAGACATTTCAGCAAACCATACAATTTCAGTAAGTTTTTCAATAACAAAATTTACAATCACAGTAACCCAAGCAGCAAATGGAAGCATAAGTGCGGCACAAAGTAGTTATAACTATGGCACAAATGCAAGTTTTACAATCACACCAAACGCAGGTTATAGCATTGAATGTTTAATAATTGATGGAGCCGAATATACAACTGGAACTCTTACAGCATATACATTTACAAACATAACAGCAAATCATACAATCTCAGCAAAATTTGCAATAAATAGATATACAGTAACAGTAACTCAAGCAGCAAATGGAACCATAAGCGCAGCACAAAGCAGTTATGCATATGGAAGTGAAGCAAGTTTTACAATCACACCAAACGCAGGTTATAGCATTGAATGTTTAATAATTGATGGAACACAATATACAAATGGAATTCTTACAGCATATACATTCAAAAATATAACAGCAAATCATACAATCTCAGCAAAATTTGTAATAAATAAATACACAATCACAGTAACCCAAGCAGCAAATGGCAGCATAAGTGCAGCACAAAGTAGTTATAACTATGGCACAAATGCAAGTTTTACAATCACACCAAACGCAGGTTATAGCATTGAATGTTTAATAATTGATGGAGCCGAATATACAACCGGAACTCTTACAGCATATACATTTACAAACATAACAGCAAATCATACAATCTCGGCAAAATTTACTGCGGAATCAACAACAACATACACAGTAAAACACTGGCAAGAAAGTTTAACTCAAACCGGAGCAACAAAGATTGGTGAAAAGTATTATGTAGAAGTTGAAACAGAAACCAAAACAGGAACAACAGCAACTTATACTCAAGCAACAGCAAAAACATATACAGGTTTTACAGCAGAACAAATAGAACAACAAGTAATTTTAGGCAATGCAACAACTGTAGTAAATGTTCTATATGCAAGAAACACCTACGAAGTTGTAATATTAACCGACTCAGGTATATTATCAACAACAGGTGCTGGTGAATATAAGTATGGACAAGAAGTAACAGTAACAGCGGAAGTAAAATCAAGTTACACATGGATGGGTTGGACAAGTGCAAACTCAGGAGTAAATGATAGTACAAATAAATCATACACATTCACAATGCCAATAGGTGCGGTATGTTTAACAGCCAACACAACAATAGTTGCAACAACATATACATTAACAGCAACAGCAGGCGAGAATGGAACAATAAATCCAGCAGGAACAAGAACTGTTGAAGCAGGAGATTCAATAACATATACAATCACACCAAATGTAGGTTATGTAATAAAAGATGTAAAAGTAGACAATGTAAGTCAAGGTGTAATAAATACATATGCGTTTACAGAAATAGATAATAATCATACAATATATGTAGAATTTGAAATAATTAAATTTACAATCACAGTAACCCAAGCAGCAAATGGAACTATAAGTGCAGCACAAAGTAGTTATAACTATGGCACAAATGCAAGTTTTACAATCACACCAAACGCAGGTTATAGCATTGAATGTTTAATAATTGATGGAGCCGAATACACAACTGGAACACTTACAACATATACATTTACAAACATAACAGCAAATCATACAATCTCGGCAAAATTTACTGCGGAATCAACAACAACATACACAGTAAAACACTGGCAAGAAAGTTTAACCGAAACCGGAGCAACAGAGATTGCTGGAAAGTATTATGTAGAAGTTGAAACAGAAACCAAAACAGGAACAACAGCAACTTATACTCAAGCAACAGCAAAAACATATACAGGTTTTACAGCAGAACAAATAGAACAACAAGTAATTTTAGGCAATGCAACAACTGTAGTAAATGTTCTATATGCAAGAAACACCTACGAAGTTGTATTAGTAAACGATGGTGGGCTAGAAAGCATAACAGGTGCTGGTAAATACAAATTTGGTCAAGCAGTAACGGTAACCGCCACATTAAAACAAGACTATTTATGGAATAAATGGGCAACTGCAAATGCATCATTAGATGATGGTTTAAGCAAAGAATACACGTTTACAATGCCAGCAGAAAATGTATGCTTAACAGCAACTACAGAAAAATATGAATTTAATGTAATAATAAATCAACCACTAAATGGAACTATAACACCAAATACAAACCAAAAAGTTGTAGGTGGGTCAAGTTTAACATTACAACTACACGCTAATGCAGGATACACAATTCAATCGTTAATAGTAAATGGAATAGATTGTACCTCTTTAATAGTTGATAACGAATATGTAATAGAAAATATAGTAGAAAATAAAGAAGTATCAGCAACATTTGCAATATTAACATATCAAATTGTATCAAGTGCGGAAGGCAATGGAACAATAAGTCCAGAAGGTACAATAATGTTAAACTACGGAGAAACTAAAACTTATGAATTTACACCAAGTGCTGGTTATAAGGTAAAAGATGTTAAAGTAGATAATGAAAGTAAAGGTGCATTAACATCATACACATTTGAAAGGGTTAATGCTTCACATACAGTTGTAGTAGAATACGAAGCAATCAAATTAAATGTGATTACAAATGTAGATGGACAAGGTACAATTACAAGTGCACAATCATTAACAAACATAGCATATGGAGATAGTAGGTTATTAGAAATTGAAGTTGAATCAGGTTGGGAAATCTACAAGCTTTATATCAACGGAGTGGCAGTAGAAGTACAAGACAATCAAGTAATGTTAAAAAACATAACACAAGATTTAAACGTTCAATTGTTAGTAGTACAACCTCAAACAAACGAGGGCAATGGTGGGCTAACAGTAATATTAATAATATTATCAGTTGCAGTTGCAGCAGGAGTAGTTATATTAGTTTTAAAGAAACTAAAAACTCGTAGAGCACAATTAAAAGCGCAAGATATGTATGATGAAAAATTAGAAAAATTAATAAAAGAAACATCATTAAGAAAAGAAAAATTACAACAACAAAACGCAACACAAAAAGTGCAAGAAAAAACTAACACACAAGAAACTCCAAAGGTAAGTGAGACAAAACAAACAGTGCAAACAGAACAACAAACTAAAAACGTTGCACATAAGCAACCTCCAAAATTACCACCTAAAAAACCTATGCAATAAAAATAAAAAACAAAAAAGGAAATGAACCTCATTTCCTTTTTTGTATTAAAAATAATTAATAAAATAAAAAAATGTTATAGTTTTTTCAATATATGATTAATTTAAAATAATAATTTTTAAATTTAATGCAAATTTTAAACTCAATAAAAAGATACAATATACAATAACATATTTAACCAAACCTAAATAATTTTCATATAACAAGAGTATGGAAAAATTAATAATAAAACCAAATGGCTATTACGAAGGAATTATTAAAAGTTTATATGCTGGCAACGAGGGCGAAATTTTAACTTTCTTGCAAGAAATGTATCAGGCAAATCTTGTTTTTCCGTTTGAAAAGCAGCAGTACGAATTTTTGCAAAAGCTTTTTACTGATGATATTGAACATACTAAGCGACTGGCTGAAATTTTAGTGCTTATGGGTGCTGACCCAAAATTGATTAATACTCAAAATATTTGGCTTTCGGGTAAAAGCATTGATTATGTTAAAAGTTATAAGCAAATTTTATATACAAATTTAGAATTAAAAGAAAAAATTATTATAGATTACAAAACAGCACTTAATAAAATATCAGATAATAATATCAATTTAATTTTATCGTTAAACTTAGAAGATGAAATATTACATAAAAATATGATAATAAGGCAAATAGAAAAATTAAAATATTAAAAATATCAAAAAAATGGGAAATATTTCTCCCATTTTTTTGTTCTATATAAGATTATATTTAGGCAAAACAAAAAAATAAAAGAATAATAAACTGAAAAAAATAAAAAGATAAAAAATATGACTTAAATTTGCTTGACAATTGGCTGGGGGGGGGTAGAATACAAATATATCATTAAAAAGGAGAAAAATGTAAATGAAGAAAAACATTAAATGGCTAATAAATGTAGCAACAATATGCTTGTGCTTGTGTGCAATAGCAATAGGTGTATACGCAGCCAAACAAGCGTCCTTGACCGCCACCGGCACAATAGGGTTTACAGCAACTAATGTATACGCAGAAGTAAGCGGACAAACAAGTGGAGCAGCAGAAGAAGTAACATTTAATAAAATAACAATAGACTCTACAAAAACAGGTAATTCATATACAGATACAACAACATGGTCAGGGAAGAATATAGAGTTTGATGAAGAAGGAACACCAATAACATTAACTTTTACAATAACAAACTTAGCAACTGATAGAGAGGTTTATGCAAAAGTAACAAGTACAAGTAGTATAACTAATGTTAATATGTCAATAAATGGTACAGAAGGTGCTTTAAACAGTGGGTGGTTAACTTTAGGCGCAAACACACAAGGAGCAACAAACTATACTACCGAAATAGTAATAGTATTATCAGTAGCAAATACAGATATTTCAGTAAGTGGAAACTATGCTTTTAATCTTGAATTGAATAGCAAAAAACCAGCAACCATGGCTGACTTAGTTAAATATGACACAACAAACAACTATTATTATATAGTTATGGGAGAATATGGGGACAACGAAGTACGTTGGAGATATATTTCAGATGTAACAAGTGGAATAGATAGTGCAACAAAATTTACGCCAAGTTCAACAAATAAACCAAACACTACAACTGGTGCAAAGGGTATGTTTATTTTAGAAACTGTTACAAATTCAATGAAATATGCTACTGCACCATATAGTGATGGGGCTCCTGGAAAACCGCCACAATATAATCATACTACAGAGGGTTATACTGATTTAACAATAACTGATTATGGTACAAGTGATGTAAGATCATATTTAAATAATGAAACAAATATTTTGGGTAACGATGTAGGAACAATATTTGAAACATTAGGAATAGATGCTAGCAACGAAGTATATGCAAATATACAAGCAAGGCCTATGACAGACTTTTATGATGCAGTTCCATCACAATTTGAAGGCGAAGAAGATAAATTTTGGATTTTATCTAAATCAGAAGCAGAAACATTTTTAAATAATGACTTACCATGGTATGGAACTACTGGCGGAACAACCCACAATATTTATTGGTTGCGTACACCGCTTTCAGCACATTGGATGTGGTATGTAGCAATATGCCCTGGTGGATCGGAGGTTGTTATAGACGACTGTATGTATTATTATATACAAGATACATTAAACGTTCGCCCTACATTCATTTTAAATTTTTAATTTAATTTTAAAATACAGCCCTAATGAGTCACTCATTAAGGCTGTTTTAATTAAATAATATTTTTAGTTTTTGTTTTTTAATATTTTGCCATGTTACGGTAAATTGTTTAATATTAAAAACATGCTTGTTTTTTATTAAATATCTCTTTCGCCTTTTATTCCATCAGCAAAACCGCAAGGTGCTTTACATTTAAAATCTGGGAATGTGCAACGGCTACCTTTTGCATACTGGCTTAAAAGTTTTGCAAGTTCAGTATCTTTTGTTTCTTCAATATATTTTTTAAGTAAGTTTTTTGTTTTGTCATTAATTTCAAGTTGAGCACAACTGCAAAGACGCTCTTTAAGTTTTAATATAAAGTGTTCAGAAAGGCCACGTTCATTAATTTTAGCAATTGTTCCTTGTGGTATGTTTTTTGCAACAGAATGTATATCTTCTTGCCATTCGTTTTTAAGTTGTTCATCACTACGTAAAATTTTTGGAGTAAAAAATTTATCAGTATATAATTTATTTACTTCGTAGAAAAGTGTTCTGTGCCTTTGCGCTTGTGCTAAATATGCAAGGCTTGCTTCGTAATTGGTTGAATAAACTGTATCATAAATTGCATTATGTTCTTTGCCAATTTTAAATAAACTTAAACTTCTAAATTTTCCATCATCCATAAGCCTTTCATCAAGTAAATTATTTTCTTTAGCAAAAGAAATAAATTGTTCAAACGAATCAAATATAGGGGTATAAGGAGAGTTTGAATTTTCTAATTCATCTGACATCCATTTGCATAAATAGTTTAATTGGCGGTAAGAAATAGTATGTTCCATTGTTGTTAAGGTTTTAACAGAAATTAAATACCTTGCATTTTCTTGAGCAAGTTTTTGCACTTTGGCATCACTCATAAAACCTGTAGAATCGGGGTATCTTTCTCTAATTTTCTTTTTAAAAATTTCAACCCATTTATCATATAGTTTTTGTTCTTCAGGGCTAGGATTCATTTTTGTATATCTAGCAGATTTTTCTGATGTAACA
Organism: Clostridiales bacterium; assembly: GCA_015069385.1. Taxonomy (GTDB): domain Bacteria; phylum Bacillota; class Clostridia; order Christensenellales; family UBA1242; genus HGM11367. Next base: position 16,547 of record SVIS01000004.1, read on the forward strand.
TAAACATGTTCATTATTTAATACCATTGCAAAAAGTTTTGGAATGTTTTCTAAATTTAATGTTATGTAACCATGTTCAAAAACACTATGATGACCACTGCCCATTGTTTGTTCAATTCTTCTAAGTGTTTTAACATTGTCTTCTGAAACTAATTCATCAAAAGTTTTTGGCATATAGCAAACACCACCAACTTTTCCACAAAATCATCTAATTCTTCTTTACCAACTTGATAAAAAGGTTTTGTTGAAGCAACTACTTTAAAATTCATAATTTTCTCCTTTAATGATTTATAATTTTCCAGTTGAAATTATACTCTAGAAATTTTAAGTTGTAAATAGGCAATTTAAAAAATAAATATAAAAATATTAATTAATTACGAATTTTATATTAAAAATTATAAAAATGTGTTTTAATTTTTATTTTAAAGACTTTTTTTGTTTGTAAAAATAAAATGCTGTTTTTTTGTTTTGTTTTTTTAACAAATTAGTGTAGAATTAAAAAAGAATTTTTAAACTAGAGGTATAAAACACATGGGACTTTTTTCTAGAGATAGTAAAGGCGTAAAAAAATTAAAAAAGATTGCAGACCAAGTTGTTGCTTTAGATGCAAAATATTCTGCAATGACAGATGTTGAGTTAAAAAATCAAACTAATATTTTAAAAGAACGTTTGGCAAATGGTGAAACACTAGATAAAATTTTGCCTGATGCCTACGCTGTTGTGCGTGAAGCGGCTTATAGAGTTTTGAATATGAAACACTTTTATGTTCAAATTATGGGTGGCATTGCTCTTCATCAAGGGCGTATTGCCGAAATGGCAACCGGTGAAGGTAAAACTTTAGTTGCAACACTTCCATCTTACCTTAACGCACTTGCAGGCAAGGGCGTGCATGTTGTTACCGTAAACGAATATTTGGCAAAACGTGATGCTGAGCAAATGGGTAAAGTTCACAGATTTTTAGGTTTAACTGTTGGTGTATCTATTAGTGGTATGGATGAAACTGCCAAGCGTGCAGCCTATGCTTGTGATATTACATATTCAACAAATAATGAACTTGGTTTTGATTATTTGCGTGATAACATGGTAAACAGTGCAAATCGCCGTATGCAACGTGGGCACTTTTTTGCTATTGTCGATGAAGTTGATAGCATTTTAATTGATGAGGCAAGAACTCCACTTATTATTTCAGGCAAAGGAGTAAAATCTTCTGAAGATTATTATACAGCCCAAAAGTTTGCAAAAACATTAGTGCCAGAAGAAGATTTTGAAATAGACAAAAAAATTAAAACAATTCATTTAACAGAATCAGGTACCGCTAAAGCGGAAAAATTTTATAAAATTGACAATTTGTCAGATGTAAAATATATGGAGTTAAACCATTATATTATGAATGCCTTAAAAGCAAACTATATAATGGTTGCTGATGAAAACTATATTGTTAAAGATGACGAAATTTTAATTGTTGATGAATTTACTGGTCGTTTAATGAATGGTCGTAGGTTTTCAGATGGCTTACACCAAGCAATTGAGGCTAAAGAGGGTGTTAAAATTAAAGATGAAAACAAAACTCTTGCAACAATAACTTTCCAAAACTATTTCCGTTTATATAAAAAACTTAGCGGTATGACAGGTACTGCAAAAACCGAAGAAACTGAGTTTAATGGTATATATAAATTAGACGTAATTAAAATTCCAACAAACAAACCATGTGTAAGAGTAGACGAGCCAGACATTGTTTACAGAAGCGAAAAGGGTAAACTTGCGGCAATAATAGAAGAAATTAAAGAACGTCATGAACTTGGTCAACCAATATTAGTTGGTACTGTTAATATTGATAAATCTGAAGAATATTCAAAAGCACTATCTAGGGCAGGCATTAAACACACGGTTTTAAATGCTAAAAACCATGAAAAAGAAAGTGAAATTGTTGCACAAGCAGGTAGGCTTGGTGCTGTAACTATTGCAACCAACATGGCTGGTCGTGGTACCGATATTTTGCTTGGTGGTAACCCAGAATTTATGGCTGTTAAAAAAATGGAACAAGAAAAGTTCGAGCCAGAAGAAATTTCGTTTGCAACAAGTTTTGTATCATCCGATGATGAAAAACTAAACAATGCACGTCAGGTATATAAAAAATATTTACAAGAATTTAAAAAAATTACTGATGAAGAAAAACAAAAAGTAATACAGGCAGGTGGTTTGCACATTATTGGTACCGAGCGTCATGAATCACGCCGTATCGATAACCAGCTTCGTGGACGTAGTGGTCGTCAGGGTGACGTTGGAAGTTCTGTTTTCTTCCTATCTCTTGAAGATGATTTAATTGTTCGTTTCGCAGGAACAAAATTGCAGTCAATAGCAGATGCATTAAAAATTGATGATTCAACACCAATTCAAATGCGCATGATGGCTCGTCAAATTGAAAGCGCCCAAAAGAAAATTGAGGCTCAGCACTATGGTGCACGTAAAACAGTTCTTCGTTTTGATGATGTTATGAATACTCAAAGGGAAATTATTTATAACGAAAGAAACAAAGTGTTAGATGGTGTAGATATCCATGACCAAGTACTTCAAATGATACCATCTGTTATTGGCAGAATTATTGACCAACAAGTTGATGCCGATAAACCAAGTTATCAGTGGGATTTAAATGCAATAAATATGGGGCTAGAAGACAAACTTTTTCCAAAAGGCACCAACTTAATCACAGAAAAATTTGTTGATGACTTAGATGCCATTGAATTAAAAGAAAAACTTGTACAGCACATTACTTCTAGATATCAAGAACTTTGTGATAAAACAAAAGAATTTGGCTTTGACTTTAGCAATATTGAACGTTTTATGTTATTAAGAGTTGTTGATTCCCTTTGGATGGATCACATTGATGAAATGAGTACGTTAAAGAACGAAATCATTATTCAACAATATGGTCAACATGACCCAGTTTTAATGTATAAACAAGAAGGTTTTGAACTTTTTGACCGCATGGTAGAACGTATTCAAGAAGATACTATTGCATTCCTTTTAAATAGCAAAATTGAAATAAAAATGCCAAAAGAAGTAGCAGAGAAAATGATGAAAGAACACCCAGAACTTGCTGAAAAATATAAACCAGCACAAGTTGTAAATCATACTCCTGTTACCGTTGAAAAACAACCAGGTAGAAACGATAAATGCCCTTGCGGAAGTGGTAAAAAATATAAAGACTGCTGTGGTAAAAAGTAAAAAGAGCCTTACAATTCAAGGATTTGAAAATTTTTAAGTGGAAAAATTGTGAAGATTTGTCCAAGCCAAGTATTTTTAAAAGAACATAAAAAATATAAGATAATATAGACTGGGAGATTATTACATGCAATTGGATAGAGATTTTATTATAAATTATGTTAAAGAATATGCAAAGTCTAAGGATTATGTATATGCAATGTGGCTAGAAGGCGCAGATGGATTAAATTTGGTAGATGAGTATTCTGATTTGGACTTTTGGTTTGATGTGGAAGATTCAAAGAGAGATTTATTTATTAAAGAACTTGTTAAGAATTATCATACCTTGGAAAAATTGATTCTCAGATGATAAAAATTACAAAAGAAATATATCAAAGTAATATTCATTTAGAGAATACAAGTGAATACTTAACCATTGATTTAGCGGCACAAAATGATTCTAGAAGTAGGGACTGTACATGCTTTATAAATGGAAGTATAACAGAAGTGCCAAAAGTAATTTTTGACAAAAAAAATATAATTACTTTTAAAGAAGCAGATAAAATAGATAAAGAATTACTAAAAAATGTTTTTGAAGAAAAGAAGAACAGAATTTTACAGTATTCCAGAGTAACAAAATATATTAAAAGAAATCAATATTTAGAGTGTTTCATGGAGTATGAAAAACAAATTTTGAAACCAATTGTAACTATATCAAGAATAATTTATACGCCAGATATATATGATTATGAATTATGTCATATTTCAAGACATATTCCGAAAGATGTGGTCGCAAAAATAGAACAATTATGCAAGATTAGTTCTTTTGAAGATATAGAGAAAAATATTTCTTTATCATTAGAATTGTTAGATTCTTTTGAAAAAAAATTTAAACAATCTTTTTAAGAAGATCAAAATTAAAGAAAACAGAAAAATGTCCACCACAATTTGATATTCACCCCAAAGTTAAATACTTTAAGGTGCATATCAATAAAACGGTGGGCATTTTTTGTAAATTTTTGGAATTTTTTGCACTAGACAACACTTCTTAATTTATGGTTTGATAGGTATTGAATTTTTTATAGGAATATGATATCATCTAATATGAATTGGGAGAAAATTATGAATAAACCACAAAAATTTTTTAAAGTGTATGAAATTATTGATAATGTTAATGATGACCTTGAGAGTTATCCAACTTTTTTTGTTGGTGCTTTTTTAAAAGAGAAAGATGCTATTAATCTGTGTAATGTAATAGATATTTCAAATTGCAATAGCACAAAAATTATTTATGGAGAAATAACTGAATCAGACATTAACAATTTAAAAGAATATGGTTTGCAAGGCGCAGATGAACAAGCCCTATTGCAAATAAAAAGCATGTTGCAAAGCAAACCTCAAACCCAAGCAGATTTGACAAAATAACATTAAAAAATTATAATATACTTAATTATTAAAGGAGAAATAATGAGTTTTATAGATAACGATCCACCAAAAGATTTAGATGTAGGTTCAATTATAAATAATGAAGGCGTAAATATATATGATGCAGGCAAGGATAAATGGAAGACTAAATACAATTTAGCATTATCTCTTGATGAAGTGAGAGCACTATTGGCACATGGAGAACGAGCGTTTTTTAGTTTTCATACAAATTCAAAGAAAAAATATGAAGAGGCTTTAAAAACGCAGGAAAGAGCAAAAAAATATATCGAAGATGACAAAACAAAAAAAGAAGATGGTTTGGAAAAATAAAAAGAAGAGTGTTTACTCTCTTTTTGTTTAGTTATTTATTGTGTTTTTATTTTAAAATTAAATTTATAGTTTTTAAAGATACTATTGAAAAAAAATAAAAAAAATGATAATATAATTATATGTGGAAAATTCAAATAACAAAACAAAATATATGTAAGGCTTTATTTGCTGATACTTACAACAATGTAAACATTTATTTAACACAAATAGTAAACGCTTATAATAGTGGTCTTATTGATAAAAAACCAGAATATAAAGACTTAATTACTATATATGCGGCTTTAAAATCTGATGATGCTTCTGTATTAAAAACACTAAAAAAGTATGAAGGTCAAAATTTTGAAGGGCTTTTGTATGATGCATATAAAGATGCAATGTATTCAACTTTTAATGCAATAAAGGCAGAATGTTATTCTTTTGATGAAGAGCATTATGATGAAAAATTATCTAGCAAAGCGGGCGTTAAAGTTTATAATATTAAAAAACTTCCTAAAAAAATGTTAATTAATGTTTCTAGGGCAGATAGAGATGCTGTTTTAAAAAATTCCGAAGTGGAAAAATATTTAGACATGTATGTTTACGAAAGAACTTCAAGAAATATAAAGCAAGATTATAAATCTCTTAGTTTTGTAGATAATCACAATATTAAGGCATACAGAGATATCAATAATTTTGTAACTTTTGTTTATCCGCCCGATATTCCTAATGACTTGTTAATAACAATAGCACGCAAAGATGCCGAAGTTGATTTTAAAGATAAACAAGTTTATACTCAAACAGCACCATATTTAAGTAAACCACAAACGCTCTTAGATAGCACAAATGAGTGTAATGAGGTTGCAGTACTAAGAAAAGGTCCTCATGGTGGGCACGAAGTAAAACCAATGGCAATTTTTTGTTGCAAAAGAATTACTGAATATGAAAAGCAAGCAGCAAAATATTTAAATATTCCAATTATTTATTCAGAAACAGAGTTTGTTCAAAAAAAATATACTAACAAAACAAAATATGATTATTCTTGTGTAAAAAATTCTGAACAAATAAAATCAGATTTTGATGAATTAACAATATAGTCTAAAAATAGCATGCAAAAGCGCATGCTATTTTTAAAACTTACTTGACAAAAAAACGTAATAAGCGTATACTACCTAAGTTTGATAAGTTATGCGCCGTTAGCTCAGCTGGATAGAGCGTTGGTCTACGGAACCAAAGGTCAGGAGTTCGAATCTCTTACGGCGCACCAAATTCACCCCATTTGGGTGTTTTTTTATTTAATATCTTTACTTTAAAGGCTTTTCGTAGTTTTTTTATGAATTTTTATCAAATTTCGCTTTTAAAAAATTATTGTGTCAAATTTTATTGTAACTTATTCAATTATTGCTTGCAATAATTCTTTAACGCTATCAAAAACAAAATCAACTTTTTGTTTGCAGTTTTTTAAATCATGAGGTTTTGTTTCCCCAGTAAAAACAACACATGTATCTACATTTGCATTGTTGCCTGCAGCAATGTCAGTATAAAGCCTATCACCTATAACCAATGTTTGTTCTTTAGTATATTTAGTATTATGCAATGCATAAAAAACCATGTCTGGTGTTGGTTTACCTAAAAACTTTGGTTCAATATCTGTTGTATCTTTTATCATATTAGCAATTGCACCACAGTCTGGAACAAAACCAAATTTTGCAGGGCATCTTAAATCAATATTTGTTGCTAAATATGTAACTTTTTGTGTTTGTAAAATATTACATACATCTACTAATTTTTGATAAGTTAGTTCGTTATCATAACCAATTAACACAACATCAATATTAGGTTCAACCGAGGTTGTTATGTTTAATTTATTTGCTTTAAGTTCATCAACCAGAGACTGTGTTCCTAAAACAAAAATCTTGTCATTCATATGATGTTTTTTAAGATAGTTAATAGAGATAGAAAGTGCAGTTGCAAAATTACTTTCATCTACATTGAAACCAAGATTCGTAAAATATTCTACATATTTTTTGCAACTTTTTGTAGAATTGTTGGTAATAAAAACATATTTTCCACCAATGTCGTTTATATAATTTGTTAAATCTTTGGCCCCGTCTATTAAAGTGTCATCAACCTTTATAACACCATCAATATCAAATAAAAATAATCTTTTGTTCTTTAACAAGTTTATACCCTCTTTTTTTATTAGTAGAATAACATTAAAAACTTTTATTTACAAATAAATTAATTATTAAGTTTAACTAAAATTCCTCATAGTTGACAAAACTCTATATTGTGGTATAATAAATATATAAAAGGAAATGTCATGAGAAAATTAAAGAAGATGTTTGTTACTGTTGGAGTTATTGCCTCTTTAACTCCGTTTTTGGCGGGGTGCAATTCTAACTACAAAGAAAAAAGGGCAGATGAGTTAAATACACAAATTACCCATGTTTTAAAGGGAGAACTTGAGTCTCAAGAAGCTTATGACTTGTTAGATTTTAAATTAATAGGCACAGATGTAGCAAAAACAGCATTTGATTATGGTGTAAAATTTAATGGTGTTGCTTCTTTATCTAATGGGGAAAGTGCATATGCATCTTTAAATTATAGCATTCCATCAACAGAATTTTTAAAGTTAGAAAAACGCAGTTCTGCTAAACAAGTTTATAATTTATTAGATAAAATTGTACAACAATATAAACCTGTTAGTTATTCAATTACACCAGTTACTAATTTAGTTAACATTAACGATGCTTTTGTAAAAAATGCACCTACACCATTTAAGGGTTATAATATAAAAGACGCACTTGTTTATAATTTAGCCGCTCCGGAATTTAATGATGAAGATAAAACAATTTCGTTTGATGTAAAAACATTAATGGAGGTGGATAAAGTAAAAATTAAGCCAGGTTGGGGGCTTTGTGTTGGGTTTAGTGGTCCAGTTTGTTTTGGATTTGGTATGCCAATTGCTGTACATTCAAATGGAACTTTTACAACTATTGATAAATATGTAATTAAGGTTGATGATAAAACATACGAAGCAATGAAGGCAAACCCAAAAGCAATTTATGATGCTTGTGCTGAAAAAATAAATGGAAAAAATAATTTAGAAATGAAAGCGGATAGAAAATTAACATCTTATGTTACATACGATGAAGCAGATTTGTTAGATATTGAAGATATACACTCTTTAAATAATGATCTTTCAAGATAGGAGAATTAAAATGAAATTAAAAAGGTTTGCAGCCTTAGGGGCAACTTGTTTATTATTAACTGGTGCGTTAACTGGTTGTTCTAAAGAACTCGAAGAGGCTCAAGATAACTTAAATAAAGCGGGTCTTGCAGCAATTAATAGAAGTCAAATTGTAAAAATAGAAACCTCAGATGAAATTAATGACTATGTTTTTTCTGGAGCAGATTTTTTATTAGAAGGACAAAATTATACTATAGATGTAAATGGTTTTACAGAAAGTCAAAATGGACAAAAAGCATATGCATGTTTAAAATATGATGTTCCAGCAAGTGAGTTTGCTCAAATAGATGCAAAAGACTCGGTTGAGGTTTTAAATGCAATTGCAAAAGTAGTAAATGAATATGAAATGAAAAGTTTTGAATATGCTCCAATGAAAAGTTTAACAGAATTTAACAAAACAATTGGAAAAACTTTTGAAAGCCCACTTGATGGCTATAATTATAGTTCTAATTTAACTTATTCGGTAAAAAGCATAACTTTTAACGAACAAGAAGGTTATGTATCATTTAAAACAAATCAAAATGTTGATTATGTTAAACGTGTTACAAGAACAACTCTTGTATATAATGGTAAAACAATGGTTCCTATTGTTCAAACGCAATATTATCATGAAAAGTTTAATCAAGAACATGAAATATTTATCAAAGCAAGTCCAGAAGAAATGCAAGCAATGAAGGAAGATAAAAGTTTAATTTTTGATAAATTTATTAGGGTTGTTAAAGAAGAGCAAAAATCAGAATATGTTGTAAAAGCTGGTAATATTCAAAATCAAAAAGCATTTGACGATGCACCAGAATATGATATGTCAAGATAAATAAAACAACATATATTTTAAAGGACTTTATAAAAATTAATAATTATTAAGTAATTAAAAAAATCATTTTTTTAGAAATATATTTTTAATAAATAAAAAATACACAATTATTAAAAAGGGTATACCTTAAAAATAAATTGTGTGTTTTTTTATTTTATTATAATTTTAGTGATTATTGTGATGATTTTCTGAAGTTAAATAAATTCTTCCACTTGTAATAATTGGTGAAATAATTAACCAAATTGCAGAAAGAGCAACTAAAATATAAACAATAATTGAGCCTACTGCTGGATACGCACCAAATATAGAAGAAACTAAGTTAAAATTAAATATACCTACAAGCCCCCAGTTTAATCCACCTATAATTAAAATAATATAGGCAATAATATTTGCAATTATCATATTTCCCTCCTAATGTTAGTGTTTGTCAAAATATGTGATTTATACATTTGATTTTTTTAATATTTTTGGAGTATCATAACTAACATAAAGGAGTTTATATGGATATTTGGAAAGATTTTAATAAAGATAGAATAACACCCGAAAAATTTATTGCATTTATAGAAATAGAAAAGGGTAGTAAAAATAAATATGAATTAGATAAAGAAACAGGATTAATAATATTAGACAGGGTGCTTTTTACTAGCACTCACTATCCTATGAACTATGGTTTTATTCCAAAAACTTATTCGCAAGATGGTGACCCTTTAGATGTTTTTGTACTTTGTAGTCAACCTATTGAAAAAATGAGTTTAGTAGAGTGCTTTCCAATAGGGGTAGTTACTATGCGAGATCGAAATGAAATGGATGAAAAAATTATTGCTATTCCTTTCGGTGACCCACAGTATAATAGTTATAAAGATATTTCCCAACTTCCAAGTCATATTATGGAAGAACTTGTGCATTTTTTAAAAGTATATAAACAATTAGAGAATAAAAAGGTTGAAATTTTAAATACCGGAAATAGCGAGTCTGCAAAAAAATGTATCGAAGATAGTTTGCTGGCTTTTGAAAAAACATTTAGTAATTAATGTAAAATTTTAAAAGAGTTGTCACTTTGCTTATAAAAGTCAAAAAGTAATAATTTAAACTTATTGGATAAAAGTTCGTTAGTTTTAAAATTATTATCCATTGGGATTTTATTGTAGTAGGCCTCAATAAAGGTACACATTAAAAATGTTGCAAGATATTTATTAGAAGTATATTTTTGTGCATCTAAAAGAGCCTTATTATAATCATTTGTTTGAATAAAAATTTCTAATAAATATTTAATCAAGTCAATATATAAATTGTTTTTAGCCAAATCAAAATGTTGTTTTAATTTAATTATTAAATCTTTTTTAGTTGTTCCACGTCTTAAATATAAAATAATAGTACAAATTATTTTAGCGGCAAGCAAAACTTCAGAATTATTATTTACACAAATTAAACCACAATCAATTAAATTTTCAATTTCTTCATATGTATGTGCATACCATGCAATTGGGTTGCACATTTTTATTGCCATATTATCATCAGAGCATCTATATACTTTACACCCAGCGTTTGCCCAAGTTTGATAAGATTGGTTGTTTGTAATAGGGAAAAATTTAGAATAATATGTTAATATTCGCTGTAAATCGTTTGCAGTTTTGGGGGTATGTAGTAACCATTCTAAAACTGCAAAGTTTAAAGTTGAGTATTCTGTTAATTGGCTAGTATTGTTTATAACATTATTGCTATATAAATCGCAAACATAAAATTTAATTGTTGGCATTTGTGGACTATAGGTTTCATATGTTTTTGGAATAGATTTATAACTAGGATAAATTAATTCGTTTAATTTATTAACTTTAATTCCCCTATTTTTTAACATATTTTCAGAGATAAAAATACTTCCTAAATTATCTATTCCACATAAATCAATTTCCTTAATGTTATTTTTTTGTAAATAATTTAAAATTTGTGTTGTTAAACCGTGAGTTCGTTTATTAAAATATTTAGATTTAGGAATTTTTTTTACAGCAATTTTTTTATCTTCTTTATCATATAGCCCATCAGATAAAACATGATTATTTTTATCTGTTTGTGTTTTTATATATTTAGTATACAGAATATGTAAAAATTTATTTTCTTTTAAATATTTATTAATTTTTTCAATTATTTCTTTATTTTTTTCGTAAATAAATCCATTTTGTACATCTATTATCAAAATATTTTTCATTATTTTTCCTTTAAAAATCAATCTATTACTGTTATAATAATATAATTTTACAAAATTTGTCAAATGCTGGGTGAATTTTGTATAAAATTCAACAAAAAATGAAAATTACTAAAAAGAGTTATAATAATATTTAATTTGGTTTCAGTTTGGTCTTTACTTTTTTACAAAAATATGATAAACTCTTAAAACGAGTAAAAAAGGAGATTTATCGTGGAAAAATTTTTTCGAGAATATTTAGTAAATTTAGGAATATATGAACTAAGGTCACTTGCACGCACAGTGGGGGTTAAGTCGCCAACAACTAAAAAACATAGTGAACTTGTTGATTGTATTTTAAAAGTTCAAAGTGGTGAGCAACAGGCTTTTGTTAGTAAAAAAGGTAGGCCACCTAAAACAATAACAATGGCTAAAACTGTAAATTATGTTAGTTTTGAAAGAGCGGAAGGTTTGCCAACTGGTTTTGAATATGCCGAAGATTCTGCTCGCAGTTTTAATTTGTGCAATGATGAAATTGTTGATGGAATAAACAAAACAACTTTTCCTTGCAAGGGTTTATTAAGAGAGGTAGATGGCAAAAAATATATTTACAATTATTCAAGTAGTCGTAAATTTGTTTTTGTTGATGATCCATTTGTTAAAGAACATAATTTAAAAAAAGGTGATTTAATTATTGGAACTGCTTGTCCAACTGGTGACGCTACCGGTTTTTTAGATGCAATTACCGATATTAACTTTAATAGCGTTTGTTCTTGCCAGAAGCAAACACAAGCAGTAGCACAATTATGTCCTTTAAATAATATTAAAGAAATTTATGAAGAAATAAAACAAGAACAACAAGATATAAAAATGGTTGTAGAACTAGAAGTTCCTTCATTAAGTTTGTTAGAATTAAAAGACCATTGTCTTTATTTTTCTAGCGAAGAAAGAGAAGATGTTCAACGTTCATACAATGCAGTATTAAATTGTAAAAATTTAATAAATAAATTAAGTGAACAAAATAAACCATTTACACTCAGGTTTATAGATATAGATTATATTTATTCTGTAATTAATGCCTATAATACCTCTAAAGGTTTAAGAGCAGATTTAGATGCTGGGCAATTTATAAAGGAAATTTTACTTGATGTAAAAAAATGCAATGGCTCAAAAGTAATTTTTTATGAAGTAGCGGGCTATAAACGTAATTCTTATTTAGATGCAATTTTAAATAAATATTTGTAAAATGCAAAAAATAAATTGTATTTTAATTTGATAAAAGTGTAAAATGTGTTATCATACTATTTGTGTTGAATACAATACAAAAAACAACCAAAGTTTTGCTAGGAGGTTCATTTGGAAAAAAAGAATAAAAGATTTGGTTTTGGATATATACTTATACTTTTAGTTATTGTAGCAGTTTGTTTTTATTTGGGTATGAACAAAACAGGCAATAAAGGTGAAACAATTTCTACTTACGAAGCCATATCTATGATACAAGAAGAAAAAATATCACATGTGTGGTACCAGGGTACTGAGTTTAGAATTAGGTTAAAAGATGGCAGTAAAGTAACTAATTTAGAGGATTTTCCTAATAATGCTGATTATAATTTTACTATTGGCACTCAGGCAGAGCAAGATGCAGTTATGGAAGCAATTGCAAATGTTAAATTTGATGATGGCTCTGTAATTATTTTAACCCATTCCGATGTTGTAGATTATTCATCTTATATAATGCCTGCATTATATATTGGCGTTGCAATTTTGCTTGTTGTAATATTTTATAAAATGATGAATAAGTCAAATAATAGTGCAATGACTTTTGGTCGTAGCAAAGCACGTCAGTCTAATAATGTAAAAGTTCGTTTTTCTGATATTGCTGGTGCTGATGAAGAAAAGGAAGAACTTGCTGAAATTGTAGAATTTTTAAAAAATCCTCGTAAGTTTACAAACTTAGGGGCAAGAATACCAAAAGGTGTGTTGCTTGTAGGTAATCCTGGTACTGGTAAAACCTTGTTGGCAAGGGCAGTTGCCGGAGAAAGCAACGTTCCGTTCCTTTCAATTTCGGGCTCAGATTTCGTAGAAATGTTTGTTGGTGTTGGTGCCAGCAGGGTTAGAGATTTATTTGACCAAGCAAAAAAGAATGCACCTTGCATAGTATTTATTGATGAAATTGATGCAGTTGGTCGTCAACGTGGCGCAGGTCTTGGTGGCGGTAACGATGAACGCGAACAAACATTAAATCAACTTTTGGTTGAAATGGACGGCTTTGAAGCCAATGATGGTATTATTGTGCTTGCTGCAACTAACCGTAGCGATGTTCTAGATCCAGCACTTATGCGACCTGGCCGTTTTGATAGGCAAATTTATGTTCATTTGCCAGATGTTCGTGGAAGAGAAGGTATTTTAAAAATACATGCAAGAAACAAACCTTTAGATGATGAAGTTGATTTTAAAACTCTTGCTCGTATTACAAGTGGCTTTACTGGTGCCGATATTGAAAATATGTTAAACGAGGCTGCAATATTGGCTGCACGTAATAATCGTGGTAAAATTATTATGCAAGACATAACCGAGGGTATTAATAAAGTAATTATGGGACCTCAAAAAAAGAGCCTTCTTATAACCGATAAAGATAAAAAAATTACAGCATATCACGAAAGTGGGCACGCAATTCTTGGCAAAATGTTAAAAAATTGCGAAGAAGTTCAAGAGGTTTCTATTATTCCTCGTGGTATGGCTGCTGGCTATACTATGAGTCGCCCAGATAGTGATGATAATCACATGACTTATGGCAAATTAAACGATGAAATTGCCATGATAATGGGCGGAAGAATTGCCGAAGAAGTATTTATGGATGATATTTCCACTGGCGCTTCTAACGATATACAAAAAGCAACTGCTCTTGCAAAACGTATGGTAACTGAATGGGGCATGAGCGAAAAATTTGGTTTTATGAACCTAGGCGCAAAAGAGGAAATTTTTGTTGGTAGAGATTACCAAACAAAAACAAGTTATAGTGAAAAAACTGCTGCTGAAATTGATTCCGAAATTCAAAAAATTTTAAAACATAATTATTCTAGAGCAAAAAATATTATAGAAAAAAATAAAGATGTTTTAGTTGAAATGGCAGAAATTTTACTTGCAAAAGAAACTATTTATAAAGAAGAAGTTGATCTTATTATGCAAGGCAAAACCAAAGAAGAAGTAATTTCTTATATGGAAGAAAAGCAAGCAGTTCAAAAAGCAAAAGATGAAGAACGTAAAAAAGAACAAGAAATTTTTATAAAACTTCAAGATTTAGAACAAAAGGTAAGAACTGCAGAATTTTACTATAAAAACGGTAAAATTTCTAAGCAAGATTTAGATAAATTGCTTGCCGCAAAAAATGATATGATTTTAGAAATACAAAAAATTACACAAGAAACAAATCAACTTGAAAAAGAAGTAAAACAACTAACAAAAGAGGCTGAGGAACTTATGAGTGAAACTTCAAGTGAATCAGTAGTTAAGGCTGAAGAACCAAAGGAGAATAATAACAATGAAGAAAATTAGCCAAATAATTTTATATGCAGTACTTGGTGTGCTTGTAATTGGCTTTGTACTAACTGCAATATTAAAAAAAGATTTTTCACCAAATATTATGGTACCAACATATGCTGCCGGTGGAATAGAAATTAAAGAGGCTGGGCTTGCAAAATATGATGGTCTTAGCAATGAAGAAAATTACAATAAGTTTGTTTCAGAATATAAAGCAAGTTTCGAACTTACAATTCTTTATTCAGTATTCTCTGGCAAAATCAGCCGTGAACAAGAAGTTGTAAAATATGGTACAAATGCACCATCTCTTGATAATGGATATATTATTACATTTGTTTATCCAGAAGCACAAACATTAAAAGTTAATGGCGATGTTTATTTAGAAAGCGTAAATTCTGACACCGAAACTTTATATAAAAAAGTAATTTTTGCTGTAGAAGATGGAAAAGGCTTATCAACAAGAGCAATCTATTTTTATTCAGATGTTAATAAAACATATTATAAATTAACAACTCTTGCAAATTTTGATAATTTATATAAGTTTATTTCAGAACTTCCTGCATTTTCAGAACAAGCATAATTAGTTTAATTAAATTACTTTAACTCACAATTTTATATTGTGAGTTTTTTTTAAGAAAAATTTATTAAAAACCTATTTAAAATTGCTTGACAATTGGCTGGGGGGGGGTAGAATACAAATATATCATTAAAAAGGAGAAAAAAATGAAGAAAAACTATAAATGGTTAATAAACGTAGCAACATTAGTACTGTGTGTATGTGCTTTAGCCATAGGCGTGTACGCAGCCAAACAAGCAAGTTTAACCGCCACCGGAACAATAGGCTTTACAGCCCATGGTTTAGACTTAAATATTAATGCATATATAACAGGTCATGCAACCAGTGAAAAAGGAGAACCACAAGAAAGAACACAAATAGCAACAAATAAAAATGTAACAGGAGATGATAGTATAGCATTAAGTAATATATTCTTCACCGACCTAACCACTTCAGGAGAAGTAGAAGATATAGTGCTAGAACTAGAAGTAACAAATAATTCACAATTTGCAATAGAGGGAGTATTAACACTACCAACAAACCTAACACAAGTAACATATAATACAAACAATGCAACACTCCAACTAGGCAAAGGTGCAACCGCAACAATGAAAATAACCCTAAGCCTACCAACAACAGCAACAAGTTTTGATGCAGTAACACCAAACCTAGAGGTAAACTTTACAAAACTAAACTTGCTAAAAACAGCAAAGTTTACAACAGCACAATCACACGATATTGACTACGTAGCAGACTCATCATATTACTATATATCAATGGGAAGTGCAGTAGTAAATAATGTGGTACAAGAAGTCCGCTGGTTACCATTTGCAGAAAAACAAACAGATGGCACATGGAAACACTTTGACAAAAAGAACAAGCCAATAGCAAATAAAGAATATTACTTTGTATCAGAATATGTATTAGATGCAAGTGGTAGTTCATGTGCTTTAGCATTCACAAATAATCTTAATTGTGATGATTACACAAGCACAGAATACGAAGGAGTAAATGCAAATACATACCTAGTAAGTAACTTACGTAAATATATGAAGAGTACAGAAGAAAGCCCAGCATATAGAACAAACACATCACAAGATAATGAGGAAACATATGAAGATGATACAACAGAACCAGTAAACCTATTAACCCAATACAGCCTAGAAGATAGTTATGTTTATAATACCTTAATAACAGCACGCCTAGCAAGCGAACTATTTGTAGAGAACTCAAATGATACATACGCAGAAATATTAGGCTTAACAGATGCACCATTAACTTCAGGTAATAATGCCTCAGATAAACTCTGGGCAATGAGCAGAGAAGAATTGGGCTATATGGTAAACACAACAATTGAAGACTGGGAAACTTATGAAGCCGCAAAAACAACCCAATTCCGGGGCACGACAAACCCTGTCATGTTCTGGCTTCGTTCGCCTGTCTCTGGCAACGCTAGGCGTGCGAGGTATGTCGACTATGATGGCTACTTCGCCTCCAGCGAAGCCCACGGCGACTCATGCGCGGCGCGCCCTGCTTTCCAACTTACAATACCTGCTTAAATTTAATTAATATAAAAACCTTTTTCTAATACTTGAAAAAGGTTTTTTTAATATTTATGATTAAAAAAATAAATTTATAAAAAATATGTCATTTTATTTTTCTTGATAATTTGTAGTAATTGTTGTAAAATATTATGCGTATATGGATAAAATAAATTATGAATTAAAGTTTTTAGATATTTTAAAGAATATTCAGAATAAACCAAAACTTTTATTACATTCTTGTTGTGCACCATGTTCTAGTGCGGTGATAAAAAGGGTTAGTGAATTTTTTGATATTACCATAATTTATTATAATCCAAATATATTTCCAAAAGAAGAATATGATAAACGCAAAGTAGAACAAATTAGGCTTGTAAAAATATTAAATGTAAATTTTTTAGATTGCGATTATAATTCAGATGAATTTGATAATGCTGTATGCGGTTTAGAGGCTGAGCCAGAGGGCGGCAAGCGCTGTAACAAATGCTTTTATTTAAGGTTAGAAAAAACTGCTAATATGGCAAAGCAATTGGGTTATGAATATTTTGGAACTACGCTTACAATAAGTCCACATAAAAATGAACAAATAATTAACCAAATTGGTGCAATTTTGCAAGAAAAATATAAAATTAATTATTTATTTTCAGATTTTAAAAAGAAAAATGGTTATTTAAATTCAATTAATTTAAGTAAAGAATATAATTTATATAGACAAGATTATTGCGGTTGTAAATATAGCAAAAACTAATATAAGGAAAATAAAATATTGGAACAAGTAGCAAAAAAACAAAATAAATTTTTAAAAATATTAGGCTGGGTTTTTAGCATAATATTTTTTGCTGTTTGTGCTGTAATTATTTTTTTTAATTTAACACATGAATACCATACCGTTTCGGGTGATTCAATGTATCCAACATTAAATGGTACTACAGAAACTGATGGTGTTTTTGTTAGTAAAATAAAAGGCTATGGCAGAGGTGATATTTTAGTTGTAAATAAAGGTGAAAAAGATGCATATGGTCAAGATATTTTCGTAGTTAAAAGATTAATTGCTATTGGTGGCGATAAAATAACAATTAGAGAAGTAGATGGATATTTTCGCATTATTTTAATATATAATGGTGAAACAGAAGAAACCATTTTAAATGAACCTTATTTAGAAGATTATTCAAATAATTCTAGTTTAAAAGCAAAGTTTGAAAAAATGATTCAGCAAAAAGGATATATTTTAGATAATGGTTTTTTACAAATTCCAGATGGACAAATTTTTTATTTAGGAGATAATCGCTTAACCAGCAATGATAGTTCAACTTATGGCTATAAAGAGCAAAATCTTGTTGTTGGAAAAGTTGACTATATTGCCTATGGAAACACTAATATATATTGGCAAGTAATTAAGCAGGCTTTTGGGTGGTAAATATGAAACTAAAAACTATTGAATTAACAAATTTTAGAAATTACCACACAAATAAAATTGAATTTGGCGATGGGCTAAATGTTATTGAGGGAAAAAATGCGCAAGGAAAAACTAATCTTGTAGAGGCAGTATATTTTTGTGCAGTAGGAAAAAGTTTTAGAGCAACCCGAGAAAAAGAAGTAATTAATTGGCAATCAGATATTGCTAAAATAAAAATGACCTTAGAAAAAGAAGTCGGAAAAAAAATTATAGAAATATATTTTGCCAAAAATCAAAAAAAGACTATAAAAATAGATGGAATACCAATTAAAAAAATTGGTGAACTTTTGGGCGAGGTAAATGCTGTATTTTTTGCACCCGATGAATTAAAATTAATTAAAGATAGTCCCGAAGACAGACGACGTTTTATGGATGTTTCACTTTCGCAAACATATAAAGATTATTTTTACACATTGTCTAAATATAATAAAATTTTGCAAAGCCGTAACAAATGTTTAAAGTCATACATTGATGAAAATGCATTAAAACAAATGCTTAGCATATATAATGTGCAAATGGCTTCCGAATGTTTAAAAATTAAAAAATATAGGCAGAAATTTGTTGAAAAACTAACTCCATATGCAAAAATGGTACATGAGTACTTAACAAACAAAAAAGAGACTTTAAATTTAAGTTATATCGGTATAGAAGAGGAAACAGCCGAAGATATTATAAAAGCACTAAATAATAATTTTGAAAAAGATATGCATCTTGGTTATACTTCTTTTGGCATTCATAGAGATGATATTAAAGTTACAGTAAATGATATAGATGTGCGTGCATTTGGTAGTCAGGGGCAACAAAGAACATCGGCTCTTTCTATGAAACTTGCCGAACTTGAAATAATAAAACAAGATACTAATGCTGTGCCAATATTAATTTTAGATGATGTTTTAAGTGAGTTAGATGACCAGCGTAAAATGAGACTTTTAAAATTTTGTACTAAGGCGCAAACTTTGCTTACTTGCACAGAATTTAAATTTGATATTCCTTGCAAAAAACTTATTATTTCTGATGGCAATTTGGTAAATTAGGAGAGATATGAATACAATAGTTCAAATAAGCACACCACTTGGCAGTGGCGGAATTTCGGTTATAAGAATGAGTGGAAAAAACAGTTTGCAAATTGCAAACTCCATTTTTTCATTTAAAAATAAACCAAGCGTAGTTGAGCCAAGGCATATGTATTTTGGTAGCATTAATTATGAGGGTTTTACAGAGCAATGTTTAATGGTATATTTTAAAGCACCTTTTTCTTATACGGGTGAAGATGTTGTTGAATTTCAGTGCCATGGTGGTGAATATTTAACATCTCAAATTTTAAATGCATGCTTAAAAGCCGGCGCAACTTTGGCAGAAAATGGTGAATTTACTAAACAGGCATTTATTAATGGCAAAATATCTTTAGATGAAGCAGAAAGTGTTATTGATATGATTAATGCAACTTCTTCGTCAGAACTTAAAGCGAGTAGTAAAATTTTAAAAGGTGAGTTGTTTAAAAAAATAAATTTACTTCAACAAGATATAAAAGATGCAATTATTAATTTAGAGGTCTCTATTGATTATCCAGAACATGATGATGAAACTTTGGGTATTGAACATTTAGAAAAAGTTTTACAAAATTGCAAGAATGTGCTTTTAGAACTTGAAAAAACGGCATCACAAGGTGCAATTATTAAATCGGGCGTTAATGTTGCAATTGTTGGTAAACCAAATGTAGGAAAAAGTAGTTTGTTAAATGCTTTGCTTGGTGAAGAAAGGGCAATAGTAACAAGCATTAAGGGTACAACAAGGGACACATTAAAAGAAACCATTACCTATAATGGAATTAAAATTAACTTTATTGATACTGCAGGAATACATGAAAGCATAGATGAAGTAGAATCAATTGGTATTAATCGTTCAAAAGAAAGTATTCAACAGGCAGATATTATTTTAGCAGTTTTTGATGCAAGTGAAAGTTTGCAAGAAGAAGATAAGCAAATTTTAAATTTATGTAAAGATAAAACCGTAATTAATATTTTAAATAAAAACGATATTGCTCAAAATAAAACTGGGCTTTGTGGAATAGAAATAAGTGCTAAAAATGCTATAAATATAAATAAAATAAAAGAAGAAATATTAAATCTTGCAATAAAAGGTAAAATAGATTTTTCTGGTTTAATAATTACTAATGCTAGGCATTTAGAGGCAATTAAAAGTGCAATAGAACAAATTAATAATGCTTTAAGTGCTTGTAAAATACAAACGGTTGATATTTTAGATTTACTAACAAAAGATATTTGGAAAACACTTGGTAAAATTACCGGTGAAACCGAAAATGAAGATATTATTTCTGGAATTTTTGCAAAATTTTGTTTAGGTAAGTAAAAATAAAAAACTACACATAAAAAGGTGTAGTTTTTTTTATTTAAAAAACCACTAAAAATTAGTTGACAATTGGCTGGGGGGGGGTAGAATACAAATATATCATTAAAAAGGAGAAAGATATATGAAGAAAAACATTAAATGGCTAATAAATGTAGCAACAATATGTTTGTGCTTGTGTGCAATAGCAATAGGTGTATATGCAGCAAAACAAGCCTCACTAACTGCCACCGGTACAATAGGGTTTACAGCAACTAATGTATATGCAGAAGTAAGTGGACAAACAAGTGGAGCAGCAGAAGAGGTAACATTTAATACAATAACAATAGACTCAACAAAAACAGGAAATCCATATACAGATACAACAACATGGTCAGGGAAGAACATAAATTTTAATGAAGAAGGAACACCAATAACCCTAACATTTACAATAACCAACCTGTCAACCGGTAGACCCCTATATGCAAAAGTAACAAACACAAGTTCAGCAACAAACTTAAGTGTAAAAGTAAACGAATCAGAGTTTACCGAAACAGAGTGGATAACCGTACAATCAAAAACAGAAGGCTCAACAGCAAATACAACAACAGTAGTAATATCACTAAGCGTAGCCGATGATAATGAATCAGTAACCGGTAATTATGGCTTTAATATTGAATTGCAAAGCACTGAGCCAGAAGTTGTTAATCCTGAAATGGAAAATGCACTTACAATTTCAGAATGGAATAGCAAAACTGATGGTACTGCATTGGGTTTTGACATTAAAGATGGTAAAGCATATGTAAAACAAATCTCTTCTGAAAAAACCTATGGTGCTATAGTTGTGCCTGCATATGTTAAAGATAACTCAGATAGTTCAACAACATATCCAGTTGTTGGTTTGTCTTATGATGGTGCGATGCCAACAAACCAAATGTTTTATAACAATGCTGAAATAACTAGTATAGTTTTGCCAACAACGTTTGAAGATTTAAATTCTACAATTACTAACACAACTTTGGCATCTGCATTTGAGAACTGTACAAAGTTGGAGCAGGTAACAATATTAAATGGAACGGGTCAATTATATGCGAATTTTTTTAAAGGATGCACCAATTTAAAATCAATTGTTATTCCTGCGGGAATTACTTCTATATATATGTGGGCGTTTTCTGGTTGCTCTAATTTGACAGATGTTTACTTTATGGGAACTCAAGATCAGTGGAATAGTATTGAAATAAATAGCAGTGGTAACGATGCTTTAATAAATGCATCTGTTACCTATGATTATAAAGTAGCATAGTTTTAAAAACAGCTTGCAATTTTATTGCAAGCTGTTTTTTACTCTTAAAGTAAATCTTAAATTATTATTTTACGGATTATATTTTTCACCATTGGTACCATAAATTTTTTTATTTACATTGTCGCCTGTGGTAGTAGTTTTGCTTTGTGGTGGAATAAATTTTACATCATTGTCGGGTAAAGTTATTCCTTCATAAATCTCTTCTGTTCCTTCAATAATAATACCTTCTTGAGCAGCATAAGTTTCGTGTCTTATTAGTTTTTCTTCTAGTAGTACTCCATCGGCAGAAAATCTTTGCAAATATGCATTTGCTTCATAACCTTCTTGAGGATATTTTAACCTTAAATATTCTCCTTTAAAAGTTACTTTATTTGAATATTCTCCGCTACTGTCAGATACAATTCGGTCGCCCGGGTGAGGAATTGACTTAACAAATTCGCTACGAGTTTTATAATATTCACCATTTTCAAGTGCTAAACCATAAATTTCAACATAAACTTTTTTGTCATCACCATAAGTTCTAATATAAATTGGTTCATTTGTATTATTTTTAAATTTAAGGTCAGCAATACCTTCACTCACCATTGCATCAAGCGCAAGTGGCACATATGTTGCAGGTAAACTATGTTTAGATACTTCTAAAATTTCAAGACCAGCAAGAAGTAATGCATTATATAAGGTTGTAGATGCTTGACAAACTCCGCCACCCGAACCCTCAATATAAATTCCGTTTAATATAATTTTGGCTGGTTTATATCCATTTTCTTTAGTTCTGGCACCGGTTGTTTGGTTAAAAGATACTTCTTGCTCAGGTGCAATAATTTGTCCATTAAATGCATTAAGAGCGGTTTTAACATTGCTTTTTCTGTTGTTTGTGGAACTTGCATAACTTGTAGAAAACGTGGAGCGAAGTTTTGTTTTTTCTTTTAATTCATCAATAGTTGTTGTTGGCTTTATTTCTTCATATGGCACATAAACAACTATTTTTTTAGAAGTTTCAAATGCATTGTCAATTAAATTTTCTAGTTTTGTTCTTTCAACGGTAATTTGGCTTTGTCCGGGAATATAAGTAAAAATTTGCTTGCCAAGTGGATCAAATTTAACCTCAGGCTCTTTTAATTCTTGATTAATTTCGTTTATAATTGTATCTAATTTTTCGTTAAATCCACCAAGCATATTTCTATAAGAAATATTTATATTTCCATCATTTTGCTTTAATTCTTTCATCTTAATATATCTATCAAAAATATTTGAGGAAGTTACATTATCAAAAACTCCAGAAACAATATTAGAAAAATCTTCTATAACTTCAAAATCTTTTGATGTAAAATTCCATTCGGCATTTTCATCATATTTAATTGTTACTGATATATCATTTACTCCGGTAACAAAATTTGCTTGAACAACGTTTGATGCATCATTAATATTCATTCCTCCAACATCAACACCATTAATTTTAGTGTTTTTATAAAATTCGTCGTTAGGAAATAATAAATTGTTTATTGCTAATCCCCCTATGGCAAAAATACTAAGTGCTGAAAATATTATTAATGTAACATAAACTCCTCGACTTATATTTCTTTTTTTCTTCATTTTATTACTCCTTATATACTATAAGTTTGTGCAAAAAAAATTAACTTATACTTATGTAAACATTTAAATAATCTTGATAAAATACTCTTGCAAATAAATTAAAGTTGTGATATAATCGCAATTAGCAATTATCCAAATTGCCTTGTTTTTTGCTTAGACAAAAAACCAATAGACCATGAGGAAAGGAGGAATTTATGAATAAGTACGAACTTATGTATATCATTTCTGCTGATGCTACTGAAGAACAACGTGAAGCTTTAATTGAAAAATATAAAGCTTTTGTTGAAAATAAAGGTGGTGTTGTTTCAGGTGTTGATAAACTTGGCATGAAAAAATTCGCTTATAGGATCAACTTCAAAAATGAAGGTTTCTATGTTTTAATGAATTTTGAAGCAAACGGCGAAATCGTTAAAGAAATGAACAATGCTATGAACATTGCTGACTTAGTTGTAAGACAAATGTTTGTAAGAAAGTAAGAGGTAAAAAATGAACAGAGTTTTTTTGATAGGAAATTTAACACGTGACCCAGAACTTGCTGTAACAAATAGTGGTGTTTCTGTTTGCCGTTTTTCAATTGCAGTGTCACGTCGCTTTTCTAATGCTGAAGGCGAAAGGGAAACTGACTTTTTTAATATTGTAGTATGGCGTGCTCAAGGCGAAAATTGCCACAAATATTTAAAAAAAGGTAGTAAATGTGCAGTATTTGGTTCACTTCAAAACAGAAGTTATGAAGCGCAAGATGGCACAAAACGTTCAGTTACCGACATTGTTGCCGATGAAGTAGAGTTTTTAAATTCAAAATCATCAGCTGATGGCGCTAGTGAAAGAACTATTGAACCAAAAAAGGAAGTTACCGAACTCGAACCAATTGATGACGATAATCTTCCATTTTAATAATTTTAGTTAAAAGGAGAAACAAAATGGCTGAAGTAAACGAAACTGTAGAAACTGCAGTTGAAGAGAAAAAAGAAGAAAGAGTTAAAAAATATCGTAAACCAATGCAAAGAAAAAAAGTTTGCGCTTTCTGCGTAGATAAATCTAATGCTATTGATTACAAAGATGTTGCAAAATTAAGAAGATATATTACCGAAAATGGTAAAATTCTTCCAAGACGTCAAACTGGTGTTTGCGCTATTCACCAAAGAGAACTTGCTCTTGCAATTAAACGTGCAAGAAATATGGCTCTTTTACCATTCAAAGGCGAATAATTTTTAAAAAACTCTGCAATTTTGTGGAGTTTTTTATTAAAAAATATTGCCCTTTTAAAAGGGCAATATTTTATGTAAAATTAATCAGCATATTCATAATAATATTCACTGCTTTGTGTTGGTGGCAAATGCTCGCCTTTTTGTACTCTTACACTAGCCATATGACGACCATTTTTGTCGCATACTGCGTAATTTCCAGTAGCAGGTGCTAAATCACCAGGATTTAATTTGCGCATTGTTTTTACCTCCTTTACAAAAATAGTTTGTGCTATAAAATATAAAATATTAAAATTTATAAAAATATTTAAATTAATAATAAAAAATATTATTATAAATATTAAAAATAAATATTTTAAATCTATTTTATATAAATATTATTATTAAAGAATTTATAATTAATTTAAAAAAAGGTATTTACAAGTTTAAAAAAGTATGATAAACTCTTGGTATACAAATGGAGGTAACATATTATGCCAAAAGCAACAATTAGAACTTATGGTAATTTTAACGTTAATGGTACTGTTATTAATGTAAGCAAAATCACTTGTGAAGATGCAAACATTGCAAATATAGAAAAAGAAGTTAGTTTTGGAAAATATTCTAAAAAACTACCTCTTCATGGCAAAGTTAAAAATATCGACCTTGGCAGAGAATAATTTGTATAATTAAGCCCTTAGTTTTTCTAGGGGCTTTTTTGTACTTTTTATTACAAAATTTGCAAAAATATTTGGTTAAATATTTATCTTGTGGTAGAATACAATAAATAAGAGGGGCTTATTTATGGAACAATTTATTTTTCCTGCTGTGTTTTTTCAAGAAGAGGGAGAGGCTGATTATACAGTAGTTTTTCCTGATCTAAATATTTTTACTGACGGCAAAACACTTGTCGAGGCTTTTTTGTTCGCTAAAGACTATTTAAAAGTATATTGCTCCTATGCAAAAAAATATGAAATAGAAATTCCTAGCCCAAGCAAATTTGTAAACATTGCTGAGCGTTTTCCAAAAGCAATTTGTATGTTGGTTGATGCCTACGTACCAAATGCATAATAAAAATAGAGTAGTGTTAAAAACGCAACCTTAAAATAGGTTGCGTTTTTTTACCTTTCAAAATCAATTTCTTTAAAGGTTTTATTTTCTTGTTTTTGTTCTGTTTGTGCTTTAGGTTTTTCAATTACCTCTTTAACAGGTTCTTGTATTTCTTTTTGTATGTTGTTTAGTTCCTGCATATATGGGTTGGTGCTTTCTGTTTGCTGCTTTTGAGACTGAAATTGTGCTTTTAAATTATTCGCTATAATTTGCCTTGCTTGTTCTCTTAATTTTGCATTTTCTTGTTCTGCTTGAATATTTGTATTTTGTTCAAGCACTACAAAAGCATTAGCAAGCGTTTGTACATTGCACATTTCGTTAAAAGTTTCTTCCATTAAATCGGCAAGTGACCAATTAAGGGCAAGCAAACTTTGATACATTTTTAACTTATTTTTTTCTTTTTTAAGTTTTGCAATAAATATTTTTAAAAGTTGTATTCTCATTTGCAAATAAAGTATAATTTTTTGTAATTTTGCCTTATCATTGGGTGAAAGTTCGGCACTGTTTAATTTACCTGTAAGTTCGTTTAAAAGTGCTTCACATGCGGCAAGTGAATTTTCAAAAGCGGCTTTGGTTGCTTTGTCACCTTTTTCAATAAATTCTGGGCTTGAAAAATCTTTTGCATCTTTATTATTTTTTAATACGTCGGTAATAAATTCTTCACCTAAAACAAAGTTTTCACCAAGGGGGTTAAAACCTGTTTCAATATAACTTTGGCCCAATTCTTCATTATATAAATTTAATGCATTATAAACATTGTAATTTGAAACTATTGTTTCTTGCTTCTCTTCCATAATATTTTCCATATAGTAAAGTATAAAGCAATTTTATTGTATTGTCAATTTTTTGGTTATTTGAAAATATTTTCAAGCAAGTGCATAATGTTATATTTTTTGACTTTACATTTAAAATGTTTTAAACTTTAAAAAAGAGGTTTTAATATAATGATAGATACTCATGCACATTTACAAGATGAAAAATTTGAAGATTATAATCAAATAATATATAATGCACAAAAAGTTGGTGTGAATAAAATTGTGTGTGCAAGTTCAAGTATAAAAACTTCCATTTTGGCAGTTAAAATTGCAAATGAACACCAAAATATTTTTGCTACTGTAGGTGTGCACCCTGAAGAGGCGGAGGAGTGGAATGAGCAGGCAAGGCAAAATTTAATAAAACTTGCAAAATCTAAAAAAGTTGTTGCTATTGGAGAAATTGGCTTAGATTATTACTATGAGTTTTGCACTCGCCAGCAGCAAAAGAAAGCATTTATCGAACAAATAAAACTTGCCAATGAACTTTCGTTGCCGGTTGTAATTCATACACGTGATGCATCAGGCGATACAATTCAAATTTTGCGTGAAAATTTGAAGTATTTAACAAATGGAGTTGTAATTCATTGCTATAGTATGAGCCTAGAAATATTAAAAGAAATTATTGATTATGGTTTTTATATTTCGCTTGGCGGAGCAATAACTTTTAAAAATGCAAGAGGTCTTTTAGATATTGTAAAAGAATGTCCATTAAACCGCTTAATGCTTGAAACCGATTGCCCTTATATGAGTCCTGAGCCATTTAGGGGTAAGCGTAACGAACCCAAAAATGTTGTATTTGTTGCTGAAAAAATTGCTGAACTTAAAAATATGTCATTGGCTCAAGTGCAAAAAATAACTACCGCAAATGCAGAGCAGTTTTTTAAAATTTAAATAATATAGGTAAAATATGAAAGAGTTAGATACAATTAAGTCAAATAACTTTAAATTTAATAAAAAATTTGGTCAAAATTTTATTTTTGATAAAAATTTGTTAAATGCCATAATACAAGATAGTAAAATTTCGAAGCAAGATGATGTTTTGGAAATTGGACCAGGTGCGGGTACATTAACAAGAGTAATTGCTAGCCATGCAAAAAAAGTTGTAAGTTATGAAATTGACCAAAATTTAAAACCGGTGCTAGAAGAAAATTTAAAAGATTTATCAAATTCTAGCATTATTTTTGCAGATGCTTTAAAAACGCCAATTAATGAAATTGAAAAACATTTTAATGGGGAATATTGCATTGTAGCTAATTTGCCATATTATATTACAACTCCATTAATTTTTAAATTTGTTGAAGAAACAAAAAGAGTTAAAAGTATGTGTATTATGGTTCAAAAAGAAGTTGGCGAGCGTTTGGTAGCAAAGGTTAAAGACTCAAACTATGGCTCTATTAGTGTTGTTTTAGATTTTTATGGTGATGTTAAAGTATTGAGACAAGTGCCAAGAAGAATGTTTGTTCCTAGTCCTAATGTTGACTCTTGTATTGTACAAATAACATTTATAAAAGATAAATATAAGGCAAATCCTATGATGTTTGAAAAAATAGTTAAATCGGCATTTGCTAATAGACGAAAAACTTTGGCAAATAATATGGCTAACGATTTTAATATTTCTAAAGAAGAAGTATATAACGCATTAAAAATTTGTGGTTTGCCTGAACAAATAAGAGGCGATGCTCTTAGTACTAGCCAGTTTGTAACACTTACCAACTATTTCGACAAAATTAGCCTAAAAAGTAAATAAATGTATACCTCAATGTTAAAATATATATCATATAATTAAGGCAACTATAGTTTAGTTGGAGGGAAAAATGATATATAAAAAAAGTGTAGTACTTTCGAGTGTAAATAAAGGCAAAGAAAAGGGTGTTTTAACTTTAGAATATGATGGCGGTGAAATGCTTGGCAATGTTAGATTATATAACTTTTCTCGTGAGCCAGAGGGTATTTTAAGCGTAGGCATCTTACATGATGGGCAAGTTTTTAAAGCAGGTTTAACTTTTGAAAAAGCAGGTTTTTATACTTTTAAATTAAATGGTACTAAAAATTTAGAAAAATTTTCTTGCGCAGTTGTTAATTTTGTAAAAGGTGAAGCAACTCCGCTTTTGCATGGTGCAACAAATGGTGCGCCAACAACCGAAGAGAGACTTGCAAATTCGCTTTGCGTCTTTGACCAACCCGCAACTGTAGAAAATGTTGAAAATACACTTGATGCAAACGGCATTTTTTTGCAAGAACAATCTGCAATTGATGAATATATTGACCAACAAATTTCTGCCTGTGAAAATGGTTGTGTGGGTTGCAAATATAGAGATGCTTTTTTTAAACAAGAGGACTCTATTTTGCCAGAAGAAGACGAGGTAGAGGAAGAAGAATCATTCTTTGATGGCATAAAAGAGCAAATTACTACATTGTTTGAAAAATATCCCGAAGAAGAATTTTTAAAGCAAATTATTCCTGATTCTAAATGGGTAAAAATAGATTACGAAGAAAAAGGAGAATATTACGTTGTTGGTTTAATGTATGAAAACGACCAAATAAAATATGTTTGTTATGGTGTGCCTAGTGTTTATAATGAAGAGGCGCCTAAAGACATAAAAGGCTTTGCTCAGTGGCTTCCAATTGATATATCTAAAGAACAAGGCTTTGGTTATTGGATTACATATCAAGATGCAACAACTGGTGAAAATGTAAAACTTGAATTTGAAAACGTTTAAAAAATAGCCCTTTAAAATTTTAGAGGGCTATTTTTTAACAAACTTATTATATTATTAATACACTATTAAAGTTGTATTTTAAAGTTCGACAAAATATTTGCAAAAAGATTGGGCATTTGTTAAAATGGCATGGCAAAGGAGAAAAGTGTATGCTAATAATAATTTCTGGTTCGGCAGGCGTAGGTAAAAATACTGTTATAACAAAGTTGTTAGAAAAATATAACAATTTAAAACTTTTACAAACTTGTACCACAAGGCCACCTAGAAATACCGATTCAGCCATGCATAATCCGTATATTTATTTAACAAAAGAGCAGTTTGAACAAAAAATAAAAAATGGTGAACTTTTTGAGTTTGAAGAAATTCACCAAAACTATTATGGCATGTTAAATTCATCGCTTGACCAAATTGCTAAGGATAAAGAAAATAATTATATTAAAG
The DNA here is from genome assembly GCA_015069385.1 of Clostridiales bacterium. Taxonomy (GTDB): domain Bacteria; phylum Bacillota; class Clostridia; order Christensenellales; family UBA1242; genus HGM11367. Next base: position 46,329 of record SVIS01000004.1, read on the forward strand.
ATATTGGTGTTTTAGGTCAAAAAAATATTAAATGTGCATTAAAAAATAGGGCAAAAGTGCTTTCAATATTTTTAACTGCACCAAAAGATGAATTAATAAAAAGATTAAAAGAACGTGGAGACCACGACATTGATTTAAGAATATCACGTATGGAATTTGAACTTTCTTATGCCAAAAATTATGATGCCATAATTGAAAATACAAACTTAAATAAAACTCTTGCACAAATAGAAAAATTAATAACAGCAAAAAGTAAAAAATAAATAAAAAAAACTGTAAATTATTACAGTTTTTTTTATTTATCTCTGTGAACCTAATTTTTTATTTTTTTCAATTTTTCTTTTATTATACCATGCTGTAATTGTGCGATTTTTAAATACATCGGCAATTTTATTCATATGTTTATCAATACCTAATAGTACTGTTAATTCATTAGTATATTTAATAATATCTTTGTCTAAATTGCCAATATTTTGTTCGTACCAATCACGTTCTTCAATATTAGTATATCCTTCTAAAAAATGGCGACCAAAATGCGCATATAGTTTATTATTGCGCTCTTGAATAAGTTTATCCAATATTTCAAAATATTCGTTTTCAGTTAATAATTTCAAATTATTAAATCCTCCAAAAGTTTTTATATATTTTAACATACATTTATGGCAAAATCAATACTGTTTTTAACTTGAAAAAAAATTAAAAGTTGTAGTATACTAAATTGTAAAATATATTTTTAAAGGAATTTTTATGTCAACAACTTATGAAGCAAAAGATATTGTCGTATTAGAGGGTTTAGATGCTGTTCGCTTGCGTCCGGGTATGTATATTGGTACAACAGGCATAAAAGGCTTGCATCATCTGCTTTGGGAAATTGTAGATAACGCTATTGATGAAATTGCAAATGGCTTTGGTGACACAATTAAAATAACAATTAATGAGGATGGCAGTGCTACTGTAAGTGATAATGGTCGCGGCATACCAGTTGATATGCATCCAACAGCAAAAGTAAGTGCAGTTCAGGTTGTTTTTACTGAACTTCATGCTGGTGGAAAATTTAATAACTCTAACTACTCATTTTCGGGTGGTTTGCATGGTGTTGGCGCTTCGGTTACCAACGCACTTTCTCGTTGGTTAAATGTAACAGTTTGTAAAAATCGTAAAAAATATTATATGGAGTTTGAGTCTTATTCGGCTCCAAATGGTAAAATTAAAAGCGGTGTGCCAAAGGCACCATTAAAAGAAATTGGTGACACTTCTGAACGTGGTACAACTGTTAGTTTTTTGCCAGATGACCGTGTGTTTGGTGAACTTACATTTGAGTTTGAAACAATTGCAAAAAGGGTAGAAGAATTAGCATTTTTAAATAAGGGCTTAAAAATTGAACTGTTTGATATGCGTACTGGCCAAAAGGCATCTTATCATTACGAAGGTGGAATTAAAGACTTTTTGCTTTATGTAGATAAAAATAAAAACAGACTTTTTAGCACACCAATATATTTTAGTGCCGAAACTGAAGTTTTAAAAGCCGAGTGTGCTCTTGAATATACCGATGGCTATACAGAAAACTGCTTTAGTTTTGTTAATAATATTCCAACAACCGAGGGTGGTATGCATGAAGCAGGCTTTAAGTCTGCATTTACTAGAGTGTTAAACGACTACGCACGTTCTCATGGCTATTTAAAAGAAAAAGATGCTAATCTTTTGGGCGATGACTATCGTGAAGGTTTATCTGTTATTATTGCTGTTAAAATGAAAAATGTTCAGTTTGAAGGTCAAACCAAAACAAAACTTGGTAATCCTGAGGCAAAAACAGAACTTGAAAGTATCACAATAAAAGAACTTACAAAATTCTTTAACGATAAATCTAACGAAAAAGTTGCTGATGTTATAATTAACAAAGCAAAAGGTGCAGCCAAAAGCCGTGAGGCGGCAAAGCATGCAAAAGAAATTACTCGTGCAAAAAATAGCGCAGGCAGTTTTAATTTAGTTGGTAAACTAGCATCTTGCACAAGCCGTAAAAGTGAACTATGTGAATTATTTATTGTGGAGGGTGATTCGGCTGGTGGCTCTGCAAAAATGGGGCGTGATAGAAAAACACAAGCAATTTTACCACTTAGAGGAAAACCATTAAATGCCGAAAAAAAACGTATTGACCAAGTTCTTGCCAATGAGGAAATTCAAACAATTATTTCGGCTTTAGAAACAGGTATTCAAGAGGATTTTGACATAAATTCTCTTCGTTATGGCAAAGTAATTATTTTATCCGATGCTGACCAAGATGGTATGCATATAAGAAGTATTTTGCTAACTTTCTTTTATAGATATATGCGTGGTCTTATTACAAGTGGTCATGTTTTTGTTGGCTTGCCACCTTTATATAAAGTTTATAAAAAAGACTATACCGAATATGTTTATTCTGACTTAGAATTACCTGATGCAATACAGCGCTGTGGTAAGGGCTATAGTATTCAAAGGTATAAAGGTCTTGGTGAAATGAATCCTGAACAACTTTGGGAAACAACTATGGATCCAGAAAAACGTACATTAATGCAAGTAACAATTGAAGATGCTGCACAGGCAGAAAAAATGGTTACTGTTTGGATGGGTGATAATATAGATGCTAGAAAAGAATATATTGCACAACATGCCAATTTTGATAGAACTGATAAATTTGCAGAAGAATATTCGAATAAAACAATAAATAGATAAAAAGGTAACTAAAACCAAATATGAATATGTTTGATGATGAAAAAGTCGAAAATGAAATTTTGCTTGGGCAAATGTGTTATGATGAACTAGAGCCACTGCCACAAGAAGAGGAAGTGTTAGTGCAGAAAAAACTTGATGGACAAATGGGCTTTGACGACTTACAGTTTTTGCAAGAAGAAACACCACATAATAATATAACGCAAGAAACAAAACAAAAAGAGCAACAAATAAATAAAGCACAACAAAATACAACTTTCGACAAAATTCCTCAAAAAACAATAAATAAACCAGAAAAAACATTAAAAATAGACATAAATTTACAAAAAAATACAATACAAGAAAAAAGTATAACAAAAACTTCAACCATAAACTTACAAGAACAATTATATGAAAGTAAGGTTGAAATAAAAAATCAGTCCAGGGAGAAAAAATACGTGGCAAACAAAGTAGAGCAAATAAAAATGAATGGTGGCGGAGTTTTATTTAAACCACTAGAAGATGTGCTTCATGAAAGTATGATTCCATATACTGAGCACGTTGTTATGGATAGGGCGCTTCCTAGAGTAGAAGATGGTTTAAAGCCTGTTCAAAGAAGAATTCTTTATGCTATGTATGATATGGGGTTATTACCAGATAAACCTTACAGAAAATCGGCAACGGTTGTAGGTGAATGTTTAGGTAAATATCACCCACATGGCGACTCATCGGTTTATGATGCTTCTGTGCGTATGGCGCAAGACTTTTCTTTAAGAGAGCCTTTAATAGATGGTCATGGAAACTTTGGTTCAATTGACGGCGATGGCGCAGCAGCTTATCGTTATACAGAAATGAAGTTAAAAGACTTGGCATTAGAACTTCTTAGAGATATAGATAAAGACACAGTGCATTGGAGTCTAAACTTTGATGATAGGCTTAAAGAGCCAGATACTCTTCCAGGCAGATTCCCAAACCTTTTAGTTAATGGTGCATATGGTATTGCAGTGGGTGTGGCAACAAATATTCCACCGCATAATTTAGCCGAAGTTATAGATGCTGTAGTAGCCTATATAGATAAACCTTCTATTACTGTAAAAGGCTTAATGAAATATATAAAAGGTCCTGATTTTCCAACCGGTGCAAATATTATTGCTGGTGATGAACTTGCTACTGCATACGAAACCGGGAAAGGCAAAATTACTGTTAGGGCAAATGTAGAAATTGAAACTGCAGGCGATAAACAGAATCTTGTTATAACCGAAATTCCATATCAAATTAATAAATCTCAACTGCTACAAAAAATTGCACAGTTAAAAGAAGATAATAAAGAAAAACTTGCTGCAATTCAAGAAATTCGTGATGAGTCTGACCGTAACGGAATAAGGGCAGTTATTAGGCTTAAAAAAGATGCCAATGCAAAAGCAATTTTAGAATATTTATATAAATCAACTAATTTGCAAACAAGTTTTGGCATAAATATGGTTGCTATTGCAGGTGGCAAACCAAAACAAATGAACTTGCAAGAAATTATTTCTTATTATGTAGAATATCAACGTCAAGTTGTTTATAGACGTACTAAGTTTGACTTAGATGCATGTAAAGAGCGTGCTCATATTTTAGAGGGGCTTTTAATTGCTATTCAAAATATTGATGAAGTAATTAAAATAATTAAAAAATCCGAGTCAGTTTCTATTGCTAAACAAAAATTAAAAGAACGTTTTATGCTTTCTGATAGGCAAGCAACTGCAATACTTGAAATGAAATTATCTCGTTTAGTTAATTTAGAAGTTTATAAAATTAAAGAAGAACTAGCCGAGTTAAAAATTAAAATTGAAGAATTAACAGCAATTTACTTGTCAAAAACTAAACAATTTGAAGTTGTAAAAAAAGAAATTTTAGAAATTAAAAAAACATATAAATCACCACGTAGAACAAAACTTTTAGACCCAAATTCTTTAGAAGTAACCAAAGAAGAGCCTGAAGAAATTGTTGTAAAAGACTTTATGCTTGCTTTAACTGCAAATAAAACAATTAAAGCAATTCCAATAAAGAACTATAATCTTGCAATACGTGAACTTGGTGAAAATTCAGGACTTTCTGAAGTTCATACAAAACTTTTAAAAGCAAAATCAACCGATAAAGTTTTAATTTTTACTAACAAAGGTAATGTATTTAAAACTTTAGTAGATAATATTCCAGAGGCAAAATGGCGTGAGCGTGGAACAGATTTATATAAATTAGACAAAAATATTATGCCAGATGAGTATGGCATTAATATGCTAATTATTCCTAACGAGCCTTTTGAAATTGAGAACACTAAACTAATATTTGTAACAGCAAGCGGTATGATTAAAAAATCCAACCTAAATGAATATCTAATTGCAAAAAATGTTTATGCAGGAATTAAACTAAAAGAAAAAGATACTGTAATTTACGCAGGGGTAAGCGACCCAAGATTTAGCATTTTAATTTTAAGTAGATCTGGAATGGGTGTTAATATTGCTGATGATATTGAATCAACTGGTAGAACCACAGCAGGTATTAAGGCTATTGCTCTTGATAATGGTGATGTTGTAAGGTTTGTTCTTCCTGTTAAAAAAAGTGGCGCTGTTACAGTGCTATCAAGCCGTGGTTATGTTAAAAACATTTCTATTGGCGAATATGAAATTGGCGCAAGAAATAGAAAGGGATTAAGAATATTAGGTAAAGATACAGGTGAACTTGCTTTTGCAACGTTTGGCATTGTTCCTCCAGATCTTGCAATATATGCCGAAGGCAAGTTACAGGTAATAAAATCTAAGTTTATTCCATATGACAACCGGGCAGGTAAGGGTAAGCAAGTGTACAAAGATGACTTTAAAGACGCTTTTGAGCCACTAAGTTAAATAAAAAATACGAACTGATTTTAGTTCGTATTTTTTATTTAATTAAAATTTTTCGTTGTATGGATTTTCTTTGTTTTCAGGTTCTTGTTTAACTTCAGTGGCAGGCGCTTCTTCATCTACAACAACCACACTTTCAGCAGGCTGAACTGCCTTTTTTGCAGCAGCTTGTTTTTTGTAGTAAGAATAATAAGATGCAATACCTAAAACTGAGAATACAAGACCAAGTATCATATCACGTATAAACGCACCAGAAACTTCACCAAATACTGAAATAACTGCGTCTAAGGCTGTGGCAAAATCTACACCTGCTTCTGCAGCAACTGCAATAACAATTGCTAAGAAACTTGCAACAATATTAAAGATATTAATTAAAACTAAACACCAAACAAAAGTTAATTTTGATATTTTGTAAAATTTGTTATATACCCAAAACATTGCAAGAGCAGTTACGTAAGATACAATAGATACAAACCAACCAGAAGAATAAATTAAACCCCAAACAACAGCACCTGCTACTGCAACTAATGCAGAAAGTACTAGTGCAAGTGGTAAACTATTCTTTTTATTTACTTGTTCCATAATTCCTCCTTATTTTTAAGTCTATCATATTAATATACAAAAATCAACCTAAAACAACAATTGGTTGAATATATGTTTATAAAATACAATTATTCAAAAAATTGTCAAAATATAACAAAATAAAAAAAACACTAAAAATTAGTTGACAACCGGCTGGGGGGGGGTAGAATACAAATATATCATTAAAAAGGAGAGTAAAATGAAAAAGAATTTCAAATGGCTAATAAACCTAGCCACCCTAGTACTATGCGTATGTGCTCTAGCCATAGGCGTGTACGCAGCAAAACAAGCAAGCCTTACCGCTACCGGAACAATAGGCTTTACAGCCCATGGCTGTAAAGTAAAGGTGTCAGGAACAATAGATGCGTATGATGAAGACTTTACCACAAAACTAACAGGAACAGAAGCAACAATAGCAGAAACACTAGTAGATGAAGAAGGAAAAGAACTACCTCTTCCAGCAATGTACTTTAGTGATTTGGCAGAAGAAGGAAATACAATAACAATAAACTTAAAAATAACAAGCGACTCAGACTTTGCAGTACTATGTAATATACCAAACCCAGTAGCATATGATAGTACAGCAACAACGATAGAAATAACCTCTGTAAGAGGAGTAACCTCACACCAATCATTTGTACTATCAACAAAAGGTGAGTATAAAGATATAACAATAAAATTCACTTTAACCGATATAGAAACAGCCGCAGATATAACTGCAACCTTTGATGCAAACCTAGAGTTTAAAAAATACACTTTTGATAGAAGTGCATTAAAATTAGCGGACACAGCAAATAGTGACACAGGGTTAGATGTAGGTAACCTATACGTAGAAATGGGTGAGTACAACAGCACACCACTCAAATGGTATGCATTTGGCTATAGTGCATCTGGTAGCGAAGAAATGTCAACAGGCAATATGACAACACTAGATGGCACAGTGTTTACCGATACAACATCTACAAATGTACCAGAAGGAACATATTTCTTTATATCAGAGTATGCTTTAGGAACAAGTACATTCCACGATACATATTCAGGAGACCCAGCGGAAATGGAATATAATGGTTCACCATTATATACAGCAATAAATGCACTTGCAACTTCAAGTACATACAAAATAGGCACTTCAACATTATATAACCAAATAGTAGCAAGAAATTTAGCAGGTGGAGATTACACCTTCTACGATGGCTGGAACGATGATCCTGGCGATTATGAAACAATAGAAACCCGCCATACAAATTCAAGTACAAATCAAATGCTATGGGCGCTTTCATATGATGAAGCATATATACTGTTAAGAAATGGAACAGATGCAAATGCTAAAACTGCAGACATGACGACTGGTGGTACAGCCGCTTGCGGTTGGTGGCTCCGATCGCCTAGCAGTTGCGATTCTTTCAACGAGGGCTCTGGCGCGAGGTTTGTCAACTCTAGTGCCTTGAACTCCAACAATTTCGTCAATTACGATTATGGCGTTCGTGCGGCTTTCAAACTTGTAATAGCATAAATTAAATTTTAATTAAAACCGTGATAGTATTATTGCGGTTTTTATTAATGTTTTTGTCATTCTTTTACATTTTAAGACATTTTCAAACAAACTTTTTACTAACATGTAATAAGTTGTGTTTGCTATACTTGGTTTTGCAACGTATTTATAGAAATATAAATTGAGAATTACATAGCATGAAAAAATAATTAAAAAACTAAAGGGGAATTTATATGCAAAAACAAGGAATTGAAGCATTAAAAAGAATGGCAAATATGGCAAAAAATAGGTTAAGAAACAAAGTAAGGGAAAACGATAATAAAGCGCTTAAAAAAGGCGACACATTTAAAGTTTTGTTCGGTGAGGGTGTGGATATTAAGAATAAAATTATCACCAAGGAAGATGCAAAGTTATACACAAAAATAAAAAACATGTTAGATGAAAATCAGGATGTGGCAAACCCTATTGCACATTTAATTGATTATAAAGTTTATAATAAGTTAGATTCGCTTTCTAAAGAGCGTTATTTGTTTGAGTTGGTTAATAAATATAAGTTATATAAAACAAGATATTTAGAGGAAAGAGTTCAACAAGTTATTTAAAAACTAAAAAGGCTGTTTTGTTTACAACTGTATTTTGCATGTGGTATAATTCTAATAAATATATAACTTAAGGAAAATTATGGAAACAGCATTAGTAACAGGGGCAAACGGCTTTATTGGCTCGCATTTGTCGGTAGAACTTGTAGAACAAGGGGTAAAAGTTTTTGCATTGCAAAGAAGCATGGGTTCAAAAAATATAAAATACAATCAATTTGTTCAAGAGGGTAAAATACAAGTTATTAGGGGTGATATTACTAACATATCGCAAAACACAAATGGCGAGTTTAAAGTTTTATTTAATAATACAGAAACAGTTTTGCCAAAAGTAAATTATATTTTTCACATTGCCGGCAAGGTTAGTGTGTGGGGCAAATATGAAGACTTTAAAAAAATTAATCTTGGAGGAACAACAGCCCTTTTAAATTATGCAAAAAACATAGAAGCAAAATGTTTTTCATATTTATCATCTGTTGCTGTCTATGGTTTTTATGGCTATAAAAATTTAAAAGAAGAAGATGAAAAAAAGCCATTTAAAAACCCATATTCTCTCAGTAAATTAGAGGCTGAAAACTATGTTAAAAAATTTGGTCAAGAAAATGGACTTAACTATGTAATTATAAGGCCAGGTAATGTTTATGGTGAATATGATTATACATCTAGTCATGAAATATATACCAGAGTCAAAAAACAAAAAATGTTAATAAGTGCTGGTGGCAAATATGAAAGTTGCTTTGTTTATGTTGGCAATTTAGTTGAGGCAATATTACATACAGCATTTAATTCAAACTGCCATAATACCGATTATAATGTTTCTGATTCAAACAACACTTTAAAACAGTATTTAACCAATGTTGCACAGACTTTTGGGGTTAGAGCCAAATTTACAAATTTTGCAAAACCATTAGCAAAAATGACTGCGGGGCTTGTTGAGGGTATATACCATATGTTCTTTATTAAAAAGGCACCACTTATTACTCGTTTTTCTGTTTATCAAAATTGTGAAGATTATAGTTTTAGTATAGATAAATTAAAAAGTGTTGGTTATAAACCAAAATACTCAAATGAAGAGGGTATTAAAAAAACAGTAGATTGGATTAATACTTTAGAAACACAAAATAAAGAAGAGAAATAAATATGAGTTTAAAAGAAAAAGTAAAAACAGAAATAGATTTTTTAAAAAAAGATAATAATAAAAATTTTGCATTATCATTAATTTTTTCTTGTATTATTTTATTTGTTTATTGCTATTTTGGTTCATTTAGTTTTTTTGAACAAACTTTTAATATTCAAGATATAGATTATTGGAAAATAATATATCATAATTGCATGAGTTTTGCTTTGTTTTTTATACTTGGCATAATTTTTGTAAAACTAGTATTAAAAGAAAAATTATCTAATTTTGGTTTAGGGTTTGGTAAGGCAAAACTTGGATTTATTATTTGTGCTATTGCAATTCCTATTTGTGCAATTTGTGGAGTTTTGTCGGCTTTTGATAGTACTATGGCTTCAACATATCCACTTATTGATTTTGCAACATATGGCAAGTGGTGGCAAATAGGTTTGTATTTTGTTTCATACTTACTTTATTATATTGGTTGGGAATTTTTATTTAGAGGCATTTTATATTTTTCGGGCGAGAAAAAATGCGGAGTAGTGTGTTCAATATTAATTACAACACTTATTTCCGCATTAATTCATACCTCTATTGGTGGTTTTGGAAAACCTATGATAGAAACACTTTCAGCCATTCCGGCGGGCTTAATTTTTGGGTTTATTACTTATAAAACTCGCAGCATAAATTATTCTTTAATTATACATTTAATGGTTGGAGTTTTTACAGATATATTTGTATTTTTAATTGCTTAGTTTGCAATAAAATATAATTGATTTAAACGATTGTGGCGAGTGGCGTCTTCAATCGTTTTTTCATTTATAACTTGATTTGCTTTTATTATTATTTCATTATTTACACCAAACAAATTGCTTTTTGCAACTTTGCCTAAAATTGTATCTGTATTATATTGTAATTTGCTAGGAACAATATTGTCATAACTTTTTGAATTTTCAAATTGAAGAATGTTTACTTTAATATTATCTAAACTATTTACTTTGACTCTTGGTTTTAAATTATCGGCCACAAATTTATTGGTGCAGTAATAAACAAAATTTTTTCTTATATATATATTGTCGGCGCTTAATTGAGTTTGAGTGTCGGTTAAATAATATAGTACATTACCTTTTTCATCAATTTCACAATCAATTATTTTGCCAAATAGGTTAGCATTTTCATCTATTACAGGTTTAAACATTGGTGATTTTTTTTGTCTGTCTAAAAATATATTAAGTTTGGTTTTGTTAGAAAGTATAATACATTCACCAATTGCCTTTATGTTGTTAATTTTTAATTCAAACTCATTCTCTTCCATATCAAATAATTTTAAACTTAATACTTTGTTAAAACTAGCATTAAAGTTAGCATCAATAATTGTCCCAATAATTTCACCTTCGTAAAGAGCAAACACTTGTTTGCCAAATAAATTAGATATTTGCATACTTTCCCCTTAATTATATATTGTTCGCTTTTTGCGTATAAGGCTATTTGGCCTTTGTTATACCTTATTAGTAGTTATAAGTTTTTATGCTGGCTTTATTTGTCGATTTTAAAACTAATCTATATCAATAATTAAATTGTTGTTAATTGTAAATTTAATTTGAGTAAGTTCTTGATTAGAAAATAGATAATATTCCCCCTCGATTTCACGCATGCAATTAAATTTAAGGAAATAACTTTTAAGGTCGTTTATATTTAAATCGCTAGTTATTAAATTTTTTGAAATTTCAAAACCATTTTTTGTCAAATAAAAAAACAAAAAAGGCAAAGTGTAATTATTGTATGAAATTTCTCCTTTACAATATTTTTTTGTTTCAATTTTGTTATTTATTAAGTCAATATTGAAATATAAATAATAATTATTATTATTTTGTATTGGGCATAAAATGTTAAAAAAGTCTTTTTCTGTTTTAAATTCAATACATTTAAGCAAATTAAAAGAAAAATAATCAATATTAAAAATAATCATATTATTTTTATTAAATATGTATATATTATTATAATTTTCAACGGCATAATTATTTTTGTTACCAAAAAAATAATAACTATAAAATTTTGTTTTATAATTAATTGTTAAAAAATTATTATAAATATATATTTCGCTATTTGGAGTTAGAATTTTTTGCAAAACATTATTTTTGTTTAAAGTTATTATTTCTATAAATTTTTTGTCTTTATGATTAAAAATATTAATACCTTCTTGGTTTAAAGATAGATTTAAATTTAAGTAAACGGGTGAAAATAGTGCCAAGTTTTCATATAACTTAATTTTTTCATATAAAGCCATATTTTGTAAATAAACATAATTGTTTTTATGTAATAGTTGTTGTTGATTGTTGCATTCAATCCATATATTGTTTTGTGAAAGTAAATATAAAGTTTCCATATAATATTTTATTTTTATTTAGCTGTGATTATGTTAAATATGTATAATCACTTTTTTTCTGTCAATAATTAAAACATACAAAATTAAAGGGGAGCAATCATGAAAGATTTTTCTAGATGGAGTAAAGAAGAAATAAAAACTCTTTTCAAATTTGTTGAGATAAAAAAGAGTGAAGGTATGCCACTTATTCAAATATTTTTTAATTATGCACAAGCAACAAAAAGACATACAAACAGCGTAAGAAATTATTATTATAAAGAACTTTCTTTAATGCAAAACAATGTCGACTTTGCAAAAGAACTAAATATAAATTTAGATAATCACGAAGTAGTGCGAGGAATACCGTTTTCTAAAGAGGAACAAACTAAAATGTTAGAACAAATTGAAAAATTATTATCACAAGGGTTTTCTGTAAGAAAGGCTTGTTTGAAACTTGCAGATGGTGATGCATCAAAAATGATTAGGTTGCAAAATAAATATAGGGCAATAGTAAAACAAAAAGGAGAAAATAATTCTATGGGTGAAATAATAAAAATGCCTCAAAACAAAACAGGGTTAAGCGATGAAGATGTTAAAGCACTTTTTATGGGGTTAATTAAGTTGGTAAAAAAACAAGAATATGAAAATGCAAAACTAACTCTAAAAGGGGAACTATTTGACGCCAATGAAAAACTTAAAGATGCAATGGCAAAATTGGCTGTAAAAGAAAATCAAATTAGCAAACTAAAAGAACAAATAGTTCTAGTTAAAAATCAATTAGACACTCAAAAACAAGAGAGCATAAAAAGAAGAGTCAACTCGGTTTCTAAAACAAAATCGGCATCTAGTCTTGTTAGAGAATATTTTAAGCAAACAAATTTGGCTGTAAATAAGGCGGAAAATTAAAAATGCAAAAAAAGTAGTACTTGACAAAATTGTGTAAATAGGTTAGCATATTCATGAAAAAAACTATAGGAGATTGTATTTATCATGAATGCACTTTATACAATAAAATTAAAAGAAAATTTTCCAAAAATTTATAAACAATATTTAACTAAACTTTTAGATGAAGATTCTATCAATCAAATCTTTGCCAATAAAAATGTTTCAAAAGCATTTAATAAAGTTTTAAATCTTGTTTATAAAAACACTACATTTGGTAACAAATATAATGATGAAATTAAAGCCGCAATTTCTGAATATGAACAAACTGTTCAAAAAGAAGTTGGTTTTAACGATGAATATTTAAGGCAGTTTTTTCATATTTATAGGTTTTATGCTTCAAGCACTTATTCAGCAATAATTGATGAAAAAGATCGTTATTTAATTAATCAAGAACAAGGTTATTTTAATCAACTTTCATATGTGTGTTGTGAGGCTTGTGAAAACTTATTTAATGATCTTCAACATGGCAATCGCTGGTGGGAAGTAGACAGCCCTACAACTCTTCGTCGCCAACTTATGAATGATCGTTTAGTTATTCCTGTATATCGTTTACAAAAACTTTGCAGAGAATATTTAGGCCGTGAAATAAATATTGAAAAAGACCTTTGCTTAAACGAAGGAAAAACAGTTCCTCCACTTGGCTTGGTAAAAGAACTTGATGAAAAAATGGCAAAAAATGGTTATTCGCTTGCATATGCTTATGTACAAGAAGTAAATGGTCAGCGCCAAATGGTAGAGTCAAGTCAAAAACCAAATGATGACAGATATTATATCAAAAGGTATGTTCCTACAAGAGAAACTCAAAATACAAAATAACATAACCCCCCCCGCTCTAAACTTTAGAGCGGGGGGGGTGTTTGGTGCGAACAGCGAGACTTGAACTCGCACGAGTTTAACCTCACAAGCGTCTGAAACTTGCGCGTCTACCATTCCGCCATGTTCGCAAAAGACATACTGATTTTAAAACTTTTTATTTCTTTTTGCAACACATAATTAATATTCTTCATAAAATATAACAAATTTATAGTATACTTTTTAATTTTTCACATAACATATTAATATGAAAAAGAATATTATTATTACAATTATTTCTGTTGTTGCAGTGGCAATTCTTGGAACAATCTTTGCACAAATTGGTATGGGGTGGTTTGAAGGTTTAATTAAGCCAAAAGAATGGATTCCATCATTTATAATTCCAATTGTATGGACTATAATTTATTTATTGTTCATCTATGTTTTAATAAAATGGCAAACCAGACAACCGCTTACTAAAGAGAATATTATTTTGTTAGCAATAAATGGTGTATTAAACGTTCTTTGGTGTTTGGTATTCTTTACGCTTAATCAACTTTTCTTGGGTAATGTTATCATAATATTTAATGCTTTATTTGGTTTAAGATTATACTTCGAAATTTGTAAAGAAGATGCAATGAATGGGCTTATAATTTCTATATATCCCATTTGGTTATGTATTGCAACCACATTAAATATTGCTCTTTGGATTTTAAATTAAAAGTAAACTCAACGAAATCTCGTTGAGTTTTACTTTAAATTGACTATTGAAATTTGCATTGCATTATGTTATAATAATAGCAAATATAAAGAGGAGTAATTTTATGTCAAGAATAACTATAGATAAAAACACAATATTTATTGATTGCAATCCTAATTTACAAACAAAGAATACATGGGTTGTTCATAATGAAAGCCTTATAAGTTCAGATTTATGTCTTGATGAATTTTATAATTATTTAAATAAAAACGATAAATATTTATTATCTACAATTAAACATGTTGTAGTTAAAAATTATACTGAAGGCACAGATTTGAATTTGCAAAATTTCCCTAATTTAGTCTCAATAGATATTAATAAATCAAGAAATACTTTTTTATCACAACAAAATATTACAAAACAACCTTTAAAAATGGTAAAAATATTTAAAGTTTGTGATTGTGTTATTTTGGATAAATGTTTATTAAAAATGCTACCAAATTTAAAAATTTTATATATGAATAATGTTAAATTTACAAAAAAAGACATTGATTCAAAACCAGGAGTCATTTCTATAAATGTGAATGAAGAAATAACAAAATAACAATAAGTGCTGCCAATATTTTGGTGGCATTTATTAAAAAATTTGTTAGGTAATTTACTTTATTATATTCATTATGATAAACTTATACAACGGAGAGCGTATGTTAAAAGATGAAATAAAGCACATTGCTAAAACTAAAAAAGTTATAATATTTTTTGATATGGATGGCGTTTTAGCAGAATATGGCGCAGGCGAGAAGAAATTGATATTAAATAATGAGCCTAATTTTTATTTAAACAAACGGCTTATAAAAACAACAGCAAATGTTGTTATGGAACTTAGTCAAATAAATAATGTTACTATAGCAATTATGAGTAACTGTTATTTTAAAGAACAAAAAACAGACAAAATTAAATGGTTAAAAAAACATTTGCCTGTGTTTGATGAAAGTAATATACATATTAATGTTTTAAATGAAATTAACATTTCAAAAGAAGAAAAACCAAAATTAAAGGGATATGAAATTCAAAAATACATTAATGGATATTCTAATGTTTATTTAATTGAAGACCAACACGACATAATAAAAGCAGTAAATAAAAATTTTGAAAATATTACAGCACATCATTTTTCAATGCTTTTAGATTAATATAGGAAAAACAAATGACAAAAATTTATGATTTACACATTCATACATCATACTCCGATGGCGAACTTGCACCTAACGATGTACTACATTTAGCAAAGCAAAAAGGGGCTCAAACAATATCTGTAACAGATCACGATAACGTAGATTTTTATTTTGATAAAACGGCTCAACTAACTGCAAAAAATTTGAATCTAAAAGTTGTTGCTGGTGTAGAGTTGTTTTGCATGGCACAAGGTGTGCCGGTAGAAATTTTAGCTTATGGTTTTGATGTTAATTTAATGAAAAATTATTTAGAGAATAATGCTATTAATCAAAAAGTTATTGAACAATTTAGATTTGATATTTTTCCTAAACTTTTTCAAAAATATGGTGTGAAACTTGAATTAGATTATACAAAAATTAATTTTGATAATAATAATCCCGGTGTGTCACAAGAAATATTTAATTGCGTGCTAAAAAATAAAGAAGCAAAAAATCTTGTTTTAGAAGAAAACGCTAATGCTTTTGATTCAATAAATAAATTTTTAAGATGCACAATAAACAATCCTAAATCTAAATTTTACGCATTTAAAAATAGTAATTTCTCAACTTGTAAAAAAATAATAAATATAGTACATAAATTTGGAGGATTGGCATTTTTAGCACATCCATATGAATATATTGGTTGTACAGACAAAATTTTAAAATATGCAGTAAAACTGGGTGTTGATGGTGTTGAGTGCTTCCATTTTACTTCGCTAGGCGAAAAAGAAAATAATTACTTAGTAGAATTTTGTAATAAAAATAATTTACTAATTTCTGGGGGCAGTGATTTTCACACAACAAATATTAATTCCAATAAAAATAAAATAGGAGAAATTGGAATTAATAAGCAAATGATGGATAAAATATTAAATAAATTAAAATAATTAATGTGCAACGATTTAATTAATTCGTTGCATATTATACTTTATTTTTAAATTGCTATGTTTTAATAATTGACAAAATAATTATTACTTGTATACACTTTTATAATAAAAATGGAGGACTAATGCAAAAAATTAAAAAAACATTAAAAATTGCAGGTATTTTAATACTTTGTTCAGTAATATTTAATATAATAAGTATTTATGCTGACCTATTTTATTATAAATTTAATCTTTTTTATTTTATAGTTGATATTTTGGCACTTATTATTACAATAGGTACAGGCATTTTTTATCTTTTAATGTTAAAAAAAGACCAAGATTATTTTTTAGAACATTATAATTGGTTTAATGTTGTGTCATTATTAAATATAATTAATATATTTATTATATGGATTTTTGTATTTTGGGTACAAATTGTTGTAGTAAGACAATTAAAATTGGCAATGTTTCAAGCAAAATCATCAAGGCAAAATTCAACATATATTAATGGCGATGAAGTAATTTTGGGTACAGATGACTATATTGTTCGCGACCAAATGGATAACTTAACAAATGAGTTAAATGAACTTGCCGAAAAACGCAATAAAAATTTAATTTCTGAAGAAGAATATGAATTGTTAAAACAACAATGTATTAATAAATACATGAATGCAAAAAACAAATAATTTACTTTGTTTGAAATGGGGAAAGAAAATTATGATTAAATTAGAAAATATTACAAAAGATTATAAGGTTGCCGATACATTAGTACATGCTTTAAAAGGCATAAGTATTTCATTTAGGCAATCGGAGTTTGTTTCTATTTTGGGACCTAGTGGTTGTGGAAAGACTACTCTTTTAAATATTATTGGTGGACTTGATCATTACACAACTGGTGACTTATATATTGATGAAATTTCAACAAAACAATATTCTGACCGTGAGTGGGATACATATCGTAATCATCGTGTTGGTTTTGTTTTTCAGAGTTACAATTTAATTCCTCATCAAACAGTACTAGAAAATGTTGAATTAGCACTTAGTATTGCTGGCTATAAAAAAGATGAAAGAATTGCAAAGGCCAAAAGGGCATTGGATAGAGTTGGGCTTTCTGATCAATATTATAAAAAACCAAATCAACTGTCTGGTGGTCAATGTCAAAGGGTTGCTATTGCAAGAGCGCTTGTTAATGACCCAGAAATTTTACTTGCCGATGAGCCAACCGGTGCACTAGATACAGAAACTTCAGTACAAATAATGGATTTAATAAAAGACATTTCAAAAGAAACTTTAGTTATTATGGTAACACATAATCCAGAACTTGCTGAAAAATATTCTACACGTATAATTAAATTGTTAGATGGCGAAGTAATTGCAGACTCTAACCCTTTTAATTTTAATTCGCAAATAAAAACTCAAAGCAAACAAAAGAATGTTAGCAAAAAGTCTAAATTGTCTATTTGGCAAACTTTTAGGCTTTCGGCAAGAAACTTATATTCAAAATTTAAGCGAAGTTTACTTGTATGTTTTGCTGGCGCTATTGGCATTATTGGGGTAACCTCGGTTTTGGCGGTATCTACTGGCATTCAAAATTACATAACTAATATGCAAAATGATATGCTGGCGGGAAACCCAGTAACTATTACCGAAACAACATTAGATATTAATGCACTAATGGGAACAATGAGTAGTTTTACTTTGGGTGAGTCAGTTACTGCTAATATTGAAGATGGTTATATAAATGTTGATGGTGTAATAGAATATCTTGCCAGTCGTGCCGAACAAATGGATTCACTTATGATTACAAACAATATTGGTCAAGACTTTATTAATTATTTAAATAATATGCCAAGCGAATATAGAGCGGCAATTAATTATGAATTTGGTTTGTATTTATATAATAACTTATATACAAATGTGTCTTTTACAAATAAAGAGCAAAACGATATGGTGTCGCTTGCAACAATTCAACAAATTTATACATCTATTTTAGAGCAAACAGAGTTTAGTGGTTATTCAAGTTTAATAACAAGTTTAGATAACGTGTTTAATCAACTACCAAATAATCAAGAATATGTGTTGTCTCAATATGATATTATTGCACAGGCTAGTGGCAAAGGTTACCCAAGCGCAGCAAACGAAATTGCAATTGTTGTCAACAAAGAGCATGCTTTAAGCGATATAATGCTTGCACAACTTGGTTATTATACTCAAGATGAGTTTTTAAATATAATTAGCAAAGCATCAGAAATGCCAGAATATAATCCAAGTTTAGATAAAACTAAATTTAGTTATGAAGAATTGCTTGGAAAATCTTTTACATGGTATCCAAATAATACAATATTTACTTCAAACCCATTAAATCCGGCAAATCCGTTTACTTATTCTGGTTATGCTGATAGTGCGTGGGAAGATGGTATAGAACTTACTATTACAGCCATAATGGTGCAAAAAGAAGGATTAAACTATACAACTTTAGATACCGGAATTTATTATACTCAAGAACTTACGCAACAAATTTTAGAAAAAAATTTAAATTCTGAAATTGTTCAACATTTAATCACTAATGAAGAAGATAGTTTTACAAGCACTAACTATGGCGGAATAGATATGGGTATTACATATAAATATTCATATTATTATAATGGAACTGACTATGCAGACCAAACAGGTTATGTTGGTACTACTTCAATGATGTCAGCCATAATGGGCAGTGCAGGAGGTAATTCAAGTACTCCAAACTATTATACAATTACATTGCGCGAACTTGGCGGTGTAAATATGCCAAACAGCATTAGTTTATATTCAACCGACTTTGAACAAAAAGATTTATTATTAAATTACTTAGATGAATGGAACAATTCCGATTTACTCACCATAGGTAATAAAACTTTAACAGCAGAACAAAGGGAAGATATTACTTATACGGATAGTTTGTCTGTAATTATGACAATGATAAGCGGGCTTGTTTCTATGGTAACAACAGCACTTGTTGCCTTTACGGCATTATCTTTAATTGTTTCTACAGTAATGATTGCAATAATAACTTATGTTTCTGTTATTGAAAGAATAAAAGAAATAGGAGTAATTCGTTCGCTTGGTGGTAGAAAAAAAGATGTTTCACGTCTGTTTATAGCCGAAAGTTCAATTATTGGTTTGTTCTCTGGGTTAATAGGTATAACAATTTCATTATTAATTACACTGCTTATTAATGGACTTGCAAATATGACTATTTCAACACTTACAATTCCAATTGTGGTAATTATGCTTGCAATTAGTATAGGATTAACATTAATATCTGGTTTAGTTCCAGCAAGGCTTGCAGCTAAAAAAGACCCTGTGGTTGCACTTAGAAGCGAGTAGAATAATAAAAATATGGCAATAATTAATTGTCATATTTTTTTATTGATATTTTACTTAATACGCTTATTGCAAAAGGAGAAATTATGGATATTTGGAAGATTATTTGGTTTGCAGTTACATTTGTTATAGGATTAATAGTTATAAAAATTTTAATAAATTTAACAAAAAAGATTTTAAATAAAACTAAAATGGAAAAAATTACACAACAATTTTTAGTAACAGTTGTTAAGTTCGTTTTGTATTTGGTGTGGATATTAATTCTTCTTAGTCAAATTGGTGTAGAAATTACAGGCATATTAACAGCGTTTAGTGCGGCAATTTTGGCTGTTGGTATGGCACTTCAAAATAACATTGCCAATATTGCAAATGGTATTGTTATAATAACAACCCAACTTTTTAAAAAGGGTGACTATATAGTTGTTGATGGTGTCGAAGGCTCAATTACCGATATAAATTTTTTATTTACAACGCTAATTACCTTCGACAATAAAAAGGTTACACTACCTAACTCAACTATTGTTAATAGCAATGTTATAAATTTAGGCGCAAACCCTACTAGAAGAGTAGATTTTACTTTTTCGGTGGCACATGAAAGCAATGTGGAACTCGTTAAAAAAATAGTAAAAGATGTTATGAAAAGTAACGGTAAAATATATTTAACTAAACCGCCATTTTGCCGTTTAAGTATTATAAATAAAAGTAGCATAGATTTTGCAGCAAATTGTTGGTGCGATAACGAAGATTATTGGGAAGTATATTATTATGTTATAGAAAATGTTTTTAACGAATTTAAACGTAATAATATTTCAGTTCCATATAATAAATTAGAAATAAGAGAAAGAAAAGATGAAGTTAAAATGCCTGTTGTAGGAAATTCATTGCCAAATAGAATAGAAAAAGTTCGTGAAATAAAACAATCTAAATTTGATTTAGAAAATGTAGAATTTACAAAAATATTTAAACGCAAAAATAAAAAGAATAAAAAAATAGATTAATATTATTATATAAAAATGTAGGCAATTTGCCTACATTTTATTTAACCTAAATTTCTAAGTAATTGTCTAAAAATAACAAGTTGTGCAGTATATTTTACAATCATTTCATTAGCAAGAGTTTTTAATTCAGGGCATAGGGTGTAAGAAAGGGCATTTTGAGCAAGACTTATTCCACCTTCATGATGAGCAATTAAAGCATTTAAATATAATGCATTTAAATTATTTGTTGTTGAAATATTATTTAATCTGTTAAGCATGTTGTTTAATATTTCGTTAAATCTGCGCATGTATAAATTAACATCACGTTCGCTGTTGCAAACTCTCATGCATGTTTCTAAAATATTTTCTAATTTTTCTATTTCATTTGAGTGTTCAGAAATAATGTTTTTTGCTAAATTTTCAATATCCACATTTGTTGTGTATCTTAAAATATTTTCGCTTAAAGCTATAGCCGCTTTTTTATGAGGAATAATTTGTTCTATATAAACCTTAGATATACTGTTACAAATTTCAACATTTTGCATATCGTTTTTCATTTGGTCAATAATTTCATAATATGTATTTAAATAATCTTTGCTGTTGTCGCTAAGTTTTTTAACAATTAACATAAAGGCCTCCATTTGTTTACATATGCAAAAAAAATATAAAACGTTACTTGTTTGCAAACAGCACATAAATATGATATAATAAAATTTAAGAGGTTGTATGTTTAAAAGATTAAAACAATTACGAAAGTTAGAAAAATCTAAATTGGCAGATGATGAATTTTTTGATGTTGATGCAAATGGTCGAGGCATTATAGATGTTGGCGCTGAAAATTATGATGATATTTTTTCTTATTACGACTTAGACGGAGAAAATGTTTTAGACCGTGAATTTAGTGAGTTTGTTGAGGCAAAAGCTGAAGCAATACCACCAAATAAAGAACTTACACTTCATTTTCATGTTAAAGATGCTACCGAAGAAAAACGAGATGAAATAGACAGAGTTATAAAAAAACATTATTCTAGAGAACTTAGGGCAATAAATAGAAAACTTCATCGTAACGCAACAATAACTTTATACATTTTAATGCTTGCCATAATTTCGGTTGGTTTGTTGTATTTAGTAGAATATTTAAAAGCACATGATGTAGTCATTTATCTTGTTGATATAATGGCATGGGTGTTTTGGTGGGAAGTAGTTGATAATCATTTTTTACAACGTAGAAAAATTCAAGATGAACGTCTAAAAATTTATCGTTTTATTCGTGCTGATATAGAAGTTTATGAATATAGAAAACCAAATCGTAAAACTGCTAAAAAGCAAATTGGTAGTAAAAAAATAAGGCAAGATTAAATCAACTGATTGCCGAAACAAAAGATGGAGTAAACAATGGCTATTGAATTAAAAAGCGATGATGGCAAAATTAAAACTATATTAGATTATTATATTTTAACAAATAAACTTAAAGATGTTATACGTACGGGTTGGAAACGTTGGGGTGTAAAACGTAAAAGGGTAGAATCTGTTGCTGAACATATTTATGGTACTTGTATGTTGGCTGTTGCAATATGGTCAGAAACATTACCTAATGTAAATATTTCGGAAGTTATTTTAATGCTTGCACTTCACGAAACGGAAGAAAATATTGTTGGAGATATAACGCCTTACGATGATGAAAAAAAATTAGCATTAAAAAAGTCTGGTGAAAAAGCAGTTTTGGCAATTTTTAAAGACTTAATTGCAAAAGATGTATATTTTAAACTTGTGCATGATTTTAATACTAAGGCTACTCCTGAAGCAATTTTTGCTCATAAATGTGATAAACTTGAGTGTGATATTCAGGCAAGGCTTTATAGTGATGAGGGCTGTTTAAAATTGGAATATGCTGATGAGATAAAAGAAGATGAGCGAATTAAAAATTTAATTTCGAATAATGTAAATGATGTTGCTGATTTTTTTATTATTACAGATAGAAAACATTACCCAGACGATGATATATTTAATAAAATAAGCCGCTATATAGAAAAAAGACAAATAAAAAAACAATCAAAAACTGTTAGTAAAAAAAGCAAAAAACAAGAGGAAGAATAATGCAAAATATATTATTTGGAACAAGTTACTTAGGCACTAATTATGCAGGTTGGCAACGTCAAAATAATGCACTTGGCATTCAAGAAGTAATTGAAAATGCATTAGAAGAAATTTGCGGGCAAAAGATTGAAATTTTTGCAAGTGGCAGAACTGATGCCGGTGTTCATGCGTTTGAACAATGCTTTTCGGCAAAGTTGAATTTTAAAGAGGTTAAAAAATTACCAAACGCATTGAATGCAAAACTGCCCGAAGATATTAGAATTTTATGGGCAAAAGAAGTTGATGATAATTTTCACGCAAGATTTTCTGCTCACAAAAAAACATATATTTATAGAATTAAAACAGAATACATCGAAAGCCCATTCGATTCTTTTATTACAACATATTTAAGTTTTAATTTAAATTTAGAAAAAATGCAACAAGCAGCAAAACTTTTTATAGGGCAACATAATTTTAAGGCTTTTTGCTCGGCTAATACTTCTTGCCAAGACTTTGTACGTGAAATATATTCATTAAACATCCAAAGGCAAGGGCAGTTGTATGAATTTGAAATATGCGGAAACGGCTTTTTATATAACATGGTCAGAATTATTGTTGGTACTTTGGTCGATGTTGGTAGGGGTAGATTAACAACAGAAAATGTACAACAACTTTTAAATGGAAATGAGCGAAAAAATGCAGGAAAAACCATGCCAGCAAAGGGGCTTATTTTGAAAAATGTTGAGTATTAGCATAATAATTATTTGACTAAAACTTTTTTATTGTATTAAAATACTTGTAAGTAATGCTGTATTTTGGAGGAAATTGTGAGAAAATTTAAATTTATATCTACAATTGCATCTATGTTTTTGTTAATTGCGCTGCTGGCTTTTGGCGTTTATGCGGCATCTTCGGTTAGTTTTTCAGTTTCCTCTACTGTTAGTTTTGAAGTAACAGATGTTTACGTTGAAGTATATTATGGCAAAGAAGGTGGCACAATTCAAGGTCCTTTTTATTCAAGCCCCAATGTAACAAATGAGGCAACAAAATGGCAAAGTGCTAACACATTAGAAAATACAGAGTTTACAGAAGAAGTTGCAACATGCATATATTATGTTACAGTTAAAAATTTGCATGGCATGGCAATTCATTTAAGATTTGATTATGAATGGACCGGTATTTCTAAATATGCTGCCGGTAATGCAGATGGCACAATAAGTTCTGTTTCGGTAGTGTCAAAAATTGCCGAGGCTGATGAACAAGGTAATTATAATTTTGAATCAATTAACGCCTTAACAAATACAACAACTTCTACTGATGTTAGTGGTGTAAGAACCAGCACTGTTAAGGGTGATTCTACCGATTTAACAGTTAGTGCAGATTCAACAACAAAGTTTCAAGTAACACTTACCTTAAAACCCGAAGCCATGAACTATGTTTTGCAAAATGGTAGTGGCTTAAAAATTAGAATGAAGGCTGCACTAGATGATATTACCACAATGGATACAGCACAGGGTTAAAATTAATATTAAAAGCATGCTAGGGGCATGCTTTTTTAGTATAAGTTATTGTAAGTACTCTAAAACACCTAGTAAAATAGAATAACAAACTTCTTTTTTATAGTCTTCAGTTAATAAAAGGGCCTCTTCTTTAGCATTAGATAAATAACCGCATTCCACTAACACCGAAGGAGATTTTATAGCATTTAAAATGTAATAATCACCAACTTTACTATCTTGCTTTGCATGATTTAAATATTTAACAAAATATTTTTGTATTTTAGTTGCAAGAAATTGGCTTGGCTCATCGTTTTCACCATAAAAAACTTGAGCACCTTGTGCAGAGCCATTAAAACTATTCATGTGTATAGAAATTACAAAATCTGCATTAGAATTTTCTACTATTTCTTTTCGTTTTTGCATGTCATCTTTTTTCTTGTTTTGTGCAAACGGGTTATATAGCCCGCTATCGGTTGTTCTGGTCATAATTACGTTAAAACCAAAATCTTGCATATAATTTTGCAAACACTTTGCGTAGTCTAAATTTAAAGTTGCTTCACTAATTCCACTAACTTTTCCAACCGAGCCTCCATCAATTCCGCCATGCCCGGCATCAATAACTACTGTGTATTTAGTGTTTGGCGACAAACTTTGAACACTTAGGTTTGTAAACAATAATAAGGCAATTAATAAAATCAAAATTGATCCAATAAATAAATATTTTTTATTCACTGTAAAAATAATACATTTTCTCATGTATTTATATATATTTTTGTTGTTAATTTATTATGATAATTAATTATTATTTATACAATTTTGCGTTTAGTATAAATAATAAACCAAATACACACAATAAATTATTAAAAATAAAGTATTAAGTTAATTATAATTTCTTTACAAAAATTAATTTCTTATATATAATAAAAATGAAAATTTTTAATTTTTCTACATAAAAAGGAGTTTTTTATGAAAATTAGCAAAAAAATATTAGTTTTATTTTTTGTGGCAATTAGTTTAGGTCTTTTTGCAAGTTTTTTACCTGTAAAAACATCTAGCACGCCAAGTGTTAAGGCAGAAACTACTGTTGCAAAAATTTATAATAAAATCACAAGTGGTTGGAATACATATACTACTTTAGAATCCGCAATTTCTGCTTCTGCAAGCGGTGGAATAATTGTACTTAGTGCCGATTATACAATTAATGCAGAAATTGTTTTGAGCAAAAATATAACAATAGTTTCTGACAATAACAGTAAACTTACAAAATCTTTTTATGGTACCATGTTTACAGTGCCACAGGGCTATACTCTTACATTTGGTAGCATTACTGATACATATTATGGTTTAACGTTAACTAATATTTATCTAGATGGTCAAAGTTCTTATGATTTTAGCGGTCCCTTTGTAAATAACAAAGGTCAACTATATTTAAATAAACAATGTGTTGTACAAAATGCATATATGAGTAGTTATGATTCCTCAGCAATATTAAACAAGTCTGGTGTTTTAACTGCAAATGGTGCTAAATTTATAAATAATAATGGAAATAATGAGACTGAAGGTGTAATAAAATCTACATATGTATCTGGAAGCACCGAACCAAATAATAGTTTTATAGATTGTTATTTTGAAAAAAATAATGGTAATACAATTTATGCGGAAGATAATTGCACTTTTACATTAACTGATTGTACTTTTAAAAATAATAATCAATTAGTATTTCGCAGAGGTCCAGCCAACGTAACAATAACAGGTTGTACATTTAATAATAATATAATAACTATAGATGAAATTTTTTCAGAAGGTTTAATAGATTATGAGTGCCAAAATGGCGGTTATTTAAAATTAAATGGCTGTAATTTTACATATAATCAGGCAGATAAAGGTATTTATTCTTACTTTAATTGTGTTCACTTTGCTTATGGTGAGCAATTGTTAGTAACTGAGTGTGAATTTGCGTACAATTATGGTAATACAATAAATGTAGTTGGTGCGTCAGCATCTTCTAATTCTAATGTTGAAATTACAAATTCATTAATTTATAGTAATGAAACAAATTCTATTCTTAGCCTTACAAATGCAACTGCAAATATTGAAGATTGCAGCATTAAAAATAATACTCCGGAGTCAACTGCAACATCCAGTTCAAATGGCTCAATAAATATAAATACATCAATTGTAACAATAAAAAATACTGAATTAAACAATAATATTTCTACATTGCCATCTTCTGGCTCGCAAATATATGTGGAAGAAAATAGTGTGTTAAATTTAGAAGAATGCACCATTAAAAATGGTGAGTATGCTACAGATGTTAAAGCCGTATATTTAACTAAAAACAGTGGTTTAAATTTAAAAACCAGCAATGAAATTGGTGGAACAATTTATTTAGAGTCAGATACAACCAATTCTTTAAACCCTTCAATTTCTATAGCCGATGACTATCAATATTCAAGTTCATCATACACACTAGATTTTTCTAATCCAGAACTATATAATGAGCAAGATGAAGTTTATGCGGTTCAATTTTCTGATTCTGTAAATTGGGGTGCATTTACGGTATCTACAGATGGTTATTATTTAATTCGTGGTAAAAGTTCTAATATTTTAAATAACATGTATGCCGCTAAGGCTGTTGCAAAAATTTATACTTCAACCGGTTGGGCTTATTATGATACATTATCATCTGCAGTTGCATTTGCACAGGCGGGTGATACAATTGTTGTGTTTGAAGATTGTGTAGTTGAAGGCACCATAGATGTTGATAAAAACTTAACAATTGTTTCAGATAACAATAGTAAAATTACAAAATCTCACACGTATGAAATTTTCAATGTTGTTGATTGTACTTTAACAATTGGAAATCAAAATACAACTTACCAAGGCTTAACATTAACAGATATTTATATTGATGGAAATAAAGATGAAGTTTCATCTGTAGAACCATTAATTAAATGTGAAGGCAACTTAAATTTATATAGCGGTTGCTATATACAAAATAATAATAATACATATTCTCAAATTATAACTCCTGAAAATCCTAGTAATGCTGCCGGTGTCGCTATATATGGTGCACAAAGCATATTAAATATATTTGGTGCAAAAATAGTAGGAAACACATCTGCTAAAAGAGGTGCCGGCATTTGGGCATATGGCATTGCTAATATTTTAATCGATTCAGCGCATTTTGCATATAACACCGCTACCGAAGGGGCAGCATTATATTGCAAAAATTCGCAATCTTTAATTTTGAATAATTGTAAGTTTAATAACAATAATGTCACCAACAACAGTGGTGTGTTGTATGTTACTAGTGAAAATAAATATATTGCAAATATTTCAAATACAGAATTTGTTTCAAATCAAGGTTTCGCAACATGTTATTTGGTTTTTATTAAGGCAAATATAACCAATTGTTCAGTGACTAATAGTTCGCGTTTGGGAATGTATTTTGATGGTGCAGAGGGTACAGTTTCTAATTGTTATTTTGCAGGCAATGAAGAATATGCAATAAGAAAAAGTGGTGGAAATATATCGGTTATAGGTTCTGTTATTGAGGAAAATAGTGCAGGCATTAATGCTCAAGGTTCAATGACCATAAACTATTGTACAATAACAAACAATAATGGGGTAGGTGTAACAGGTTCTGCTTCTGCTTCTTTAACAATTTTAAATAGTGAAATAAGCAATAACGCTAATGGTGGCATCTCTTTTGATACAACAGGTAGCCTTTCTGTAGATAATTGTAAAATACTTGGCAATTCAGCAGACACTGGTGCTGGCATCTATATAAATAATGGGGTAACTAGTATTATAAAAAACACTATTATTTCAAATAATACTGCAACCCAAAATGGAAGTGCTCTATATGTGGGTAATTCTAATAATAAATTAACACTAAATTCATGCAGCATATATGATAATATATGTGAAAGTGCTAATGGTTATGGAATTTACATGGGCTATGGTGTTAATTTAACTTTAGAAAATAGTAATATAATAAGTGAAGTAATTAACGTAAATTATTATTTAGCATATGGGCCAAAACCAATTATTATTGCACAAAATTATGACTTTGCAGATAATACATATAAAATTTTAGCAACTGATGCTACTATTTATACAGAAGCCAATTCAATTCAAATTATTCAATTTGAAAATGCTGAAGAATTAAATTTAAACAAATTTGTATGTTTAAATGATGGTTATGCTTTTACAAAAGGAACATCAACTTCAAATTTAAATAATTTATATTTAACAACTAATGTTGTAGCAAAAATTTATGATGATAGTACTTCTTCTTGGAATTATTTTTCATCGTTAGAAACTGCAATTCAATCCGCACCAAACAATTCAACAATTGTTTTTTGCGGTGATGATGATTACATACTTTCATCTACAATTCAAATTGATAAAAATTTAACAATTGTTTCAGATGCCGAAGCAACTATTACAAAATCCCATACTGGGGCATTGTTTAATGTTGCATCAGGCTATACATTAACAATTGGCAACCAAAATGAAACTTATCAAGGATTAACTTTAACACCTATAACTTTAAGTGGTGATGGCGATAATATAACTTCTACAGAACCATTATTAATAAATTTTGGCACATTAAATTTATTATCTGGTTGTTATGTGCAAGATAATAAAAATAATGGTAGTTACAATGGCGGTGGAATTTATAATCAAGGCATTTTAAATATTGATGGTGCTACAATTTATTATAATATTGCAAGCGCTTTGGGTGGTGGCATTTATAATGTTGGTGAATTAACAATTAATAATGCTACTATTGAATCAAATGGGTCACAAAATGGTGGTGCTGGAATTTTTAATGTGGGTAGTTTAACTTTAAACAGCACCCAAATTAGTAATAATGGTATAGATTATGATGGTAGTCATTATGGTACAGGTGTCGCAATTTATAGTGTTAATGGCTCTTTAAATATTTATAATTGTACAATTAAAGGCAATTTTTCAGATACTGGTTTTTGTATTGATGCTACTTCTAACACAGTAATTAGCGGAACTACTATAACTGATAATGATACACTTACAACCATTAGATTTGAAACAGATGGAATAAAAACTTTAACCATAACAGATTGTGAAATCAAAAATAATTATGGTTATGCAGTTGACTGTTATTCAAGTACTCAAAGTTTGGCACAAAGTCCAGTTGTTATTATAAAAAATAGCATAATTACAGATAATTATGATCTTGGCTTAATATTTAACTCATATATTAACGCATTGGTTGAAAACTCAGAAATATCTAGAAATGATTGCACACAAGTTGAAACATATTCAGATACAATTTTAACGCTTAAAGAAACCACACTAAACCTATTTGAGGGTGAAACTGATGTTATAGTAATAGCAGGCACTCTAAAATTGATTAATAAAAACAAAATTAATGGTGACATTTTTGTTGCTGAGGCTACTGCAAAAATTGTTATAGAATCAGAATATTATTATAACGATACTATTGGTTTATATTTTGCTGAACCAGAATTATATTTAACAACAAGCATAGTTGAATTTGCTAATTTAGATGAAGTTAATATAAATGCATTTACATGTTCAAATGTTGGGTATAGATTAGTACAAGGAACAACAGAAGACACAAATAATAAATTGTATTTATCAAATAAATTTACATTTACATATAACCATAACAGCCCAGAATTAACAAATAATGTAGTAGAATATGCATATGGAGCAACAATAACTCCAATAGCAAATCCAACAAGAAACCATTACACATTTGCGGGTTGGTATACCGAAGCAGAATGTGAAACAGAATACACATTCACTACAATGCCAGCAAACGATGTAACAGTATATGCAAAATGGGAAAAGGCAACATATACAATAACAGCAACAGCAAATGCCGGAGGAACAATAACTCCAAATGGAGAAGCAACATATAACTATTTAGACACACAAACATATACAATAGTTGCAAATACAGGCTATGCAGTAAAAG
>SVIS01000022.1 GCA_015069385.1 Clostridiales bacterium
CGCCTATGGCTAAAGCACATACACATAGTACTAGGGTAAATACATTTATTAGCCATTTGAATTTGTTTTTCATTTTACTCTCCTTTTAAATGATATATCTGTATTCTACCCCCCCCCAGCCGGTTGTCAAGCAATTTTAAATTGTTTGTCAATTTTTTTTAAATTTTAATATATATACTTGATACCTAAAATATTAAAATGGAGATTTATGAACGAAAAAAAATATAAAAATGTAATATTTAAAAACTTAAAAACATGCGAAATAGATCCAGAAGTTATAATTGGCAACAATGTAGTTATACATGGCGGAAATATTTTAAAGGGCAAAACAATAATTGGTGATAACGTAATTTTAAAAAATAACAATTACATTGAAAACTCTACAATAGAAAATAATTCTTGTTTGGAATATAGCCATATTGTAAATTCATGCATTGGAAAAAATTGTCAAATAGGACCTTTTTCTAGGTTACGACCAAATTCAAAAATTGGCGATGATTGTAAAGTAGGCAATTTTGTTGAAATAAAAAATTCAACTTTAGGAACTAAATGCAAAGCAAGCCATTTGGCATATATTGGTGACAGCATTTTAGGAGAAAACTGCAATGTTGGTTGTGGCGCTATTTTTGTTAATTATAATGGAAAAGAAAAAAACAAAACAATTATTGGCAACAACTGCTTTATTGGCAGCAATGTAAACTTAATTGCTCCACTTGAAATTGCTGATAATACATATATATGTGCGGGCACAACTATAACCCAAAACACAAATGAATATGACTTTGTAATAGGCAGAGCAAAAGAAACAATAAAACCAAACAGAGCAAAAAAATATTTAAAGGAGACAAAATAATGGGTATATTTTTTGGAACAGATGGAATAAGAGGCAAAACGTGCGAAGAGTTGTCGTTTGACCTTTCACGCATGTGTGGAAACGCTGTAGGTTGCAGTAAAAAAGCACCAAAAATTTTAATAGGTCAAGACACTCGCCTATCGGGCTCTTTAATTACTAATGCGTTTGCAGGTGGGGCTATGTGCGCAGGAGCAAAAATAATTGATATTGGCATTTGCCCTACTGCCGGCATTGCATATTTAACAAAAGCCTTACAAGCAGACTATTCGGTAGTTATTTCTGCCTCGCATAACCCTCCGGAATATAATGGTATTAAAATTTTTAATGCCCAAGGCTTTAAATTGGGCGACAACAATGAAAATAACTTAGAGCGCAAGTTTGTACATAGTTATATAGAAAATCATCCAAATCTTGGCACATATGAACAAAAATATAATTTAACAACCTTATATTTAAACCACTTAGTTTCTTGTTGCTCTAATAGTTTAAACGGCATAAAAGTAGTTTTAGATTGCAGCAATGGTGCTGCCTATAAAATTGCACCAAATGTATTTAAAAAATTAGGTGCAAAAGTTATAAAAATATCATGTAAAAATGATGGAGCAAACATAAATAATAATTGTGGTTCATTACACCCACAAACTTTGGCCAAAAGTGTTATAGAAAATAAAGCGGATTTTGGTTTTGCTTTTGATGGCGACTCTGACCGAATAATTGCCTGTGATGAAAAAGGAAATATTTTAGATGGCGACATGATTTTATTTATGCTCGCAAAATATTTTAAAAATAAAAAAATGTTAAAAAATAACACTGTGGTAGGCACAAGACATACAAACATGGGTTTAGAAGAATCGCTTAAAAAACTAGGCATTAAATTAATTAGAACCGATATTGGTGATAAATATGTTTTAGAAAAAATGGAAGAATTAGGATTAAATTTAGGCGGTGAAAAATCAGGCCATATTATAATAAGAAATTACGCAACTACAGGTGATGGAATTTTAACAGCCGTTATTTTAGCAGATATGGTTGTTAGTTTAAATAAACCACTTTCTGTTTTATCAAAGGTTAAACTCTACCCTCAAATAAATATAGATTGTCCGGTATCTGACAAAATGAGAGTTATAAATAGTGAAAAATTAAATGATTGCATAAATAAACAAGAAGTTATTTTAGGTACTAATTCTCGCATAATGGTTAGAGTTTCTGGAACTGAAGCAAAAATTAGAATAATGGTTGAAAGCAAAGATAAAACTCTGGCACAAAACTGTGCAAAAAATATTCAAAATGTAATAAATCAAATAGAAGGGGAAACAAAATGTGCGGAATAACAGCCTATATAGGAAAACAAAATGCCTTAAAAATTTTAGTTAATAATCTAAAAAAATTAGAATATAGGGGTTACGATTCTGCAGGCTTAGCATTTTTTAATCAAAATAATTTGAACTTCATAAAGTGCTCCGGAAAAGTAAACGAATTAGAGCAAAACGTAAACTTTAAAACAAAATCCACTTGCGGAATTACTCACACACGCTGGGCTACTCATGGATCACCTAATAAAGATAATGCACACCCTCATTTCTCATTTAATAATAATTGGGCAATAGTTCATAATGGAATAATTGAAAATTATAAAGAATTAAAAAATGAACTACTTTCGAACAATATTTCTTTTAAAAGCGAAACCGACACCGAAGTAATTGCTCATCTTTTAGGTAATGATAAAACAGAAAACAAAATAATGTCACTCATTAATACATGTAAAAAATTAGAGGGATCTTATGCTCTTGCATGTTTACATAAAGATTATGCCAATACATTGTTTTTAGCACGTAAAAAAAGCCCTTTGTATGTAGCAATTGAACAAAATGAAATATTTGTTGCAAGTGATATAATTTGTTTTAATGAAAAAGTTAAAGAATATTATTCATTAGGAGATAACCAATTTTGTATAGCAACTCCCGACTGTATTGTATTTTATAACTCAGACGGCGAAATAATATCGTTAAAACCAAAAAAATTAAAAAACATACAAACTGAAAATTCAAAACAGAATTATCCACATTACATGTTAAAAGAAATTAATGAAGTTCCACAAGTTTTAAAAAATATAATAAAAACATATAAAAATAAACAAATTTTATATCAGTTCAATAAAAATTTTATTAAAAATTTCAATAAAATTATTTTAGTTGGTTGTGGCACTGCATATCACGCCGCTCAATTAGGTGCAAAATATTTGAACGATTTTGCTAACATGGAGGCACATGCATATATTGCCAGCGAATTTAGATATTCTAATGTTTTAATAAATAATAAAACGCTTTGCATATTTGTAAGCCAAAGTGGCGAAACAGCCGATACTCTTGCAGCCTGTGAACAAGCAAAAAAACATAATACCCTTACCGTAGCGCTTAGTAATGTTTTAACTAGTACTTTATGCAATATGTGTGACATTATTTTACCTGTTTGTGCAGGACAAGAAATTGCAGTTGCTTCTACAAAAGCATATTCAGCCCAAATTGCTATTTTATATATGTTTGCAAAACATTTACAAAACGTTATATATAATCAAAAGGAACAATATTTTACTACCATAAATAATTTAGCCAATAACTTAATTATTTTAGAACAAAATAATTTTGTCAAAATTTGCCAAGAACTAACAGAGGCAAATAAAGTCTTTTTTATTGGCAGATGCTACGATTATATTACATGTTTAGAAGCCAGTTTAAAACTTAAAGAAATCACCTACATATTTTCTGCCGAACATCCTGCCGGAGAATTAAAACATGGTTTTTTAGCCTTAATTGATGAAAGTTGTGTTCTATTTGCCATTGCTACTAATAAAAATCTTTTAGATAAAACTTTGAACGGAGCATATGAAGCAAGTGCCAGAGGTGCTAAAGTTATTGTTGTATCTCAAATTGATCTACCAGAAGGAAAATTAAATAATTTTTATGGTTTTATTAAACTACAAAATTTTAAAGAAGAAATAATGCCTATTGCATCAATTTCATTTTTTCAAATGCTAGCATATGCCACATGTGTGAGTAAAGGTTTTAATCCCGACCAACCCCGAAACTTAGCCAAGAGTGTGACTGTTGAATAACTATTGAAATTTCACTTGTTTTGTGTTAAAATATGTAAAAATTGGAGGCAAAACATGTTTATTTCATTTAATAAATATTTAAAAGGTGAAAGTTTAGAATCTTTACTTGCTTATAAAGATCAATTTTATGACTATTTAATTGCCGATTATCAAAAAAAAGTAGAACAATTAAAAATGAAATCAACTAAAAAATCTCCAATACAAATTCTTTTAACTAAACCGTATTTATTATTAAATGAAAATGATAAATTAAATATATATAATTGTTATATAAACTACTCAAAAAATATTGCGGCTCTTTCAGGTCAAAAACTAAACAAATTACCAACCTACGAACAATGTTCTGATGACACCATACAACAATTTCAATCTTTTTTAGCACTTGTATATAACATTAAAAAAGAAAATAGCGAAATTGTTGAATATGAAACCGAAATTAAAAAATTAATAAATGAAAAAAACAATGTAATTATGATTAATATTTCAAGAGAAGATTTATTTTCTAATATGGAACAATTCAAAAGGCTATGCATGCACTTTTCTGTATTAAAAAATAAAAAACTTGTTATTGGTATAAGCCATAATATGCTTCAAAAAAATAATAATGCTCAAGCCGATTATCTTTTTACAACTGATGAATTAACCAAATTAACCGAACTAAACTCATTTTTAAAATCCGCCGGTATGGATCAAAATATACGATTTAATGAATTAAAAGAAATATCTGATGAATATGACTTTAAAAATTCTTGGGATTTAGAAAATGTTATTAAAGCAAATAAATGTGTTGATACTATTGTTGAAAAAATAAAATCACAAAAATTATCACCTTACGAAACAATGGTGTATATTCATAAATTTATAACAAAAAACTATCAATATACTTTTGGCGGTGTGCAAAAAGATAATAACATAATGGGGGTATTTACCGATGGTTCTATAATTTGTTCTGGTTATTCCTCTTTAACAAAAGCAATAATAGACAAATTAAATATGCCGGGGTTATCTGCCGATTTTATTGGTTGCCATTTATATGGTAAAGAAAAACTTCTAGCCGATAAAAAAGGTTCTCACTCTCAATGTTTAATTCATATTACTGACCCCAAATATAACATAAAAGGCACTTATGTAAACGATGCTTGCTGGGACTCTAAAACAAAAGATTTTCCAAATGGCAAAGGCTTTGCTCACTTTTTATACCCTGTTTCTGATGTTCAACATTTCAATAACACAATATATGTTCAACATTTTGCCCAAAACCGTTATGAAAACTTAATAATAGATATAGGTCAACTAAACGAACAGCAAAAAAATAATAAAAGTTTTTTAAGTAAATTAAAATTCAATGCAAAAATAAAAAGTAAAAAATATAAACCAGAACTTGTTGAAAAATATGAAAAAAATAGCAAACCAATTCCTCTTTTAACATTAAAGTCTGCTCTTTACGCAATTGCTGCAAAAACTCGTTTAGCCCAAAACCAAGCCGATATGGATTTATGGGTAAACGAACAAATAAATAACTCTATAATAGCCGCTCGCTTTACTTTTGACGACACTGCTTCTAATGCAATTTTGCAAGAAGCCCTATCACGCAACATTAAATCAAAAAAATCTAAAAATTTACTTAAAGATAACGATAATGGCGCAATAAAATAATATTAAAAAAACACTTTAAAATAATATTTAGAGTGTTTTTTTATAAATTATTCTTTATGTCTTTTTGTTCTTTTATATTTATCAACTTCATACTTATACCATATGAAGATTTTTAAAACTACTGCTTTTATTATTGGGTCTATTATTGGTGCAGGCTTTGCAAGTGGAAAAGAAATTTTTGAGTATTTTGCAAAATACGGTATTTGTTCTCTGTTTTTTGTAATACCATTATTCTTTTTTATGTATTTTTTTGTTTATATTTTTTTACGTTTTGGTAAAAAAATAGAAGATACTCAATTAAAAACAACAAATCAGGCTTTATGTAAAAATTGGAAGTTATTTAATAAAACATTTAATCCCTTTAATTTAATTTTATTTTTTACATTTTTAATTTTATCTAGTGCAATGTTTTCGGGACTGGTTGCCTTGTTTGAAACATACTTTCCAAATGGCTCAAAATTCATATATTTTTTAATAGCAATTATTATAACAATATTTTTATTAAGTTGTTCATTTAAAGTTTTTGAAAAAATATCTAATATTATTGTTCCTTTAATAATTATTTGTATTATTTTAAATGTTATTTGTTCGTTATCGTCTGGTAATTTTGTAACAAATTTTGGTATTACTAATATTTTGCCTCTTCC
The DNA here is from genome assembly GCA_015069385.1 of Clostridiales bacterium. Classification (GTDB taxonomy): domain Bacteria; phylum Bacillota; class Clostridia; order Christensenellales; family UBA1242; genus HGM11367. The sequence continues at coordinate 6,269 of SVIS01000022.1, forward strand.
ATTTTTAAGTCTTGCCTACGCCTCACAAAATGCTTTTTTTGCCTCGTTTGTAATAACAAAATTAGGTAAAAATTTAAATATTAATGAAAGTAAAAAAGTAAGTTTTTTTGTTGCCGGAATTATTTGCCTATTAATTATTCTTGGAATTTTATGCTTTTTATTTAATCCAAAGTTAGCATATAGCGAAATGCCTTTTGCAGAAGTTGCTATTGCCATAAACCCAATTTTTAGTGTAATATATGCTATTATTTTGTTTGGTTCTATAATAACTACTTATGCAACAAGCATAACTTCGTTAAAAGAATATTTTAAGAGTAAAAAAAAGTACTCAAACACAATTTTAATGCTTATGTTTGTAGTACTTTTAAGCCTGCTTGATTTTGGAAAGATTATTGGTTATTTATATCCACTAATTGGTGCTTTTGGAATATTATATTTATATAAAATATACACGTACGATAAGAAAAATACACTAAATTTTAATAAGCAGGCAAAAAATTTAAAATAAAGTTAGCGCTTATATTTTTTCTCGAGTAGTGCCACAAAAAAGTACATTGCTCCGGCAAGTAAACAAAGAACAACAGTGCTAGTTAAAACAATATCTAGTTTAAATATTTGACTACCATAAACAATTAAATAACCTAGCCCTGCCTTGCTGACTAAATACTCACCCATTATTGTTCCAACCCAAGCCATACCTACATTGATTTTTAAAACTGAAATAAAATCAACAAGTGCATTTGGCAATATAAGTTTTGTTAAAATTTGAAACTTGCTAGCCCCAAAAGACTTCATGAGTAAAATTTTGTCTTTGTCACAATTTAAAAATGCAGACAGCATAGAAAGAATTGTAATAACAATACATATTAATACACACATAGTTACAATGGCATTTGTTCCTGCACCTACCCAAATAATAATTAATGGACCAAGTGCAATTTTTGGCAAACTATTTAAAACAACTATATATGGGTCTAACACCTTTCGGAGTTTATCGCTCCACCAAAGTGCAATAGCAATTAATGTGCCTAAAATGGTTGCGATTAAAAATCCTATTATTGTTTCGCTTAATGTTACCCACATATGATAAAGTAAATTACCCGTTGCAAATAAATCTATTAAAGTTGTGCATATGCGCGATGGAGAACTAAAGAAAAAGGCATCAATTGCTCCAGTTTGTACTAAAACTTCCCATAAAACTAAAAATATAGCAAGTAATAATATTTGATAAATTTTTGTAGTAATGGTATCAACTTTTTGTTTTTTTAAATACTTTAAATATTTTGGAGAGCAAGTTGTGTTTTGTTTATTTTTCATAACGAAAGTTCCTCCCAAATTTTATTAAAATAAGCCGAAAAATGTTTTTCATCTCTACGTTTTAGCGGTGAAAGACTTTTATCAAAATCCATTATTTCTATTTTATGAAGTTTGGCTGGTCGTTTGGTTAAAATAAACACTCTGTCTGACATAGATATTGCTTCAGAAATATCATGGGTAACCAATATTGCAGTTTGGTTTTCTTGTTTAATAATGTTTTTAACATCATTGCAAACATCTAATCTTGTTTGAAAATCAAGTGCCGAAAACGGCTCATCTAATAAAAGTAGTTTTGGTTTCACTGCAAGTGTTCGAATTAATGCAACTCTTTGACGCATGCCTCCAGATAGTTCGCTAGGATGCTTGTCTTTAAAGTCAATTAAACCATATTTTGTAAGTAAACCATCAATATATTCTTCATCTTGCTGATTATGCTTTTTACCCTTTATTTCTAATCCAAGTAAAATATTTTTGTGTATATTACGCCACTCGAAAAGTTGGTCACGTTGAAACATATAACCAATATTTACATTTTGAACCTTTTCACCATCTAGCAAAATATCTCCACTGGTAGGTTCTAAAAGCCCAGCAATTAATGATAATATTGTTGTTTTTCCGCAACCACTTGGACCAACAATTGAAACAAACTCACCTTTTTGTATTTCAAAAGAAAGCCCTTTTACTGCCTCAAACTCACCTGTTTTATTAAAATAATTGAAATTGACATTGTCAAAAATCAAATATTTCATTTTTTCCTCGCTTTTAAGGAAAGCTTTTTATATACCCTTTTCACCAACAAAAAAACCTTTCCAAATCATAATATTTGAAAAGGTTATATTTTGTGATTAATATTTAAATAACTTGTAATATTTTTTTAAATACTTTTTTAAAATCGCCTGCTACTTTTTGTGCTTGAATAATGTCAAAACTTGCATCGGCCTTTACTATTGTTTTCATAATAATAGAATCACCTAAAATGTCACAAGTAATGTCAGTTATATTCCCCATACGAGATTTATCCATTGCGCAAGCAAGTTGAATTAATACACCCAATTTTCTAATAGCATCAATATCTTCTTCTGATAAAATTGCACTATATTTCATGCAATCTGCAAGAGAAAAATTATCTAAGTTTTGGCATTTGCAAGCAAAAGCAGCAACTAAAATATCTTTTTGAGATACGCCTTTAATGTTTGAATTAATAATTATTTCAAAACTTTTTGCAGCAAAGTTATTAAAACCAATTCTTGTTCCACAATTATACATAGATGCAGCAATTCTAAGAGGTTTTACATATACTCTAGAAAGTTTGTGTATAACTTTTAATTGTTTAAAAAGCATTATTGCAAGGTTATAAACATTGCCAGTGTTAGAAAGTTCTCGATCATAAAAAGTTCTTATTGCCTCTAAACTCATAGATAGCATATCGGTTGGAACAGCACGTTCAAGAGTATCAACCGGAAGAGCATTTAAAGTAACCCCTTCATCAAATGCACCAGCACAAATGTTTAATGCTGGAATTTTGCATTGTTCTTTAATTGCTTTTACAATAGCAAGACCACTTGCAAGAGCATCGGCTCTATCTTCTGAAATGCCTTTAAGTTTTTTTGTTTTGTCTAAATCTAACGATTTAACAATATCATAAACAGAATCAAAAGCATCTGCAGTTACTACATAATTATTTTCTAAATCAAGAGGATATTTGCTTACTTTTCTACCAAGTTTACCAAGACTTTCAAAGACACTACCAGCGCCAACAAAAGTGGTTTCAGGTTCTATATTGTTAATAAATTCGTTGCTTTTAATTAAGAATTCAATTTCCTTAACCATTTTTTCACTTTTTTCGGCTGGATCTAAAACATCGGCATATTTTTCTGCTAAATTTAAATAGCCATATTCAATGGTTTGCATATTTACAATTGTGCGCCTATTAAATTGTAAAATATGAGTTTGATTAGGTGCTACATAAATGCCAATTGCTTTAGAAATATCTATTAAACTGGTAATTCCACGATATACAACTTTAACTTCTTCTTCGCTAGAATAAATATAAAAACTAAAGCCTGTATTGTTATAAATTTCATCTAAAAAACTTTTTTGATTTTTTGCTATTTTAATAAAACTTTCTGCTACAGCATATATTTTATAAACACAATTTGCATCACAAAGTTTTCTAAATAATTTTAAAATGTTTAAAGCCTCATTTACAACATTTGGTTTAATTAAACCTGCTTGCTCAATAGATGCACCAAGTTTAACACTTTCTACCACTTCATCAAAAAGGTTGTAATATCCATTTGGTGCAACATCAACTAGCGAAAGTTTAATAGTGTCGGCACCAAGTTTTACTATTGCAATTTTTTCCATATAATTTCCTTTAAACCTTAATTATTAATTTTGATTGCTTGAACGGGACAAACAGCCTCACAAGTACCACATTTAATACAAAGGTTAGTGTCAATTTTTGCCTTACCATCTGCATCAAAAGAAATTGCACCTACTGGACACATTTGAACACAAGTTCCGCAACCAATACATGTATTTTTATCTACCATAATGTACTTAATCTCCCAATATACTGGTTAATTTTAACATATATTTTCAAAATTGTAAACACAAATATTTGCCAAAAATAAATTTTACTTAAATAAGATTTATAATGAATAAAATAGAAAGCGGAAACCTTGCTGAAATTTTAATTTGGCGAGGTTTCTTAATACATAAAAAACACACACTTATTTAAATAAATGTGTGCTGTTATATCATTAAATTTAAGCAGGTATTGTAAGTTGAAAAGCAGGGCGCGCGCCTTCAGATGATTTCGCCTCAGTTGGGGCAAGCCAATCATAAGTACCATAAACCCTTTGAATGTTTTGTGAAGAGAAAGAACGAAGCCACCAATTGCTAGCAGATTGAGATTGAGTTTGTGAACGGAAATAAGAAGTAGAGACGCCTACATATCCCGACGTAGCTCCAGGAGTTATATTTGCAAAATATGCAAGTTCTGTTAAACTTAATATCCATAATTTATCGATAGTATCCGTAGTAACTAAACCAGTTGCTAAAATTTCATCTTTTGTATCATTAGTACTTGTAGTTTCATATAATTCATTTAATACGTTTCTTCCTATTATTTTTGAATAAATATAACTATCTTCAATTGAATATTGTGTTAATAAGTTAACTTTTTCTCCCGATGGCGAAAAAGAATGAACACCATCTGACTCAGAATAACTATATGTATAACTTGTATACACCTGATTATCAATATTACTTTTTAAAAAAGCACGAATATTACTTGAAACATAATTTTGCTGATCCAATGTTGGATAGTCTAAATTTTGTGCAAACGAATATGAACTGCCTGATAAATTATTTGCATAAATTATTGATGGCTTAGACTCACTTGCATCTAATGTATATTCTGATATAAAGTAATATTCTTTGTTTGCTGATGGTTTATTCTTTTTGTCAAAGTGTTTCCATGTGCCATCTGTTTGTTTTTCTGCAAATGGTAACCAGCGGACTTCCGTTACTTGGTTCTTGTTTAATACTGCACTGCCCATTGATACATAGTAGTATGATGAGTCTGCTACGTAGTCAATATCGTGTGCTTGGGCAGTTGTAAACTTTGCTGTTTTTAAGAGGTTTAGTTTTGTAAAGTTAATTGTAAAACTAAAGTTATTTTCTGTATCGGTTATTTCTGTTTGTGTGTCGGTTAGTGTCATTACTATTGTCATTGTTGCTGTACTACTTGCACCTATTTGTACTATTGGGTTATTTGTTTTTTCAAATGATATTGTATTAAATGTTGTTGGTAGGCTTAATACTCCCTCTACTGCGTAGAGTGTGTTATTTTGTATTGTTAGTGTTATTACTATATCCTCTACTTCTGTTCCTAGGTCACTAAAATACATATTTCCTAAGGTCATTGTTCCTGTACCATCTG
>SVIS01000023.1 GCA_015069385.1 Clostridiales bacterium
TTATTGTATTAAATGTTACCTCTTCTGCTGCTCCACTTGTTTGTCCACTTACTTCTGCGTATACATTAGTTGCTGTAAATCCTATTGTGCCGGTGGCGGTTAAACTTGCTTGTTTTGCTGCATATATGCCTATTACCATGGCACACAAGCACAAGCATATTGTTGCTACATTTATTAGCCATTTTAAGTTCTTTTTCATTTTTTTCTCCTTTTTAATGATATATTTGTATTCTACCCCCCCCCAGCCAATTGTCAACTAATTTTTAGTGGTTTTTTAAATTTTTAATTTAGTATTAAACATTAAAAAAACAGCCTTTTATTAAAAGCCGTTTTTAAATTTTTCTATTAAATCTAAAATTCTAGATTTATACACAACATTGCTACCGCTTGCAGAATTAACAAAGCATAAAGGTGGATAAACAACACACCACCAATTATCTCCTTGAGCACTTCCAAGTTCAACAATAATTGCATCATAAAAACCCGCTTGCAAAACAAATTCTCCATATTGCCTTGTTGGAAATTCTTCCTCACATAATTTGCTTTTTGCTGTATAAGTAAAGCCATTTTCTTTTAATATGCTATTTGCAACTGAATCAATTAGTAATAAGTTGTCGCCCATTAATTGCTTTACTTCATCAAAACTATTACATGTTGCAATATATGGAGTTAATGTATTAACAACAGCATCTTTTATTTTGTATTTTACCATTTGATCAATTTCTAAATTGCTGTTTGCCCTTATATGTATTCTTAAATATTCTGTATTTACCTCTTTATATGTTGTTCCAAATATTAATAATATGCCAATTAAAACAACAGATACTATAATGCCAATTTTTTTCATAACTCACCTTCCTGCCTTAAATATTGACACTATAAAGTTATTTTATACATTAAATATTTTTTGAATGTTGTCAAAAATTTCAATAACCACTATTTACTTTAAAAAGTGTTTATGTATTGTTTTGACAAATTTTTACTTAAATTTAAAAAATCTTGAAAAAATTATTGACAAGAAACAATAATAATGCTAAAATCAACTTCGTTGTTAAATAACATGGGGGTGTAGCTCAGCTGGCTAGAGCGCCTGCCTTGCAAGCAGGAGGTCATCGGTTCGATTCCGTTCACCTCCACCATATAGTAGGTTGGAATACGAGAGGGGCAATATCTTGTATTCCTTTTTTTTGTTTTTATCAAAATTTTTTCATTTTTTGGGGTCAAAATTTGGGTCAAAATAAATAAGATTGTTTTTATTGTAATGCGCCATAACATACTTTTAATAAATAAGTACTTATTATTTTCTTTATATTTTTAAATAAATCTTGTATAATGAAATTAATAGAGGTGTATATGCGCAAAGTATTAAATAAATGGAAAGAAAAACTTTTAGATACCGGCAAAGGTAACAATTTAATTAATTTCAAATTTTCAAGCGGTAAAAATTTAGAAATTATTTATCCTTCTGAAAACGATGTAATAAAATTGCTAACTGCAAACAAAGCAATTAGTTTTTTTGATATTGACAAAACTTTTGAAGAATTTGAACAAGAATACACTATATCTTATTCAGAAAAGTTGAATCTTTTAAAAAGTTTAATTACTAATGGCAAAGTTAAAATTAAAAAAGACACAATTATTGGTACTTGCCAAAAAAATACATGTTTAGCAAGTCTTGGCAAATTATATAAAACGAATACTAATTTTTTACAAGAAAAAGGTATTAATATTTTATATCTTGCTTACACTTTTTTAAAGTGGGAAGATACAACTGAAAAACAAATTTTTACTTCACCAGTACTACTTCTTCCTATTAGTATTACAAAAGACAAGTTAAACAAGTCATATATTATACAAAGTTATGAAGATGAAATAATAACAAATCCTACCTTGTTATATAAACTACAAAATGAATATAAATTAAATTTGCCAATATTTAGAGATGAAAACTTTGAAAGTGAAGATTTAAATTCATATTTAATTCGTTTACAGCAATTTGCCAACACCAACAATTGGCAGGTAGATGAAAAATGTTATATCAGTTGTTTTTCGTTTTTAAAAATTAACATGTATAAAGATTTAAATGATAACGAAGAAAAAGTAATATCTAACCCTCTTATACAGCGTCTTGCAAACAAATGTGATGAATATAACTTTAACGAATATGAAAACCAAAACATTGAAACACCTTTACATAATGTTGTAGATGCTGACACAAGTCAATTAGAAGCAATTAAAAGAGCCATGCAGGGTGAAAGTTTTGTTTTACAAGGTCCGCCCGGAACTGGTAAATCACAAACAATAACAAATTTAATTGCCGAGTTTTTATACAACGGCAAAAAAGTATTATTTGTTTCGGAAAAACTTGCAGCATTAAAAGTTGTTTATAATAATTTAGAAAAAGCAAACTTAGCAAACTTCTGTTTAGAATTACACTCTAATAAAACAAATAAAAAAGAAGTAGTGTCGTCTTTATATAAAGAATTAAGTTCAGAAAAATTTGCAACAAGCCACGAGGCAGAATCTCATACTCAAAAACTTGCTTTATCAAAACAAAAATTAGATGATTTTTCAAATATTATTCAAACACCTATAAAACAAATTCAAAAATCTCCTTATGAAATTTTTAATTTATTATCAGAATTAAAAAATATTCCAAATGTTGAATATTTGATTGAAAATATTGAAAATAAAAATTTTGAAAACTTAACCCAAGTATTGCATTTAATTGAAGAATACATTCAATATTCCGAAACTATAGGCTATAATTACAAAACTAACAAATTTTATGGTTTAAACCTATTAAATTTAAACTACTCTGAAAAAATCAACTTTAAAAAATTATTAGAAAAAAACATACAATTGTTTAATTTAATTTTAAATAACCAACAAAAAATAAATAGTTTATTGAAATTAGACTTTAAAAATCTTAATGAAATAAATAGTCAATTACATTTATTAAAATTTATTTCAAAAATGCAATATTTTGATTCGGCATTTTTTGATAAACAAAAACTTCCTGCAATTATAAATTTAATAAAAGAATTTAATATAATAAATAAAAATACTAATTTACAAAAGAATAAACTTTTAGAAAAATACAGCAGAGAATTGTTTAATTTAAATATTAACGAATTATATTTAAAATTTAACAATGAATATAAATCATGTTTTAGAATATTTAATTCTGCATATCGAAAAGATATTAAAACTATTAAACTTCTAGGGAACAACAAAAAAATAAAATATTCTTATAACTCTGTACTAGCCGACCTAAAAATTTGTAATACAATTTCAAACAATCAACAAATATTAAAACAAAAGCAACAACAAATTGCAGATTATTTAAATGAAGATTGTAAAACAATATTAAACAATTTAAACAATATTGAAACAGAACTCTTGCATTTAGAAAATGCTATTGAAATTAATTATTTATCCACAATTAATGGTGACGAATTTAAAAACATTCAAAGTGAACTAGCCCTTATTTTAAAAACTTTTGATACATTAAATTTTGAAACCATAGATAATTTACAAACATATTTTAATAATAATATTTTCAATTTAGAAAAAAATGAAATTAATAGTATTTTAATAAAGTTAAATAATATTATAAATAACTATGATAATTTAGAAAACTATATAAAATTTAATAATCTACTTTTGTCATTACAAAATAATAATTTAATTGACTTTATAAATTTATTAATAAATAACAATTACGAAATAAAAGATTTTACTAAAATTTATGAGAAAGCCTTTTATAATCAGTTCATTTTTGACTATATTTCTAAGAATGAAATTTTAAATAATTTTACACTTGAAAAACAACAGGCACTTGTAGAAACCTTTATACAAGAAGAACAAATTAGTTTTGAAATATCAAAGGCAAAAATTATAGAAAAACTGGGTGAAAATAAGCCAACAAACTTAAGTTTATCTAACCATGGTCAGGTGGCAATTTTAATGCGCGAAGCACATAAAAAATCTCATTTAAAACCTGTTCACAAACTATTGTCAGAAATTAATGAACTTGTTCAAATTTTAAAACCTTGCTTTTTAATGTCGCCACTTAGTGTTAGCACTTACCTTCAAAATAACTCATGTGAGTTTGACGTTGTTATTTTCGATGAGGCGTCTCAAATATTTCCATGGGATGCAATTGGTGCAATTTACAGAGCAAAGCAAGTTATTATTGTTGGTGACTCTAAACAAATGCCTCCTACAAATTTCTTTAATGCAAATGTATTTAATGATGAAATAGAAACAGATGATGAAAACAGCGAAACGTTAGATTTTGAATCTATATTAGATTTAGCACTTTCTACTTTTAATACAATTAGTTTAAAATGGCATTATCGTAGCAAAACCGAAGAATTAATTGCTTTTTCAAATAAGTATTTTTACGATGGCAATTTGGTAACATTTCCTACCGCAAATAAATCAAGCGATTTAGGCATTGACTTTACTTATGTTGAAAATGGTGTTTATAACCGAAAAACTAACCAAAATCAAATTGAGGCAGAAAAAATTGTCGAACTTGTTTTCGAACATTTTAAAGCACACCCTGAAAGAAGTTTGGGTGTAGTTGCATTCAGTATTTCACAACAAAATATAATAGAAGAGTTAATAAGCAAAAAGCGTGCACAAAATAAAAAATTTGAAAAATATTTTGATTCTAATTTAGAAGAGCCTTTCTTTATTAAAAATTTAGAAACTGTACAAGGTGATGAACGTGACACAATTATTTTTAGCGTTGCTTATGGCAAAGATGAAAACGGAAAGTTTATTCATAACTTTGGGCCGCTAAACAAACAGGGCGGCGAAAGACGCTTGAATGTTGCAATTACACGTGCAAAATACAATGTTAAACTTGTTGCCTCTATTAAATCGCATGATATAGATTTAAACAAAACAGAAATGCGTGGAAGTATGCTTTTAAAAGAATATTTGAATTATGCCGAAAATAACGGAAAAAATATTCAAATTGTTTATGAAAAAAATTCAAACATTCAAAGCATACAAAACGAAGTTAAAGAAATATTAGAGCAAAATGGCTATATAGTAGACTATAATCTTGGTACATCTAGTTTTAAAATTCCTCTTGCAATTAAAAAACCAAATTCAAATGATTATTTTATGGCTATAGATTTTGAACGCCAATTAAAGCACACACGAGAGCGAGAACGATTAAGAAAACAAAACTGTGAGCGCATGGGCTGGACATATTATAAAATTTATGCACTTGATTGGTTTACTAATAAAAAAATGGCAACAAAAAAATTGCTAAAAGTATTAGAAGAAAAAACACAAAACTCATCAAAAGAAAAAACAACAAAACAATATAACTTTTTAGTTAAAAGTAATTTAAATATAAAAACAGAAATAGATCAAAAATACGTAAATATGTTTAATAATTATAATTATTTTAATGCAAACGAATATTGTTTAAAACATAATAAAGCACTTACTTTTGATAATATAATTGAGCCATTAATAGAGCAAGAACAGCCTATTACTGAAAAATTCTTACTTAAACGTTTAACTCAAGTCTTTCCTGGTGAAAGAATAACCGATAATTTTGTTCATGGTTTTTATTGTGCAATTAATGAACATAAAAACATTTTAAGACATAACGATTATTACTGCTTAAATAAAAATATTTCTACAAACTTACGCACACCTAGCAATCAACAAGAAAGGCGCGCTTTAGAAGATATATCAATTTATGAACTTGCAGATGGTTTAAAAACAATAATTGAAGAATGTGTTGGCATTGATAAAACTGGACTATATAAAACAGCAATAAAACTTTTAGGCTACTACTCACTTAGCCCTAAAATGGAAAATGTTTTAAATAAAGCAATTGATCTTTTAATAACAAATAAGACTATATATTTACAAGATAATCAATATTTTGTTTAACAAAACAAAAACACAGGTTCTTTACAACCTGTGTTTTTTGTTATTTATTGAAATTATCCAACATAATTATAGTGCATTGTTACAGATGAAAGAGGAGTATTTTCCGTTGCAATTGAAATATTATTCCACTCTGTTTCTGTGCCTGCATAATATACATCAGTTAATGCATTACAATTATAGAAGGCCGATTCACCTATACTTGTAACGCTTTTTGGTATTTCTATACTTACAAGACTAGTTAAAGTAAAGAATGCTGCATTGTCTATTTTAGTAATACCATTGGACAATTTTATTTGTGCAAGATTATCACAATTCTGAAATGCAGATGCTGCTATACTTGTTACACTGCCTGGTATTTGTATACTTGTTATACTATCACAACCTGCAAACACCGCAGATATCTTTGTTACAGAATTATCTAACACAACATTAGTTATTGGATTTTCTAGGTCGGTTGATAAATAAAGTGCGTAATTATATGATAAATCACCGGCAGCATTAATTTGAGCAAATTTATTTATATCAGAAATAATTATTTTATTTACACCACTAAAAGGCGTTCCTCCATCAATCTTGGTTACACTATTAGGAATAATTACACTTGTAAACCCACAACTGGTAAATGCCTGCGCGCCAATTTCTTCAAGCCCTTCAGGAAGCGTTAAATTTGTTAATGTTGATACACTCATAAATGAATATGCCCCAATAGTTTTCACTGTGCCTGGAATACTTATTGATGTAATTTTGGTATTAAAAAATCCTACTTTTGAACTACCCGGATTAGTGTTATCACCAATTTGAACAACTGTACAAACCACATTATTGTATTTCACTTTTGATGGTATTTCAATATTACCAGTTGCTTCACTTTGTCCATAAACATAAACTGTGTTATCTTGCTCACTTACATAATCAAAGCCTAAATTTGTATATGATGAAGCATCTAAAACTTCTTCGACTACTGGTTCAGTGCTTTGCAATTGAATATTAAAGCCATAACTGCCGGTTACTGATTCATTATCATTGGCTACGCTGAGTGATATTACTATGGTTGTTGTATTTGCTGTTGAGCCTTCTGTTTTTGCTGGTATGGTTAGCCACTCTGTTTCGGTAAAATCTGTTTCGTTTACTTCTACGCTTAAGTTTGTTGCTGAACTAGTGTTTGTTACTTTTGCATATAGAGGTCTACCAGTTGACAGGTTGGTTATTGTAAATGTTAGGGTTATTGCTGTTCCTTCTTCCTTAAAATTTATGTTCTTTCCTGACCATGTACTTGTATCTGTATATGGATTTCCTGTTTTTGTTGAGTCTATTGTTATTGTATTAAATGTTACCTCTTCTGCTGCTCCACTTGTTTGTCCACTTACTTCTGCGTATACATTAGTTGCTGTAAATCCTATTGTGCCGGTGGCGGTTAAACTTGCTTGTTTTGCTGCGTATACACCTATTGCTATTGCACACAAGCACAGGCATATTGTTGCTACATTTATTAGCCATTTAAAATTCTTTTTCATTTTACTCTCCTTTTTAATGATATATTTGTATTCTACCCCCCCCCAGCCGATTGTCAACTGATTTTTAGTGGTTTAAAAAAAATTTTTAAGAAATAAAATTTATTAAATTTTGTATACACATAAATTTTAAAAATTTTACATAAAAATATATTATGAAAATTATTGTTTTAACCGGCGGAGGAACTGCTGGACATATTATGCCTAATCTTGCACTTCTTCCAGAGTTACAAAAAGAATTTGATAAAATATATTATTTAGGCGCAAAAAACAGTATGGAAGAAAAAATAATTTTAGAATATAAAAACATTGAATTTATATCAATTCCTACAACTAAACTTATACGAAAATTAACATTAAAAAATTTATTAATACCATTTAAATTAATAAATAGTATTAATAAGACAAAAAAAATATTAAAACAAATTAAACCCGATGTAATTTTTTGTAAAGGAGGTTTTGTTTCTGTTCCCGTAGCAATTGCCGGCAAACAATGTAAAATTCCAGTTGTTTCTCATGAATCTGATTTAAGTATGGGGCTTGCAAACAAAATTATTTTAAAATTTGCAAATAAAGTTTGTACCTCATTTGAAGATACTGCTAAAATTTCTAACAAATGCATTTGTACTGGCACTCCCATAAGGCAACAAATTTTTAATGGCAATAAGCAAAATATTTTAAGTAAATTTAAACCCGATATAAATAAGCCAACAATACTATTTTTTGGCGGAAGTTTAGGAAGTAAAAAAATAAATACTTTGGTCGAAAATTCAATTGATGAACTTATTAAAAAATATAATGTACTTCATATTATAGGTAAAGGCAATAAAAATAATATTACAAAACCAAACTATTATGCAGTCGAATTTGCGGGCAGTATAGAGAATTTTTTTGCATCAGCCGATATTGTTATTTGTCGTGGTGGAGCAAATAGTTTATTTGAACTTTTAGCACTTAAAAAACCTATGCTAATTATTCCACTGTCTAAAGCAGAAAGTCGTGGCGACCAATTAGAAAATGCAGAATATTTTAAAAACCATTATCATGCTGAAGTTTTACAAGAAAGCGAAGCCACCACAACTACATTATTAAATAAACTTAACAACATAAATTTAAATAGACACAAAATTGTTTCATTAATGACTAAAACAAACATAAATGCTAATAAAAATATTGTTGATGTAATTTTAAAAAATTGTATTAAAAAAACGCACTAAATTGTGCGTTTTTTAATATTTTATTTAAGTTTCAAAAATCTATATATTGTATAGCATTTATTTTTCATGTGTTACTTTATTAATTAAATTTTTAATCGATTGCCATTGCTCTATTTGTGATTTTCCATTGGCTTTTATTAAATCAATTTTGTCCTGTAATAATTTACTCTCATATGCAATACAATCATTGATATGTTTAATTCGCTTGTTGCAATATTGTTGTAATAATAAAGAATAATCTTCTCTATGTTCTTTTAATAAAAATTCCATCCATTTTTTTGAAAGATCTTTTTTAATATCTATATCATAATCACCAGGAGAACCATACGACGGACGCCATGCCTTAATTTCAAACATAAAGTTATCAATAAAAAGAAAATACTCATCTATATTATTTTCCATAAATAGTTTAACCGCACCTTTTAAAGCCCCACCAAAGTCTGTAATTTCTGCAGGCATGTAATCGATTTCTGCATTATAAGAAAATCTTCTTATACGTGAATCCCAAATTATATCGTTTTGATAAAGAAAGTTTCTAATATCTTTTATTGTAATAAACTTTTCCATGTTAACTCCTTTTTGTTTTCTTATTTTTTAAAAACTAAATTAATGCATTAACTATATTAATTTTGTTAATTTTTAACATATTTTAAAATAATTTTAAATAATTTAAAATTAAATTATTTTTGTTGTGCAATATCACCAGAAATATTTGATGCAATCTCTTGAAGTTCTTTCCATGGCATATCTTTAACTTTTGCATTCTTTTTAACTTCGTTTATTTTTTCTTGAAGTGCTTTTACTTCACTATTTTCCGAGTCTTGAATTAGTTTTCTGCGTTTATTACAATAATTATTTAAAAGAGGAGCATACTCTTTTGTATGTTCTTTTAATAAATATTTAATCCATTCCTTGCTTAAATCTTTATTTAAATCAAAATAATAAGAATCTTTACTGCTATGAATTTCAAAAATAAAATTGCCAATATTTAAATAATAATAACTAAGTTTATTATTTAAATATAACTTTACAACTGTATGTTTAGGATCTCCAATATCCATAATTTTTGCAGGAACCATATAACTTTCTGTCATAGTCTCTTTTAAAATGCAACCATCCCAAATTATACCGTTAGCAGCAAAAAAATTTTTAATGTCGTTTATTGTAACAAATTTTTCCATATATTCACCCTCCCTTTTAGAGGTCTGTATTTTAACATTAATGTTTAGTTAATTCAATATTTAGCAGTCGAACTAGGGTAGAACTTTGTTTGCATATTATTTTTTAATATAAATTAATTAAAATATAAACTAATGTGATATTGCTTTGTTCGTTTTACTCACAAATCATGTTTGCTGTCTTAAACTCCTTGCTATGCAAAGCATCTTAGTTTGAATAACCATCAGTTTTGCTTGCAAATTCCTGTTGGAGTTTGCAGACAAAACTTCCAATAATATAAATTATATGTTATAATAACTTTATAAGTTATGCAAAGGAGCGTTTATGGAAATTAAAGTAGTCACAATTTGTGGAAGCATGAAATTTGCTAAAGAAATGATGAAAATAGCAAGCCATTTAGAAAAAGAAAAAGGGTGGTGCGTTATTCAATGCGTTTATGATATAAATCAGGAATTAATAACTAAAAATGAAATTGATAATATTGTAAATGCTCATTGGAAAAAGATTGATATTAGTGATGCAATTTATGTTGTTAATATTGATGGTTATATTGGTAATTCTACCAAAAATGAAATAAATTATGCTTTATCGAAAGGTAAAGAAGTAATTTATCATGAAAATCTATCTTAATTAACAAAAAACTCAACATATTTTTTGTTGAGTTTTTTGTTGTTGCAAAAATTTTATAACCCTAACTATGGGTTTTATATTAATCTTTATCTTTATTATTATCTGTATTATTAAACAATTCTAATTTATTTATGAATTTATTAGTTTCATCTATTATTGCATGTTTGTAGTGCGGACAATTTTTGTGTATAAGAATATACCAATAATCTTGTAATTGTTTTTTATTGTTAGTTTTAAAAGGATTAAATGAAGAATTTGTATTTTCGAACTCAACTTTAAAAGGAGTTAATTTTATTCTGAACTGAAAAAAACCGCTTGGTAAAACATTATTGCACTTAACAGACTTCCAACCCCATTCTATGTCCCAAAACCCATAACTATCATCTTCAATATATTTTATAAAACACTTAGGAACTGTTAATGCACTATTACTAGTCAAAATTTCTTGACCGGCGCAACCATTTACAATGTTTATTATTGCATTTTTGTTTAGACCTTTAAATTCGTTTTTAAATAAATTATTCATTTAAACTTCCTCATTTAAATTATAAACTATTATATACATAAATGCAAGATTATAAATTTAATCATTATCAATATAAAAACCATTGTCATTTGTACAATCAGTTTATTGAACAACACAAAAAAGGCGACCAAAAATATGGTCGCCTTTTGTTTTTATGCATAAAAAAACTGCTTGCAATTGGCAGCAGTTTTTTAATGTAATCTAATAGAAATTGGTTTCTGTTGTTTGTTTAGAATATTTCGCTTTTCTTACCTGTTTATCTCTCCAATCATAACTGATTGCTCGACTTTAAGATTTCTCTTTA
>SVIS01000024.1 GCA_015069385.1 Clostridiales bacterium
TAGTACGGCAACAACAACTGAAATAACAGCAGTAAAAGGTTTAGCATCGGCACAATCATTTACATTAGCAAAAGATGCAAGTAAAGAAATAAAAATAACCTTTACGTTATCAGACATAGAAAATGCAGCAGAAATAAACGCAAACTTTTCTGCCAATATGGAGTTTAAAAAATACACACTAACACGTGATATGTTAAATATAGCAACAGCAGATAATGCATCAGACTATATTCAAGTAGGCACAATGTATGTAGAAATGGGAACATATCCAAACAACTCAACTACATATGGTGATTTTGCGAACAAACCAATCCGCTGGTATGCATTTGCATACAATGCAAACGGAAGTGAAGAAGGCATGCAAGCAGTAACAACATTTGCAAATAAAGAAGCAATAACAGCAGGAACATACTATTTTATATCAGAGTATTCAATAGGTGAATCAAAAATATCAAATAACGCCTATGGATCACAAGTATTAACAGACTTAAACTATGGTGATTCATTATTAAACACAGCAATAGAAAACCTAGCAACAACATGTACAATGAAAGATTCAGTTATATATAACCAAATAGCAAAAAGAACACTACCAGGAGAATCATTAAATTATAGGAATAATAGACAGAGTTCAACACGAATAACAAAATCAATATTAAATTCAACCCTATGGGCAATATCATATGATGAATTTAATATGTTAAGCGTAAAATACAGTTATAACGTAGATGCAACAGCAAGTAAGCAAGATAAGGATACAGGCTATGGCACAATGGGCGCTTCGTGTTACTGGTGGCTTCGTTCACCTGACTATTACGACGTGATCTCCGGAGCGTACGAGAGGTATGTCAGACCTAACGGCAACCTCGCCAGCAGCCTCGTTAGCCTCGAGTACGGTGTGCGTGCGGCTTTTAAACTTGTAATTGATTAAAAAATAAATAATTAAAACACATCTGTTTAAACAGGTGTGTTTTTTGTTCTAAAAAAGATGAGTTGTACATAGAATATCAAAGAAACAAAATAAAATTCCACATAATTAAGTGCAAAATTGGTTTTCGACAAAATATTCAATAATTTTAAAATAAAAGCCAAGTTTTCGCCTTAACTAAAATCATTTTAAATAATAAAATTAAAAGCGAGGTTTAAATGTTTTGCGTAGTTAAATCAAAGACTATTAAATATGTTTTAGTAGTTCTTCTTGCAACTATAATACTTGCAATCTCAATTAACGGAGCCGTTTCTGCCGAAGTATTTTTTGGCTACTCTACACGAAAAGTCCCAATTTATTGTGTAGATACAACTGAGCAACAGGTAGCAATTTCTTTTGATGCCGCTTGGGGAGCCGATAAAACAAAGCAAATTGTAGATATATGTAAAGAATACAATGTGCGTGCTACTTTTTTCTTAGTTGGTTTTTGGGTAGATAAATATGCCGACATGGTTAAATATATTGATGATAATGGCTTTGAAATAGGAACTCATTCCAATACGCATCCCGATATGGCAAAACTTTCCACCGAGGCAATTGATCAGGAATTAACTAAATGTTCTGACTTAATTACAAACATTACGGGTAAAAAAGTGGAATTGTTTAGGGCACCATTTGGTTCGTATAATAACTCGCTTTTAGATATAGCCGAAAGTAAAGGTCTTAAAACAATTCAGTGGGATGTAGACTCGCTAGATTGGAAGGGACTAAGTGCTGAAGCAATAACCATAAGGGTTTTAAACGGAGTAAAAAATGGTTCAATAATTCTTTGCCATAATAATAGTGACCATATTGTAGAGGCTCTTCCAATGATTTTAGATAGACTAATTAAAAAAGGCTACAAAGTGGGCGCAGTAGGAGATTTAATATACAAAGACAATTATACCATAGATAGAACAGGACTTCAAAAATCAACTATTTAGGAGGAAATATTAGTGAAAATTGAACAAATGAACAACAATAGAGTATATTTAAGTGGAACTGTTGAAAGTGTACCCACCTACAGCCACGAAACTTTTGGTGAGGCTTTTTATGAAGTAATGCTACTTGTACCACGTCTTTCTAATCATTTAGATAGGGTTCCAGTTACGGTTTCGGAAAAATTACTTACTGGAGGTAGATTTGATATTGGCAAATATGTATGTATTAAAGGGCAATTTAGAAGTTATAATAAATTAGAAAACGAAAAAAGCAAACTTATGTTAACCGTTTTTGTAAGGGAAATATGTGATTTTGAAGAAGATATGAATCCAAATGTAATTGAAATTACAGGATATATATGTAAAGAGCCAACTTATAGAACAACGCCTTTTAATAGAGAAATATGCGACGTTTTAATTGCTGTTAACAGAGCATATAATAAAAGTGATTATTTGCCTTGTATTGCATGGGGTAGAAATGCAAAATATGTTAGTGAATTAACAGTTGGAACCAAAGTTAATATTGTTGGAAGAATACAATCACGTGAATATCAAAAACATAATGAAAGTGGCGAAGTTTTAACAAGAGTAGCTTATGAAGTATCAATTAATAAAATAATTGAGGAAAAACAAGAGGGTATTATTTTAGAAGGTGAAGCATAAATTAAATCAAAACTTGCGTTTTCCTTTTAAAAAATAGTTTTAGTTAAATTAGATTTTTATTAAAGATTTGCATTATTGCAAATCTTTTTGTATACTACAAAAGTTAGGAGATTTTATGTCAAATAGGCAAAAGAATATACGCAATTTTTGTATTGTAGCACATATAGACCATGGCAAAAGCACACTTGCTGATAGGCTTATAGAAAAAACGGGAACTGTTAGTGCACGTGATATGAGTGAGCAACTTCTTGATAGCATGGAATTAGAAAAAGAACGTGGAATTACAATTAAACTTACACCAACAAGAATGTTTTATACAAAAGATGGTGTTGAATACACACTTAATTTAATTGATACTCCGGGGCATGTTGACTTTACTTATGAAGTTTCACGATCACTTGCGGCATGCGAGGGGGCTATTTTAATTGTAGATGCTAGTCAGGGTGTTGAGGCACAAACTCTTGCAAATGCCTATTTGGCTATAGATAACAATTTAGAAATTTTACCTGTAATTAATAAAATTGATTTACCAAGTGCTAATACAGAAAAAGCAAAATCTGAAATTGAAGATGTTATTGGTATTCCAGCAGACAATGCTCCATGTATTTCTGCAAAAGATGGCATTAATATAGAGCAGGTTTTAGAACAAGTAATAGATAGTATTCCGTGCCCAAATGGCAACGAAAATGCACCACTAAAAGCCTTAATTTTTGATAGTTATTATGATAATTTTAAAGGCGCAGTTTGTTTTGTAAGAATTGTAGATGGCTCATGCAAAATTGGCGATAAAATTTTAATGATGCAAACAGGAAAATCTTATGATGTAACCGAGGTTGGTGTTTTTACACCAAACATGAAGTCAACTGATATTCTTCAAGCAGGCGATGTTGGTTATATTTGTGCTAGTATTAAAAATTTGTTAGATACTAAAGTTGGTGACACAATTACAGATGCTAACAACCCTACACAAGAAAAGTTGGCTGGTTATAAAGAGGTTCAACCAGTGGTGTTTAGTGGAATATTTTTGGTTGATGGCAGTAAATATGGCGATTTAAAAGATGCACTTGAAAAACTTAAACTTAATGATGCTTCTTTAACATTTGCTCCAGAGGTAAGCAAGGCCCTTGGTTTTGGCTTTAGATGCGGTTTTTTAGGCTTGTTGCATATGGATATTATTACAGAACGCTTAGAGCGTGAATTTAATTTAGATATTATTACGACAGCACCAAGCGTTTCTTATAATGTGTACAAAACAAATGGCGATATGTTAGAAGTAAGCAACCCATCTATTTTGCCACCTGTTGCAGAAATTGCCCGCATTGAAGAACCAATGGTTAAATTATCAGTTTTTACACCACCAGAATATGTAGGTGCAATTATGGAACTATGCCAAGACAAACGTGGTGAGTATAAAGATTTACAATATTTAGATAAGCAACGTGTACGCCTTGAATATAAAATTCCTCTTGGTGAAATAATTTATGACTTTTTTGATTCATTAAAATCACGCACTCGTGGATATGCTAGCCTAGATTATGAAGTATCTGGCTTTGAACCAAGTGACTTAGTTAAACTAGATATTCTTTTAAACGGAGAACCTTGTGATGCTTTAAGTTTAATTACTCATAGAGAAAAGGCATATTCTAGAGGTAGAGGCATTGCCGAAAAGTTAAAAAAGGTTATTCCAAGACAACTTTTTGAAGTTCCAATTCAGGCATGTATTGGCGGAAAGATTATTGCAAGGGAAACTATTTCGGCACTTAGAAAAGACGTGCTTGCAAAATGTTATGGTGGTGATATATCTCGTAAACGTAAACTACTTGAAAAACAAAAAGAAGGTAAAAAACGTATGCGTCGTATTGGCTCTATAGAACTTCCTAGCGAGGCCTTTATGAGTATTTTAAAAACCAATGATGATGAAGAATAAGAAATTGTTCGCATACTTAAATAAAAAAATGCTTTAATTTAAAGCATTTTTTAGTAGGTGTTTATGAAAAAAAAACAATTTGGTATTTATATTCATATTCCATTTTGTATGAGTAAGTGCTCATATTGTTCTTTTATATCTAAGTGCGCCAGCAAAGAAGAAATTCATAAATATTTCAATGCACTAAACTTACAAATTGAATTAGAAAGTAAAAAGTTTAAAAATAAAATTGTAACTAGTATTTATTTTGGTGGTGGTACTCCAAGTTTTGTAAATCATGAACATATAGTCGAGTGTTTAAATACAATAAAAAAACACTATAAATTAGACAAGTATGTTGAAATAACAATTGAATGTAATCCGTGTAGCACAACAACTGAAAAGTTAATTGCGTATAAAAACGCAGGTATTAACCGAATTAGTTTTGGTGTTCAAAGTTTAAATAATAATTGCTTAAAAATTATAGGAAGAAAACATAATCATGCACAAGCCATAAAAGCAGTAAAATTGGCACAAAAATGTGATTTCGCAAATATATCTTGTGACCTTTTAATTGGAATTCCAAATCAAACCTCACAAATGTTGCTAAATGATATCAATTTACTTGTAAAACTTGGAGTAAACCACATATCTGCATATATGCTCATGCTTGAAGAAAACACAAAACTATATGAACAAGTTGTCATAAATAAAACTTTAGGTGTTGCAGATGATGATTTATGTATAGATATGTATAACAAAGCATATTCAATATTACAGTCTTTGGGTTTTAATAGGTATGAAATAAGCAATTTTGCAAAGTCTGGTTTTGAATGTAAACACAATATTAATTATTGGGAAATGGGCGAGTATGTTGGTTTTGGTCTTGCTGCACATAGTTTTTATAATAATACACGTATATCTGGTTTTAATACGTTTGAAGACTACTATGATTATATTAATTGCCTTGGCAAACAAGACAGTCAAGTAAATGAGCATATTACTTGTTTATTAAAAGAAAATATAGAAAATTTAACAACAAAGCAGTTGATTGAAGAAACCTTAATGTTGGGGCTAAGACAACAAAAGGGGGTTAGTATAAAAGCATTAAATAATTTAGGGTATAATATATTACAACTAAAGCAAACTCTGTTAAATAATTTAATAGAAAATAATGTTATTGAAATAAAAAACAATTATATAAGAATAAAGGAAAATATGTTTGGTGCCTGTAATCAAATTATTTTAAATTTGTTACCTTAATTCACAAAACAAAATTTTTATAAAAATAATTAAATTCCTTGACAATCGGCTGGGGGGGGGTAGTATATTTTAATTGTCTAAGGAGGAAATATGAAAAAAATTATAAAATTTATTATTTTACCGGTGTTGGTAATTTCGTGTGCTTTACTAATTTGTGCATGTCAAAAGCCAGAAGATAAGATAACAATTTATACTCCATTTAAAACAGAGTATTTGGTGGGCGAGGAACTTGATGTAACAGGTGGTATTTTGAATTACACAAAAAATGGGACTACAACACAAGTTGTTGTAACTGAGGATATGATACAAAATTTTTCATCTACATCTATGGGTACTTTTACACTTATTATTGAATATGAAGGTTGTACAACTACTTTACAATATATTGTTGAATATAAATTTAACGTTAGTTATACAAATATTTATATTGGTACAAATTCGATAATTGAGGGAAGTTATTATTGTTTGACTTTTTTTCCGAATAATACCATTGGACTAGATTGCATTACAACTGGAGATAAAGAAGACGCATTTTTTCCACCACAACAAACTGTAAGTTACACAATTGAACAAGATGGCCAAGGCTACTATGCAGTTACTGAAAATTTTTCATCAGAATTTTCACAGTTCGCAGGGGCATATTTAAAATTATATGATGTTACACCAACTTCAGTATTAGTTATGGTTTATATGCCATCTTTTGAAACTCCACTTGTTACTATTACATTAACAGTTTAGTTCAGAAAAATATAAAAAACACTTGCAATTTAAAAAAGAGTATGATAATATGGTTAAGTAATTTTGCTTAACCGTATTTTTTGTGTAAAAAGGAGTATGTATGGAACTTGGTTTAACAATTGAACTTGGTTTGCTGCTCGACACTTATGGTGAACTTTTAACAGACAAAATGCGTGAAATATTAACCATGTATGTATGCGAAAACATGAGTTATCAAGAAATAGGTAATTATTTTGGAATTTCTAAACCTGCTGTTTTAGATGCTATTAGAACTTCTCAAAACAAACTTTTAGACTATGAAAACAAAATTAAAATGCTTGCTTTAAAAAAAGAGTTGCAAGCATTAATTGCAAAAAATGGCAATAATAGTTCTGAAATTGCAAAAATTTTAGAAAATTTTTAAAAAAGGAGTAAACAATGGGGCTTTTTAGTAATTTGAGCGAAAAACTTTCACACGTTTTTAGCAAACTTACTGCACGTGGCAAATTAACCGAACTTGAAGTTAAAGATGCAATGCGTGAAATAAAAATGGCACTTCTTGAGGCCGATGTTAATTATCTTGTTGTTAAAGATTTTATTAAAAAAGTTTCTGAAAAGGCAGTTGGTGATGTTGTTCTCAAAAGTTTAACTCCTGGTCAGCAAGTAATTAAAATTGTTAATGAAGAAATGATTGCATTAATGCAATCTAACGAGCAAAAATTAAAAGTTTCACCTGCACCTCCAACAATTATTATGATGTGTGGTTTGCAAGGTGCTGGTAAAACAACACATGTTGGCAAACTTGGTCATTTGCTTAAAAAAAATGGCAAAAAACCTTTGGCTGTTGCATGTGACATTTACAGGCCGGCAGCAATTGAGCAGTTAAAAGTTGTATGTAATCAAGCAAACATAGGTTTTTTTGAAAAAGGCACACAAAATCCTGTAAAAACAGCAAAACAAGCAATTGAATTTGCTAAAAGCCAAGGTTATGATACTGTTATATTAGATACTGCAGGACGACTTCATATTGATGAGCAACTTATGAACGAACTTAAACAAATAAAAAAAGAAGTTGCCCCAATTGAAATTTTGCTTACAATTGATGCTATGACTGGCCAAGATGCTGTAACAGTTGCCGAACATTTTAACAATGACCTAGGCATAACAGGTGTTGTTGTTACAAAATTAGATGGTGACACTCGTGGTGGTGTAGCATTATCGGTTAAAGCAATTACCGGCAAACCAATTAAATTTTGTGGCGTAGGCGAAAAAATTGGAGATTTGGAACCTTTTTATCCTGACAGAATTGCTTCAAGAATTTTAGGTATGGGTGATGTGCTTACATTAATAGATAAAGCACAAGAGGCAGTATCTGAGGAAGAAGCAAAAAAAATAGAAAAGGCTTTTAGGGAAAATAATTTTACTTTTGAAGATTATTTGGCACAAATGGAAAACCTGAAAAAAATGGGCAATATTAACGATATTATTGCAATGATACCGGGGCTTGGTGCTCAAATGAAAAATGTTCAAATTGATGAAAAACAATTACTTCATAATAAAGCAATTGTTCAAAGCATGACTATTAAAGAAAGGCGTAATCCTGATTTAATAAAAGCAAGTCAAAAAAGGCGAATAGCCAAAGGCAGTGGCACAACAATACAAGATGTAAATATTTTGCTTAAACAATTTGAGCAATCTAAAGAAATGCTTAAACAAATGAAAAGCAAAAAAGGTTTAATGGGCAAATTATTTGGCCTATAAAATTGGTATTTCAATTTAAGGAGACTTAAATTTAAATATATATATACAAATTAAAAAAGGAGATAAAAACATGGCAGTTAAAATTAGACTTACAAGAATGGGAGATAAAAAATCACCTTTCTACCGCGTTATCGTTGCAGATTCACGCTCACCAAGAGATGGTAAATTTATTGATATTCTTGGAACTTACAACCCACTTACTAACCCTGCTGAAATCAAAATTGATAACGAAAAAGCAGCTAAGTGGATTGCAAATGGTGCTCAACCAACAGACACAGCAAGAACTTTACTTGTTAAATCTGGCGTATTAGAAGAAAAGAAAAACTAAGAATACTTTTAAACAAGGGGTGTTATATGGAAGAACTTGTTAAATACATTGTTTGCTCGTTAGTAGATAATGAAGAAGAAGTTAAAATTGAGTCAAGCCGTGAAGGTGACTCAATAAACATTATAGTTAACGTTGCACCTGATGATGTTGGCAAGGTGATTGGCAAAAATGGTCGAATTGCTCAAAGTATTCGTGCAATAGTTAAGTCTGTTTCTGCAAAAGAAAAAATCAGATATAATGTAAAAATTAATAAGTAAGAATAAATCTTGCTAAAAATAAGCTGCATTAATACGCAGTTTATTTTTTTAATAATGTGAGATAAAACAAATAAGCGAGTGTTTCTTCTTAATTTTATTAATATTTTGTTTTATACTTTTACAAAAACTTTAATATGTGTTAAAATATTCAAAAATTATGTAATTTTTACTTATTTTTGGAGAAAAATCATGAAAAAAACTAAAATTATTTGCTCTATTGGCCCTTCAAGTAATAATGAACAAACACTTATAAAAATGTTAAATAATGGTATGAATGTTGCAAGGGTAAATTTTTCACATGGTTCTGATGAAGAACATCTTGCAACTTTTAATTTATTAAAAAAGGTAAGAGAAGAACAAAATGCTCCACTTGGATTAATGCTAGATACTAAAGGTCCTGAATATAGAATTAAAACTTTTAAAAATGGCAAAGTGTTTTTAAATGATGGTTCTGAATTTTGTTTTACAACTAAAGATGTGCAAGGTGATGAAACAATAGTTTCGGTTAGTTATAAAAATTTAACTAAAGATTTAATTGAAGGTGATAAAATTTTATTAAATAATGGTTTGCTTGTTTTCGAAGTTAAACAAATATCTAAAACCGATGTTAAATGCAAAGTTGTTGTAGGTGGTGAACTCTCTAATAACAAAAGCATGAATTTTCCTAAAAAAGAATTAAATAGTAAATATTTGTCTGAGCAAGATAAACATGATTTATTACTTGGCATAAAGGCAGGGGTAGATTATATTGCTTGTTCATTTGTTTCTCGTGCGCAAAATATAAAAGATGTAAGAAATTTTTTAAATAAAAATGGTGGTCAAAATATTGAACTTATTGCAAAAATTGAAAATCAAAGTGGCATTGATAACGTTGATGAAATTTTAGAATGTTGTGAGGGCTTAATGGTAGCTCGTGGTGATTTGGGTGTAGAAATTGCTCAAGAAAAATTACCATTTGTACAAAAACTCTTAATTAAAAAATGTATTAAAGCCGGTAAACTTGTAATAACCGCTACCGAAATGTTAGAATCAATGATAAAAAGCCCTCGCCCAACAAGGGCAGAAGTTTCAGACGTTGCAAATGCAATTTATGATGGCTCTAGTGCAATAATGCTTTCTGGCGAAACCGCAGCCGGCTTATATCCAGTAAAGGCAGTAGAAACTATGTCAAAAGTAGCCGAAGAAACTGAAAAAAATATTAAATATGCAAATCGTTTTGAACAAATGGAAGTAAAATCTTGCAACAATTTAGATGCAATTTCTCGTGCTTGCGTGCGTCTTGGAATTGATACAAATTCACGTGTTATTGTTGCATGTTCTAAAACAGGTAGAACTATTAAACAAGTTTCACGTTTTCATTCTCCTTGCGATGTTTTGGGGCTTGTTACAAATAAAGATATGTATTATAAACTTTCGTTATATTTTGGTGTAAAGCCTATTTTTGTAAAAGATTATGGTTCATTAAATAACTTATTTAATAACGCTAAATCACTTGCTCAAAAAGAGTATGGCTTAAAAAAGGGTGAAAATATAATAATTACTGGTGGAACTGCCAGCATGACAAACACCAATCTTTTAAAAATTGAAAAAATAGATTAAAATAAAATTAAATAAACTCTAAAATGCACTTTTATTAGTGCATTTTTTTGCAATTAAAATAACACATAATTTTTTTGAAAAACTACTAAAAATTAGTTGACAATCGGCTGGGGGGGGGTAGAATACAAATATATCATTAAAAAGGAGAGTAAAATGAAAAAGAATTTTAAATGGCTAATAAATGTAGCAACAATATGCTTGTGCTTGTGTGCCATGGCAATAGGCATATACGCAGCAAAACAAGCAAGTTTAACCGCCACCGGCACAATAGGGTTTACAGCAACTAATGTATACGCAGAAGTAAGTGGACAAACAAGTGGAGCAGCAGAAGAGGTAACATTTAATACA